>NZ_CP118614.1:6194269-6813696 GCF_028993595.1 Nocardiopsis camelliae
GTCGCTAGAATCACTTAGCGTGACGCGGCCACGGGCGGCTTTCTTTGGCCTCCCACGTGCAAAGTTGCTTGGAGTGGTCGTACAATCACCTCGGGTGATGCCAATATAGACCTAGAGGGAATATTGGACATCCGGGCCAAGTGCCAGGATTAAGGCTCAAGGATCGGCACACAGATCCAGGAGGAGAGGCCGTACACATGTCAACTCGCACGCCCGAGGCGGAGCCCCTGTTGACCCCCGCCGAGGTTGCCACCATGTTCCGTGTGGACCCCAAGACCGTGACACGCTGGGCGAAGGCGGGCAAGCTGACCTCGATCCGCACCTTGGGCGGACACCGCCGCTACCGCGAGACCGAAGTCCGCGCCCTGCTGGCCGGAATCCCCAGCCAGCGTACGGAGTGATCTCCCCTGTCTGCGCCGATTCCGGGGGGAACGGTCGGACGGGCTCCGGCCGCTGAGAGCGGCTGACAAAGGTCGAGGGCGGGTCTTCCCACAGGAGGCCCGCCTTCCGCGTGTCCGGACACCGAGGGGCGCCGCGGCCGTGTGCTCCCCCGGACGTGACCCCCGCCCGGGGACCGTATCCGAGCCCCCGGCGAAGCCGGGCACGCGGATAACCGGACACGCGCCGCACCCGGGCGGCGGGCCCCGGAGGGCGTCCGGCTAGAAGTCCTCGATCCGGTCGTCCATGGCGGTGGTCCGGTCGCGGGCCAGGAAGGTGGCGGCCGCGCCGCCGCCGACCGCCACCACCGCGGCGGTGATCAGCGCGGCGAGCGAGCTGCCCGTGGTCGCCAGGCGGTTGTCGTCCCCGGCGACCTCCTCCGGCCGCGGCGACTCCTCCTCGGGGTCGCCCTTGTCGCCCGGCGAGGGCGGGGTGGTCGCGGCGTAGGTGGACCCGAGCGCCCACGCGTCGGCGAAGTCCACCGCGAAGCCCCTCTCCTGGCCGACCTCGCCGACCTGCACCCACACGGTCATCCAGCTCCGGCTCCCGCGTCCGTCCCAGTCCTCGTCCTGGTCCCGGAAGGTGGTCTCGTTGGCCTCGAAGCGGATGCGGACGGGCACCTCCAGGGCCACGTCACCGTCCTCGTCGAAGACCTCCAGGACCTCCTCCACCGCGGTCCCGTCGGCGTTCTTGCCCAGCGGCCCGGCGGAGACGCCGAACGCGGTCAGGTCGCCGTGGGCGAAGGTCGTCTCGGTCACGCCGTCGTACCCGGCGGTCGCCGTGGCGGTCACGTCCGCGAGGGTGAACTCCACGGCGTTGCCGTCGGCGGACACCGTTTCGGCGGCGGCCCCGTCCAGAAGGAGCACCTTCCCGGCCGCGCTCGGGGAGGGGCCGGAGGAGCCGGAGGGACTGGAAAGACCGGAGGGACTGGGGGAGGCACCGTCCTGCGGTTCGCGCCGCGGGGCGTCGGAGGGCTCCTCGCTCGCCTGGGCCGCGTCCTGGTCCCCCGTGTCCGCGGGGGTGTCCCCGCCGTCCCCGGAGCCCTCGTTCGCGGTCCCCCCGTCGGCGGGGTCCCCGCCCGAGGGGGTCCTGTCGTCCGCGCCGCCGGTGCCACCGGTGTCGCCGCCCGTGTCGCCGCCCGTGCTGTCCGCGCCGTCGCCGCCGTCCGGCGAGGGCTCGTCCCGGAAGGGGGTGCCCTCCGCGGACGGTTCGGCCTCCGGTGAGGGGGAGGGCGGCACGGAGGGCTCGGGCAGGTCCACCTCCGGCGGCACGTCGATCAGCCCCTGGGCGGCGAGGTCGGCGACCTCCATCCGGAAGGAGGCGGTCCGCACGGTGGAGGCGGCGCGCGCGCTGTCGGCGTCGACCACGGTGTGGCTCTCGCCGTCGATCTCCAGGTAGGGGGCCATCGGCCCGAAGAGGTCCTCGGCCGCGGCGCTGCCCTCGGTCTCCCCTCCGAAGCCGGTGGCGGTGGAGTAGCCGGTGACCACGTCGCCGTCGGCCACCCAGGCCTGTGCGTTGCCCCAGACGAGCTGGTCGGCGGAGGCGGGGAGCGCGGGCACGGCGCCCAGCACTCCGAGAGCGGCGAACAGGACGCCGCCGCGGACGAGGCGGCGCGTGGTCAGCTTGGCGGGAGACACCACAACACTCCTGTTGTATGCGGGGGATGTCCGACCCTGGGGTCGGCCCGTGCCCGCCGCGGACGGCGGACAGGGTTGCCCGGCCAGCCGGAGACGGCCGGTCGCGGTGTACGGGGCGGTTCGTGTCGGGGCCTTCCCGCCCCGGGAAGGTGACTCTGTGCCGGGCGGTGTGTGCGGGCGCCCTACGGCGAGCCTAACCTCTGGATCACGAAACGGAAACCGTTCGCCGTGGGCCGATCGGCCCGTGCGCGGGCGCCGACCACCGGTCAACGGAGGCCGCCGCCGCGAAGTTCCGAGCACCCCCGGGAGGCAGCGGAAGCGGTCCCGGGCGAGAGGGGCCCGGACAAGGGAACGGCCCCGGGGGACGTGTCCCCCGGGGCCGGATCGGCTTAGCCGACGTCGAGCTCGTGCTCAGCCTTCGCTGGTCTCCGCGGCGGAGTCAGCGGTGTTCTTCCTGCGGCGCGCGAAGTACGCGGCCAGACCGCCGCCGGCGGCGATCGCGGCACCGGCCGCGATCAGACCGGCGATCGGGCTGCCGGTCTGGGCCAGGGACTCGGCGTTCTCCAGCTTCTCCGGCTGCGGCTTCTTCTCGGTCTTGTCCTCGGGGTGGGTGGGCGCGGGCTTGTCGTCGCCGTCGTCACCGCCGTTGCCCTGCTCGAAGACACCGACACTGGCGAGGCTCTCGGCCAGGTTCACGTAGTGGAAGGGGGCCTCGGCGCCGTCGACGGTGAAGGACACCGCGAAGCCGGTGTAGGCGTCGTTCCAGGTGACGCCGTTCTCCTCGTCGCTGTACTCCTCGACGTGCTCGTACGACTGGATGTCGATCAGAACGGTGATCTGCTCACCGCTGTCGAGGGTGACGACCTCCGGGTAGGAGATGTCGGCGACGTCGTCGCTGTGGGAGACCTCGCCGCCCCAGCTCTGGGTGGTCGTGGTGGTCACACCGGACAGGGTGGCGTCGAGGACGATCTCGTCCGAGCCGCTGACCAGCTCGGTGCTCTCCTCGTCCAGAACCAGGGTCTCGGGCTCGGAGACGGTTGCGGGGTCGGTCTCGGGGGCCGGGCTGGTCTCCGGCACCTCCGGGACGTCGGTCTCGCCACCGGTCTCACCGCCACCGGTGTTCTCGTCACCGCCGGTCTCACCGCCGTCAGCGCCATCGCCGCCGGTGTCCTCGTCACCGCCGTCCTCGGGCTGGCCGTCGTCGACACCGGGCTCGGTCTCCTCGCCCTCGGGGGCAGGGGACTCCTCGGCCTCGGACTCCTCGGGCTCCTCCTCGACCTCGGACTCCTCGTCGAGGTTCTCCTCGACGATCTCCTCCACGTCGGAGACGGTGAGCTGGACGCGGGCGGTGTCCACGGTGGCCGTGGCGGTGACGCCGTCACCGCCGACCGTGGCGCTGCTGGTGCCGGAGAAGGTCAGCCAGCTGCCGACGGAACCGGAGTAGCTGTTGGTGGTCGTGCCGTCGTAGCTGACGGCGACGCCCTCCCAGTTGCCGACGGAGGCGTAGGCCCAGCCGTAGTACTCGGTCTGCGCCGCGGCGGGGAGAGCCGTGGCGATGCTGAGCGCGCCGAGAGCGGCAAAAGCCGCTCCGCCCTGGAGAATGCGGCGCGCGGTAACGCGAGTGTTCTTCAAGTCAATCCTTTTCGGATCGGCCGCAGTCCGCACTGGTCGGACTGCTCTGGATACGCGCGCCACCGGCCGACTGCGGGGGAGTCGTGGGAACACAGGGCGCGAACCAGGATCGGATGGGGGATGGCGGGAGCACACAGAAAGCTCACTGCCAGCGGAAACAGGAGGGCGCGGCCGCGACCGCCGGACGGAGGGGGCGCGGGAACCGGGCCGTGGAGTACTTCCGATTTCCTAACCCAGACCTTACATCCCCACAAAGGGGGAATTCTCCCGAAGCCCATCACGAAAGGATCACAGGGAAAGAATCCCTCACTCTGAGCGACACCGCAATTCTCCGTGGAAGTTTTTCTCGGAACCGGTAAACCGAACACCGTATGTCGCGTCTTACAAAGGAAGCGTGCCCCCGGCAAACGCCTTTGGCGCGCCCGTGGGCAGGCACCCCGGGTGACGGGCGGCACACCGCCGGGCGGGGCCCGCTCCCGTCAGCCGCGTTCTCCCCCGCGCCCGGACTCCTCCTCCCCCGCGCCCCGCTGCCGGACGTCCGAGGGTGACGCCCGGGTCCCCGGAGCGGCTAGGTTGTGGGCATGCCCGTCTCCGCACCGTCAGGGCCCCGGAGCCGCGCCACCCGCGCCCTGTCACTCGCCTCCGTCCTCCTCCTCACCGCCGTCGCCTGCTCGGCGTCGCCCGGTGCACCCCCCGGCAGCGACCCCACCGCCGCCCTCCCCCTCCCCGGACCGCAGGACGGCGACGACCGCGAGGCCCCCGAGGGCGGGGAGCAGGAGGGCCCGCCCCCGGGCCGGGGCCCCCTCGGCGACAGCGTCGTGGTCATCGACCCCGGTCACAACGGCGGCAACGCCGCCGCCCCCGACGAGATCAACGCGATGGTCCCCGCCGGGCCGAACGAGAAGGCCTGCGACACCGTCGGCACCGAGACCGCGAGCGGCTACGCCGAGCACGAGTTCAACTGGCAGCTGTCCGTGCTGGTCAAGGAGAGGCTGGAGGCCGACGGCGCCACGGTCGTCCTCACCCGCGAGGACAACGGCGGGGTCGGACCGTGCATCGACGAGCGCGCGGGCATCGGCAACGAGGAGGGGGCCGACGCGGCCGTGTCCCTGCACGCGGACGGGGGCCCCGAGACCGGTCGCGGGTTCCACGTGATCATGCCGGGTGAGGTCGAGGGCTTCACCGACGACATCACCGAGTCCTCCCGGCTGCTCGGCGAGGACATCCACCGCGCGTACCTGGAGGGGAGCGGTGTCCCCACCGCCGACTACCTGGCCGACGAGGGCCTGGACGTGCGCACCGACCTGGGCGGGCTGAACATGTCCGACGTGCCCAAGGTGTTCCTGGAGACGGGCAACATGCGCAACCCCGAGGACGCGGCGCTCATGGAGGACCCCGCATGGCGGGAACGGGCCGCCGACGCCGTCGCGCAGGGCTTGGCCCTCTACCTCATGCGGGGCTGAGGGAGGGCGGACGGCGCGACCGCCCCGCGGCCCTCGTATCCGCCGGTCCCCGAACGCCCCGCGCCCACTCCCCCCGCGTCTGTCCCCGCTGTGCCCGTGCCCGACCACCGGCCCCGGGCGTCCACACCCGGCCACGGCGCCCGCCGCTGTGGCGCGCGCCGCTCCCCCGTGGGCATAATGCGTCCATGACATCCCCCGCCCCGCGCCCCCTCCCCTTCCCCGGCTTCGACATCGTCCTGCGCGGCTTCGACCGCCACCAGGTGGACGACCTCGTCCACCGCGCCACCTCCACACTGACCGCCCTCACCGGCGGCCCCGTCCTCACCGACGAGAACGGATGGGTCCTCACCCCGCCCTCCGCGCCGGCGCCCGACCCGATCACCTCCGCGGAACTGGCCGAAGCCCCGGTGGACCTGGTCCTGCGCGGGTACGACCGTTCCCAGGTGAAGGACCTCCTGTCCCGCCTCGTGGAGCTGCTGGCCGAGGCCGAAGCACACACGACCCGGGGATAAACAGCCCTGAGAACCTCGTCAACTGCACAATGGGGACCATGCCTCTGACACCGGCGGACATCCGCGAAAAGAAGTTCCACACGGTGCGTCTGCGCCCGGGGTACAACGAGGAGGACGTCGACGCGCTCCTCGACCGGATCGAGGCGACGCTCGTCGCCCTGGAGGGCGGCCCGAGCACGGGCGCGCTCATCACGGCCGACGAGGTGCGCAACTCGCGGTTCCGCACCACGAGACTCAGCCCGGGCTACCGGGAGGACGAGGTCGACGACTTCCTCGACGTCGTGGTCGCCGACCTCGCCGGACGCGGTCTCGGCCGCGCCCGGGACCAGTCGCCGCCGCTGCCGCCCCGCCCCGGTGCGGCGGGCGCCTCCGCGCGGCCACGGCACCAGCGGCCCGGCCCGGACGCGCGGCAGGGCCCGGACGCGCCGCAGCGTCATGAGGCCCCGTCCCGGCCGCCGCGGCCTTCCGGGATGACCCCGAGGGACGTCCGGGAGAAGCAGTTCGCCACCACCCGGCTGACCACCGGCTACAACGAGCAGGAGGTCGACGACTTCCTGGACCGGGCCGAGTTCACGCTGGACGTCCTCCAGCAGGGACGGCCGGACCGTGCCACGCTCACCGCCGCCGAGGTGGAGCGGATCCAGTTCAGCACCACGCGCGCGCGGCCGGGGTACGACCCGGCGCAGGTGGACCACTTCCTGGACGTGCTCGCCGAGGAGCTGCGCGGGTACGAGCAGCCGCAGTGACGGTGACTCCCGGTGAGGGACCCGGGTGGGACGGCGGGCCACGGGCCGCGTGCGAAACGGGCCGGGACGTCGGCCCCGGACGCGTTCGCGCCCGTCGGGCCGGGGTGAGTAGGCCACTGGCCGCGGACACGCCGTAGCGCACACTCCCCATCTGCAGGACAGCGGAAAGTAATATTTGGACACAGGAAGTAGTCATCCCCCCGCTGTCCCGCAGACCGCGCCCCGAGGGGAGGCAGGATGTCCCACGCGATGCCGCCGGAGGGGCGCGCCACCGCATGTGCGGTGCACGGCGCGCCCGGCTGCCGCTCCGCCGCCGACGGCGGCCCGAGAACCCGTTCCAGGGAGGGGCTGCGGGTGCTCGGCGACGACGAGGAGGTCGTCCCGGCCTCCGCCCACCCGTGGGAGGCCCCGCTCCTGGCCGCGTGCGTGGGCGCCACCCTGCTGGCGGCGGCGGGGCTGGCCCACGTGGTGTGGTCGCTGTCGGGGTCGTGGCTGTGGGCTGCCGCCGCCCTGGCGGTGGTGCCCGCCGCGCACTGGCAGGCGCGGGGGCTGATGTACGCCCGGCGCAGGGCGGAGTCGGTGAAGATCTCGCCCACGCAGTTCCCCGAGGCCCACCGGATGGTGGTGGCGCTGGCGGCCGAGACGGGGCTGCCCCGGACGCCGGAGGCCTACGTGCGGGTGGGACAGCGCCGCTGGGGTACCGACGCCGCCGGGCACGGGCTGCGCCGGTACCTGGTGCTGTCGGACGACCTGTTCGACCCGTGCGGCCGGGTCCGCGACCCCGAGGCGCTGGCCTTCCTGGTCGCGCACCAGCTGGGGCACGTGGCGGCCGGGCACACCGGTTTCTGGCGGCGGGCGGCGGCGCTGGGCGGGGAACTGGTCCCGGGACTGGGTGCCGCGCTGTCGCGGGCCATGGAGTACACGGCCGACAACCACGCCTACGCGCACGTGCCCGAGGGCGCCCACTCGGTGCGGGTCCTCGCCGGGGGCGGCAACCTGTACACGCGGGTCAACATGGGTGAGATGGCGGACCGCGCGCGCACCGACCGGGGCTGCTCGCTACTGCTCTACCACCTGCTGACCCGCCGACCGGGCAACACCCGCCGCATGGCCGCCCTGCGCGACCGCACCCGGCGCGGCCGGGTCTTCCTCTAGACCCTGCCCTCCTGGCCCCGCTCCCGCCCGCCCGGCGGGGTCCGCTCGACGGCGCCGGGCGGGCTCGGGATCAGTTCCAGTGGCGGCGCATGGTCCAGCGGTCGGAGGCGAGGTCGCGGGTCATGTCGATGATGCTCGGCTCCCCCGTGTCGGACTCGGCCGAGACGCGGAGCAGGTGGATCTGCGTGGCCGGAACGCCGGGCGTGCCCGGGCGGGCGGGCCAGTCCCCGATGACCCTGCGCACCCGGTAGGCGCGGCCGCGCCAGGTGAACCGGGCGGGGGTCCCGCCCTCGGTGGAACGGACGTCGATCTGCTCGTTCAGAAGACTCACCCCGCCAGTTTATCGAACACCAGTTCGAAAAAGTCAAGCGCTGGCGGCCCGTGTCCGGGACCGCGCCGACGACCGGCGGGTCAGCCCTCCCAGGACCGGTCGTACTCCGGGTGGGCCCGGTACACACCGGCGAGGTACTTGACCGCCAGCCGCCAGGCCAGCAGCTCCGACCAGGGGTCGCCGCCGCCGCTCCGGGCCCCGGGAAGGGCGCCCGCGGCTCCCGCGGCCACGAGGGGCTCCAGGCCGCGCATGCCCGCCCGGTGGGCCTCGACGTACCCGCGGACGATCTTGCGCTTGGCCGCGACCTCCGCCAGCGCCCGGTCACGGCCGCGGGTTCCCGCGGGGACGGCCTCCGACGCGCGCTCGTCCTCGTCCAGGCGCGCGTTGAGGAACTCGACGATGGTCAAGGGACTACTCCCATCCTGTCCACCACTGCCACGGGGCCCGGTGCCGGACCCGCACCGCCTCCCCCACGGCTCACGTGGGGTCGCAGCCCTCGAACTGGGGCACGCTCGTCACGACCTGGAGGCCGGTCTCGCCGAACCAGGTCTCCAGGTACTCCGCGGCGGTGCCGTCCTGGTACATCTCGCTGATGGCCTTGTTGACGGCCTCGCAGGCGCGCACGTCGCCGTGGGGCAGGCCGACGCCGTACTTCTCGTCGGTGAAGGGGTTGTTGACGAACCGGAAGGCGTCGGGCTCCTCGGCCAGGAACCCGGCCAGGATCAGGTTGTCGGTGGACACGGCGTCCACCCCGCCCTCGCGCAGGGCGTCGATGCAGGCGCTGTAGCTGGGCGCCTCCCTCTGCTCGATGCCGATGCCCAGACCCTCCCTGATGCGGACGGCGGAGTAGGAGCCCTCCCCCTGGCAGACGCTGCGCCCCTCCAGGTCGCGCACCCCCTGGATGCCGGTGTCCTCCGCGCGCACCAGCACGTCCTGCTTGGCGACGTAGTAGGGGCCGCCGAAGGTGACCTGGGTCTTGCGGGCGGGGGTGATGGAGTAGGTGGCCACGACCATGTCCACCTCGCCGCTGATCAGCTGCTCCTCGCGGTCGGCGGAGGTGACCCCGGTCACCTCCACGTCCTCGGCGGCGAAGCCGAGCTTGGCGGCGATGTAGAACGCCACGTCCACGTCGAAGCCCGTGATGTCGCCGCCCTCCTCCAGCCCCAGGCCGGGCTGGTCGGTCTTGACTCCGACGGTCAGCGTGTCGGCGTCCAGGAGCGACTCCTCCTCTCCCAGCACCGCCGAGCAGGCGGGCAGCGCGATCACCGCCGCGGCGGCCAGGGCGGCCGCGGCGGCGGTGCGCCGGTGTCGAAACCTCATCGGCCTGTTCCTCGTCTCTCGGGGGGTGCGGATCCGGGTGGGGGTGGACTCGGCACGGGAGGCCGGGCTCAGCGGTACTCGGCCAGTCGGGGGCGGACGCCGAGGACGAGCAGGACCAGCAGCAGGGCCGTCGCGGCGGGCAGCAGCCACGTCCAGGGGGTGAGCGCCGCGTCAGCGCGTTCGATGCCCGCGTCGAACGCCTTCTCGTGCAGGTCGGTCAGCTCCGCCAGCGCGGCCTCGTAGGCCTGGAAGGAGCCGTCCTCGGAGTGCGCGACGCCCATGCGGACGTCGACGGCCCCCGACAGGTCGCCCTCCTCGGCGGCCGAGCGCAGCGCCCGGTCCTCGGTCTGGAGGGCGTTGTAGGACTCCAGCACCTCGGCGAGCGCGTCCTCCTGGCCGGGCAGCAGCGTGTCCTGGGCCCGCTGGCCCAGGTAGCCGAGCGTGCCCGGGTCCTCGGGGTCGGAGCCGTCCGACCCCGGCAGCTCCGGGTAGGCGGCGACCACGCCCTCGACCTGCCCGTAGTACGCCTCCAGGTTGCTGGCCGGGCGGTACAGCACCTGCTGCGCCCGCTCCAGGTACGTCAGCTCGTAGTTCTCGGCCATGTCCCGGTCGAGCAGGTAGCGGCTCTGGTCCGCCTGCATGTCGGTGGAGATGGCCCCGGCCCGGGCCAGCGCCATGGCCGCGTCCAGTCCCGCCTCCTTGGCGTCGCGCTGATGCCCGCCGCTGGCGGTGAGGACGAGGACCACCCCGCCGGTGAGCAGCACGGCGACCGCCGTGGCGGCCAGCAGGGGCGCGTTGAACCGGCGCCGGAACCGCACGCGCAGGTACAGCTGGAGGCCGATCAGCGCGGCGGCGGTGACCGTGCCGGCCGCGCCCACCCAGAACATGCCGAGCGCCACGGAGGACTGCCCCTCCTCGTGGTTGGCGCGCACGATCGCCGACGAGTCCAGCCCCAGGTTGAACGCCTTGGGCAGCAGTTCGGCGTGCATCAGCCGTGTGGCCTCGCGGTAGGTCTCCAGGGCCGCCCCGTCCACCCGGCCGGGCGGGGCCTGCGCCTCGTCGTTGAGCAGCCGCGCCTCGCCGGCGAGCTGTTCGTAGGCGCCCATCCCGTCCAGGACCGCCTCGACGTTGCGCTCCTCCACGCTGTCGCCCTCGGTCAGCGAGGCCGCCTGGAGCAGGGCCTCGTTGGCCCGCGCGCGGCTGGCCTCGTACCCCTCCAGGGCGTCCTCGCGGCCCGAGCCCAGATCGTGGTCGGTGCCCATGAGCAGCACGTCGGCCACGCGGGCGTCCATGTCCGCGAGCGCCAGGTACAGGTCGGTGGTCGCCAGGGCCCGGGGCCCGGCGTCGTCCCCGAGCACGCGCAGGCCGTCGCGGGCCTGGCCGAGGGTGGCGGCCGCCGAGCCGAACAGCCCGAGGACGGCCAGCACGCACACCGAGGACAGCAGCCACACCCGGGCCGGGGTGGTCGCGGCCCAGCGGCGGAGCCCGGAGGCCCGTTCACGGGCGCCGGACCCGCCCCGCCCGCGCCGGGGCGGGCGGGAGCCCTCGCGCTCGGGTGCCGGGGTCTGCGGGGGCCGGCCGCCCGGCACCGCGGGGAGCGCGCCGTGCGGGGGCTCCGGCGGACTGGTCGCGGTCCCGCGCGGGGCCCGGTCGGGGGTGGGGGGCGTCAACGGGGTTCACCCCTTCTGGAGGATGATGACGGTCCATGCGCCGACGTAGATCCGGTCGCTGTCATTCAGGGGAACCTCCACGTTGGGGGCGATGGGGTTGGCGGTCCCGTTGACCGTGGTGCCGTTGGTCGAGCCCGGGTCGAGGATGGCCCAGGTGCCGCCGGGCTTGGCGACCAGGATCGCGTGGACGTGGGAGATGGCCGGGTCGCCGCCCGGGCCGCCCAGGTCGATCTCGGGGGTGAAGCCGCGCGTGGCGCTGCGCCGTCCGATGTGCACCCTGTCCCCGGTGAGCGGCACCCGGCGCTGCGTGCTGCCCCTGGGGAAGGAGATCTGGTCGGGGTCGAGCAGGCCCTGGTGGACCATGTACTGGTAGTAGGCGGGGTCGGCGGCGACGACCGCGCGCCAGCGCGCGCCCGTCCGCCCGTCGTCCGCGTGCGTGTGCCGTTGGTCGTCGGAGCGCGAGGCGAAGTCGTATCCGCACTCCTCGCAGAACCGGCCCGCGCGGTAGGTGCCGCACTCGGGGCAGGGGCCTCCTCTGGGCAGGGTCGCCGGGCGCGGCGGCGCGGGGGGTCGCGACGGGGCCACGGGGGGTGTGGGCGGTGTCGGATGGCGGTGCGACGGGGGCCGCGACGCCGGTGCGTAGGCCTGGAGGCGCAGTCCGCAGACGTCGCAGAAGTCGGTCGCCGTGGAGCGGTGCCCGGAAGGGCAACTCGGCATGGGTCCCTCCTACCCGGGTGTGGGGGCACCGCCGGTGTCCGGCCCGCTCTGCCGCGGCCGGGTCCGTACGGTCCGGGTCGAGTTGGTGTCCAGGGTCATCTCGTCGACCTTGCTGACACCGGGCTTGAGCCGGACGGTTCCGGTGACGGGGTCGGCCACGTCGACGACCCTGCCGAGGAGCCTCGCGGTCTCCTCGTTGCCCGACTCGTGGGCGAGTGCGACGGCGCGGCCCAGCCGCGTGGTGGCGGTGTCGTCGTCGCCGTCGCGACGGGCCGCGAGCCCGTCCTGGATGGCCCGGGCCAGTTCGACCTGGCCGGTGTAGTGGGCCACGCGGGGGTTGATCTCGGTGGCGCGGTCCTCGTCGGCGGTCCACTCCGCGAGGATGTTGCCCGAGGCCAGGATCTGCTCCTCGGCCCCGGCGGTCGCGGGGAGCACCACGCGCACCCATCCGGCGCGCAGCTGGCGGCCGGGGGCACCGGGCGGCACCTGGACGCAGACGTGGTAGTCGCGGCTCTCGGTGCCCCAGGACCCCGTGGGGTAGTCGCCCGACTGGGGCACGCGCTCCACGCCGCGGCCGGTGAGGTCGCTGACGGTGGGGGCGACCTGCTTGACGTGGCGCACGACGGCGTTCTGGGGCGTCCACAGCCGCAGCACCACGTCGGCGACGGTCTTGCCCATGGAGGCCTGCGCCATCGCCCGGAAGTCGGCCACCATGTCGGCGGGGTCGGCGATGATGCCGGGGCCTCCGCCGAGCAGGGCGGAGTCGATCCGGCGCAGCTCCTCGACCTTCCAGTCGGTGCCCACGCCCCGGCAGTCGCAGACGAAGGAGCCCGTGACGCGGTCGAGCGCCCGGGCGAAGACCGCGGCGGGCTCGTTGTTCTGGCCGTCGGTGAGCAGGATGGCGTGCTTGATGCCGCCGTCGACGGTGGCGAACAGCTCGGCGGCCCGGGTGAGCCAGGAGCCCATGCGGGTGCCGCCGTCGGCGCGCAGTCCGTCGATCGCCTCAGCGGCCTCGGCGCGGGTGACGGCGTCGGCCGGCACCATCCGCCCGCCGCCCTCGGGGAAGAGCACGGAGGCGTCGCCGTGCCCGGCGACCACCGCGAAGCGGACGCCCTCGCGCAGGGCGCCCACGGCGGCGCGGGCGGCCCGCTTGGCCGCGTCGATCTTGGCGCCGTACATCGAGCCGGAGGTGTCCACGATGATCACCTCGGCGGCGCGCACCGAGTCCCCCACCACCACGGAGGCGGTGGAGGTGACGCTGACGATCGCGTGCACCTCGCGTCCGCCCTCGGGCAGGAGGACGTTCTGGTCGACCTCGATCCGAAAGCCCGGTTCGGCGGCGCGCTCAGTCGTGTTGGGCACGGGGACCCCCAGCGGGCACGGGAACGATCACGACGGTGATGTTGTCCTTGCCGCCCGCGTCCAGGGCGAGGCCGACGTAGGCGCGCGCGGCCTCGTGCGGTCTGGCCCCCGCCCCGGGGACGGCGTCGGTCAGCGCCTGCGCCTCGGGGAAGTAGTTCCACAGGCCGTCGCTGCACAGCACGACCGCGCCGGGGCCGGTCGGGGTCACGGTGGAGATGTGGGCGTCGATCTCGCCGGAGTCGGCGCCCATCCAGGCGACGAGGGCGTGCGCGTTGGACGAGCGCATCGCCTCCTCGCGTGAGAGCGCGCCCATCTGCACCATCGCCTCGCTCCAGGAGTCGTCCCTGGTCAGCAGGGCCGAAGCGCTGGAGGTGGGGCCTCCGGAGAGCCAGTAGGCGCGGCTGTCGCCGACCCAGCCGACGGTGACGGTGCCCGCGGCGGGGTCGTACACCGCCGACACGAAGGTGCACGCGGGCGCGGAGCGGGGCGAGTCGGCGATCCCGGCGACCGCCTCGGCGGCCCGGATCATCGCCGCGCCGGTGGCCTCGCGGGGGTCGGCGCCCTGGCTGACGCGTTCGGCGAGGACGGCCACTCCGGTCTCGGCGGTGACGCGGGAGGCCTCGTCCGAGCGCGGGGAGCTGGACACCCCGTCGCAGACCACGGCGCAGACCACGCCGGGCGCCCGGGGGTGGTCGGCGTCGATCACGCGGATCGCCATGGCGTCCTCGTTGCGCCTGTGCCGCAGCCCGCGGTCGCTGACGCCGACGGCGGAACGCGTGCGCACCTCGACGTGGTCGCGCCCGGTGGGCTGGAGGAGCCCGCACCGCTCGCAGTAGCCGTCGCTGACCTCTCCGGGGCACCAGACGCACAGGCCGGGGTTGGCGGGCCGCACCGGGTTGCTCCCGGTGGCGGGCGGCGGCCAGTCGGGGACGGCCTCCGGTTCCGCGGCCCGGGGCGGGGAGGACGCGAACGAGGGCAGGCTGTCGCGGCGTATCGGCTGGGTGACCATGGAGTCGGCCGCGTGCGGGGCGGCGTCGGGCAGCGCCTGCGGCGGGGGCGCGTCCCGCCCGCCCGTGTCGAGGGAGCGCAGGCTCACCTGTGGAGCCGTGGGGGCTCCGTCGTCGGGCACCAGGCCGGGGCGCGCGTCGGCGCCGGGCGGCACGGCACCGGACCGGCCCGGGGCCTCCCCGGTCCGCGCGCCGCCGTCGGCCCGCTCCCGGGACCGTCCGCCGGGCGGCACGTCTCCGGCCAGGCTCGCCTGCGGGGCGGTGGGCATGCTGTCGGGGTGCCCCGCGTTCTCGGCCCCCTCGGGGAGGGGGCGTCCGCACCCCTCGCAGAAGGCGTCCTCCGTGGACACCCTGTCCGAGCAGGCGGGGCAGGTCCGCACCTTGGTCATCGCCGTTCCCTCGTTCCTCACAGCAGCGTCACGGGGCGTAGGGAGTTGGCCCTGTCGACGAGTTCATACCGTTCCGACGACGCGACGGCGCGCTGGGCCAGCGCGCGGTAGCGGCGCTCCAGGTTGGCCCGTACACCGTTCTCAGTGAACGGGGCGCCGAGGAGCCCCTCCCCCGCCGGTGCCCCCGCACCCGCGCCGAGCCAGCCCAGGGCCGACTCCAGGACCCGGACCGCCAGGCGGTCCGCGGACTCGCCGTCCAGGCCGATCCGCTCCAGGCGCCGTCCGGCCTGCACGAAGTCGGCGGCCGCGGTGCCCTCGTGGTGCGCCGCGAGCACGGCGATCAGCGCGGTCTGGGCGTGCACGTGCAGCCGCGACAGCTCCGGGACCGTGTCCAGGACGGCGGTGGCCGCGGCCCGGTCCCCCTGGGCCAGGCGGATGCGGGCCAGGCCGAACGCGGCGCTGACGAAGGAGTGGTCGGTGTTCCAGACCGCCCGGAACAGGCGGGCGGCGGTCTCGTGCTCGCCGGTCCGCTCGCAGGCCAGGGCCAGGGCGAGCTTGGGCGCGAGCTCCCCGGGCAGGTGGTCGTACAGCTCGTCGAAGTGGTCGCGGGCGTCGCGGAACCGGCCGGTGCTCAGCTCGGCGACGGCCAGGTACCACATGGTGCGCCAGTCGCCCGGGACCACTTCGCTGAACC
Organism: Nocardiopsis camelliae; assembly: GCF_028993595.1. GTDB lineage: Bacteria > Actinomycetota > Actinomycetes > Streptosporangiales > Streptosporangiaceae > Nocardiopsis > Nocardiopsis dassonvillei. The sequence continues at coordinate 6,209,343 of NZ_CP118614.1, forward strand.
GCTGGAGGACGTCCATGGCCTCGCCCTGGCGGCCGACGGTGACGAGGGCGCGGACCAGCATCAGCAGGGTCTCGGGGGTGGGCGAGGGCATGGCGCGCAGCGCGGGGACGAGTTCCTCGGGCGGCAGGGTCTGGAAGCCGCGCAGGTGCTGGGCGGCCGGGTCGGACTGGTCGATGAGGGGTGCGGGCAGCAGCGCCGCCGTGTCGGTGGGCGGGGGCGCGAGGAGCATGCGGTCGGCGTTGTGGGTGCCGGGGTCGGGTCCGGCGGCGGGGTTCTCCGCGCCGAACAGGGCCGAGGGGGCGGGGTGCGGCGTGCCCTCCAGGTCGGAGAGCACCTCGCGCAGGACACCGGTGAGCTGGTCGGCCATGTCCTCGGCGTCGTGGAAGCGCAGTTCGGGCTCACTGTGCGTGGCGCGGCGCAGCAGCCGGTCGAAGGACTCGTGGCGCTGGAGCAGCGGCACGGTCTCCCGGGGCGGGATGCTGTGCGGGTGGTCGCGCATGAAGCTGAAGCGGAAGCTGAGCACGGCCAGGGCGCGGCCGACCGAGTACAGGTCGGCGCTGACCGTGGGGCCGGGGCCGCGCAGCTCCTCCTCGGGCACCCGGTACCCGGGCGTGGTGTAGACGGGGCTGACGGTGTCGTCCATGCGCCGCACGCCGCCCAGGTCGATCAGCTTGATCTGCTCCTCGCTCTGGATGACGTTGTCGGGTTTGAAGTCGCAGTAGAGCAGGCCCCTGGAGTGCAGGTAGCCCAGGGCCCGCAGGACCTCCAGTCCGTAGGCGATGACCTGGTCCGGGGGCAGGACGGCGTCGGGGTCGTCCTCGCGGCGCTCGATGAGCAGCTCGCGCAGGGACTTGCCGCCCACGTACTCCATGACGATGTGGCCGCCGGGGATGCCGGTGCGCGGGTCGGGGTGCTGGGAGAAGTTGATGATCTTGACGATGTTGGGGTGCTCGACCTCGGAGAGGAACGCGCGCTCGGCGGCGGCCGCCTTGTGCGCCTCGGCGTCACCGGCGTTGAGCAGGCCCTTGAGGACCACCCAGCGGTCGTTGACGTTGCGGTCGCGGGCCAGGTAGATCCAGCCGAGGCCGCCGTGGGCCAGGCAGCCGAGCACCTCGTACTGGCCGCCGACCAGGTCCCCGGGGGAGAGCTTGGGCGTGAAGGAGAACTGGGTCCCGCACTTGCGGCAGAAGCCCTCGGTGCGCCCGGGCTGGTCGCCCTGGGCGCGGCCGACCCGCTCCCCGCAGTTGCCGCAGAAGCGGTTCTTCTCCGAGACGACGGGGTTGTCCATGACGGCTTCGGAGGGGTCCCGGTAGGGGACGATGGGCACCTGGACCATGCCCATGCCGAGCATGCCGCGGGAGGAGCGGCGGCTGCCGCGCCCGGCGCCGCTGCCTCCGCTGCCCGAGGTCGCGGAGACGCTGCCGGGGCCGGAGCGCCCCGAGAGCCTGACGTTGCCGGAGAGGGGGTGGGAGTGGACGGGGTCACCGCTGAGGGGGTTGGCGGAGGAGTTCGTGCGGAGGGAGGGCTGCGGGCCGGAGGCCGGCGGCACGGGCCGCTGCAGGGGGGCGGGGCCGCCCGGGGGAGGGACGTCCGCGGGGGCCATGCCGCACACACCGCAGAAACCGTCCTCGACCCGGCCGGGGCAGCCGGGGACCGTGCACTTCGTCATCTGTTCGCACCACCATCGCTCTGGCCCTCTGACGCGTCCGGGCCCGGTGTGGTTCTGTTCACAGCGGAATCGTTTCCGCCGAGTTCGTGGAGCGCGCGCTGGTACACGGAGAGGGCGACCGTGGCCGCGCGCAGGTCGCAGGGAGCGGTCCACAGCGCCCAGTGCGCCGTGCTGTGCAGACTGGCCAGCCGCGGGTCCTCGGCGACGCCGAGCCGGACCGAGCGGGAGTGGTAGGCGTCCAGGCGTCCGCGCAGTTCGGCGCGGCGCTCCAGGAGGCCGGCGAGGTTGGCCTCGCGCTCCCGGGCGTCGTCGGCCGCCTCGCGGACGGCGCGCTGGACCTCGCCCAGGAGGGCGCCGAGTTCGCGCCACCCGCCCCGGGCCCGCAGTGCGTCCATGGCGTCGATGCGGGCCCGCAGCCCGGGGACGGGGTCGGGCACGCCGATCGCGGCGGGCGAGGAGACCTTGGCGACCACCTGTTCGCGCAGCGCGCGGGTGCGCTCCACGGCCCTGCCGACGTCGTCGATGGCGAAGCCGAGCCGCTCGACGCTCTCGTCGTAGGAGTCGCGCATGCGCAGGGCGTCGCGGAGCTCGCCGCGCACGCGTTCCAACCGCAGGCGCAGCCGTTCGAGGGAGGACGTGTCCACACGGCCGTCCTCGACGAGCGCGAGGGGGTCGCGTCGGACGGTGTCGCCGACCTCGGCCAGGTCCACGCGCAGGGACTCGTGCTCGTCCTCGGCGAGTTCCACCATGTCGGCGAGGGTGCCGATCTCGTGCCACATGGCGTCGAGCTCGCCCAGGCGCGGGTGGAGGGCGCCCCAGGCCGTCTCGGCGGCCGAGATGACCTCGGTGGCCTCCTCGTAGTCGGCGGACATGCGGGCGACGGCGGCGGCGAGGCTGACCGACTCGCTTCCGGTGTGGAGCAGTCCGCGCTCGCGCAGCGGGACCTCGCCGGCGGGCAGGGGCACGGAGTCGCCGTTGAGCAGGGAGGTCAGGGCGGCCTGGTCCTCGGGGCCCTGCGCGCGGTCCCGGATCCGGCCCGCCCTGTCCACGACGCCGCGGAAGGCCTCGTAGACCGCCCACAGGCTGCGGATGTGCCCGCTGGCCTGCTCCCAGCGCCGCCGGGTGCGCCCGACGAGGTCGGCCCCCTGGAGCATGCGGTGGCTGACGTGGCCGTCCAGGTCAGCGAGGTTGAGGGAGATCCGGTCGGCCTCACCGCGCACACGGTTGAGCGCGTGGTCGATGCCCTCCCAGCTCATGGGCGGCATGCTCGCCCCGGACGCCCTGGCCACCTGCCGCCTTCCTCCCCGGCGTCCACGCACGCTCCCCGCAGCCGTCGGGGGCGTGGACGGTCAATGGTCCTTTACCTAGACACGAGTCTGGCCCCCGCTTTCGCGAACTACAAGAGAAAGCCCGGTTTACGGCCATGAACGGCCACTGGCGCCCCGTTTGCCGTCCAGAGGACGCAACGCGTGACAGAGGCTTTCTTTCGTCACTCCCGTCGCTGCCGTCGCTCCGTACTCTCCCGTCACGGTTTCGGCGGTCAGGCCCCGCCCAGGGCCTCCAGGACGAAGCGGGCCCGCTCTGCGACCGGCACGCGCGGCAGCTCCACCAGCTCGTAACCGCACGCCGGGTAGGCCTCGGTCATCGCCCGGTGGGTGCGCTCGGCCTCCTCCGGGGACTGGTGGCGCTCGGCGTCGCCCGTGAAGATCTCCGGCCACGGCGGGGCCACGAAGACGCGGCGGTGGTAGCGGAACCGGCGGGCCGCCTCGATGACGTGCCCGGGGACCGGCAGGCCGCGCAGGCGGAGGTAGCCCACCAGGTCGGGGACGCCCCGGTCGCAGAAGACGGGGCCGGGCAGGGACGAGGCCTCGCGGTGCGAGCGCATCTCCCACGAGAGCATGAGTTCGGCGAACAGGGCGTCGTCGCGCCAGGCCAGGCCCCGGCCGCCGATCTCGCGCTGGTCGCGGATGACGGCGCGCCCGGCCTCCGGGGTGCGCGCGTACCCGAGCGAGGCCAGGTGGTCGATCAGGGTGGTCTTGCCCGATCCCGGGCCTCCGGTGACGACGACGAGGTGGTCCATGGTGCTCCGTTCGGGGACGGGGCCGGGCGGGGCCCGCCGTGTCGGCCCCGCCCGGCCCGGTGGTCGCGACGCGTCGTCGCGGTACGGGGGTGCCGGGACGCATCCGGCCCGTCGGCGGGGCGCCCGGCCCGGGTGTTGCGGGCCGGACGCCCTCCGGGGACCGGCGTCGGCAGGACCCGGCTCAGGCGGGCAGTTCCGCCTCGACCAGGTCGGCCGCGTAGGAGGTGCCGGCGGCCTGGAGCCGGGCGCTGACCTGCGCGAGGCGGCGGGCGGCCTCGGGGTCGGCGGTCAGCTCCAGCAGGGCCGAGCGCAGCCGCTCCGCGCTGGCGTCCTCGGTGTCGATCCTGCGGGCGACGCCGAGTTCCACCAGCCGGTCGGCGTTGTCGAACTGGTCGACGGCCTGCGGGACGGCGATCATCGGCACGCCGGTGTGGAGGCCCTCGCTGGAGCCGCCCATTCCGGCGTGGGTGACGAAGGCGTCGGCCTGGCGCAGGACGGCGAGCTGCGGCACCCACGTGTGCACCTCGACGTTGTCCGGCACCTCCCCCAGCTCGGCGGGGTCCACGTGCTTGCCGATCTGTAGCACCACGTGCCAGCCGGGCAGGCCCCCGAAGGCCTCCAGGCAGGCGCGGTAGAACCCCGGCTGGTTGGTGAAGGCCGACCCGAGGGAGACCAGCAGGACGTTGTCCGCGTCCGCCGGACGGGTCCATTCGCCCTGGTCGGCGCGGTCGCCCAGGCACGGCCCCACGAAGGTCACCGTGTCGGCCACGGTGTCGGCGAAGGGCTGCATCTCACGCGGGATCAGCGCCAGCGCCCGCTCCGGCACCCCGGCGAAGGTGGAGTGGTCGAGGCCGGTGACGCCGTTGTCGGCGAGCCAGGCGTCGAGCTTGGCGTAGTGCTCCTCGGCACCGGGCTGGGCGCGCAGCCACTTCAGGACGGTGTCCTCGTAGTCGGCCCAGGCCACGTAGGTGGGCGAGAGCTGCACGGAGGGGATGCCCCAGTTGACGGAGAGGACCCGGGCGGCGAACCCCGAGATGTCGTACAGGAACAGGTCGGGGCGGTCTCCGTCGTAGGCGGCGCGCAGGGCGGGCAGCTGGTTGATCGCCTCGTCCAGGAAGACGTCCATGCCCTTGATCGGGTCGTCCGGCCAGCTGCCGTCGCCGGTGGGCAGGACGGTGGCGTAGGGGACGAGTTCGGCCCCGGCTCCGGTGATGGTGTCGGCCAGCAGGGGGTCGTTGGCGTAGGTGACGCGGTGGCCCCGGTCCACCAGCTCGCGGATGACCTCCAGGCTGGGCAGGACGTGGCTCACGGTGGGGGTGCCGACCATGGCGATGTGGGCACGGCGGTTCATGGTGTTCTCCAGAAGGGGGTGTTCGCGGGTAGGGCGAGGGGGCACCGGGCCCCGTGGCGGGGCGGGTGCGCCGCGGCGTCGGTGACGCCTGTCGCTAGCCGTAGATCTGGAGGTGCACGCGCGCCATGTTAGCCAGGCGTCGGGGGATCGCGCACCCGCTTTTCGGCGCGGCCCCGTGGGCCCGGAAAGCCGTCCGCGCCCGCACGGAGTCCGTTGCCGCCTCCGTCGGCACCGTCGGCCTCGCGGTCCCGGCGCGGGACCGCCCCGGCCGCCGGGGAGCCGTCGCCCGTCCGCGCCCGCACCGGGTCCGGGGGCCTCAGCGGGGCTCGTCGGGGCGGCCCTCGTCGCCCGGGGCCCGGTGTCTGCCGCCCGGCCGGTCGTCCCAGCCGCCGCGCCCCTCCTCGTCGTCCCATCGGCCCTGGTCGTCCCACCGGTCCCCGGAGTCCCCGGAGTCGTTCTCACCCCAGCGGTCCAGGTCGTCCTCGTGGGAGGCGCGGTCGGCCCGGTCGGCGCGGTCCTCCAGGAGGTCGCTGGGGCGGTCCCCCCGGTCGTACGGGTCCGCGGGCTCCTCGGGCTCGCCGAGACCGGCGAAGGCGGGCGAGTCCTCCGGGGGCAGGAAGGCCTCGGCCGCGCCCCGGAGACGGAACCCGGCCACGGCCATGACCACGCCGAAGATGACCGCGTACATCGCGATCACGAACATGATGGCCTGCGCGCCCTCCAGCGGCCAGAACCACAGCAGGAGCCCGAAGACGACCGAGAGCGCACCGACGAAGACCAGCAGCCACTCGGAGCTGATGTGCGCGCGCAGGCGGATGGCGGTGACGATCTCGGCCACGCCCGTGACCACGGCCCAGACGCCGACGACGAACACGAGCGCGACGATCGCCGCGACCGGCCAGAAGAGGGCGATCACCCCCATGACGGCGCTGAGGACCGACTGGACGACCAGCGAAACCCGTGCGCCGGGCGACGAGCGGTAGGCCGCGTACCCGAGGGCCGCGGAGTCGACCAGCGCGTAGACGCCGAAGACGATCGCCAGGACCACCAGGGTCTTGCCCGGCCAGACCAGCGCGACCAGACCGAAGAGGACCGCGGCGAACCCCCGTAGGACCACCAGCCACCAGTTCCGGCTCAGCTCGCCGAGCAGGTCACCGGTCCACGCGTACCTGACCATCGTCGCCCCCTCCTTCGCACGGCCCCGTCCGGTGACCGCACCCTGCCCCTTCCCCCGGTGTCGCACAAGGACGACAGCGGTCCGCAAAATGCGGGAAAAGGCAGCCCGTACCGGTCATACCCGGACGCACGGGGGGCCGAACAGCGCGAACGCGCCTGTGGACGGAGCAAGGGAGCGCCCGCCCCGTCTGACGCGGGCGGGCGCTCCTGTGTGCTCCGGGGGGTGTGCCTACCCCTGGCCGGGCAGCCGGCGCTCGGCGGAGCCGACGTAGTGCTGGCGCGGGCGCGCGATCCGGAAGGCCGGGTCGCGCAGCTGCTCGCGGTAGTGGGCGATCCAGCCGGGCAGGCGGCCGATGGCGAACAACACGGTGAACATGTTGGTCGGGAAGCCCATGGTGCGGTAGATGACGCCGGTGTAGAAGTCGACGTTCGGGTAGAGCTTGCGCTCGGTGAAGTAGGAGTCGGCGAGCGCGGCGGCCTCGAGCTTGAGGGCGAGCGCGAACAGCTCGTCCGGGTTCTCGTCGCGGTCGAGGATCTGGCTGGCCAGAACCTTGATCTCCTTGCTGCGCGGGTCGAAGTTCTTGTAGACCCGGTGCCCGAAGCCCATGAGGCGCATCTCGCGGGCCTTGACCTTCTCCAGGAAGTCCTCGATGGAGATGCCCGAGTCGCGGATCTCCTCCAGCATCTCCAGGACGGCCTGGTTGGCGCCGCCGTGGGACGGGCCGGAGAGGGCGTTGATGCCCGAGGCCACGCTGGCGAAGATGTCGGCCTTGGAGGAGCCGACGACGCGCACGGTGGCGGTGGAGCAGTTGAGCTCGTGGTCGGCGTGCAGCACCAGCAGCATGCCGACGGCCTGGTTGAACAGGTCGCCCAGCTCGCTGTCGGCGTGGACGTCGCCGAAGGTCATCCGGATGAAGTTGTCGACGTAGTCGAGCGAGCTGTCCGGGCCGATCGGCTTCTCGCCGATCGAGTTGCGGTAGATGCGGGCCGCGATCGTCGGCAGCTTGGCCAACAGCCGGATCGTGGCGAGCTCCACCTGGTCCTCGTCGCCGGGGTCGACGCTGTCCTCGTAGTAGGCGGCGAGGGTGTTCACGGCGCTGGCCATGAGGGCCATGGGGTGGCCGTTGCGGGGCATCGCGTCGATGAGCGCGCCCATGTCGGCCGGGATGTCGGCGTTGTCGCGCAGCTTGTCGGCGAACGCCTTGAGCTGGTCCGCGTCGGGCAGCTCGCCGTAGATCACCAGGTAGGCGACCTCGATGAAGGTCGCGCCCACGGCGAGGTCCTCGATCGGGTACCCGCGATAGCGCAGGATCCCGGCGGCCCCGTCGATGTAGGTGATCTCCGAGCTACACGAAGCGGTGTTGCCGAACCCCGGGTCCAGGGTCGTCATCCCCGTCGACCCCAGCAGGGTCTTCAGCTCGATGGTGCGCTCACCCTCGGTACCGGTGAACACCGGCAGCTTCAGCACGCCGCCCTCGTAGTGGAGCTCCACCGTGCGCTCTTTGTCGTCTTCGCTCATGCCCGAGGTCAACCTTTCCAGGCGGGGGATACGTGAGGTGCGTCATACGCGGGGCGGTCCGCCGCCACGTTCCTGCTTCACTCGTTATTGTTCTGTTTTGTTAAACGACAGTTAAGCAAAAGCATATAAGTTTCACCGATTCACGAACAGGTGACATGCAACACATACCCACACGTGCACCGAATTACCGCCAGGTGAAGATTTACAAACTTTGCCAGCCGTCGATTACTTCGTGATCGCCCTGAGACGTCGCAGACGGAACCGGGAGGTCCTCCCGGCGCCCCGCTGCCTCCTGTACCGGTCCCCTGGGCGGTCCGGTATCCGCCCGGACCCTCTCCCTTCGGCCCGTCCTTCACAGAAGTGGACAGAGCCGAACGAAGCCGGGTGCGGCCGGGTGTCCGAACACGCCCTAGTGGCCTACCCTCAGGGTACCTTCGCGCTGTTCACGGGGCCTGAGGCGGGGTGCCCGCCAGCTGGTGATCTTGGCCTCTGCCTGGGCCTCGGGGATCACGGCGGCCCCGTCGGCCGCGGCGAACCGGGCCCGTCGTGGCAACGGACTGTGCGTGCGCCACGGGAGTTCACACCCCGGCGGACGCACCGCTGCGCCACACCTCCGGGACGCCCGCCGGGAGGCGTTCCGCGGAGCGCCCAATTTCCCGGGAACCGGACCCCGCTATCGACAGCGGGTAACCGCCATTCACCCCGGGTAAACGGCTCGGGCGTGCTTTGCCTAAAGGGCGGCCGCCCGGACGGAGGGCACCGGTCCGGGCCGTGGCGGGGCCGGGGGACCCGCCCCCGGAGCCTCACTCGCCCTCGTCGACGCCTCCGGCCAGCAGCGGCTCCATGAACAGCGTCGGGTGGTCGCGCTCGATCACCCGCAGACGCCACTTGTTGTGCACCAGCACCAGCAGCTCGCCGTCGCCCCGCCGCCGCAGCACCTCGGCGCCCGACAGCGTGTGCAGGGCGGGCGCCGACTCGGCGTCGGTGCGCCGCGCCACGGAGTAGTCCAGCGGCGAGGCCTCGATCGGGGCCCGGAACTCGTGCTCCATGCGGTGCCTGACCACGTCGAACTGCAGGGGACCCACCGCCGCCAGCACCGGCGCCTGCTCACCGCGCACGTCCGAGGACAGCACCTGCACCACGCCCTCGGCGTCCATCTGGGCGATGCCGCGCTGGAACTGCTTGTACTTGCTCGCGTCCTTGGCCCGCGCCACCACGAAGTGCTCGGGGGCGAAGCTGGGGATCGGAGGGTAGGCCACCTTGGGGCCGTCGTAGAGGGTGTCCCCCACCGCCAGCGCCTGGGCGTTGACCAGCGCGATCACGTCGCCGGGGTAGGCCGTCTCGATGGTGGTGCGGTCGGAGCCGAACACCGCCTGGGTGTACTTGGTGGCGAACGGACGGCCCGTGGGCGCGTGGGTGAGCACCATGCCGCGGTCGAAGCGGCCCGAGCTGATGCGCACGAAGGCCATCCGGTCCCGGTGGTTCTTGTCCATGTTGGCCTGCATCTTGAACACCTGGCCCGAGAACGGGTCGGCCACGGGGCGCGGGCGCTCGCGGTCGTCCTCCTTGGGCCCGGGGGCCGGGGCCAGGCCCACCACGGCCTCCAGCAGCTGGCCGACCCCGAAGTTGGGCAGGGCGGCGCCGAAGAGCACCGGGGAGGACTCCCCCGCCAGGAAGGACTCGGCGTCGAAGTCGGCGCCCAGCGCCTCCAGCAGCTCGATCTCCTCCTGGGCCTGGGTCCAGGCGTCGGCCTCCACCTCGGCGGCGCGTTCGGGGTCCAGGACCTCCTCGATGGCCTTGTGGGCCCCGCCCGGGGTGCGCGACATCTTGGTGTAGACGCCCTCGCGGCGGTCGATGAGGCCGCGGAAGTCCCCGGCGATGCCCACCGGCCAGTTCATCGGGGTGGGGCGCAGCCCGATGCGCTGCTCGATCTCGTCCAGCAGCTCCAGGGGCTCGCGGCCGGGACGGTCCCACTTGTTGACGAAGGTGATGACCGGCATCTTGCGGGCCCGGCACACGTCGAAGAGCTTGAGGGTCTGCGGCTCAAGGCCCTTGGCCGAGTCCAGCAGCATGATCGCGCAGTCCACCGCGGACAGCACCCGGTAGGTGTCCTCGGAGAAGTCGGCGTGGCCGGGGGTGTCCACCAGGTTGAGCACCCGGTCGTCGTAGTCGATGCGCAGCGCGGCGGAGGTGATGGAGATGCCGCGGTCCTGCTCCATCTCCATCCAGTCCGAGGTCACGCCCTTGCGGTCGCCCTTGCCGTGCACGGCTCCGGCCGAGGAGATCGCGGCCGCGTGCAGCGCCAGGGCCTCGGTCAGGGTGGACTTGCCGGCGTCGGGGTGGGAGATCACCGCGAACGTCCGCCGCCGGGAGGCCTCGCGTACTACCTCAGACTCCTGCTTGGTGGCGCCCGCCGTGTCCACGCTCATCTCCGCTGTCCGATCCGCCTCGTGTGACTACCCGTTTCCCGGCCCACCAGCCTACGCTCGTCCGAGCGCCGCCCCGACCGCGCGGGCCCGGGCCCCTCGATCCCCTACGCCCTCGCGGGCCCCTCGGCTCCCTCCGGTTCCCCGGACCCCTCGGACTGCCGGACGGCCTCGGAGACAAGGCGGAGCAGCTCCTCACGACCGGTGCCGCCGGGGTAGACCGCCACGAGCACCCGGTCGCGCCGCGGCTCCGGCGCGGTGCGCAGCATCGGCTCGGCGGCCTGGCGGACGAACTCCATGGCCTCGTCGAAGCGCGCCCACACCTCGCGGACGTCCTGCTCCGGGCCGCGCAGCCACCCGCGCAGGACGTGGTTGTGCGCCGCGATCAGCGACGCGGCCACCACCCCGGCGGCCAGCGAGCGGTCACCGCCTCCCCCGCGCCGCGCCAGATAGCGGCTGAAGGCGGCCTGGTAGCGGGCGGTCATCGCCACCTCGCGGTCGCGCAGGCGTGCGTGGGCGCGGACCAGGCGGTAGCGGGGCACGGTGATCTCCGGATCGCCCAGGTAGCCCTGGAGCACCAGCCGGGTGGCGGAGAGGACCGACGTCAGCGGGTCGTCCGGGGAGGCCTCCAGGAAGCCCTCGACCGTGGCGAACAGCTCGTCGTGCTCGGCGAAGAGGATGTCCTCCTTCGAGCCGAAGCGGCGGAACAGACTGCGTCGGCTCACGCCCGTGGCGGCGGCGATCTGGTCCATCGTCGTGGCCTCGAAGCCGTCCTCGGTGAACAGCCGCACCGCGGCCAGCACCACGGCACGGGTGTCCGCGCGCGTCTGACCGCCCCGGCCGCCCTGGTTCTCCATGGGCCGCGCCCCCTTCGTCCGTTGTCTGGAAGGCTGTGCGCCCCCATCTGTGTACTTCATCCCTTCCGCCCCCTATCCTGGCACTGAATGCCAAGGAATGGCACGCGGTGCCATCGCCCGGGACCGCCGCCAGGGGAGGAATGCAGATGAGCGACTTCGACCTGTTCAGGACCACCGAGGAGCACGAGGAGCTGCGCGAGGCCGTACGCTCCGTCGCCGAGGACAAGATCGCCCCGCACGCGGCGGAGGTCGACGAGAGGAGCGCCTTCCCCCAGGACGCCCTCGACGCGCTGGTGGCCACGGACTTCCACGCCCCGCACATCGCCGAGGAGTACGACGGCGTGGGCGCCGACGCCCTGGCCACCTGCATCGTCATCGAGGAGGTCGCCCGCGTGTGCGCCTCCTCCTCCCTCATCCCCGCCGTCAACAAGCTCGGCACCATGCCGCTGATCCTGGGCGCCTCCGAGGAGGTCAAGCGGCGCTACCTGCCCGAGGTGGCCAGCGGCGGGGCGATGTTCTCCTACGGCCTGTCCGAGCGCGAGGCCGGTTCCGACACCGCGAGCATGCGCACCCAGGCCGTCGCCGACGGGGACGGCTGGGTCCTCAACGGCCAGAAGTCCTGGATCACCAACGCCGGGGTCAGCAAGTACTACACGGTGCTGGCGGTGACCGACCCCGAGGGCGCGCGCGGCCGCAACGTCTCCGCCTTCGTGCTGCACGCCGACGACGAGGGCTTCACCCTGGGCGAGCCCGAGCGCAAGCTCGGCATCAAGGGCTCCCCGACCCGCGAGCTGTTCTTCGACAACGTGCGTGTCCCCGGCGACCGCATCGTCGGCGCCCCGGGCGAGGGCCTCAAGATCGCGCTGCGCACCCTGGACCACACGCGCGTCACCATCGGCGCGCAGGCCGTCGGCATCGCGCAGGGCGCGCTGGACCAGGCGGTGGCCTACGTCAAGGAGCGCAAGCAGTTCGGCAAGCACATCGCCGACTTCCAGGGCGTGCAGTTCATGCTCGCCGACATGGCGATGAAGCTGGAGACCGCGCGGCAGATGGTCTACGTGGCCGCCGCCAAGTCCGAGCGCGGCGACGACGACCTGCCGTTCTACGGCGCCGCCGCCAAGTGCTTCGCCTCCGACGCCGCCATGGAGATCACCACCGACGCCGTGCAGCTGCTGGGTGGCGCGGGCTACGTGAAGGACTTCCCCCTGGAGCGCATGATGCGCGACGCCAAGATCACCCAGATCTACGAGGGCACGAACCAGATCCAGCGCATGGTGATGGCCCGCCAGCTCCTCAAGTAGCGGCCCGAGAACACAGAAAGACCCCGCTCACGACCGGTCTCCGCGGAGACGCGAGCTGTGGAGCGGGGTCCTCTCATGTGGTGCGCCGTGCCCTCCGGAGGCGGGCCGTCCCGTCCGTGTTCCGCCGGGAGTCCGCGAACCCCCGTCCGACCGCCCGGCGGGCGCGGCCGGGGGCCGCGTGAGGGGCCCGCTCCCAGAGGCGGCGGGTCAGAGCGTGGCCTCGCGGACGAAGCGGCCCAGCGGGATGGGGTCGCGGCCGAGCGCCGCACGGACGTCCTCGGTGACCTCGGCCGCCCTGCCCCGGACCGCGGCGGCGAAGCGCTCGTTGAGGGTGTCGATGAAGCGGTCGTTCCACCCCCGGTCCGCGGCGCGGAAGTAGAAGCCCGCCTCGTCGACGGCCTTGAACCGCCACACCGGGCTCTCGGTGCCCCGGGTCTGCTTGACCACCTCGCGGAAGGTGAGCGGCTGCGGGCCCGTGAGCGTGTACTCCCTGCCGCTGTGGTCGTCCAGCAGCGCCGAGACGGCGGCGTCGGCCACGTCGCGGGCGTCCACGAAGCTGACCTCGGTCCTCTTCTTGACCGGCAGTTCGAGGCGGCCGTTGCGCGAGCGCGCCAGACCGGCGAACATCCCCTCGGTGAAGTCCTGGAAGAGCCAGTTGGACCGCAGCACGGTCCACCGGCCGAACAGGTCCCTGGCCCGCAGCTCGGCGGCGCGCTGGTCGGAGTCCGACGGCGCGTACTCGCTGCCCATGGCGGTCAGGACCACGGCGTTGGCGGCCCCGGCCGCGGCGGCCCTCTCCAGGAACCCGGCGACCCGGTTGCCCAGCGCGCTCCCGACCGGCGTCACCACGAAGACGTTCTTGACGCCGTCGAGGATCTCGTCCCAGTTAGAGGTGTCGGTCCAGTCCAGGCGGGTCTTCGAGGTGCGGGACGCGCCCGTCGCGGGCAGGCCGCGGCTCCTCAGCTGGGTGAGGACGCGGCGGCCCACCATTCCGGTGGCTCCGGTGACCAGAGTGCTCATCGGTTACAAGGTACCGACGCGCGGACCGGACACGAACCGTCCTCGCCGCGCCGGGCCCGGCGCGGCGGACCCGGCGCGGACCCGCGCGGACCTGTCCCGTCCTCAGGCGCGGCTCCGCGGCCGCAGCGCCTCCATCCCCAGGACCAGGGCGGCGCCGGCGGCGGCCACGCACAGGTTGGCGAGCAGCTCGTAGCCCTCGAAGGCCGCCACGTTGGGCACGACGAAGCGGTTGAACGAGTTGAGGACCACACCCAGGAACGGCTGGTACCAGAGGTGGTCGACGGCGCCGCTGACGCCGACGAGGACGAGCAGGACGCCGACGCCCTGGATGACCTTGCGCATGCCTCCGACGCTAGACACCGGGGCGCGCGCGGCGCATCGGCCGACCGTCCAGTCCCCGCCCGGGCGGGTCGGCCGAACGGCCGAGGGCGCGCGGCCCGCGCCCCGCCCGCTCCCGCCCTCCGGGTGCGGCCCCGAACGTAGACTGCACTGCGATGAACGCTGTGGACGGGCGGTGCGGCGCGCGCGACTGGATCGTGGACTCCTCCATCTTCCTGATCGCCCTCCTCTCCGTGCTGATGAACGCCGCCGAGTTCCCCCACCTGCCCGTCCGGGAACCGGTCCTGCCCGTGTGGCTCCAGGCCGCCGACGCGGCCCTCGCCCTGCTGGCCTGCCTGGCGCTGTGGTGGCGGCGGCGCTGGCCGGTCCAGATCGCCGTCGTGCTCGTCCTGTACTCCGCCGTCTCCGGGCTGGCCTCGGGCGCGATGCTCATCGCCCTGTTCTCCCTGGCCGTGCGCCGTCCGCCCCGCACCAGCCTGGCGGTGTACGGGCTGAGCGTGGGCGCCTCGCTGGTGCACGCCGCGCTGTGGCCCGACCCGCACGCCCCGTTCCTGGTGATCCTCCTGCTGGGGGCCGCCCTCCAAGGCGCCGTGACCGGCTGGGGGCTCACCGTCCAGCACCGGCGCGAGCTGGTGGAGTCGCTGCGCGACCGGGCCGTGCACGCCGAGACGGAGGCGCAGCTGCGCGCCGAGCACGCCCAGCACCAGGTCCGCGAGGCCATGGCCCGCGAGATCCACGACGTGCTCGGGCACCGGCTGTCCCTGCTGAGCGTGCACGCGGGCGCCCTGGAGTACCGGCCCGACGCCCCCGCCGAGGAGGTGGCCCGGTCGGCGAAGGTGATCCGCGAGAGCGCCCACCAGGCCCTCCAGGACCTGCGGGAGGTGATCGGCGTGCTGCGCGCGCCCGTCGGGGAGCTGCCGCAGCCGACCATGGCCGACCTGCGGCAGCTGGTGGAGGAGGCCGACGAGGCCGGGACCAGGGTGGAGTTCGTGCAGGAGTGCGCCGGGACGGTCCCCGAGCGCACCGGGCGCACCGCCTACCGGATCGTCCAGGAGGGGCTGACGAACGTGCGCAAGCACGCGCCGGGCGCCACCACGCGCGTGCTGGTCCGGGGAGCCCCGGGGGACGGCCTGCTGGTGGAGGTGGGCAACGACCCCTCCCCCCGCGCGGCCTCGGGCGGGGACGGCGACGGCCAGGGCCTGGTCGGGCTCGCCGAGCGGGTGTCCCTGGCCTCGGGGCGGCTGGAGCACGGTCCGGACGGCCGGGGTGGCTGGCGGCTGGCGGCATGGCTACCGTGGCCCACATGAGCGAGACGGAGCGGGAGATCGGGGTCGTGCTCGTCGATGACGACGCGCTGGTCCGGGTCGGCCTGGTGATGATGATGGGCGGCGCGCCCGACATCCGGGTGCTGGCCGAGGCCGAGGACGGCAGCGCGGTGGTCGACCTGGTGGCGCGCCACTCCCCCGACGTGGTCCTGATGGACATCCGGATGCCGACGGTGGACGGGCTGACCGCCACCGAGCGGCTGCGGGCCCTGGAGAACCCGCCGGAGGTGCTGGTGCTGACCACCTTCGACGCCGACGAGCACGTGCTGCGCGCGCTGCGGGCGGGCGCGGCGGGGTTCCTGCTCAAGGACACCCCTCCGGCGGAGATCGTGGAGTCGGTGCGCCAGGTGTCCCGGGGCATGTCGGTGCTCTCCCCGGCGGTGACGCGGCGGCTGGTCGAGCGGGTGGGCGCCAGCGACCGCGGCGAGCGGGCCCTGCGTGCGCGCGAGCGGCTCTCGGCGCTCAACGGCCGGGAGCTGGAGGTGGCCGTGGCGGTCGGCGGGGGCCGGTCCAACGCCGACATCGCCTCGGCCCTGTTCCTGAGCGTGCCGACCGTCAAGACGCACGTGTCGAGCATCCTCACCAAGCTCGGGCTCAACAACCGCGTCCAGGTGGCGCTGCTGGTGCACGACGCCCAGCTCCTGGACGGGAGGGGCTGACCCTCCCCGCCGCCTCCCCGGCCGTCCGGCGCCCGCTCCCCGCCCCTTCCGCCCCCTCCGGGGCCGTCCCGTGCCATGTCCGGGCCCGTCCTGGGTAGCCGGAGGTGGAGGGACACCGACACGGAAGGGGGCGGAGGCCGAGGTGAGCGACTGCGGCGACCACGGCGACTACGGAGAAGTGCTCGACGCCGTCATGGAGAGGGTGCGGTCGCACATCGGCGAGGGCCGGGTCGCCGACTACATCCCCGAACTGGCCAACGTGGACCCGGACGAGTTCGGGTTCGCCGTGGCCACGGTGGACGGCGACCTGTACAGCGTCGGCGACCACTCCCGGACGCGCTTCTCCATGCAGAGCATCACCAAGGTGTTCACCCTGGCGCTGGTGATGAGCAGGTCCGGGGACAGCGTGTGGAAACGGGTCAACCGGGAACCCTCGGGCAACTCCTTCAACTCCCTGTACCAGCTGGAGTTCGAGAGCGGCGTGCCCCGCAACCCCATGATCAATCCGGGCGCGCTCATCGTCACCGACCAGCTGCTGACCGACACCGGGGACGCCGTCGGCGCGCTGGGGGAGCTGCTGTGCGCGGAGACCGGCGACCCCGACCTGCACACGGACAACCTGGTGGCGCGCTCGGAGGACGAGCACGGCGACCGCAACCGGGCGCTGGCCTACCTCATGTCGAGCTTCGGCAACATGCACAACCCGGTGCCCGATGTGCTGGACCACTACTTCCGGCAGTGCGCGATCACCGTCAGCTGCGAGGAGCTGGCCCGGGTGGGGCTGCTGCTGGCGCGCCACGGCAGGCGTGCGGACGGCTCCCAGCTGCTCAGCCGCTCCGACGCGCGCCGCGTCATGGCGGTGATGCTCACCTGCGGCACCTACGACGCCGCGGGCGAGTTCGCCTACCGCGTCGGCCTGCCCTGCAAGAGCGGGGTGGGCGGCGGCATCCTCGCGATCGTGCCGGGGCGCTGCTCGGTGGCGGCGTGGGGGCCCGGTCTGGACGCCAAGGGCAACTCGGTGACGGCGGCGCTGGCCCTGGAGGCCTTCACCGACATCACCAACTGCTCGGTGTTCTGACCACTCTGACCGCTCTGACCGCTCTGACCGCTCAGTCGTCCCCGTCTGCCGGTTCGAAGCCGCGGGACATGTGGTCCAGCAGCGCACGGTTCTGCTCGGGGTGGTCGTTGTCGGCCACCAGGAACAGGGCGTAGCCGATGTCCTCGGTGTGGAAGCCGCGGTTGATGGCGTGCATGTCGCCGTTGCCGAAGGTGAACTCCCAGTCGGCGGCGCTGACGTAGTCCTCGGTCCAGTCGGCCTCGACGTCCTCGATGCCGATCAGTTCGTAGCCGCTGAAGTTGCCGCTGCCGACGGGCTCGAACTCGCGCCAGTCGTCCCCGGCGTCGGGGTTGGGGTTGTCGGTCTGGTCCACCAGCAGGTAGCCGCCGTCGGGGTTGCGGAAGTAGACCATGTGGCCCTCGCGCTCGACGTTCCAGCCCTCGGGGACGTCCACGGAGAAGCCGCTGGAGTCCTCGTGGCGGGTGAGGGGCCCCCAGGCCTCCTCCAGGCCGTCCTCGTCCCGCTCCTCCTCCGACTCCCCGTCCGAGGGCTCCGCGGACTCCCGCGGCGTCTCCTCGGCCGCGGACGCGCTCTCCTCGGCGGGGGGCGCCGGCTCCTCCGTACCGGGGTCGGCGGCGGCCTCCTGGCCCGAGCCGTCGACCAGTCCGGTGTCGGCCCCGCCCGAACGGTTCATGCTCACCAGGAGGCTGGTGGTGGCGCCCGCGACGAGGAGCACGAACACGGCGGCGGCGACCAGCAGCGTCCGCCGGACGGAACCGGGGCGTGCCTCACGTCGGGGGGCGGCCGGGCCGGGGGCCGGGCCCGGAACCGGCGGTTCGGCGCGGACGGCCGCCTCGGCCACCTCCTCCGGCTCCGGCGTGGGCACGGTGGTGACCATCGTGGGGGCGACCGCCTCGGGGGTGTCGTCCGCGTCCCGGATCTCGCGCAGCAGGGCGCGCACCTCACCGACCGACGGCCGGTCCTCCGGGCGCTTCTCGCACAGGGCCTCCAGGACCGGGCGCAGCGGACCGGCGTTGACCGGCTCGGGCAGGTCCTGGGTGACGATGGCGGTCAGCGTCGCCATCGGGGTCGGCCGTTCGAAGGGCAGGGTGCCCTCGACCGCCTGGTAGAGGGTGACGCCCAGGGCCCACATGTCCGAGGCCGGGGTGGCCGAGTAGCCGTGCGCGACCTCCGGGGCCAGGTAGCTCGGGGAGCCGATCAGCAGCCCGGTGCTGGTCAGGTGGGTGGAGCCGTCCAGGTGGGCGATGCCGAAGTCGGTCAGGACCGCGCGGTCGTTGCCCGCGATGAGCACGTTGCCCGGCTTGATGTCGCGGTGCACGATGCCGCGGGCGTGCGCCTCGGCCAGCCCCGCCGCCATCTGCTCGCCGATCCCGGCGGCCCGCCGGACCGGCAGCGCGCCCTCGTCGCGGACGATGTCGCCCAGGGAGGGGCCGCGGACCAGCTCCATGACGATCCACGGACGGCCGTCCTCCTCGGCCACGTCGAACACCGTGATGATGGCCGGGTGGCTGAGCTGCGCGGCGCTGCGCGCCTCGCGCAGCATGCGGGTGCGCAGCACCTCGACCTCGTGCGGGGGCAGGTTCGGCGGCGTGGTCAGCTCCTTGACGGCGACCGGCCGGTCCAGGAGGGTGTCGGTGCCCTGCCAGACCCGCCCCATGCCGCCGGAGCCGATGACCTCGTCCAGACGGTACCGGTTGACCAGGAGGCGACGGGGGTCGGCTTCGGAACTGTTCATGAAGGCGCTGTTCCTCTGTGGGGAGGGGCGGTGTGGGGAGTACGGGGCACGGCGGAGGAGGAGCCCCTGGGCGTTAGCGAGTCTAGGATCCCCCGGCCACTGTTGGCGCTCCCCGCCACGGTGTCATGTGCCTTCCCCGCGCGGGGGGTGTCCGGGCGCACGCCCCTGACATGGGCGGATTCCGCCGGAGGAGCCGCGCGGCGCCGGACCGGCGGGACGGGGATCACCGGGCGTGTCCGCCCGGACCGCGCCGCACGGGCGCGCGCGGGGGGCGGCGTCGGCCGTCGCAGCCTCCCCGGGGCTCCGGCCGACACGGGTGTGCGGGGGCGGCCTCAGGACCCGCGCAGCAGCCGTGCCAGGAAGTTCGGCGGGGACGACGGGCCGCCGGACGCCCGCCTCCCCGGCCCGGGCCCGTCGGCGGGCGGGGGCGGCGCGGCCTCCTCGGGCCCGCGGGGCGGGGGCTCCCGCGGGGTGAACTCGACGGGGAGCCGGACGGGGGACCAGGACAGGGCCGACAGCCGCCAGCGCAGCTGGTCGGGCGGGACGGCCGGGCGCAGCCCGGGCAGGCGGGTGAGCAGGACGCGCACCGCGACGGCGACGACGGTGGTCGCCTCCTCGATGGCGGGACACCGGTGCGGCCCCGCACCCCAGGCCACGTGCGCCCGGTTGGCGGTCTCCTCCATCCGCTCGGCGTTCTCCAGGGCGAAGAAGTGGTTCGCGGCGGCGGGGGCCATCAGCACGGGGGACCCGGCCCCGATCACCCGGCCGTCGTCGAGGGGCACGTCCACGCGCGGTTGACATCCTCTCCCGTTTGAAAGCGGGAGAATCCAGCTAACAGAACCCGTCCGCCGCTGGTGGTCTACGCTTCACAGCCCGCCTGACGGCGAGGGCTCCACGTCCTGGCACCCACAATGTCCTGGGGCGCTTCCAGCCTGGTCAGATACTCCACATTGCACGCGGCGTTGATGTCGGCGTGCGCCGCATACCCGCACCCCGGTGCCTTGCACACGAACCGGTCCCGCGACTCGCGGCTGCCCTCGGTGATGGCCTGGCATGCCGAGCAGCGCCGCGAGGTGTACGGGGCGGGCACCCGCACCAGGTGCCCGCCCCGGTCGGCGAGCTTGTACTCCAACAACGTGACCGTACGTCCCCACGCCTGACCGGCGATGGCACGGTTCAACCCGGACTTCTGTGCCACGTTGGTGCCCGGGGCCTCCACCGTCCCCCGGGCCGCGCGAACCATCCCGGCGATGTGCAGGTCCTCGACCCCCACCACACCGAACTCCTCAGCCAGGGCGTGCGTGACCCGGTGCTGCCAGTCCAGGGCACGGCGCTTGGCTTTCGCGCGCACCCGGGCGATCTGGTCATAGGTGCGCCGCAGCCGGTTCGAAGACGACTGTCCGGGTGTGCGCTGCCGCCGTTGACGTGCGGCTGTGCACTCCAACCGGCGCAAACGTTCGGCCTCACCTGGGGACAGCCACGGCCCGTGCTCACGGAACGTCCCATCGGACAGGGCGAGCGGCTTGGCCACACCCCGATCGATCCCCACCCCCGGGCCGATATGAGGCGCGGGCTCCTTGACCTCGGTGCGCACCCGTAGCACCACGTGCCAGCCGTGGGCCTCCCACACCAACCGCGCCCCAGTGACCTTGTTCGCGGCACCGGCGCGCTTGCCCACAGGCAAGTCCTTGGTCCACCTAAACCGGACCACACCGACCTTGGGGATCTGCACGATTCCCCACTTACGGGCCACACGTTTGATGTTCAAGTCCCGGCCTTGGGGGACGTCCACGCACATCCGTGAACGCAGCCGGGCCTTGAAGACGGGCGGGCCTGCCCGGCCCGCCCAGCAGTTCTGCCACGCCCGGAAGTAGGTCTTCAGGACTTGCTGTGCTGCTTGCGCGGGAAGGGCCGCCAGCCAGGGCAGGTCCTTACGGGCCTGACGAATAGCCGCATCAGCGTCAGCCAGGGACACTCGCCGGTTTTCGGAGGACATGGTCCACCAGGAGTGGAGCAGGTTCCACAGGGCGCGGGCGGCGTGGCCCTGGGTTTCCAACCCCGAGAGTTGGTCCTTGGTGGGGTAGAGGCGGGTCTTGTGGCCGCGTTCGCGCTTGATGTGTCACCTCCTGCCTGGTCTGGGTCGACCTTAGCGCGAGGGTGTGACGTTTCGTGACGGGCCTTTCACCCACCGACTGAAGCCGGTAGCACTCTCGCGAAAGAGAGGTAGAGGACGGGGAAGTTGGTGATCGGCGGGTCCCGCCACAGCACGCGGTCGAGGACCTCGGCCAGGGAGAGGTCGGAGGGCGGGACCGTGCCGTCCCGGAGGGGCCGGTCAGGAGGCCCGGTCGGCGGCCCCGTCCCGCGCCAGCGGGCGGAACCGGCGCAGCCGCTGGCTGTTGCTGACGACGAAGACGCTGGAGAAGGCCATGGCCGCTCCGGCGATCATGGGGTTGAGCAGCCCCGCCGCCGCCAGCGGGATCGCGGCGGCGTTGTAGGCGAAGGCCCAGAACAGGTTGCCCTTGATGGTGCTGAGGGTCCTGCGGGAGAGGCGGATGGCGTCGGCGGCGGCGCGCAGGTCGCCGCGCACCAGGGTCAGGTCGCTGGCCTCGATGGCCACGTCCGTCCCCGTGCCCATCGCCAGCCCCAGGTCCGCCTGGGCCAGGGCGGCGGCGTCGTTGACCCCGTCGCCGACCATCGCCACCGTGCGCCCCTCGCCCTGCAGCCGCTGCACGACCTCGACCTTGTCGCGGGGCAGGACCTCGGCGATCACCTCGTCGATGCCGACCTGGTCGGCCACCGCACGGGCCACCGCCCGGTTGTCCCCGGTGAGCAGGATCGGGGTGAGGCCCAGCTCGCGGAACCTGCGGACGGCCTCGGCGCTGGTGGGCTTGACCGTGTCGGCCACCACCAGCACGCCCCGGACGCGGCCCTCCCAGCCCACCGCGACGGCGGTGCGTCCCTGCGCCTCGGCGTCGGCGAGGGCGGCGGCCAGCCGCTCGGGCAGGACGGCGCCGTCCTCCTCCAGCAGCGCGACCCGGCCGACGGCCACGGCGCGGCCCCCGACGGTACCGCGGACGCCCAGGCCCTCGGCGTTGGCGAAGTCCCCGGGGGACGGGAGCGCGCCCACGCGGTCGGCGGCCCCGGCGGCGATCGCCCGCGCGATGGGGTGCTCGGAGGCGTTCTCCAGGGCCCCGGCCAAGCGCAGGACCTCCTCCTCGTCCTCGCCCTCGGCGGTGGACACTCCGGTCAGGGTCATCCGGCCGGTGGTGACGGTGCCGGTCTTGTCCAGCACGACCGTGTCCACGCGCCGGGTGTCCTCCAGCACCTCAGGACCCTTGATGAGGATGCCCAGCTGGGCGCCGCGCCCGGTGCCCACCATCAGGGCCATGGGCGTGGCCAGGCCCAGGGCGCACGGGCAGGCGATGATGAGCACCGCGACCGCGGCGGTGAAGGCGGTCGGGGCGGACGCCCCCAGCACGAGCCAGACGACGAGCGTGGCGAGCGCGACGAGGATGGCGATCGGGACGAAGACCCCGGAGACGCGGTCGGCCAGGCGCTGGACCTCGGCCTTGCCGTTCTGGGCCTCCTCCACCAGGCGCGCCATCTGGGCGAGCTGGGTGTCCGAGCCGACCCGGGTGGCGCGCACGACGAGGCGCCCGCCCGCGTTGACGGTAGCGCCGACCACGGAGTCGCCGGGCGCGACCTCCACCGGCACCGACTCGCCGGTGAGCATGCTCATGTCCACGGCGGAGGTGCCCTCCTCCACCACGCCGTCGGTGGCCACCTTCTCCCCCGGCCTGACGAGGAAGCGGTCGCCGACGACGAGCCGGTCCACGGGCACCGACTCCTGGCGGGAGTCCGCACCGCGCAGGACGGTGGCCTCCCTGACCCCGAGTTCGAGCAGGGCGCGCAGGGCGGCGCCCGCGCGCCTCTTGGAGCGGGCCTCGAAGTACTTGCCGAGGAGGATGAAGGTGGTGACCCCGGCGGCCACCTCCAGGTAGATGTTGGCCGACCCGTCGCCGCGGGCGACGGTGAACTCGAAGGGGTGGGTCATCCCCGCCATGCCCGCGGTCCCGAGGAAGAGCGCGTACAGCGACCACAGGAACGCCGCCGACACCCCGAGGGAGACCAGCGTGTCCATGGTGGCGCTGCCCAGCCTGAGGTTCTTCCAGGCGGCGACGTGGAAGGGCAGCGCGCCCCAGACGACGACGGGCGCCGCCAGGGTCAGCGAGGCCCACTGCCAGTAGGTGAACTGCAGGGCGGGGATCATCGCCATCGCGACGACCGGCACCGACAGGACCGCGCTGACGATCACCCGGTCGCGCAGCGCGCGGGCGGGGTCGGCGGGTTCCGCGGCGTCCTCGGCCGCCTCGGGTTCGGCCCTGGGGACGGTGGCGGTGTAGCCCGCCTTCTCGACCTGGGCGACGAGGTCCTCCACCGGGGTGGGCGCGCCGTCGAAGGAGACGCGGGCCCTCTCGGTGGCGAAGTTGACGGTGGCGGTGACCCCGTCGAGCTTGTTGAGCCGTTTCTCGACCCGGTTGGCGCAGGCGGCACAGGTCATGCCGCCGATGTCCAGTTCGACCGGTGCGGTGTCGGCCCGGCCCGCCGCGGCTGCGCTGCTGCTCATAGCTCTTCCTCGGTCCTCCGTGACGTCCCCGTGCTCTCGTGGACGGTCCTGCGCTCCGGTGCCGGACGACCCCGGAGCCCGGCGCGGGCGGGCGTCCCGCCCGTGCGCCGGAACTCCCCCCGCGGGCCGGGGTCGGCGGTGCGCCGTTCCCGTCCGGACCGCGGGGCCCGGTGTGCGCGTCAGCCGCGCACCTCGTACCCGGCCTCGTCGATGGCGGCGCGGACCGACGCGTCGTCGACCGGGCCGTCGCTGGTGACGGTCACCTTCTTGCTGTCGAGGTCGACCTCGACGTCGGTGACCCCCGCGACCCCGCCGACCTCCTCGGTGACGGAGTTGACGCAGTGTCCGCAGCTCATGCCGTCAACGGTGTAAACAGCGGTGCTGGTGGCAGCCATTTCGCCTCCTGGGGCATGTGTGCTGTACCGGCCCTCCTGGGACCGGCCTCCGATGCACTCAACATACCCCTTGGGGGTATGGCGCTGTCAAATGTCCGCCGAGCGCGCCGCCCGGGAAACGACGAAGGCCCCCGCACGTGACGTGCGAGGACCTCGGGCGGCGGCCACGGGGACCGGGGAGGCGTTCGGCGCCCCGGCGGGCGGTCCGGATGCCCTCCCCCCGCCCTCCGGGGGCGGCCCGTGTTCGGACCGGAGAGCGGGGCGGCGGGTGCACCGGACTTCGCGCGGCGGGGCGGCCGGAAGCTGGAAGGGGGACGGGGGTCGGGGGGACGGGGGGATGGATCAGGAAAAGGGGAAAGAGGGGGCGGGGACTACTCGGTTTTGAGTTCCAGGCGGGCGACCACGCGTTCGCTCGCGTGGTGGTTGTTCAGCGTGAACCCGGACCGCCGGAACATCTCCACCGTTCCCGTGTAGACCTCGGCGCTGGGCGCACGCCCTCCGGCGGTGTCCACCGGGTAGGCCTCCAGGACGCGGGCGCCGTTGGCCCGGGCGTACTCGATCGCCCCGTCCAGCAGGCGGCTGCCCAGGCCGCGTCTGCGCCGACGGGGCGGGAGCCAGAAGCAGACCAGCGACCACACGCCGGGCTCGCGGGGATCGGCCGGGCGCAGGGACCGCGACCGGGACAACCGGATGAAGTCCTCCCGGGGGGCCACGGACACCCACCCGCAGGGGCCGTCCCCGTCGTAGGCGAGCAGGCCGGGCACCCGCCCGTCCAGGGTCAGGCGCCGCAGCTCCTCCTTGTTGTCCACACCGCGCTGGGAGCGGTCGCAGGAGGTGCTCGCCGTGTGGTCCTTGGCCCGCCTCCGGAAGAAGGTGCACCAGCAGTGCCCGTAGGCTCCGGTCGGTCCGAACAGGTTCTCCAGGTCTTCCCACCGCTCGGCGGTGGCGGGCTCGATTGAGACGATGGACATCGGACTCCCTCGACGAGACACACGGGCCGCCACAACTGTGATCCAGCACACTAGCGATTATTCGCCGTGACCGAAAGAACACAGATGCACTGAAAAGCCTTACCTGGTGGGTTCTGTCATCGAATGACCCCTTGAAGACGCCGGTGGGGCGGGGGATGCGTACTCCCCCGCCCCACCCGCGGACGGATCAGGACCCGGCCGGAGCGCGGGACGGCCCGGGGCCCCGGTGCGGCGCGGGCCCCGTCCCGCGGCCGTCAGACCCGGTCGGACTCGGCCGCCGCCTCCCTCTCCCTGGGCTCCCAGCACTCCACGCCGCGCAGGTCGGGCAGCCGGTCCCGCGTGAACACGGGGTCGATACCCTGGCGCCGCTGGTCGTTGTAGTCCTTGAGCACCCGTGCCGCGATCGCGGCCAGCGGTGTGATGGCCACGAGGTTGATCAGCGCCATCATGCCCATGGTCGTGTCCGCCAGCGTCCAGACCAGGTCGATCGAGCCCAGCGAGCCGAGGAAGCTGGCCACGAGGAAGACGATCTTGTAGCCGAGCATGACGCGCCGGTCGGCGGTCAGGTACTCCAGGTTCGACTCGCCGTAGTAGTAGTTGCCCAGCACCGACGTGAACGCGACCAGGAGGATGATCAGCGTCATCAGGTGCAGCGCCCAGGGCCCCAGCGCCTCGGTGACCGCGATCTGGGTGAGGTCGCCCTCCAGCTCGCGCTCGGAGCCGCCCTCGTAGCCGATGAGGATGATGAAGGCCGTGATGGAGCAGACCACGAGGGTGTCGAAGTAGACGCCGAGGGTCTGCACCAGGCCCTGCTTGGCGGGGTGGCTGACGGCGGCGCTGGCCGCGGCGTTGGGGGCGGAGCCCAGGCCCGCCTCGTTGGAGAACATGCCCCGGCGCACGCCCTGGATGATCACCGTGCCCAGACCGGCGGCGGCGAACTCGCGGATGCCGAAGGCGTGCTCGAAGATGAGCGTGAACATCCCGGGGATGCGCTCGAAGTTCATCCCCACGATGATGATGCCCATGATCAGGTAGATCAGCGCGAAGGCCGGGATCAGCGCCTGGGCGGTCTGCGCGATCCTGCGCACGCCGCCGAAGATCACCATCGCGGTGACCGCGACGAGCACGACCCCGACCGCTGCCGACAGCCCCAGGCCCGCGTCCACGTTCATGTTCTGGGCGGAGTTGGTGACGGCCCCGGCGATGGTGTTGCTCTGCACGGCGTTGAAGACCATCGGGAAGGTCAGGATGAGGACGACGGCGAAGAGCACGCCCATCCAGCGCTGGCCCAGGCCCTTCTCCATGTAGTAGGCCGGTCCGCCCCGGTAGCCGGTGGAGTCCCTGACCTTGTAGAGCTGGGCCAGGGTGGACTCGACGAAGCTGGCCGCGCACACCACGAGCGCCATCGCCCACATCCAGAAGACGGCGCCCGGGCCGCCCAGGGAGATGGCGACGGCCACGCCGACGATGTTGCCCGTGCCGATGCGGGCCGCGGCCGAGATCATGAACGCCTGGAGCGAGGAGACGGCCATGCCCCCGTCGGGAGCGGTCTCGGGCTTGCTCTTGAGCACCCGGAACATCTCCGGGAGCATCCGGAACTGGACGGCTCCCGTCCGGATGGTGAGGTAGACGCTCACCACCACGAGCAGCGGGATCAGGATCCAGGCCCAGAAGAAGTCGTTGTTGAACGTCGCGATGGCGTCGGTGAGGCGCGCGTCGAGGGTGGGTGCCGCGTCTGCGACTAACACGGGCGGGGCTCCTTTGCTCCGGAGAAGGACAACCGCTCCCACATACCCGTGAAGTACGCGTAATCACCATCCGGAACACGCCGTGCCCGGATGGTGATGTCCCCGTTATCCGACCCCGGTCGGCGGAGCCGCCCGGAGGCCCCGCGCGCAGCCGCCGGCTCAGCCCTCGTGGACCAGGTCCGCGTAGGACGGGTTCTTCTTGAGGTAGGCCTGCGCGAACGGGCAGATCGGCACGATCTTGAGCCCCCGGGACCGGATGTGGTCCAGGGAGTCGCGCATGAGGCGGCTCGCCACACCCTTGCCCTCGAAGGAGGGGTCGACCTCCACGTGCGGCAGGGCGTACACGCCCTTGTCGATCAGGTGGTAGGCGGAGAACCCCACCACCGCCCCGTCCGCGCTCACCTCGTAGCGCGAGCGTTCCGGAACGTCGACGACCGTCAGGTCCATGGCACTCTCTCCCACTCCCCGTGTTCGCGCACGCGGTGTGCGCGGGCCAATGACCACGTTCCCACACATAACCGTCGCGCACACCCCGGTCGAGTGGTCACCGTCCGTGACCGGGGCGGGCCGCGGACCTCCCGAGCCGCCGGCCGCCCGGACCTCCCGGACCGCCCCGGCCGCACAGACGGGCCGGACGGGAGGCCCGGGAGGCCGGACCGCACGGAAAACCGGACCGCGCGGGCGGCCGGGTCACCAGCCCCGGCGGGCGGGCCGCTCCGCCTGTCCCGCCGCGGTCGGGTACCGGTCCCGCGTGCGGTAGACGACGTAGGGACGGAAGAGGTAGCCGATCGGCGCGCTGAACGCGTGCACCAGGCGGGTGAAGGGCAGCAGCGCGAACAGCCCCAGGCCGACGAGGGCGTGCAGCTTGTACGGGGCCTCGGCGGCGGACATCGCCGCGACGTCGGGCTGGAGCACCCAGATGGAGCGGAACCACGGCGACACCGTCCGCCGGTAGTCCTGGGTGTGCCCGCCCGCCACCTCGACCCCGGCGAAGTAGGCGGTCATGCCCAGCCCGGTGACGATGGCCAGGACCAGCACCAGGTACATGAGCTTGTCGTTGCGCGTGGTGGCGCTGAACACCGGCCCCGTCGTGCGGCGGCGCCAGATCAGCAGGGCGATCCCGCCGAGCGTGCACACCCCCGCCACGAGCCCGAGCGACAGCGCGGTGACGTGGTAGACGGTGTCGGACACCCCGACCGCCCGGGTCCAGCCCTCGGGCACGAGCAGCCCGACCGCGTGGCCGCCGATCACCAGGAGCAGACCGATGTGGAACAGCGGGCTGCCGATGCGCAGCAGCCTGGACTCGTACAGCTCCGACGAGCGGGTCGTCCAGCCGAACCGGTCGTACCGGTACCGCCAGACGAGGCCGCCCACCACGAGGACGAGGACCGCGTAGGGCAGGACGCCCCACAGCAGCAGGTCGAGCGCGCCGTACCCGTTCACCGCTCCTCCCGGTCGTACCCGGGGGCCTCGGTCCGCGGCAGCGGCGCCCGCACCCCGTACGGTTCCAGGCCCACGTCCTCGGCGGGCGGCCCCTGGGCCGCGAGCCTGCGCACGGCCTCCAGGTCCCCGCGCTCCTGGGCGGGCAGGGTCATGCGGACCGCGTCCACGATCCGCGCGTAGGGCGTGCCGTGGTCGTGCAGGGTCCGGGCCATCAGGTCCAGGCCCGGCCGGAAGCGCAGCAGCAGGGCCTCGCCCGCGCGCGCGTCCCCCCGGGCCGCGAACTCCAGGACCACCGCCAGGTGGTCGGGCAGCTCGCGGTTCTCCACCCGCCACCCGGCCCCGGCGTAGACGCGCTTGACCTCGGCCAGGGCGTGCCCCCTGCGGCGGGTGTCGCCGTCGGTGTAGTAGGTCATGTGCAGGGTCCGGCGCCTGCGCAGGTCGAACACGTCCACGTAGTGCTCGCACAGCTCCAGCTCGGAGACGGTGGAGGCGTGGTCGCAGAACTCCTGGAGCGCCGCGCGCACCCCTCCCCTCGGCAGCTCCGCGACCGCGCGGGCCACCAGCGGCAGGCGTTCGAAGAAGGCCTGGTCGGGATAGCCGAGCAGGACCGAGGCGGCCTGGTGGGTGACCGCCACGCGGTGCGCCCTGCGAATGGCGCGCGCCTCCCCCAGCCACCCGGTGCCGCTCCGTACCGTCCCGCCCGCTCCCTCGGCGTCAGCGGTGGTGCTCATCCTCTCCCCCTCCTCGGCGGCGCGGCCTCACCGCCGCCGCCGTCGTCGTCGTCACCACCCCGTCGGGGTGGGAAGAGCCCTGCGGGGCGGCCGTTACCGTCCCAGTTGAGGAGGTTGACCCGGCCGCTCGTGTCCGCCTGGGAGTCGCTGGTCTGGCGGGTGCGCAGGGCGTGGAAGTTCTCCACGGTCGCCGACTGGGGCTGCCCGGAGGCCTCGCCGAAGGGCACGCCCCCGCCCATGCCGCCCATGCCCGGCCCGCCCTCGAAGTCGAGGCTGCACCCGATCTCGTCGATGACCCCGCGGTCGGCCTCGTCCACCCCGTAGGCGGTGGGGATGACGTAGCGCTCGTCGTACTTGGCCAGGGCCAGGAGCCGGTACATGTCCTCGATCTCGGTGCCGGTCATCCCGACGGAGGCGGCGATGGAGTCGTCGCGCTCCCGGCCCAGGTTGATCCGGCGCATGTGGGAGCGCATGGCCGCGAGCCGCCGCAGGACCAGGTCCACGGGGCCGGTGTCGCCCGCGGTGAACAGCTCGGCCAGGTACTCCACCGGGATGCGCAGGGTGTCGATGGCGGCGAAGAGGTTGTCGGAATCCTCGCCGTCGTGCCCGGTGGAGGAGAGCGCGTCCACCACCGGCGACAGCGGCGGGATGTACCAGACCATCGGCATCGTGCGGTACTCCGGGTGCAGCGGCAGCGCCACCCGGAAGCGCTTGGCCAGCGCGTAGACCGGGGAGCGGACGGCCGACTCCACCCAGCGGTCGGGGATGCCGTCGCGCCGGGCCGCGGCGCGCACGGCCGGGTCGGAGGGGTCGAGGAACACGTCGAGCTGGGCGCGGTACAGGTCCCTCTCGTCCGCCACCGACGCCGCCTCGCGGACCCGGTCGGCGTCGTAGAGGACCACTCCCAGGTAGCGCAGCCGCCCCACGCACGTCTCGGAGCAGACGGTGGGCATGCCCACCTCGACCCGCGGGTAGCAGAACGTGCACTTCTCGGCCTTGCCCGTCTTGTGGTTGAAGTAGACCTTCTTGTACGGGCAGCCGGTGACGCACATGCGCCAGCCCCGGCAGCGGTCCTGGTCCACCAGGACGATGCCGTCCTCGACCCGCTTGTACAGGGCTCCGCTGGGGCAGGCGGCCACGCACGACGGGTTGAGGCAGTGCTCGCAGATGCGCGGCAGGTAGAACATGAAGGTCTCCTCGAAGGAGAACCGCACCTTGTCGCCGAGCCTGCGCACGATCGGGTCCCGCCGGGTCAGCTCGGGCCCGCCGCCGAGGTCGTCGTCCCAGTTGGCGCTCCAGCTGACCTTCATGGGTTCGCCGGTGAGCGCCGACCGGGGCTCGGCCACCGGGAAGTCGTCGCCCAGGGGCGCGTTGGTCAAAGTCTCGTAGTCGTAGGTCCAGGGCTCGTAGTAGTCTTGGAGGGAGGGCATGACCGGGTTGGCGAAGATGGTGGCCAGCCGCTTGAGCCGCCCGCCCGCGCGTGGCTTGAGCCTCCCCCTGGCGTCGAGGACCCAGCCCCCCTTCCAGCGCTCCTGGTCCTGGTAGGTGCGCGGGTAGCCCTGACCGGGCCGCGTCTCGACGTTGTTGAACCACACGTACTCGACGCCGCTGCGGTTGGTCCAGGCCTGCTTGCAGGTGACCGAGCACGTGTGGCAGCCGATGCACTTGTCCAGGTTCATCACCATGGCGACCTGCGCCATGACCCTGCCGACCGGCCGCTCCCCTCCGGAGCCGCCGGTCCCGCCCCCGCCGCCGTGGGCCTGTGCCATCAGTAACGCACCTCCGTGGTCCGCTTGCGCACGACGGTGACCTCGTCGCGCTGGTTGCCGGTCGGGCCGAGGTAGTTGAAGGCGTAGGAGAGCTGCGCGTAGCCGCCGATGAGGTGGGTGGGCTTGACCAGCAGGCGCGTGAGCGAGTTGTGGATGCCGCCGCGCCTGCCGGTGGTCTCGGACTTGGGCACGTCGATGGTGCGCTCCTGGACGTGGTACATGTACACGGTTCCGGCGGGCATCCGGTGCGAGACCACCAGCCGCGCCACCACCACGCCGTTGCGGTTGACCGCCTCCACCCAGTCGTTGTCGGCGGCGCCGATCGCCTCGGCGTCGGCGGGGCTCATCCAGATCGTGGGACCGCCCCGGGAGAGGGTCTGGAGCAGCAGGTTGTCCTGGTACTCGGAGTGGATCGACCACTTGGAGTGCGGGGTCAGGTAGCGCACGACCACCTCGCGCTGGCCGGTCGGGCCGAGCCGGGGCTCGCCGAACAGGCGGCTGATGTCGAGCGGCGGCCGGTAGACGGGCAGGGCCTCGCCGAACTCGTGCATCCAGTCGTGGTCGAGGTAGAAGTGCTGGCGGCCGGTGAGGGTGTGCCAGGGCTTGTCGTGCTCGACGTTGATGGTGAACGGCGAGTACCGGCGGTCGGGGGCCTCCTTGCCCGACCACTCCGGGCTGGAGCCCACCGTCGTGGGACCCCGGCTCGCGTCGGAGAAGACCACCCGGCGCTCGGCGGCCTGGTGGATCAGCTCGTCCATGTCGGTGCCGGTGCGCTCGGACAGGAGGCGGAAGCCCTGCGCGGCCAGGCGGCCGTTGCTGGTGCCGGACAGCGCCAGGATCATCTCGCAGGCCTTGACGTCGGTGTCCAGGGACGGGCGGCCGTCGGCTACCCCGCCCCGGACGGCGCCGTTGCGCTGGCGCAGCCACTCCACCTCCTGGTCCGGGGTGAAGGACACGCCCTTGACCGGCAGCCCGCGGGACTCGGCCAGCGGCCCCAGGGCGGCCAGCTTCTGCGCGACCTCGGAGTAGTTGCGGCGCACGGCCACGACGGCGGGCATGGTCCGGCCGGGGACGGGCCGCGCGCCGTCCGCCTTCCAGTCCGGCGGGACGCCGTGCGGCTGGGCCAGCTCGCCGGGGGTGTCGTGCTGGTGGGGTACGGCCACCAGGTCGGTGACCTCGTCCAGGTGGTCGGCGGCCAGCGCGCTGAACGCCTTCGCCAGGGCGTGGAAGGCGTCGAAGTCGGTGCGGGTCTCCCAGGGCGGGTCGATGGCCGGGTTGAACGAGTGCACGTAGGGGTGCATGTCCGTGGTGGACAGGTCGTGCTTCTCGTACCAGGTCGCGGCGGGCAGCACGATGTCGGACAGCAGGGTCGTGCTCGTCATCCGGAAGTCGATGGACAGCAGCAGGTCGAGCTTGCCCTCGGGGAGCTCCTCGCGCCAGGTGACGTCGGCGGGCCGGTCCGCGGGCCCGGCGGGCTCGGCCATCAGGTTGGAGCGGGTGCCGAGCAGGTGCTTGAGGAAGTACTCGTTGCCCTTGGCCGAGGAGCCGAACAGGTTGGACCGCCACACGGTGAGGACCCGGGGCCAGTTGGCGGGGGCGTCGGGGTCCTCGGCGGCGAAGCGCAGGTCACCGCTGTGGAGCTGGTCGGCGACGTACTCCGCGGGGTCCTGCCCGCGCTCGCGCGCCTCGCGTCCCAGGTCGATCGGGTTGCGGTCGAAGGTCGGGTAGGAGGGCATCCACCCCATGCGGGCCGAGGCGGCGACCAGGTCGGCGGTGTGCTGGCCGCGCACCCGTCCCGGGCCGAGCGGCGAGGCGAGGGCGTCGGCGCGGTAGGTGTCGTAGCGCCACTGGTCGGTGTGCAGGTACCAGTAGGAGGTCCCGGCCATGAAGCGCTGCGGCCGGGTCCAGTCCGCGGCGGAGGCGAACGCGGCCCACCCGGAGGAGGTGCGGCACTTCTCCTGGCCGACGTAGTGGGCCCAGCCGCCGCCGTTGACGCCCTGGCAGCCGGTGAGCAGTAGCAGGGACAGGAAGGCGCGGTAGGCGTTCTCACCGTGGAACCACTGGTTGGTGCCCGCGCCGAGGATGATCATGGCCCGGCCGCCGGACTCCTCCGCGGTGGCGGCGAACTCGCGGGCGATGCGGGCGGCCCGGTCGGCGGGGACCCCGGTGAGTTCGGCCTGCCAGGCGGGCGTGCAGGGCTCGGCGGGGTCGTCGTAGCCGGTGGGCCAGGTGCCGGGCAGGTCGTGCCGGTGCACCCCGTAGTGGGCCAGGACCAGGTCGAAGACGGTGGTGACGAGGCGTCCGCCGACCCTGCGGACCGGAACGCCGCGGGTGAGGACCCCGGCCGTGCCGCCGGGGGTGTCGAAGCGGTTCAGGGCGACCTCGGCGGCCTCCCCGCCCTCCGCGTAGAGGGTGAGGGCGGGGACGCGTCCCTCCAGGTCCAGGTTCCACCGCCCGGCCCCGGCCTCGCCCCAGCGGTGGCCGACGGTGCCGTTGGGCGCGACGGGGGCGTCCTCGCCCTCCGGCCAGAACACCGGCTTCCACTCGGCGTTCTCCCCCGTGTCCCCCAGGTCGGCGGCGGTGAGGAACTTGCCGGGGACGAGGCGGCCGTCGCGGCTGTCCAGGGCCACCAGGAACGGCAGGTCGGTGTAGCGGCGCACGTAGTCGTCGAAGCGCGGCGTGGTGCGGTCGACGAACCGCTCCTTGAGGATCACGTGCCCCATGGCCATCGCCAGGGCCCCGTCCGTGCCCGGGTGGGGCGCCAGCCACTCGTCGGCGAACTTGGTGGCGTCGCTGTAGTCCGGGGAGACGACCACCACCTTCTGGCCCCGGTAGCGGGCCTCGGCCATCCAGTGGGCGTCGGGGGTGCGGGTGACGGGGACGTTGGAGCCCCACAGCACCAGGTAGGCGGCGTCCCACCAGTCGCCGGACTCGGGGACGTCGGTCTGGTCGCCGAACACCTGCGGCGAGGCCACGGGCAGGTCGGCGTACCAGTCGTAGAAGGACAGCATGGAGCCGCCGAGCAGGTTCACGAAGCGCGCGCCCACGCCGTGGGAGACCATCGACATCGCGGGGATCGGCGAGAACCCGGCGACGCGGTCCGGTCCGTACCTTCGGATGGTGAGCACGTGCGCGGCGGCGGCGATCTCCAGGGCCTCGTCCCAGGTGATCCGGACCAGCCCGCCCTTGCCCCGGGCCCGCTGGTAGCGGGCGCGCCTGTCGGGGTCGGCGGTGATCTCCTCCCAGGCCGCCACCGGGTCGCCCAGACGGGCGCGCGCCTCGCGGTACATCCGCACGAGGACGCCGCGCGCGTAGGGATAACGGACGCGGGTGGGCGAATAGGTGTACCAGGAGAAGGCGGCGCCGCGCGGACATCCGCGCGGTTCGTATTCGGGGCGGTCCGGGCCGACCGAGGGGTAGTCGGTGGCCTGCGTTTCCCAGGTGATGATTCCGTCCTTGACGTAGACGTCCCAGGAACACGAACCCGTGCAGTTCACGCCGTGCGTGGAACGGACCACGCGGTCGTGGCTCCACCGGTCGCGGTAGAAGGAGTCGCCCTGGCGTCCGCCCTTCCTGACCTGGGCGCGGTCGCCGTCCAGCGGCTCGGAGCGGGTGAGGTGGTTGCCCAGCGCCAGAAGGGCGTTCCCCGCGCCGCCTTTTTTGCTTTCCGCCGCCATACGGACAACACCCCGTTTACCGTTCCTTGGCCCCCAGCGGGGACGCCGGGCCATAACCCACTGCATTCCGCCAACAAATATGCCTTCTCCGGCGTGAAAAAGGCGCATCCCACACCGGATCGGGTGACAATCGCCTGGAGCGGTGGAGGAAGGAATGCGCATATGCGTACGGAATCGGGAAGAAGGGTGTCGCACCGCGGCACGGCGGGCGGCAACCTCGTGCTGGCCACGGCGGCGTTCACACTCACCTTCTGGGCGTGGAACCTCATCGGGCCCCTGTCGCGCACCTACACCGAGAACCTGGGGCTGACACCCACGCAGACCTCGATCCTGGTGGCCTTCCCGGTTCTGGTGGGGGCGCTGGGGCGCATCCCCGTGGGCGCGCTGACCGACCGCTACGGCGGGCGGCTGATGTTCACGGTCCTGTGCTTCGCGAGCATCGTGCCGACGTTCCTGGTGGGCGTGTCGGGCGACTCCTACGGGATGCTGCTGCTGTGGGGCTTCGTCCTCGGCGTCGCGGGCACGTCGTTCGCGGTCGGCATCCCGTTCGTGAACGCCTGGTACCCGGCGAACCGGCGCGGGTTCGCGACGGGCGTGTTCGGCGCGGGGATGGGCGGCACCGCCCTGTCGTCCTTCCTCACCCCCTGGCTGGTGGACACGGTGGGACTGTTCACCACCCACCTGCTGCTGTGCGCGGCGCTGGCGGCCATGGGCGTGGTGATGTGGCTGATGTGCCGGGACTCGCCGGAGTGGCGGCCTCGCACGGAGCCCGCGCTGCCGCGCATGGGAGAGGCCGTGCGGCTGCGGGCGACCTGGCAGGCGTCGCTGCTGTACGCGGTCGCCTTCGGCGGTTTCGTGGCCTTCTCGACCTACCTGCCGACGCTGTTGACGCTGGCCTACGACTACGCGCAGACCGCCGCGGGTCTGCGCACCGCCGGGTTCGCGGTGGCGGCCGTGGCCGCCCGGCCGGTCGGCGGCGTCCTGTCGGACCGGATCGGCCCGGTGCGGGTGTGCCTGATCTCGTTCCTCGGCACCTGCGTGTTCGCGGTCGTGCTGGCCCTGCACCCGCCCGCGGAGTTCCCCGCCGGTGCGGCGTTCGTGCTGATCGCGCTGTCGCTGGGACTGGGCACCGGGGCCGTGTTCGCCCTGGTGGCCAAGCTGGTGGAACCGTCGAGGGTGGGCACGGTCACGGGCCTGGTGGGCGCGGCCGGCGGGCTGGGCGGCTACTTCCCGCCGCTGCTCATGGGGGCGGTGTACCAGGCGACCGGGGCCTACACGCTGGGTTTCGTGCTGCTGGCGGCGGTCGCCCTGGCGGTGGCCCTGTACACCTGGCGGGCCTTCGCCCACGTGCGGGGTTGAGGCGGCCGGGAGCGGGGCCGCACGGCCGTCCACAGCCTGTGGACGACCCTGGGCCCGTGGACGGCGCCGGGGCCGGAAACCGTGGGGCAGGCGTCTGGGTCGTGTTCCTCGGACCATTCCGGGCTCGCGACCACCGGGCTGCCTCTCGCTGCGCCGGTTTCGCTTGGAAAGCCAACCAGGCTGACCTACGCGAACCGTCTCGCGAGGGATTGCCCGGACGGCCGCTCGCTGATCCGAAAGCCTCCGCGGAACACTCCCTAGGGCGCGATGTCGCGGGCGCGCACCAGCACCGCGGCCCGGTTGCCCACCTTCACCCGCTCCAGCGCGCGCACGCCCTCGGGCAGGGCGACCCGCCGGGTGCGGGCGGTCACCACCGCGACGGCGTGCTCGGGCAGCACCCGGCCCAGGGAGGCCAGCAGTCCCCGCATCGGCTCCCCGGCGCCGCCGGGGACGTCCCCCTCCCACCGGGTCATCTCGCCGTAGGGCACGTCCGTCACCACCAGGTCGGCCTCCACGCCCTCCTCCAGGGAGAACACGTCGGCCACGGCCGCCTCGTGGGGCAGGTCGCCGCCCTGCGCGGCCAGCCCCGCCGCCAGGTCGCGGGCGGCCTCGGCACGCTCCACGAAGGCCACGCGGCCGAAGTCGCGGGCGGAGCGGCGCAGCTCCTCCTCGCGTTCGGCGAGCCCCTCGGCGGTCAGCAGCCTCAGGTTGCGCGCGGCCAGGGCGACCGCGTCGGCGTCCACGTCGGTGGCGCGGACGCCGGTGAGCAGGTCGCGGTGGAGCAGGCCCAGCACCGTCGCCAGGTACCCGCTGCCGCAGCACGGGTCCCACAGGCGGACGGGCTCCCCTCCGGTGTGCACCATCGCGCGCTGGAACAGCTCACTGGCCAGCCGCACCGGAAAGCCCGGAAAGCCCGGCGCGGACCGCAGCACGTGCCCGCTCGCCAGGGCCGAGTGGTCGGTCCGCTCGACGGCGTACCGGTAACCCAAGGTCCCTCATGCCCTTCTGTGTCCGTGTCGGCCGCAGAACGCCGAAGGCCCGGTGTCTGTTCGACACCGGGCCTCCATCATGCGGTCCTGACGGGATTTGAACCCGCGGCCTCCACCTTGACAGGGTGGCGAGCACTCCTAACTGCTCCACAGGACCTCGCTGCATGAACAACTCTAGCGCGACTTCGGAGTACTTCGTACCGGCGGCCGCCTAGAGTGGCGGGAAACGCCCAGGAGAGTGGAAGGAACCGGCGTGAACGAGTTCTCGGCGCCCCTGCCGTCGGGCCCGGAGAGCACCCGGGTCGACCGCTGGCTGTGGGCCGTACGCCTCACCAAAACGCGCTCCGACGCGGCCCAGGCCTGCCGGGGCGGGCACGTGCGCGTCAACGACCGTCCGGCCAAGCCCGCCACCACGGTCAAGGTCGGTGACGAGGTGCGCGTCCGGCTGCACGGGACCACGCGCACGGTCGATGTGGGCCATGTCATCGAGAAGCGCGTGAGCGCGCCGCTCGCCGCGCGCTGCTACACCGACAGGACGCCGACGCCTCCGCCGCAGGCGACCACTCCCGTCATCCGGCGCGACCGGGGAGCCGGAAGGCCGACCAAGCGCGACCGCCGCATGCTGGACAGGCTGCGCAGCGACTTCCCGCCGGGCCCGCCCGCTCCGTAGCGTGCGGTCGGCGGGAACGGGCGCGGTCGGCGGAAACGGCCGCGCCCGGGGCTCCGGTACCGCCGACCGGTACCGCCCGTCAGTCCAGCGCGGGGAGCGGGTGCTCGGCCAGGAAGTCCAACACCTCGCACGTGGCCTTGGCCGCGTCCTCGTGCAGGTAGCCGTGGCGCATGCCGGGCAGGACCAGCAGCCGGGCGTCGGGGACGCGTTCCGCCAGCAGGGCGGCGTTGCCGACCGGTGTGAGGACGTCGTCCTCACCGTGCACGACCAGGGTCGGCGCCTGGACGGAGGGCAGCAGGTCCCACCCGTCGTAGCCCGAGCTGGCGCCGAAGTGCAGGCGCTGGGCGCGCAGCGGCCCGCGCGGCAGGACGCGGGTGACCGTGTCGGGGTGGGCGGCGGCCCACTCGGGGCCGTAGAAGAGTTCGGCGATCAGGTCGCGCCCCTCGGCCGTACCGGCCCGGCGCAGCGCGAGGGTGGCCGACCTCGGGCGTTCGACCTCGTTGCTCCCGCCCGGCGCCGTGGAGCCCAGCACGAGCGCGCCGACGCGCCCGGGCCGGGCGGCCGCGAAGGTCTGGGCGACCTTCCCGCCCATGGAGAACCCGTAGACGTGCGTACGGGAGATGTCCAGGGCGTCCAGGACGGTGAGGGCGTCGTCCACGAACAGGCCGAAGGTGTAGGGCTCGTCCAAGGGCGCGTCGCTGCCGCCGGTCCCCCGGAAGTCCATCCGCACGACCCGGTGGCGCCGGGCCAGGTCCGCGTGCACCCCGTCCCACATCTCGTGGTCGAGGGACTGCCCGTTGAGGAGCAGGAGCGGGTCGCCCTGCCCGAGGACGTCGTACCAGATCCGGGTTCCGTCAGCTGCGGTCACGTGGCTCACGGGTCCGGACACTACCCGAGGAGCCCCGCCCGCGCCGTGGTCGGCGTCACCCCGCCGCCCGGAGCGGCCCGGAAACACGAAAGCCCCCTACTCCGGAACTCCCAGGACACGGCGCTTCGTGGGAGGGCAGGAGCATCCAGCGGGCAGCCGCCGGAGGCGCCCACCGGCCAACGCAAAGGCCCCGCCGCCTGCTTCCGCAGGTGGCGGGGCCTTTTTGCATGTCTGCTGGTTGTGGCTAGGGGCGGGGTCGAACCGCCGACCTTCCGCTTTTCAGGCGGACGCTCGTACCAACTGAGCTACCTAGCCGCACTCGCCGATCTCTCGGCGACGGCGGTCCTGACGGGATTTGAACCCGCGGCCTCCACCTTGACAGGGTGGCGAGCACTCCTAACTGCTCCACAGGACCTTGTTCAGTTGTCGCACCGGGCCTCGGCCCCGTGCTCTCGCTGCGGTTCTCATTCTGCCAGATGTCCGGTAGTGCTCGAACCGCCTCGTACCCCCAACGGGATTCGAACCCGCGCTACCGCCTTGAAAGGGCGGCGTCCTAGGCCGCTAGACGATGGGGGCCCGTGTGACACGTCAAGCATAGGGGAGATTCGCAACCAACACCAAAGTGATAAGCGCGGCCAGTCGCCGCCTCCTCCACCGGCGGTGACGCGCGGGTCAGGGAGTCCGCTGCCCGTCGCCTGCCTCCTCCTCGGGTTCCTCCTCCGGCTCCTCGGAGGGCTCGCCCACCGGGCGCTGCGGGTCCGTCTCGATGTGCCGCTCGACCTGTGCCGAGGTCAGCCCGATGCCGCCCAGGTCGATGTCGTCGCGGGCCTGGAGGCGCCCGGTCTCGGCGTCGAAGTACAGCACCGAGGCCTGGTAGGGGGTCGGGCGGCCGGGCCCGTGGTCCAGCCCGCGCAGACCGGCCCCTCCGGTGGACCCCTGCACGAGGAACCTGGTGCCCAGGTCGGTCAGTTCGGTGGACCTGAGGTGGTCGTCGCCCGTCAGCACCAGCGGTACCACCCCGTCGAAGGCCTCCGCCTGCGTGCGCGTGTGCATGACGACCACGTCCACGTCCTCACGGGAGTCCACCACCTTCTCGGCCTCCTCCTCGCCGCGGGCGGCCACCTCGGAGGCGTCGGGGTTGAGCCGGGTCGCGTCCGGGTCGAAGCGGGGGTCCCCCGACCCGTAGAAGGTCAGGCCGCCCACCTCCCGGACCTCACCGTCCAGCACGACGGCGTTCTCCTGCGCCGCGACCGCGCGCTGCGTCCCCGTGGAGTCGTGTCGGCCGCGCACCCACACGTACGGCACGTCCAGCCCGCCGATCTCGTCGGCGAACGCGTCCTCGGCCGCGCTCCCCCGGTCGGTGAGGTCACCCGAGTCCACGACCATGTCCGCCCCGTACTGCTCCCGGAGCGTGCGGATGATGCTCCACGAGGCCGGGTTCAGCTGGATGTCGGACACGTGCAGCACGGTGATGACCGACTCGTCCTTCTCGTACACGGGAAGGGTGGAGGTCGCCTCGTAGATCATCGCGACGTTGCCGACCAGCCCCGCCAGCTGCTCCTGGTACTGGCTGAACCGGCCCACCACCTCCTCCGCGCTGCCCACCACCTGCGGGGCGCCCGCGATCAGCCCGGTGTAGCGCGGCTCGGCGATGGCGCTGGGGTTGAAGGTGTTGGCGGCCACGGCCCCGGAGGCCACGAGCACGCCCAGCGACACCAGGGCGCTGGCCAGGGCCCGCCACACGTTGCGGAAGAGCAGCAGCCCCACCAGGGCCGCTCCCAGGGCGGCGGCGACCACCGAGCGCACCAGCAGGCCGATCACACCGGCGCGCAGGTCGGCCCCGATCCCCGCGGCCATGCGGTTGATCGCCTCGGGGTCGGCGAACACCTCCTCGGCCGCGGACAGCCGGATGTTGGAGATCCTCGCCTCCAGCTTGATCGGGGCGCTGTGGGTGTCGAAGGCCAACTGCCCCAGCGGGGCCACGTCGACGACCGTCTCACCCCGCCACTGGGGGCTCAGGCTCATCGTGACGTCCGCGGGGCCGATGGGGGTGACCACCTGGCCGCCCAGGGCCAGGCCCAGCCAGCCGCCGACCAGGCCCGCGACGACGACGCACCCCCACCGCCACGCGCGGCCGGAGCGCAGCCGGTCGAAGGTGCCGCGGAGCCGTCGGAGGGCTCCGCGAAGGTCGTATCCGCGGATCGCTTCCCAAGACAACACACCCCCATCATGCCCCTCCGGGGAAGGCGTTCCCGTGTTTCCTCCCCTTCGAGAGTGTTATGTCTCTTCCGGCGCGTCGCGGGGAGGCAGCACAATGGCAGGTGTGGTGGAACTGACGCGCAGGGACTTCGAGGAACTGGTCGCCGACGCCCTCGACCAGATACCGCCCGAACTGGCACAGCTCATGGACAACGTGGTGATCACCGTC
Organism: Nocardiopsis camelliae; assembly: GCF_028993595.1. GTDB lineage: Bacteria > Actinomycetota > Actinomycetes > Streptosporangiales > Streptosporangiaceae > Nocardiopsis > Nocardiopsis dassonvillei. The sequence continues at coordinate 6,249,553 of NZ_CP118614.1, forward strand.
GAGGACGAGTCGCCGGAGGGGCTGCTCGGCCTGTACGAGGGCATCCCGCTGACCGAGCGGGGCGACTCCTACTTCGGCGTGCTCCCGGACCAGATCTTCATCTACCGGCGCAACATCTGCGCCTTCTGCGAGACCCCCGAGCAGGTGGTGGAGGAGGTGCTCGTGACAGTGGTCCATGAGATCGCCCACCACTTCGGGATCGACGACTCCCGTCTGACCGAGCTCGGCTGGGGCTGAGCCCGGGACTCCCCCGGCCCCTCGACCCCGGGCCGCGGTCTCCTTCGAATCACGCTTTTCGTCACTCTTCGCACATGTGAATCCACATCATGCTCATCGACAACATTCCGGCACAGCGGCACGACTCCGCGCGCACGCGCCGCGAGCAGTGGAAACAATCCGTCCAAGGCGACCTGACAACACGGACGAATCCACCCGGCATTCCTTACCCACAGCAACGAATCAGACACGAATTTCCCCAAACGGCTTGCGACGAAGCTCACCATCCGGAACTGTTGGTTATTGGGACACGACACAGCGTGATTACAACCCTGTAACAGTAAGGGAGTGCCGGGTGGCCAATCCGCGCCTCGACAACACACCTGACAACGGGGACCACGAGTCTTCGAGCGCCCCCGACAACGACGACTGGCGGAGCAGCTACCGCGACGTCATGGCGATCGCCGAGTTCCGGTCCGTCTGGCTCGCCCACGCGCTCTCGGTGATCGGCACGAACCTGCTGAACATCGCCACCAGCGTGCTCGTCTTCCAGATCACCGGCTCCGCGCTGGCCGCGGGCGTCACCCTGGCCCTGACCTTCCTGCCCCCGGTCATCAGCCCGCTCATCTCCGGACTCGCCGACCTCCTGCCGCGCCGCCGCGTCATGATCGCCTGCGACCTCGCGCGCGCGGCCGTGATCGTGCTCATCGGCATCCCCGGCATGCCGATCTGGGCCGTCTGGATACTGCTCTTCTGCTCGGTGGTGCCGTCGGTCCCCTTCGCCGCGGCCCGCGCCGCGATGATGGCCGAGATCGTCCAGGGCGAACGCTACGTCGCCAGCACGGCCATCATCCAGCTCACCTCACAGCTGGGCATGCTCGCCGGACTGGTCGCCGGCGGCCTGATCGTCGCCGCCATCGGCCCCAACATCGCCGTGATGTCGACCGGCGTCCTCTTCGTGCTGTCCGCACTCGTCGTGCTGCTGGGTGTGGCCGCGCGTCCGGCTCCCCGCGGGGAGCGGTCGGACCGCCCGGGGTTCGTCGCGATGACCCGCGACGGGGCCAAGCTGGTCTTCGCCGACCGCAGGCTGCGCACCCTGGCCCTGCTCGCCTGGCTCGCCGGCCTGTACGGCATCCCCTACGGGCTCGCCAACCCGATGGCCGAGGAGATCGGCGCCGGAGCGGCGGCGGCCGGGTTCATCATGGCGGGCTCGGCGATCGGCGGGTTCGTCGGCGGGTTCGTCCTGACCCGGTTCGTCCCGCCGCCCGTCCGCATGCGCCTGCTCGGCCCACTGGCCGTACTGGCCTCGGCGCCGCTGCTGCTGTGGCTGACCGAACCGCCGCTGTGGCTGATGGTGTCCGCCCTCGCGCTCTGCGGCGTCGCGGGCTCCTACCAGTTCGTGGCCAACGCGGCGTTCGTGCTGTGCGTGCCCAAGGAGGGCCGCGGTCTGGCCTTCGGGCTGGTCGCGGCCGGGCTCCAGGCCGCGCAGGGCGTGGGCATCCTGGTCGCCGGGTTCTTCGCCGAGCAGTTCGGCACCGGTGTCGTCATCGCCGCGGCCGGTGCCCTCGGCGTGGTCTGCGCGCTGCTCCTGGCCCTGCCGTGGTCGCGGATGGCCGGTGAGACCATCGACCGGATGAACGCGACCGGGGAAGGCGCCTAGGACTCCCGGCGCACCGTGTCCCTAGCGCTCCTCGCCGCGCTCCGCGGGGGCTTCGCGGGTCTGCTCGACCTCGCGCTCCTCCCGCGGGGTGCGCAGCTCGCGTCGTTTCCAGCCGGGTTGTGCTCTGAGGGTCCACATCAGCTCTGGCTCGGCTTTCCCTGGAAGTTGCGGATGATCTGCTCCAGCAAGGAGCGCTTCTCGTTCTCGGCCGGCATGATCAGCCAGGCCAGGATGTAGACGAAGACGCCGCTGAACCCGAGGAGCGTCAGGACCACGAAGATCAGGCGGACCAGCGTGGAGTCGACGTTGAGGAACTCGGCGATCCCCCCGCAGACGCCGGCGAGGTAGCGGTCGCTCCCACTGCGTCGGAAGCGCTTGCTCTGGAAGTTCTGGTTCATGTCTCCACCCTGCCCGCTCCTGACGACGATTCCCATCCGGGACAGCCCTGGGCGGCCCCTGACATCCCCCCGAGCCCCCGGAGGGGCCGGGCACGGGGTGCCGACGCGCCCCGCAGGGGTTGGACGCGGGCCGGAGCGCACGGCGTTCCGTCAGTGCCCTGAGGCGTGGAGCACACCGGCACGCGCGGACCGTGCCGCCGGAGGCGACGGGCCCGGCGGCCGGGTCGGGGTCCGGCCCCGGGATTCGGTCGCGGGGCCCGGACACGGGACCCGGACACGGGACCCGGACACGGGACCCGGCGACACAGGGCCCGCGCGAGGGTTCGGATGGAGGCCTCGGTCAGTCGGCGGTCCCGGGCCTCCCGTAGACCTCGCCCAGGAAGCGGAAGTCGGTGCGCAGGCTGGCGCGGACGTCCGACGCCTCCTCGTTCTCCGAGAAGCGCAGACGCCTCATGGTGTGGCGCATCACCGCCATGGCCGCCGCCGCGACCACGACCGAGCGGTCGTCCTCGGCGGGGACGCCGGTCCGCTCGGCGATGGTGGCGGCGAGTTCCATCTCCACGGTGTGGAAGCGGGCGAGCATCCTGGGGACGAGCTGGGGCTCGCGGTCCATGAGCTGTTTGCGCAGGCGCATGTCGTCGCGCTGGGTGTCGAGGTCGTCGGTGCTGACCAGGAACGCGATCAGCATGGTGATGAGGTCCTCGACGAAGTCACCGGTGGGGCCGCCCTCCGCGAACTGCCTGCGCATGTCCTCGTCGGGGCACCGCGGGACCTCGCCCAGGAGGGCGTCCTCCTTGGTGGCGAAGTAGTTGAAGAACGTCCGGGTGGAGACGTCGGCCTCGGCCGCGATCTCCTCGACGGTCACGTTCTCCAGGCCGCGCTCCAGCGTGAGGCGGACGGCCGCGTCCTGGAGGGCACGGCGCGTGGCCTGCTTCTTGCGTTCGCGAAGCCCCAATGGTCCTCTCCCGTACAAGGTCGATCCTTGCAGTCCATGCAAAGTTTCCCACAAGTATCCCCCGGAACGGCGACCACGCGCGCCGGAGGGCACGGCCCCGCCCGTGCCCTGGGTTCTGTTTTTTGAGCCGGCCTCGGCTTGTGGGGGGTTGGTTCGGGCGCCCACGGGGTTCTGGAGGGGCCGGAGGCGGGTTCCCATGGGGGAACTGCGCCGTAGGCGTCGGTTGAGGGTGGTGGTGGGCGACGGGTGGGCACGAGCGAACCCGTCGTAGGTGCCGAGGTTCCCGTTCTCCGGGCGCCCGAACACAAGAAGGACCGCGCCGTAGGCGTCCGTTGAGGGTGGCGGCGGGCGACGGGTGGGACGAAGCGGAGCGGAGGCCCAAAAAAAACACTGCCTAGCGTCCGACGAAGCGCTCCGGCCGGACGCAGACGATGACACGCTCCTCGTCGGGGTTGTCCCACGGGTAGGGGGTCCCGAGGTACTTCTGCGCCATCTGGTTGATGAAGGCCTTGTCCCGGTCCTCGTCCACCCGGTCGACCACGCCGCGGACCTCCACGTACATGTAGGGGTCGTCGGGGTCGGTGGCCGAGACCGAGATCCGGCCGTCGCGCCTGAGGTTCTGGAGCTTCTGCCGCGTCGTGGTCTGGCTGAACCTGAGGAACTCCCCGTCCCAGTCGATCCACACGGGACTGGACTGGGGGGAGCCGTCCGGGCCGAGTGTGGCCACGTGTCCGAAGGCCGGTTTGCGCAGGACCGCCTGCTGCTTCTCCGAGAACGCCATGTCACTCCTTGTCGTCGGTTGACGCCGATGGCCTTGAGTACACCAACACGTCCCGCGGCGGACGCGGCGACGCGCCCGAGACGGACGGACCGTATCGGAGAACGGCCGGGAAGCCGAGGACCGACCTGTGCCCCGACGGCCCGGGACCCCTGGGGAGCCCCCCGGCCCCGGCCGCTCCCGCGCTTCCCCGCGAGGATCGCGGGCTGCCGCGGTCATGTGCCTCCCCCGTGGAATCCTGTCATTGCAGTAATTACTGCAATGACTGTAATCTCGTCGCATGAGCGAATCCCCGAGCGAACCCCCCGAGGAAGAACTGGCCTTCGTCGACGAGATCGCCGTGTTCTTCGAGCGCGAGGGCCTCCCCCTGATCGCCGGGAGGGTCGTCGGCTGGCTGCTGATCTGCGATCCACCGGAACAGAGCGCGGCCCAGCTCGCGCGGACCCTCCAGGTCAGCCGCAGCTCCATCAGCAGCGCCACGCGCCTGCTCACTCCCAGCGGCCTGGTCGAGGGGGTGCGCAAGCGCGGACAGCGCCAGGAGTACTTCCGGGTCGCCTCGGACGGCTGGAGCCGGATGCTGGAGCGCCGGTACGCCCGGACGGCCGCTTTCCGCGAGGTCACCGAGCGCGGGCTCGGCATGCTCCGGGATGCCCCGGAGGAGCGCCGCGAACGCCTGGCCAGCGTCCACGAGCTCTACGGGTTCCTGGAGACCGAACTGCCCTCGCTCTTCTCGCGGTGGCGGAGCGAACGCGACGGGAGCGGTCGGCGCCCATGAGCTTTCCGCCGTCGGACCCCTTCCCCCGCGTCCGCGTCGAGCGGCCCGAGGGCACCCTCAGCGTCATCACGGCGGGGCGGGGCACGAGCACGGTCCTGCTGCTGAGCGGGGCGGGCCTGGACAACGCCCTGCTGAGCTGGCGCCACATGATCCCGGCCCTGGCCGCCGGCCACAGGGTCCTCGCCCTGGACTGGCCCAAGCAGGGGCACAGCAGGCCCTGGAACGGCACGGCCGACCACACCCGGATGCTGGAGTGCGTCACCGCCGTCCTGGACCGCTTCGAGGTCGAACGGGCCTCACTGGTGGGCCTGTCGCAGGGCGGGGCGATCGCCCTGGCCTACGCCATCGACCACCCCGACCGGATGGACCGGCTCGTCGCCCTGGCTCCGGCCGGGATCATCTCGTTCCCTCCCCTGGTGCACCAGCTGCTGTGGCTGACGGCCAGGAGCCGCCTGCTCAACCACACGCTGCCCACGTGGCTGTTCCGCAGCCGCGAGGGGGTGGCCCGGTTCGCGCGCACCAGCCTGTTCGCGGGCCCGGTCGACGACTTCGACGACATCGTGGAGGAGATCATGCCCGAGGTACGGGCCAACGGCGCGGGCTCCTCCGACTGGCAGAACGCATCCATCGGCCCGTGGCGGATGAACGTGGACCTGCGACCCCGCCTGGGCGAGATCCGTTGCCCGACCCTGTTCGTCCAGGGGGGAGAGGACGTCGGCGTGCGCCCCCGGCACACCGTGGCCGCCGCTCAGCGGGTTCCCCGGTCCCGCCTGGAGGTGCTGGAGGGCCACGGCCACTGGGTCAACCGGCAGTCCCCCGAGCGGGTCAACGCGCTGGTGCGCGACTTCCTCACCGGGGCGGGGGCCTGACCGGACCGGCTGCGTCAAGGCGCGTTCCGCGCGGGACGCCCGCTGGCCCGCGTGCTCCCGGCCCCGGAGCGGCGGCGCGGACGCCCGGAGCGCCCGCGCCGCCACCGGGCCCCGCCGGGGCCTCAGGGGTCCCGGCGGAACGCCGTGTCCGGCTACGGGACCTCCGGGGCCTCGACGGACGACGCGGTGGCGGGGGCGGGCCCGGCCGGGCCCGCCCCCGGGGACGTCAACCGCGGAGGGCGGCCGCGACGATGTCCTTCACCTGGCCGACGATCGCCGCGCGGTCGCGCTCGAACTCGGGGTCGCTGACGCCGTCGCCGGGACCGAAGTCCAGGATTGGGGTGTGCACGTGACCGGCGGGGATGTCCAGACCGGTCGCGTCGCGCAGCAGGGTGTTGCGGTAGGCGATCTCGTTGGAGAGGTAGTCGCCCCCGCCTCCGGCCCGCGCCTCGGAGCCCGTGGTGGGCCCGTCCTCGCTCACCACCGGCTCGGTCCCGCCCTCGGGGATCTCGGTCACCGTGGTGTTGTCGACCACGGGGAACGGCGCGCCGGTGGTCTCCTCGACGATCGCGGGGTGGTCCAGGGAGGAGTCCGACCACTGCGGCTGCGGTGTGACGGTGGGGACGCCGTCCGGGACGGGCGCCATCTCCGCCGTGCCGACCGACTCGTTGTCCGCGGCGCCGCCGCGCCAGGCGCCGTTGTGGGCCTCCAGGTCGAACTGGCCCGGTCGGCCCTGGCTGACGGTGATGACCGCGTCAGCCGGGCGGTCGCCGGTGTAGTGCGGCAGGAGGGCCTCCTCGACCATGCCGTCGGTGAAGTCGCGCCAGCGCACCGGGAAGAGCATGGTCTCGACGACCGCGACGCCGGCGTCGGTCTCGATCACCGCCCCGTCCAGGGCGAGGGCGGCCGCGCCGGAGGGGTTGGCCTGGCGGATGTCGTTGTCGAGGCGGAACGGGTCGAACCCGGTCACGACGACGTGGAGGGCCTCGGGTTCCCCGGGGACCTCGGCGAAACCGGTGTCGTCGTGGCCGCGGGAGCGGCGGTCCATGTCGGCCACGAGCCCGGCGCGGTCGGCGTCGCTCAGCTCGAAGTCCGGCTGCCAGCGGTTGAGGGCCGAGGTCATGGCGAGCCGGGCCCAGTAGACCGGCCGGTCGTCCCCGGCGCTCAGGCTCCCCCCGACCTTCCCGTTCCCCTGGACCCGGTCCACCGCCTCGCGCCAGAGCGCGTCGCCGTGGCGTTCGACGACCGCGCTCGCCTCGTCCGTTCCGGACGCCGCGCACAGCTCCCGCGTGAAGCGGTCCACGTTCATGACGAACCCGGATCTGCGCAGGATCTCCTGCGGAACCTCCTCGGTGACCCGCGCCTCCTCGACGGTGGCGCCGTCCCGGCCGAGGCAGCCGGTCGCCTGCTCGGCCTGGGCCGGGGCGCCCAGGGCGAGGACGGGGGCGGCGATGAGCGCCGACGCCGCGATGCGGGGGATGGTCTGGTGGATGCGCACGCTGGCTTCACTCCGTTGTTCGATGTGTTCGACAAAGAGGGGGGAAGTAGGAGGTTCCCCGTTTGCCAGAAGTCACACCTTTCCCATGAGCCACGCCATCCCCGTGCCTCGAACAGGAGCGGTCGGTCTCGCCCGCTGCGTTCGTGTCCGGGTCGGGGCACGTGCGGGGCGCCGGCCCGGGCGACCGGGACAGCCCCGTGTCCACGCCTCCGGTCGGCGGGGCGGGCCCGGCGGGGAGCGTGTCGGCGGTCCGATGCCCACCGCGCCCGCGAAGGAGCCGGGCTACTCCAGGAGCAGGTCCGTCGCCTTCTTCCGACGTGAGTAGGACAGCGCGGTGGCCATCTCGTCCATGGCCAGCCGGACCCGCTCCAGCACCGCCGGATCGCGGAACTCGCCACGGGAGTCCACCCGTGCGGGAGCCCCGGAGACCGTGACCGAGTCGACCAGGACGCTCCCCATCAGGGTCAGCGTGGGAATCAGCGCGAGGTGGCCGCGCATACCGCCCGCCTGCCCCGGTGACGCGCTCATGAGGAGGGTCGGCTTGCCGGTGAGCCCTCCGGAGCCGATCAGCCAGTCCATGGCGTTCTTGGTGGCTCCGGAGGGGCCGTGCGCGTATTCGGGGGTGGCGATGATCACGCCTTCGGCCCGGTCGGCGCAGGCCCGGAACCTCGTGACGACCTCCGGCAGGTCCTCGTCGTTGTCGAGGTCGGGGTTGAACAGGGGGAGGCGTCCGGCCAGGTCACCGCCGACCACGGAGACGCCGGGGTTGCTGCGGCCCGCCAGGCGCAGCAGTGCGGCGTTGTGGGAGTTCCTGCGCAGACTGCCGCAGATACCCAGTACCGCCCACATGGCCGCTCCCCCGTTCCGAAGTCGTCAGCACAGTACCTCCCGAGGCTCCGGCGTGTTCGTGGAAGCCGCCGGAAACGGCGGATCGGGGCCCCGGACCTACCCCGCCCGGGCCCGACTGTCCCGGTTCGTGGCACGGGACGGGACGGAACCGCTGTCAGCCGAGGCCGTCGGGGACGATGCCGAGTTTTTCCGCGATGCGGGCGAGGGCCTTCAGGTCGGTCGTGCTGAGCGGGTCGAGGACGGTGCGGCGCACGGAGCGCAGATGCGTGGGAGCCGCCGAGCGCACGAGGTCGAAACCGACGTCGGTGAGTTCGGCGAGGGTGTAGCGGCCGTCGTCCGGGTCGGGCGTCCGCACGGCCCAGCCGCGCTGTTCACAGCGTTTGACGACGTTGGACAGCCGGGAGAGCGAACCGCTGGCGAGGAAGGCCAACTCCCCCATCCGCAGCCTGCGCCCCGGGGCCTCGGAGAGGTGGCTGAGCACGAGGTACTCGAACAGGCTGAGGCCGTTCTCCTGCCGCAGCGGTGACTCCAGCTTGCCGGGCAGCAGCAGGACGAGGGAGACCAGGCCCGTCCACGCCGCCTTCTCCTGCTCGTCGAGCCATCGCGGCTCCTCGTCGTCCCCGTGCCCTTCCGTGCCGCTCATGGGCCCTTCCGTGCCGCTCATGGAGCATCCCGCCCTTCCGGCGAATCCCGCCATCACTTGACGCTTGAAGTCATTGCTTGCTACTTTCACTTTACGCTTGAAGTCATCAAGGGGGTAATCCACCCCTCCGAAACGGAAGAGGGAGCATCATGAGCACCGTCACCTTCGGCATCGCTCCGGGCTACGGCGAGAAGCTGCACGCGGCCCTCGGCTACAGCGGGGCCGTCCGCGTCGGCGACCGGGTCGAGATCTCCGGTCAGGCCGGAGTGGACGACGACCTGGCCGTCCCCGACTCACTGGAGGAGGAGATCGTCCGGGCCTTCGACAACGTGGAGCGCACCCTCGCCACGGTCGGCGCGACCTGGAAGGACGTCATCCACGTCAACTCGTACCACAAGGTCGCGCCGGGAGACGACGTCATCGGCGACGACCACAACAGGGTCATGGCCGAGCAGTTCCGCAGCCGCCTCGGCGGCCGTGCGCCGATCTGGACCGAGACCGGCGTCACCGTCCTGGGCCTCGCCGCGATGCGCGTGGAGATCCGCGTCACCGCCATCGTCGGCTCCGGGAACTGAACCGCCGCCGCGCACAGCGGCCATGCCCTCGGGAGGACGGGGGTCGTCGGTCAGGACCCCGGCCCCGGCGACAGCCCTTTTCAGTCGGCGGTGTTCGCCGCGCCGTATCTGGCCTCCATCATCAGTACGGCCTCATCCACGACGCGTGCCGTCGACGCGTCGTCGGGGGACCAGTCGACGAGCAGCATCCGGGGCCAGAGGACGTAGTTGGAGATCATGCCGAGGAACTGGGTCGCCGCCAGTTCCGTGTCGTCCAGCCTGGCCGTTCCCAGGGCGTTCTCGGCGTCGAGATAGCGGCGCACCGAGTCGAAGTAGGGCATCTTGCCGCGTTGGAAGTGGGCCTCGCCCAACTCGGGGAAGCGCGGCAGTTCGGCGATGACGATGCGGAAGAGGGCCGCCATTCCGGGCCGGGTGAGGAGGGTGACGTACCTGCGGCCGAGCGCCGTCAGGCCCGCCCGCAGGTCGCCCGTCGGCGGGCGGAGGTCGCCGTCGTCCCCAACCGCCCAGGACTCCGCCACCATCGCGTCGAACAGCGCCGCCTTGGTCGGGAACTGCTTGAACAGAGTCGCCTTCGACACCCCGGCCGCCTCGGCGACCTTGGCCAGCGAGGTGCCGGCGTACCCGGCGTCGAGGAACAGGCGGGTGGCGGCCTTGATGATGGCCGCCCGCTTCTGCTCGGCGACGCGCCGGTGGTAGGGCGAGGTCTCCGTCGTCATGGGCACCACTCTACGCGAGGCGAGTCACTTGACTCACTACCTACCATGCGCGTAGCTTTGGCGAGGCGAGTCACTCGACTCACCATCATTGCGCAGGAAGGACCGCGTCATGGGACGCTTCGACAAGCAGACCGTTCTCGTCACCGGTGGTACCGGCGGGCAGGGGGCCAGCCACGTTCGCGCCTACCACCGGGAGGGGGCGAACGTCGTCATCGCCGCGCTCTCCGAAGGGTCTGGCAAGGAGCTCGCCGCCGAACTCGGCGAGCGGGCACTGTTCGTCCGCCTGGACGTCACCGACGAGGACGCCTGGTCGGCTGCGGTCACCGAGACCGAACGCCGGTTCGGTCCGATCGCGGTTCTGGTCAACAACGCCGGCGTCCAGAACCCCGCGGCGCCGATCGAGGCAACCGAACGGCGGGTCTGGGACCGCGTACTCGACGTCAACCTCACCGGCACGTTCCTCGGCGTCAAGACCGTGGCCCCGTCACTGCGCCGCAACGGCGGCGGAGTGATCGTCAACATCGCCTCCACGATGGCCCACGCCGGGACCTCGCTCTACGCGCCGTACGTCGCCAGCAAGTGGGCGTTGCGCGGGCTCACCAGGACCGCCGCGCTGGAGCTGGGTCGTGACGGCATCCGGGTCAACTCCATCCACCCCGGCGTCATCTCCACCCCGTTGATCAACGAACCGATCGCCGGGCAGCCGCCCATCGCCGACTTCTACTCGCCCGAGCCGTACGCCGTCCCCCGAACGGGGACCCCGGCCGACATCACCGCTCTCCTCCTCCACCTCACCTCGGCCGACGCCTCGTTCGTCACGGGCTCGGAGTTCGTCGCGGACGGCGGGCTCCTGCTCGGCCCCGCCCTGCAACCCGATACGACGGCAGCCTGACCGGGTCGCCAGCCGCCCTGCACGTCCCCGCCGCCTCACCGTCACCACTCGGCTGTCCGACACCCGCGGAGTTCCGGAAGAGACAGCCGAGCACCGGGGCCCGAGAACCCGGGAACACGGCTCCGCAAGACCCTGTACATGCCAGAGCCTCCATCACACTCGGTACGAGACACATCGCGCGAGCGGCGGGCTTGCCGCCGATCAGCCTGCACGGGCTGCGCCACGGGCCGCGTCGATGAGCCTGGCCGTTGGGGCGGACGTCAAGGTGGTCTCGGCTGAGTTCGGCCACGCCACCACGAACTTCACCCAGGACACCCACCCGACTGTGTTCCCCGACGTAGCCAAGGCCGCCACAGAGGCCACCGCAGCCATGCTCAAACCCGCCACCAGCAGGGCATAGCCATCAGCACACCACCGGCCCCCGCTCGGACCAGCGGCACCATCGCCCGAGCGGGGGCCTCGCTGTGCGCCGAATCGAAGAGGTGCCGTCGAAGCGAGGTGTTGTTGGTGTGCTCGGTGGTGGCTCCACTGCCGCTACTACGCCTCCCCAGGCAGGGTGCGGGTACGTGCAAGCGGTGGGCAGCCTCGGGTCCTGGTGGGGTGTACCAGCCACCGAGAGCCCGTATGGCTACGGTAGAGTTGGCTCCGGCGACGGCCAGGACCATGCTCCGAGCCGTGTCGCGGGCCTCTAGCTCAATTGGCAGAGCAACGGACTTTTAATCCGTGGGTTCAGGGTTCGAGCCCCTGGGGGCCTACCCGCAAAACCCCAGGCCAGAGGCTATGTGAGGCGCATTTCGGGCGCCTGGCTTGCCTCGATTCTGCTCCGTGTGTGCTCTTCAGCTTCGGCCGTGCCTCCACCTCGCGAGAATGCTCGCTCCCGGATGCTCCACCCACGGGGTACACCGGCCCCGAACCGTGGCCCTGCGCGGGCCCACCAGCGGGCCGCTGCGCCACTGAACACCTATCGCTGCGCCGGGGCCGGGTTGGCGTCCGATATGGCCGCCGTGAGCCGTCCCAGGGTTCCATTGCGATGAGGGATATCGTCATTTCACCCCCAGGCTGATCCCGTGCTGGATACGTTGGGCTCGATCCGTTCACCCTGTCCTCTGTGGAGCACCGATGGGACTTGCTGACCTGTTCCGACCCTCTGAAGAGGAACTGCAGCGCCGAGCGCAGCGCCAAGCTGAAGCAGAAGAGATCGCTCGGCGTACCGCGCAGGCGAGGGCTGACCAGGAACGGCGTGAGGCTGAGGCCGCCCAGGCACAACGGGAACGGCAGGTACGCATCACCAAAGCCGACTTGGAGGAGATTGAGGGCATTTGTTCCTCTGCGTTGGCATCCGCCAGCCTCGATGGTGGTTTGCGTCCGCGCAAGCACGAGATGACTGAGCTTCGGCTGACCCGTAGCGGTTTGATTGTTCGCGGAGTCATCCACGCGAGTATGGGAAGTGGTTTTTCCTCCTATCTCTGTTACGGAGATGCACAGTCGGCCATGCGTGATCGGTTGGTGGACCTTGGCTTCCTCGTTCCCAAGCTGTTCGGTCGAGATGGACTAGTCGTCACCGGGTGGGACCCGCAGTACTACGAGGGTTCGCAGCTCACCCCTGAGCGCATCGATGTTCGTATTGCTGAGCTTCAGGAGATCCGGCGCGAGGTCGTTGCCATGGAAGGCGAAGCGACCATGGAGTGAGGGACTCCGCTGCCCGTGATCCCAAATGTCGAAGGGCCCTGCAGTGGTGCAGGGCCCTATGGATAGGTGACGGGTCAGTGCGCGGCTGGGGCGTGGCTGGTGGTGAACATGGCGGCGGTGGCCTCAGCGGCGGCCTTGGCGACGTCGGGGAACACTGACTGGTAGGTGTCCTGGGTGAAGTGGGTGGTGGAGTGGCCCAGTTCGGCGGAGACCACCTTGACGTCCACTCCCGCAGCCAGCGCGGTGGACGCTGCCCCGTGGCGCAGCCCGTGCAGCCCGATCGGCGGTAGACCGGCCGCGCGTGCGATGCGTGTGAACCAGTCGGTGATCTGCGCCGGATGCCACCCCTGACCGCCGGTTTGGACGAACACCAGCCCGCTGTCGGTCCAGTCGCCCCCGGCGGCGAGCTTGGCCTCCAGGGTGCGGCGCCGCCACCGCTTGAGCACGCGCGTGGTGGCCTGATCCAGGGTGATGCTGCGCTCCCCGGCGTCGCTCTTGGGGGTGCAGGTGGTGGTCGCCCATCCGACCTGGACCACCTGGGTGTTGATATCGATCTGCCCGTCGGTCAACCGCACGTTCGTCCAGGGAAGCCCGACCGCTTCTCCGCGCCGGAGCCCTTTGAAGGCGATGAGGTGGAAGATCGGGTAGAGCCAGGTGTACTTGCGGGCGTGGGTCAGGAAGCGGTTGGTCTGCTCGGGTGTCCAGATCATCACCTCGCCGGGGATGGTGCCGTCCTTCTCCCATTGGGCGACCCGGTCGGTGGTCCACACCAGGGGTTTCTTGCGGGGGCAGGACGGTAGACGGGCGTGGGAGGCGGCGTTGTAGGTCACCGTGGGCAGCTCTGGGCTGCGCACCGCGTCGGTCAGGGCGCTGCGCAGGGTCGCGCGGATGCGGTGCTTGGTGGACAAGGACGTCACCCGCTGCCTTGTGACGCTGGCGCGCACTCGGGGGTCGGTGGACTCGCGGCATTCCAGCAGGCGCACGTTCTTGTCCTCGATGGCGTCGAACATCGCCTCGATGTGTCGGGATTGCAGCCGGTCCAGGCGCAGGTGTCCCAGGTGGGGGGTGAGGTGGTTGCGGATGTGCCCGGCGTAGGAGGCGCGGGTGCTGTGGGCCAGGTCGGGTTTGTGCTCGAGCCACTCGGTCAGCCACGCGGCGACGGTGGGGGCCTCGGCGCGTACGTCCATGCCCTGGTTCAGGTAGCGCTTGATGGTGTCGGGCGCGGGTAGGGGTTCGTGCTTTTTGAACGTGGACTGGATCAGGTCGGCGACCTGGACGAGCTGGTGCTCGTCCTCGGCGGTTTCCAGGAGGGCTTTGACGTGGGCGAGCTCCCGCAGGGCCTCGTCCTGGGTTTCCAGACCGGCCTTGCGTACCTGGCGGCGGCTCCCCTGGCTGGTGGGCGGCAGTTCGATCTGGTAGCCCCACCGTCCGTGGGTGGAGCTCCAGGCCCCGTTGCGGCGGCGCAGGAGTGGGCACTTGGCTCCGAGGAGTTTGTGGGATGTCTGGTCGCGGCACCCGCAGCGTTTGAACGTGGAACCTTCACGCACGGCCATGGTTGGCCTCCTGGTGTTCGTCATGGCGCGCACCGCATCCGCAATGTCCCAGCAGGGCGGTGAGGTCGATCCCCAGGTGGGCAAGGATTCCCGCGGTCGGGATGTGCCAGGACCGGCCCACCCGGTGGGCGGGCACGGGGAACGTGCCTGCCTGGAGGTGGCGGTAGGTGCGGGAGCGGCTCATCCCGAGAAGGTGTCCGGCGGTGACCGGGTCCAACAGCAGCGGCAAGGAGCTGACCTCGCCCAGCGTGACTGGAGGTTTCATGTCCACCTTGTCCACCTCCTGCCTGGTGTTGACGTGCGCGGATGCGGTGCGCGACCCCGCGTGGTGCGGGGCACCACGCATCCACGCTCGACCTCGTAGAGGTGGTCAAGCGGATTCATGACATGGGCCAACGGTTTTTTCCTCCGCCTCGTATCCACCTCACCAGGCCTTTCGCCTGCGGGGCTGGGTCAGGGCTCGCCGCCCGTGGGGCGCTGTGGGCCACGCTGCGGGCCGCAGACGCCGTTGGGGTGCCCCCGGGGCGGGGTTGGGCGGTGAGGGCCGCCGTGGCGCCCCACACCGCCCATCCGGTTACCAGCCCTGTTCGGGCTCGGCGCCTGGTCAGTCGGGGCGCACGTGCCCGGTATAGGTCAGCCAGGCCCGGTGTGTGGCCCGGGTGTGTTCGGGGATGGCCACCGCCCGGTAGCGTCCCGCGCCGTGGGCGTGTTCGACCACGTAGTGCTCGCCCTCCCACGCCGGGATGCGGCCCAGCAGGGCGGCCACGTCGGCCACCTCGTCGAAGGCCTCGTCGTCGGTGTCGGTGTGCGGGAAGTAGACGACCTCCACCCGGGTGTGTCGGCCCACCGGCAACTCGGGGTTCAGGTCCAGGAAGTCGGCCAGGGTACGGATGTCGTCGATGATGCGCCTGCGCAGGTCCGCGGATGCGGTGTCGGAGAAGCCCACAGGGCCAGGTGTCCTTTCGAAGCGAGTGGTGGCAGCAGCAGCCAGGTTGGGGGCGGGCGTGCTCATGCCGCCGCGCTCCCCTCACCTGCGGCCGGGGCGGGGTTGGTGAACACGAGCGCATCCTCGTGCTGAATGACGTGCACCGGCTTGTCCTCCTTGCGCAGGCGTTTGGTTTCGATGAGCTGGAAGAACGAGGTCCGCGAGACCACCTCCCCGTCTTTGATGGCGCACAGCAGCGCCGCACACCGGTCAACCTGCACCAACCCCGCCCGCTGTGCGGCGTCGGCGACCTGACCGGGGAAGTCGATGAGGCGTCCGTCTTTGCGGTAGGGGCGGGTGGTCACCACGACCACCCCGCCCGGGGCCAGCAAGGGCTTGCAGGCGGCCATGATCCGGGTGAAGGAACCAGCCAGCATCTCGGGTTTTTGGTAGGCGAGGTTGTCCGCGCGCCGGTCGCGGTCGCGGGAGTAGACGTGGGCGTGCTTTTCCACCGCCTCGGCGCCGTCACGGCGCGAGCGGACCTGGCCGTGGGTCATGGACCCGTACGGGGGCGAGGTCAGCACCAGCCGCACCTTCCCGGCCAGGGCGTCCTCGGTCAGACCGGCCAGGGTGCGGGCGGCTTCACCGGTGTGCACCCTCCCCTGGCCGAGAGCGCCCCGAGCCTGGGCGGCCTCCAGGTTCAACCTCGCGATGCTGGCCCACTTGGGCTCCAGCTCCACCCCGACGGCGTCGCGTCCCAGGTGGACGGCTTCGACCAGGCTGGTGCCGATCCCGCACATCGGGTCCAGCACCACCTCGCCGGGTCGGGTGTAGGTGCGAATGGCGTGGCGGGCGATGGCCGGGAGCATCTTGGCGGGGTGCTCCACCGACAGGCGCGAGTAGCGGGTGCCGCGCTGTTGGCGGGCCTGCTGCTGGCCGGTCAACCACACCGACCACCCCGCACCACCTGGCAGATCGCCCGGCTGGTCGTGCGGGTGGTCGTGCGCGTGGACTTCTTCGAACATGTCCGCCTGGTGGCCAAAATTGGCGTGGTGTTCCTGCGTCATGCGTCCACCTCCCCGGGAGCGTCCGCGGTGACGGTGTGGCCCTTCTTCGGCAGGCGAAACACCGACACGTTCAGGTGTGCGGGTGAGGTGATGGAGGCTGCCGCATCAGCCACCGAGGCCGGCAACCCCGACCCCACCTCCTCCTCGTCGGGGTCGAAGCCCTCACCCCGGACCGGGATGGTGGCACCGAGTCCGGCTTCGCAGAGCGGTGCGGTGATCGCGATGACGTGCTGCAGATAGACCAGCCCCGCGCAGGAGGCGGCCCGCACCAGCCCTGGTGCCGGGTCGACCACCTCGCCCTGCAGGGTGTGCCCCACGGCGGTGATGGCGGCGATGATTCCGCCGGGGCGGGTGAGGGTGGCGGCGAAGAGCATCCGGGCCCGCAGCTGTCGCTCGCGCGTCTGCTGTTCCTGGTCGATCTCGGCGCTGACCGTCAGGGCTGTCAGGTCTGCCCAGGCCACCTCCTGCTCCCCGTGCGCCGGCCGGTGCGGGAAGGTGGACGGGCCTACCTCGTAGAAGCGCCCTGCAGCTGCGGCCTGTTCGGCGACCAGGCTGGTGCCGGTCAGGTCCGCGACCACCGCACCGGGTTGGGTGTACTCGGCCACCAGGCGGCGGGCCAACCGGCGCGGCACCGGCACCAGGTCCCCGCCGGGGGGAGGTGGCTGGTGCGCGGTCGGCGCGCACAGCCAGACCGCCAGCGGCGGCCTGCCCGCCCCGGTGTTGTTGTGGGTGTGGGTCATCAGGAGCCCCCTTCGTTGTTCTCGCCCTGATGAACCCCTAAGAAGACGTCCCCATCGCGGATGCGACACCGGCCTGGAAAAACCCCGGGGAAAAGTCGGAGCATGCTGAAGGCCCCCGGCCCGCACCAGCGCGGGGCTGGTGCGGGCCGGGGGCCTTCACCCGGTTCGCGGTGTGGGTCAGGGGCGCTTGCCCTTCAGTCGGCAGGGGCAGCCCGCCTGCTGCAGCATGTCCCGCACGAGCAGGGGCATGGGCAGGGCGATGATCATCGCGAGGTGGTCCAGCGGGGTGCCGTGGCAGCACCGGCCGGTGGCGCGGTCGTGGGCGGCGAGGTGGTGGCCGCACGGTCCGCAGATGGTTCCCGGGCCTCGCTCGTCGTGGTGGACCATGCCGGGCCACTGGCCGCGCACGTAGTAGGTGCTCAGCAGGTGGCTGGTGCGGTTGACGATCCCGATCAGGGTGACGGTCACGCACAGCCCGGTCAGGGCCAGGGCGTACTCCCATTCCAGGCAGTCGAGGTCGAACACGGTCCAGGCAACGTCGAACATTAATACTCCCCTAGGGTATGTGGAAGGTGGGGGTGCGGGCTGTTCAGTGGCCCGCACCCCCGGGGTGGTGGCGGGTCAGGCGGGGTGCTTGGCCGAGCGGTAGCGGCGCGGCCGGTCGCAGGTCTGTACCGCCCGCTTCTCCGTGGCCAGGCGGGCGAGGTTGTTCTGGATGGCTCCGATGGAGCGGCCCTGGAGCAGGTGGCTGATCTCGGTCGCGGTGAACTCCTCACCCGGGTCAGCGTCCAAGATGGCCTTGACCATCAGCTTCAACTCGCCCGGTGCGAGTCGAGTGCTACCGCTGACCGGGTTGAGGCCCTCCCCAGCGGTGACCCCGACACGGGCAGCGGTCGCCCTAGCCGTGCTTCGAACGGCAGGGTTCGGCCGAGGCGCAGAGGGCAACGCCGCAGCGTCCATGGCGGTCGGGCTCTGGTCCTCGGTCGCGGTCGCCTCGTCCACCGAGGCCTGCTCCGGAGTCACCTGCGAAGAGACCTCCTGCGTCGCCGAGGTGGAGAGGTCCACCTCGGGGGCCTCCGCAGCGATGTCCGGCACGGTGTCGGGCTCAGCGGAAACGGAGGTGGTGTCAGGCTCCTCCTCGATGTGCTCGTCCGCCTGGGCCGAGGTGCCCTCCTCGGTGGCTGTGTCCGAGGTAGTGGAGGTGGCGGTCTGCCAGGTGTCGGGCAGGCGGCGACGCCCCTCGCGTCCGCCCGGGGTGCGCACCGCCTGCCCGTCCTTCTCCAGGACGGGCAGGTGCTTGCCCAGGGTGGACTTGCCCACCCCCGCACGCTCAGCCAACTCGGTGACGGTGACCGGTTCGGCGGCCTCGGCCAGGGCGGCCAGAACGAGGTCACGGGTACGGATAGCAGAGCGGCGCGGAGCCGACGTGGTGGTCGTGGTCATGACAGACGAATCCCTTCGTAGAGCGGTGGCATGGGTGGGGCCGCCCCGCCCCGGTGACGGGGCGGCCCGGTTGGCGTGGCGGTTAGGGCAGGGTGTCCAGGTGCAGCTGGGCCCGCAGGGGCGCCTCGCTCACGAACCGGGGCGGTTCGGTGTGGGTCACCCGCTGGGTCCAGGTGGTGACGTGCTGGCCTTGGGCGCGCATGTCCAGGGACACCAGGAGGCTGTCGGAGTGGCGCTGGACGTAGCAGGCGGTGAAGGTGATACGCGGGTCGGCGCGCAGGGCGAAGGTGTCATCGATCCGCTTCGCGCCGTCCAGGGTGTGTCCGTAGCGGGGTCGGTGGTTGAGGTCCATGCCCTGCAAGGTCATGTCCTTGCGCAACCCCCGGATGAGGGGGTGGATGTACAGGGAGGACTCGGTCCAGCGGTCGAGCTGTTTCCAGGCGAGCTCGGTGGTCGCGTCCGCCAGCTCCTCCCAGTCCTGGCAGCGGTCCAGGTCGTGGAGGAGGTCGCCGTGTCCGTAGACGGGAACCAGGATCGGGACCTCGGTGTACAGGTCGCGGGCGTGGGTGACCTCATAAGAGGTCTGGTGGAGGTCGGCGATGATCATCGTGCCGGGTCCGGTGCGGTGCAGGTCGCGGAGCGTGTCCACCGTGACCTCGACTTCCCCGTCGCGGAACCGGTCGCTCATCGCAGGAATGACAGACATGACGGAGTCCCTTTCATGGCGCGCCGAACACAGCGCTCGGCGCAGGAGTGTCGGGTGGTGGGGCCGCCCCGCCCCCGTGGCGGGGCGGCCCGGTGAGGCGGCGGTTAGGTGCGGGGGCGGCGCAGGTGGGCCTTGATGGCCTCGCGCACCCGGTGCGCGTTGGGGCCCGTTGCGAACTGGGTGCGCATGCGTGTGGGCCAGCCGGTGACGTGCCGGTCGCTGTCGCTGATCGTGATCAGGGACAGCTCCCCGCTCTTCTCATCGGTCGGGCTCTTGACGGTGACTGCGATATTTGGGTTGGCCCGGTCGGTGTAGAAGTCCTGCACCATCCGAGTCCTGGGGCTGGCGTAGTCGCCGGGGCTGGCGTACCGGTCGTAGTAGTGCGGGGCGCCGGTCAGGTCGAACCCGCACGCCTGCATGGCCTGGCGCATCCGGGTGACGACAAACCCGGTTCCGGTGACGTCCTTGAGGGTCTCGTCCATGCACTCCCAGACGGCGCAGTCAACATCGGGGACCAGCTCTTCCCAGGCCCGGTCCCCGCACTGGCGGGTGTACACCCGCAGGTCGAACGCCAGGTCGTGGTAGCCGTACACGATGAAGGAGGTCTGGCTGGCGGGGTCGAGGGTGCGCGCGTGGGTGGCGTAGTAGTCGCGCCGGGACAGGTCGGCGATGATCACCCCGCCGGGGCCGATCCTGTCCAGGGTGCGCAGCATGCGCGAGGTGATCTCGGCGGAGGCGAACCAGTCAGCGATCGTCACGTTAGGTACGTCCTTGAACACGTGGGGTCCCTTCTTGTGGGCGCGTCGAACACAGCGCTCGGCGCGAGGTGGTTGTCGGGTGGTGGGGCCGCCCCGCTCCGGCTTGGGTTCTAGTGGTGGTTGCAACACCCCAGTTCAAGGGGTGCGATGGACTTCCATATCCGCAAGGACCGAACCCCGCAGGGCCGTAGGAAGCTCTCCGCTGAACGAGCGGCATACTTGCAGCTCATGAAGCAGGGCTACAGCAACACCGAAGCCTGCCAGATGGTGGGCGTCGATGCCCGTACTGGCAGGAAGTGGCGTAACGGACGCAGCGCCGAGAACGACCGCCGAAGGGCGGTACCACCCATCACCACGGTGGTACCGCCCACCGGCCCGTCCCGCTACCTGAACGAGACTGAACGCCTGCACATCGCTGATCTGTACCGCGAGGGCAAGTCCGCGCGAGCCATCGCCGCAGAACTGGGCCGCAACCACTCCACGATCAGCCGGGAAATCCGCCGTAACGGCACTGTGGACCCGCGCGGCAAACGCCACTACCGCCCCCACGCCGCCCAAACCCGCGCCGATGCCCGCCGACCACGCCCCAAGCCCTCCAGAATCTGGCTGAACCCCGAACTACGCGTGCGGATCCAGGAGCTGCTCACCGAAAAATGGAGCCCTGAGCAGATCAGTCGTAGGCTCAAACGCGACTTCCCCGATCGGCCGGAGCTGCACGTGTGCCACGAGACGATCTACCAGGCCCTGTATGTCCAAGGCCGCGGCCAGCTGCGCCGGGAGTTGGCTGGTGCGCTGCGCTCGGGCCGTGCCCGGCGCAAGCCCCGCCGCCAGGCGCAGCAGCGCCATCCCCGTTTCGCCGCCCCCATGGTGATGATCAGCGAGCGTCCTGCGGAGGTCGCTGACCGGGCGGTGCCCGGCCACTGGGAGGGCGACCTGATCATCGGTGCCGATGGTGGCTCGGCGATCGGCACCCTCGTGGAACGCTCCACCCGGTACACGATGCTGCTGCACCTGCCTCACGGGCGCGGCGCGGAGCAGGTGCGTGATGCGTTGACCACCACGGTGCAGACCCTGCCCCGGCATCTGGCCCGCTCGGTGACCTGGGACCAGGGCTCGGAGATGGCCGCCCATGGGGCGTTCACCACCGTCACCGACATCCCCGTCTACTTCTGCGACCCGGCCAGCCCCTGGCAGCGCGGCTCCAACGAGAACACCAACGGGCTACTGCGCCAGTACTTCCCCAAGGGCACCGATCTGTCGGTGCACTCACGTGAGCATCTGGAGGTAGTGGCCGTCCAGCTCAACGGGCGCCCACGCAAAACGCTCGGCTGGGATACCCCAGCCGAGCGCCTCGCTAAGCTGCTCCAAGCGAGCAACTAATCATCGGTGTTGCAACGACCCCTAGAATCCGCCCGGTGGCGGGGCGGCCCCGGGTAGGCGCTAGCGGTCCTGGTTCAGGGCGCAGATCACCGTGGAGGCGATCAGGTGGCTGGTCGCGAGGTGGGTGAGCGTGCCTCCGGTGCCCAGGGTCAGGTCGGCGATCGGCTGGGTGTCATCGCCCGGGTCGCTGGTGGTGATCCGGGTCGGTTCGATGAAGGCGAAACTGACCGTGACCTGTGCCAGGCGGGTGCTTCGCGCCAGGCCGTAGTAGTCCGTCATCTGGGGCAGCCCGCTGGTGGGCAGCCGGAAGGTGGGGGCGCTGGCCAGGTAGGAGCCCGCGTCTGTCAGAGCGCGGCGCAGGGCGTGCACCTGGAGGTTCATCGCGCGGATCTCGGGCCACTCGGCCCGCCAGTCGCTGGCGATGTCGGTCAGGTCCCGGGCGAGGTCCTCGTCGGTGACCTCGTCCCCGTTCTTGGCGTGGTCCTGGGCCATCTCCACCATCTGCTCGTAGCCGATGATGATCATCCGGTTGGAATCGGTCGCGGTGCGCGGACCGACCGCCTGCACCTGGTGGACTCCTTCGTGCCAGGTCAGGCACGCACCTGTCCCGTGGACGCGCAGGTCCTCGATGTGATCGCGGGTAACGATGATCCGCCGTGCTCGGTAGGGCATACTCGTGCTCACAGCACACTCCACTTCGTTGGTGGTGTTGGGCCCGCGCCCAGCCGTTTTGGCTCCACACCTGTCCGGTGGGCGCGGGTGTTGCGGTGGGGTCGGCCCGAAGGTTGCCTCCTTCGGGTCGGCCGCATCAGGCCGAGGTGGTCGGGACCGGCTGGGCCGGTCGGTACCCCTCGGAGGTCACCTCGGGGCACAGCTCGCTGCCGTCCAGGTGGCTGTAGGCCGGGGTAGGGCCGATCGGGACGTTCCAGCCGAGGGGCTCGGCTTCCTGTACGTCTTCCTCGCAGTGCGGACACTTCATGAGGGTCGGTTCTCCTTCGTAGGTGTGTTATCGGGTGTTCAGGCCGCAACCGTGCGGTGGGCATGGAGCTGGAACAACAGGGCTCCGACTTCGGCGCGGTACCGAACCGCTCGGGCGTGGTCGTTGGCCGCCCGCCGAGCAGCGGGACTCTCGCCCTCGGTGCGGTGCAGGTGCACCGCGCGTCCCCGTGCGGCCAGCTCCCGGGCAATCGCCGCCTCGTAGTCACCGGCCACCCGCCTCGCCCGTTGGGCGCGCGCCCTGTTGGCGATGTCGGCCTGCGTGGGCGGCCTCGGCCGGGCGAATACTCGTCCGGCGATGACCGCCATGGCAAACACGGTGCGCATTCCTCAACCCCCTTGAATTCTCGGGTGTTTGTCGTTTTCGGTCCGAGGTTCACTTGGTTGACCGGTGTTTGTCAACTCGTGTCGCGAACCTTTTTCCGCCCGCCCCGGAAACGGTGCCCGCTTCGGGGCGGAGCCCAAGGTGACCTTGGGTGACACGGGTTTGTCAACTCGTGTCGCGGGAAATTTTTCCCGCCCGCCCCGGAGCCGTTGTTCCGCCCCGGGGAGCACGCCCATAGGAACTTGGTTGACGGGGGGTTGTCAACTCGCGTCGCGGGTTTTCCGGGGAATCTTTTCGGCGCGCATCCCTGGAGAGGATCCGCGCACGCGCGCGTGGGGGACGCGGGCATGTTCGAAATCGATCTAGGCGATCATGTTTTTTATCCCCGGAGCCGAACTGGGCGATCATCAGGGGCACAGAGGGACGCTTTCCATGGTTGATGGAGTAAGGAAAAGAAAGCGACGTCTGGGGACTGTGAGGGAGGGGAGGAGGGCAGGGAGAGGACAGGAGTACACAGAGGGGCGGGGGCGGCCGGTAGGCCCCCCCCGCCGAGCAGGAGAAGGGGGCGCGCCGCCCCCTACGTGAAGATGACTACCCACTGGGTATAAGTCTGGACGGCCATTGGCCCACCCAGAGGGGCTCTGACCTGCACTGATAACGCCGCAGGCGTGGGCCGTTCTAAGCGGCCCTCCCACAGGCGGAGTCACAGGCCCCCGGAATGGCCCAGTCACAGGCGGAGGCACAGGCGGAGGCACAGGCCCGTGTGTGGCCCACCAAGGCTCCGTGCTCCCACGCTCGTCTCCGCCTCAGCAGGCGGCCCGCCTTGTGCCCGACTTGCGAATGTCAGCGAACGAGGTTCTCGAAGAGGGCACGCGAGTCCGGACCGGGCTTGGCTCCGGATTTTTGGAGCTCATCCTTCAGGGAATGGAAGCACCGGTGGACCGCGTCCTTCCTCCCCAGTAGGGCGTAGTGCTTCATTTTTTCCTGGTACAGCGCTTCGTTCAGTCGGTCTACTCGCAAAGCGCAGTCAATCAGTCGTATGCGTTCCTCTTCGTCGTCAACGTAGTCGAGCAAGCGCATGTACACGTCCGCTACGGCAGCTTGAAGTTCCCAGCGGCGCTCCGCGATCCATTCATCCTGGAGGTCCGAAAGAAGATCGTTGCCATAGAGGCTTGCCATATTCCTTAGCTTCACCTCTACCTCTGACGCGCTCGCCGTTCTCAGGTCAGCGTAGAGGCCGCAGAACTCGCGGACGTCGATGTCGAAGAACTCCCACTGCAACCGGTACCGGCCTTTCTCGCTCTCGACGATCGGAACCTCGGGCCCCAGATCCAACGCATCGCGCATGGCCCTGCGCAAAGTCGTGACCGCGTTGGACCTGAACCGGCGCGCTTGCGTCTCGGACATCTGGGGCGCGAGAACGTTCGTCACCTCCTGGTGGGAGACGCCCTCCCTGGGGCCGAGCGCCAAGACAGCGAGGAGGGTGTAGGTGCTCGTGCGAGTCCCGTGAAGGACATCGTGACCGTTGAGCTCACACACCGCTTGGGGAGCGAACAGCCGTACCCGCACCCTGATGCGCGCCTTCTCACCGGAGCAGCCCGGGACCTCGAACCGCTCTTCCTCGGGTTGTCCCTCTTCGGACTGGTCCGGCTCTTTCTGTTCCGAGGAGGGCTCCGAGGTATGGGAGGCCTCTCGGTAGGGGCTCGTGTCCGGTTGCTCGTCCTGGCCCCGCGGCCGGGTCCAGAGCCGCAGAGGACCTGTGTGCGTCGCTTCTCCGCCGGAGGCTCCCACATGGATCCGGCCGGTGTTCTCACAGTCCAACGTGACTTTGGCGTGGTCGGTACCGCCGAGCACGCACGCCACCAACCCGGGGGTGTCGACCAGCAGCGCCGGTAGGCCCTGGTCGGCGTCGAGGTCGTCCGTCGTCAGCGCCACCAGGAGAGGCGGGGCGGTCGTGGTGGTTTCTCCAGGCTCCTCGTCGTCCGCGTCAAGGTGGCGCGCGTGGGCCAAGAGTTCCGCTTCCACCGCGATCTGAACCCCGCGAAGGTCCGAGACCACCTGCGGGCCCTGCATCGGCACACCTTCCCCTTCCAGGAGCGCGGCGGCCGTACTGGTCAGCACGACCGGCCCCGGGGCATGCTCAGCGACCACGGCCGCGAGGACCCCTGGCGCGTAAGCCCCGGTGAATGCGAGCCCTCCTCGGCTGGATACCCGGGCGGTGTCGGAGACGAGCACGTATCCGGCCTCATCAATGACATGGTGGGCGGAACCTGCTGGAACCTCATGCAACAGGTCGGCCTGGCTGGAGCCGGGGGCCTCGATGGTGGAGGCCGCATCGAGGTCGTCGGGGCCGGTCGTCGACTCGGGATCCGTGCTCTGCTTCCGGGGCGCTGCTGAAGTTCGCCGCCTTCCGGCCGCGTACCCCACTCCCAGACCGACTGCCCCGGCAACGGTTCCGACTGCGACAGCGTCGAGCCCGGTGCCCTCGCCCGCGGTGGCTACGTCCAGCCTCACCCGCTCCGGAGCGGGGGCAGCCTCAGGATCCTCTCCCGCCTCGGCATCTGCAGACGGCTCGTGTGCGGGGGCTGAGGGGCGTTGGAGGGCGTAGGTGACCTCGACCCGGCGGTGCTCTTCGTACGACGCCCGTGTGGCCGAAGGCGGCTGGGCTGATCCCACACCCTGGGCTTCGAACTCGACCTCGTCCACGTTCTCAGCCAGGTAGTCCGCGACCGCTTGGGCGCGTCGTTCGGACAAGTCCTGGTTGTAGAGGGGGTCGCCGATGGGGTCGGTGTGTCCGATGACCACTACCGGCGTCTCGGCAAGTCCGAAGTCGGCGATCATGGCGATGGTCGGTTCCAGTGCCTCCTTCATAGTCGGGTTGAGGGCAGCCGAGTCGAATCCGAACCCGGTCAGGACACGCGTGCGGTCGATCACCCCCTGCCCCTCCGGCTGCTCCCCGCATACCTCCGCGGCTTCCTCGGGGTGGGCAGCCACGGGTGGCATCGGTGCTTCGGTCACCGTGTCCACGTGTGCGGCGACGGCAGCGGTGTGGGTGGTGGTCGCAACGGTGCTCCCGGCGACCAGAGCCCACACGACCCGTACCAGGCCCACCCTGGGGGCGAGCCCGCGCAGCACGGAGACGACGTCGAGAACGACGAGCACCAGGTGCGCTGTCCACACCGCCCACAGAACGACGATGAAGAAGGCGATGACGGCTTCGTCTGGGACTCTGCCCCCGCGCAGGTACTGGGCGAACCACACCCATGTGGTGTGCTTTCCCAGCGGCCACTCCAGACGGGTCGCCAGCAGGGGCGGACCCAGCAACAGGACCACCGTCACCAGCGCTTCACCCGCCACGGACCACGGGCTTCGGGGCATACCTCTTCCTCCGTTCGCTTTGAACCTGGTTCGGGATTCGGACCGTGCGGCTGGGCGCAGGGTCATCTTGGCGGGGGTTGAAGCGCGGTCGCGGTCGCCTCTGCCTCGATCTCGCTGGGTCCGATCGGCAGCAGGGCGGGGGTGTAGACGGTTCGGGCCAGGACCACGACCTGGTCGCCCTCGATCTGCGCCCCGCCCGCGCTCCCCGCTGAACGCAGGTGGCCGACAGCGGCCCGTGTGGCCCCTTCCGGATCCAGGACCGGGGCTCCGTTCTCAACGGTGGCGGCCGTGTCCAGCTGGTGGGCGCCCGCGCGGGCAGCCGTGTGCGCGACCGTCAGCAACTCGGCCTTGGTGACGAGCATCTGCCCGGCTTCCCACACCAACGCGAACACCACCATCACGACGGGTACGAGCATGATGAGGAACACCGACGCCTGCCCTGCGTCCCCGCGTCGTCGACGCCGCCTGGGCGCCTGGTTCATGGCGTCTGCCCCCGGTAGGGGTCGACCGGAGAGACCGCGGTAGCACGCAAGGCACGCTGTCCGCCGAGCCCGCCCAGATCGATGACGGTGACCGTGCACGTCACCTCCACCCTCGCCACCCCGCCCGCGCCGAACCGGGAAACATCCACCGAAGCGGCGAAGGGAGCGCAGGCCACCCCCCGGTCGGCCAGCTCCCGCTCGGCCGTCTGGCGCGCGCGGTCGTACGCGGAGACCGCGTCGCGTTGCAGTGAGGCCGCCCGAGCGGCGGACGAGGCCGCGTCCTGCGTGATCAGGGCGGCCGAGACCTGGCGGCCCGCCACCACCATCAACAACAGCGCCAGCACGAGAACGGGGACGACCAGGACCAGTTCCACCGATGCGTTCCCGCTGTCACCGCCGCGCCGCCACCAGGAACCCCGGACGTGGCTGTTCATGGCGTGAGACGCTCGACCGGGCCGGACACCTCGGAGGAGACCGGCACCTTCACCCCCGGCAGCAGGCTCACCACCTGGCCCCGGACCCGCACCCGCGCCAACTCCACGGTGCGGTCGACCTCGATCTCCACCTGGTGGAGGATCCCGCCACCCAGCTGGTCCTGCGCCTGCTCGGCCCGCGCGTAAGCCGACGCCGTGGTCCCGTCGAAGGCACGGGCCGCCGCCAGCGTCTGCGAAGCGACGGTCTGGGCCCGGTGCTGGGCATGTGCCCACACGCCCGCCTGCACCACGCCGAGCACCATCACGAAGACCAGGGGAAGGATGAAGAGCAGCTCGGCGCTGCCCCGGTCCTCGCGCGCCTTCGGTGAACGGCTGCTCCGTCCGCTGGCAGAGGCGGTCATCGGTTGACGCCCAGGTCGATGGACTCGGCTGCCGTGGTGAACTCTCCCACCAGGATTCCTCCGACCACGGTGGCGATGGTGATGGACACCACGATGATCAGGATCCAGTCGGTTGTCGCCGACCCCGCGTCCGACATGACGGAACGTGGTGGCGTGAGCCATGTGCGTACCCGGCTGTGGGAACGCTGAAGGAAACCCCTCACTGGGACCTCTCCTTGTCTAGAAACCGGCCATCACGTGCACGAGGGCGATGTAGCTGATCAGCATCAGGAATCCGGCCACCAGGCCCATCGTCGGCAGGGTCATGCGTTCGGTGGCCGCGTGCGCTGCGGCCTCGGTCTCCGCCAGGCTCCGGGCCCGCAGCGACGACGCCTTCGCTGTCAGGGACGTGCGGGTGCGCGCCCCGGAGGCACCGCCCAACCGCAGGGATCCGGCCAGTTCCGCGAGTTCTCGCACCCCGGTCTCCTCGGCCACGGCTTCGAGGCCTTTCCAGGGCGGCTGGTGCCTCAGGGTCGCGGCGTGCACCGCAGCGCGGATCCGCTCCGGCGCACGGCCCTCCCCGTGCTGAAGGGCGGTGGTGATCGCGCCCGTGGCTCCGGCACCCGCTGCCAAGCCCATCACCACCAGGTCGGCCAACGCCGATGTGGCCGCACGCAGTTCGGCCCGGCGCTCTGCGGCGGCGCCTCGGGCGGCCAGGTCAGGGGCCATGAAGCACGATCCTGCGGCCAGGGCCGCGAGCAGCCACGGCGTCATGGGGCCGGGCAGGAGGGCACTGCCCGCGGTGGCCACCACCGTTCCCAGGAGAATCCCGAGCCCTGTGGCAGCGGCCTTCTCCGCCCGGTACACCTCCACCGGTGTGCCCGCTGCCGTGAGCGTCCTGGCCATGCCCTGTCCCGGAATGCTCGCGCGGGCCAGGACGTGACCCACGCGATGGCCGACCCGGTGCGCCCAACCGCTGCCCGAAGGGGACTGTGGTCTCGGAACCGGGTGGGGGGCGAGGCGTTCGCTCAGGGAAGGACGGCGCAGACCGTAAGCGGCGGCGCACGTCCCCGCGCCGATCATGGCCCCTGCCACGGACATCACGACCGCGCTCACCCGACACCGCCCATCCCAGCGGCACCCGCGAGCACGGGGGTGAAGGGACGCGGTTGCCTGGGCGGCGACGCCAGGCGGGCCAGCCAGAAGAACGAGGCCGCCCACAGCACTCCGACCACTCCGAGGACGAACTGTCCGGAGAACGTGCCCACCGGCTCCAGGAACGACGGATTGAACGCCGCCATGCCCACGAGCATGAAGGTGGTGGCGGCGGCGATGATCCGTACCGATGAGCGCACCCTCGCGCGGGACGCCGACACCCTGGCCACCGTGGTCGCCCGTTCCCGAGCGGCCTCCGCCAGCCGGGACAGGGCCCCGGCCACGTCCCCGCTCTGGCGGGAAGCTCCCATGGTCAGGGTGAGCGCGATCAGATCGCCGAGGTCGGAGCCGACACGGTGGGCGAACTCGGAGGCGGCCTGGCCCATCGGCAACCCGGCGCGCAACCGGGCGTCCAGTGCTTCGACCTGGCCACGGATCGGCTCCGGGGCAACGGGAACGGTCGCGGTCACGGCCTGGTGCAGACCGGAGGCCCCGGTGATCATGTCCCGTAGTTGCTCGGCCCAGGAAGCCAGCGCCTCGGCCAGGTCGGCTTCAGTCCGGATCGTGGTGTCGGGGCCGAGGAGGGCGGGCATCCACCATCCCGCAGCAGCGGCGAGCAGCACTCCGACCGGCCACCCCGTCACCGCCCCGACCATGGCCCCCGCTCCTACTGCACCGGCCACGCGCAGCCACGTTCCACGTCGGCGCAGGGCTTTCGCCCACCGACCTGGAGCGGCGGACGGCGCGCGACGGGGAAGGAGGCTCACCACGTACGCGGCGCAGGCGACGCCCGCACCGCACAACGCGCCGCTGAAGACCAGTCCGCCGATATCCCAGCCCCACTCCGGCGTCACGACGCCCACCCCCGCACCACGTAACCGGCCCTGACCAGGCGCTGGCCGACCAGTCCGCTCGGAGGGCACACCACAGTTCCCACGGGATCGTCTGTCGAGCGAACGTACAGCTCGTTGGAGAGGACCTGCTCGCCCTCCGAACCCACGACCTCACGGATACTCGTGACGACGCGCTCCCCGGTCGGGGCGGTGTCGATGTGCACCACCAGGTGCACGGCCGTCCCCGTGAGGGACGCAGTGGCCGAGGCGGTGAGCCGTTCGGGCGACTGGGCGCAGTACGCGGCGAGCTTGGCGAACACCTGCTGGCTCGATGAGGCGTGGATGGTGGACATCGACCCGTCCGTGCCCATCGACATCGCGTTCAGCAGCGCGATGGTCTCCGGGCCTCGGGTCTCCCCGACGATCACCCGGTCCGGGCACATCCGCAGTGCGGCCCGAACCAGTTCGGCCAGGGTGACCTCCCCGACGCCTTCGATGTTGGGCGGGCGCCCCTGCAACGCCACCACATCCGCGTCAGTCATGTGGCGGTGCAGTCCCAGCTCCATCGAATCCTCGACGGTGATGACGCGTTCGCCCTCCACCGTGCCCAGCAGTGCGCGGAGCAGGGTGGTCTTGCCCGCGTTCGTGGCGCCGGAGATGATCACGTTCACTCGGGCCCTGACCGCCGAGACCAGCAGGTCGCGTGCGGTCTGGTCGACCATTCCCGTCCGCGCGAGGTCTCCCAATCGCAGGTAGCGGGCGGGGTGGCATCGGATCGTCACGGTCGGACGGTCCGCGATCCCGGGCATCACCGCCGACATCCGGGAGCCGTCTTCGAGTTCCATGGACAGGATCGGCGCGGCCATGTCGAAGCGACGCTCCCCGCCGGGGGCGCGGGCAGCGGCCCGCTGCACCAGGGCGACGAGGTCGGCGTCGGTGTCCACCACCGGTGGGCGGTGTTCTCGTTGGCCCCCGCCGAAGTCCACGATCACCGGACTTGCACCGATGACGTGGATGTTCTGGACCTCTGGTTCGGTGAGTAGCTCCTCCAACGGCCCCAGCCCCAGAACGTGGTCCAGGACCAGTTGGCGCAACCGTGGCTCGTCCGCTGGTGACAGCGCCGCTGTTCCCCGGATCAGGGCGGTGCGTGCCTGGTCATCCAGCAGTGTGTCCACGAGCTGGCCTACCTGCGTGCCGCTCATCGCCTCACCGGGGTGGATGATGAGCTGTTCTGTGACCTTGCCGGCCAACGCCACCGCGGTGGCTCGAAGCGTCTTCTCGTCCTGGGCTGGTGCCAGGTACGGGGTCTCACGGATCGTCGTCATGCCACGCTCGCTTCCACCGCGCGCTCGAGCTTGCTGTCCAGGCCCAGACCGGAGAAGTCGTCACACAGCTCTGCCAGGGATTTGGCGGCCTTGATCAACGGCATCCACTCCAGGCTGTCGGGGTCACGGCGCTGGGACCACCACGCGGCCAGCCGGTCCCTGCGGCGACCGGGCGGACGGTGTTCGCCGCGCACCAGAGCCGCTCCCGTGGGGTCGTGCGGGATATGCGCCCACACCGGCAGACCCGAGGCCACCTGGGATATCTCCCGGTCAGGGTGGGGACAGGCACCGGCCACGACCAGCCCGACCCGAGTCCCGTCCTCCTTCAGCGAGGCCAGGGTCGGAGCGCACACCCGCAACCGGTTCGCGTGCCCCACGTCGCCCGGGTTCGCGACGACCACGACGACGTCCGCGTGACGCATCAAGGCCGTCCCCGCAGACCCCGGCACCGCCCTCCCCACATCCAGCACGGTCACCCTCTCCGTCCGGAGAAGGGCCGGGTTGCGGGCGAGCATGGCCACCGCCCGCCCTGTCTCCAGGGGATCAGCCGGAGCGGCGACCACCCGCAGGCCGCCGGGTAGCTCCACCGCATGGTTCTGCACGGGCGCGCTCGCCGCGGACGCGTCGGCGACGCCCGCTTCCGTCCAGGCCTCAGCGGCCACGGACACCGGTAGTGGTGTGCGCGAGGCTGCGGCCAGCGACACCAGCCCCTTCCGCACACCCAGGTCGATGCCGTGCCAGGAGGCCACGTCCCCACCGGAGGTGTCGGCCTCCACCAGCACGGGCACCGTCAGAGGGGTCGAGGGCCAGCACGCCGCGATCGCGGTGGCCAGACTCGTCACACCCGGAGCCCCGCTGAGCGAACACACCGCCACGATCATCCGCGCCCCTCTCCCGCCGCGTCCGTGCGAACTTCCTCGTGCGGGTTGACCACCACGACCTGCACGTCTCCTCCAGCCGCTGCTTGTGAGAAGCGCGCCACCTGGTCCCGGGGCAGGACCATCTCGACCACCTGCTGACCGACTCCGAGGTCTTCCGCACCGTCCGAGACCACACGGTGGACCAGTCCCGTCACCACCCCGGGCTCGCCGGTCGGCTCCTCCGCTTCGGTGTCCTCGTCCCCGGTCGCTTCTCCCGGCGTGGCCCCGGTGGGGACCAGGTCGACGGTCGTCCCCGCCGTCAGGTCCCGGGGGAGCGTGGTGACGGGCACCGCGAGCACGGCCTGCCCCGGCTCGGGCCACAGGGCGCTGTCCGCGACCGAACCGGCCACCAGAGGGGAACCCGCGGGGACCGGTTTGGTCAGCACCATCCCCTCCGCCACCTGCGGAGTGAGAAGGCGGAGTCCTTCGGTCTTCTCCAGGTCCACCGGAGTCACGTCACCGGAGGTGATCATGTGCCCGGCCGGAAGGTCGGCCACGAGCACCGCGACCGTGCGCGTGTCCTGCGAGGCCAGCCCCGCCCAGGCCCCCGCCATACCTCCCGAAGCGATCAGCACCCCGGCCAGCAGCCCCCACTTCCAACGGCGCCGCGAGACCGTAGCCAGCCGCACCGACTCCCACTCCGCCGCACCTCCCGCAGGGTTTTCTCTATTTTTCTGGTCTTTTTGGTTCGGTTTCGCGAGCGCGACCATCCCCACCCCTTCCTCAACAACCTCTGTCTCGTGCCGTCAGCGGATGTGGGTGACCACCGAGTGGATCTCGCTCACCGGCACCGCGACGGTCGACGTCGTCGTCAGCTCCTCTAGGTCCCCGCCCTGGCCGTCGCTGCTGGACCAGGACACCCCCCACTCCCACACCGCGGTCAGATCCACCGCCGCCCCCGCCCCGCCCACAGGCAGGGCCGTGTAGATGTGGCCACAGTCAGGAGACCCGCCCTCCCCGGCGGTAGCGCGGGAGAAGACCGTGCCCGGCCCGGTGCACACCACCTCGTGCCCGTCCCCGGTGTCCCACACCACCCGCTCCGGTGACGCGACCACCGTCACCGACCCCGCACTCACCGACGCCGTCGCCGACACCGGCTCCCAGTCCTCCTCCGAGACCCACATCCACGCGGGGATGTTCACGAACCGGGGCTTGCCCGGAGTCGGCGCGGTGCCGATGTCAGGCTCGGGCAGGCGCATCATCGCCCGCGCCTGTTCCGCCAGGGCCACGGGGTCCAGCACCGGTTCGCTTCCGGTACTTGCGGCCCCCTGGCACCGGGCCATGCCCGGCGGTATCTCGTGGGGGCCCTCCTGCCCGGACTGCGCGAACTCCACATCCGGCACGGCGCAGACAGGAGCGCTCGCCTCGTTCACAGCACCGCTCTCCGCAAGCGGAGCGTCCGGGACAGCCGGAACGTGTCCCGGGGCTCGAGCGGTCACCTCACAGGAGGCATCGGCACACGAGGTGTGACCGTCGACTCCGGATCCATCAGCCCAGGCCACCGGAGCGAGCGCCATGAGGCCGACTACGGTGGAGACCCCGCAGGCCACCCCCCGCCACACCTGCATCAGCACCCGTTCTGCTCCCCCAGCCAGAGCTCCTCGACCTTCCACTGGCCGTCAGACAGGGTGACCGTGGCCGTGTACAGCCTCGTGTGCTCTTCAGAAGGGTCGCGGGGAGGATGGTTCACCAGGGTCCATTCGGTGTTGTCCATGCAGTCCTCGACCACAACCGTCGGTGGATCGCCATCAAGTTCCATGTCCGCGACCTTGGGACGCAGCACGGGTTCTCCCGCAGCCGTAGCACCGTCCAGCATGTCCGTGGTTAGCTGCAACGCCTGCCCTCGGGCATACGTCTCCAAATCTGGATGGTCGGTGGCCCCTTCCAAAAACGCGCCCGTCATAACCCGCATCATCCCGAGATAGGCGTCCACTGCCTTCTCTTCGACTGGCGGGCTGGCGGGTGCCGCGAGGGCAGGGGGCGTGCGCGTCGACTCGCTGACGGGATCGCTCTCCTGTGCCGCACATCCCACCAGGGCCACCGCTGTTACCGCCGCCCAACCCACCGCAGGCACGCGCATGCCTCACCGCCGATTCCTCACCGTGCGCGGCCCTGACACCACGCTTTCGAGGAGTGACACTAGCCACACATAGAGTCACCGCACAACCGTTTTCCAAGTACTCTCAGTAACGAAAAATGTGGGGAGGACCACCGGGTTCTGATGTCGCACGCCCTAACCGCACAAACACGACGGCGGACAAGCAACAGGGGCTGCCTCCGCAGGGAGACAGCCCCGAAATCGCGGCCCGAGCTCAGGCCACGGGCACCCGTTGTGCTTCCCACTGACGTATCAGTCCGGCCAGTTCACCCCACTCACCAGAGGCGCTCGAAGCGGCGGCCTCGACGGTGGCACTCGGCGCGGGCTTTCCCCGGTGGAGGTCGTGGGGTGCCGCTCGTCGCCGCTCGGCTCGTTGGCGGTACTCGTGCGCGACCAGGTACGGGCGCACCGCGCGCGCTCCGTCGTCGTCCACGCACCAGCCGAACTCCGGCAGTTCGACCGGGGCGTCCGGCGCGGCTTCCTCCCTGCCCTCGGCGATGAGGACCTGAGTCCGTTCCGTATGGGTACGCCTCGCCTCGTCATAGCGACTGGTCCACTCCGGCTCACGCTCCGGACGTGAGGGACCGGGGTTCAGGGGTTCCCGTCGCGGGGGCGGCTTTCGAACCTCCGGCCGCGCCGAAGTCGGTGGCCCGGACCTCACCCCGATGATCGCCGCGAGCACCGCGCCGACGGCCCACCGCGCACGGCCAGCCCACCCTCGTCGGCGCCTGCGGTGCCGACCCGTACCATGACTCATAGATCTTCCTCCTGGCTGCTTCAGGTGGGGGATCGCGCCTCGGGTGGTGTTCCAGCACCTCCGGGGCGCATTTCTCTTGTCGGTTCTTCTCGCGTGCGAGGTCCGTTTATCGGTGCGGGGCGGGTGTCAATGGCCTCGCAGGGGCGTACGCCCCTGTCCGGCTGCGCTTCCTCACCCCGCCCGGTACGACCTTCCGGTGTGGCTAACCGGTTTCCGCGCCTGTCAAGGCCCGGTCGGGGCAAGACGCCCCTGCAATACGGGCAGGCATAATAAAAACCCCTTTTCGGACATGCGAAACACTAAGGACGAATGGGAATGGCGGCACTCGCGCAAGCCGAGCGGCGGTTGTGATGTTTCCGCATGCTCGCGAGAAGTTTCAACCCGTTCCGCTCGGAAAAGTCATGGCGGCCAAAAAAAGGGGGGCTGCGTGGACATGAGTGCCCACACAGCCCCCAGCCGCCCACAGGCCCCCGCACCGGCCCCGTGCGCGTCTCCTACCGGGTTGCGCCCGCCCCTGGTGGGGCATGTGGTGGCCGGTGATTGTGTCGATCAAAAGCAGGAACGCTTGTTCACGCGTTTGCGCAACAGAGCCCATCTCTTCGGCCCGCAGATGGCGATGAAGTTCAGCGACATCCCCACAGGCCCCCGCCGATCTGAGGAGCCTGCGCCGACGCGCCCACCATGAGACCCCCTTCATCGCCGAACGTTCTCGCCGAACCGGCACAACCCTGAACACGCCCACGATGTTGAGCTGCGTGACCCCAAAAGTGAAGAGAATCACTACCCTCGGTGACGCCCGTTGGGATCACCGTGACGGTTAGGGTGCGGCGTATGCCCAAGATCAACGCTGCCCGCCTGCATGCCCCCGGCCACCCACTGCAGGTCGAGGAGGTCGACAAGCCCGTTCCCGGCCCCAAAGAGGTCCTGGTCAAGGTCGCCGCGTGCGGCCTGGTGCCCAACTCCTACAACGTCGTCAACGGCCGCACCCCCTTCACCCTGCCCGACTTGCCAGCGGTGTTCGGCCTCGATGCGGCCGGGACGGTGGAGGCCGTGGGCGAACACGTCTTGGGTATCGAGGAGGGGGAGCGGGTCTACGTAGACCCGCACATGACCTGCGACACTTGCCACCAGTGTCGGCAGGGACGCCAGGACCTGTGCGTGCACGGGTGTCTGCGCAGCTACATGGCCACGAACAGCGACGGTCGTCTGCTCAACCAGAACCGGACCGGCGGGCTTTCGGAGTACCTGCTGGCCCCGGACGCGCGCGTGGCCCGCCTGCCGGAGTCGATCGACCTGCTCACCGCGGCCCGGTTCGGCTACGTCGGCACCTCGTTCGGGGCGCTGTGCAAGGGGGACCTGAGGCCGGGCCAGACCCTGCTGATCAACGGGGTGACGGGAACGCTCGGGGTGGCCGCGGTGGCGATCGCCCTGGGGATGGGAGCGACGAAGATTCTGGGGGTGGGGCGCAACCGGGAGCTACTGGCGCGGGTGCAGCAGATGGCTCCGCACAGGGTGGAGACGGTCTCCTCCGAGGACGGCGTGGACCTGGCGGTCTGGGCGCGGGGACGCACCGACGGTACGGGCGTGGACGTGCTCTACGACTGCCTGGGCGTGGGCGGGCAGGGCAACTCCACCAACGCACTGCTGAGGGGGGTTAGGCCCGGCGGGTGCGCGGTCCTGGCTGCGGGCGGGGTCGAGGGGCAGATCAGCCAGAGCTACGCGGAGGTGGTGGCGCGCGATGTGCGGGTCCTGGCCTCCAACTGGTTCACCTCCGGTGAGGTCGACCAGATGATCGCGATGATCGGCGCCGGGGTGATCGACCTGTCGTTCCTAGAGCACCGTCCCTTCCCCCTGGCGCAGGTCAACGACGCCTTCGAGCTCGTGGGGTCGCGGCCGGGCGGCTTCGCCAACGTGGTGGTCCTGCCCGCCTCGCAGGAATCCTCGGTGAGCGTGTGAGCGCACGGAAGCAGTCAGGGGCGCCGGAGGTCGGTTAGGCCTGAGCAACGAGACTTGAGTTCTAGTGGTCGTGGTGGGCGATCTACTCGCCTGTCATAAGACGACCAGTTCCGAGGCGTGCAGCATCACCCTCACCGTCCGCCTGATCAGGTGCACCGGCACCGAGTAGCGATTGGTACGCACTCTGATCTGACTGTGCCGGTCCACTCGCAGCGAGAAGGGCGTCCGGTCTCGAATGGCTCGTCGGCCGGCGTGCCGAGCAGCGTGCGCTCGCTGGCGAAGTGCTCACCGATGGTCCGGGTGCGCGAGCAGATCCACCGGGCCTCGGGGATGCGGTGCACG
Source organism: Nocardiopsis camelliae (assembly GCF_028993595.1). Lineage (GTDB taxonomy): Bacteria > Actinomycetota > Actinomycetes > Streptosporangiales > Streptosporangiaceae > Nocardiopsis > Nocardiopsis dassonvillei. Next base: position 6,286,019 of record NZ_CP118614.1, read on the forward strand.
GCCTTGCCGGAGTAGGACAGGCGCAGGCTGAACAGGTAGCTCGGCCTGGGACTGCGACGGCATCGGGTTCCCCTACACAGCGGGCAGCACATTGACGCTCCCATCGCGAAGGGTTCGGTGTGACTGAAACTCATCGACACGCTAGGACGATGACCAGGGGTGTTACCCAAAGTCATCGACAAACGTTGCCGCTGAACACGAACAGAATCAGGCCAGTCAGCCCGGCCGCACAGCTGCGACGAACCGGCTGCTGTAGTAGTCGCCGTCCACCGGTTCGACACGGATGGCGGTGCCGGTGCGGGGTGCGTTGACCATCTGCCCCTCACCCACGTACATGGTCACGTGTGAGGGCGAAGCGCCGCTTCCCGTGTCGTAGAAGAGCAGGTCGCCCGGTTGGAGCTCATCAAGCCCGACACGAACACCGGCCGCGACCTGGTCGGTGGTCACCCGCGGGATCGACACCCCTGCCGCCGCCCACGCCTGCATCGTCAGCCCTGAGCAGTCGAAGGCGTGCGGCCCCGTTCCACCCCACAGGTAGGGCTTGCCGACCTGGGCCAGCGCCCACTCCGCCGCCGCCCGCCCCTGCTCGCTACCGGCACCCGAACCCCCCACCAGCAACGGTGCGGTCTGCGCGGCGAGTTCCGTGTACTCGTCGATGTGGGCTCGCACCTTCCTCACATAGGAGGCTGAACCGTTGTAGCGCAGCAGCGCCGCTTCGAGGTCGTCTTCGTCGGTGAAGTCCACATCCGACGCCTCCGGGTCGCTGACGCACAGGTACACCGCCGCGCTCCACGCCGCGTCGAAGACGTTGTGCGGGTCAGCGACATCGTCACCGGACGCGTCGAGGCCGTGGGAGGCCCAGGTAGTGGGGATGAACTGCATCGGCCCCACCGCACGGTCGAACCCGTCGTCCCCGTCCCATGCCCCCTCGTCTGAGTCCCCGTGGGGCGTCGTGTTGCCTCCGGCCCCCGACCCGTCCAGACGGGGGCCGAGGATCAGCGGATTCACTCTTCCGGAGGAGGAGACCTCGCTTCCGTCGGCATGACCTGACTCGACCTTCCCGATCCCCGCGAGCACGGGCCAGGTCATCCCCGTACACCCCGGGCGCTCCTCCTCCAGGCGCATGGCGGCCTGGGCGTAGGCGAGGAGCACCGTGTCCGGAATCCCCTCCACTCCGTGGGGTATCCCCGCCTGGTGTTCACCGCTCCCCAGCGCGCCGATGAACACCGGCAGAGCCAACAGGAACCCTCCTGCCGCGCCGATCGCGGGGCGGATCACTCCTCACCCTGGCCGGAAACGGGGTGGCGGCGGGCGATGTCCACCAGCCGCAGCGGATCCTGGGGACCTGAGGGATCCACCGGCCGCCATACCGCCTGATCCGGCCCCCGTTCGGCAAGCCGAGCGTGGGTGGCCAGGTAGACCACGACCCGGTCGGAGACGTCACCGGCCAGCTTCGCGGCGAGGTTGTCCTCCCGCTGGTTGGAACGGACCGAGAACAGCACGATGGACTGCAGTTCACTGTGCCGCGCCAGGTTCGCGTACCCGATCATCTTGCGGCGGACCGTGGACAGGGATTCGGTGCCGGTGTCGTACTCGAAGAAGGCGTGCAGAACGCTCTCCCCCTCGCTCCAGCGCACATAGGCGTCCGGACGGATGTGGACTCCCCACCGGCGTGCGCACTCCCGCTCGCCGTACCAGCGCACCAGGTTTCCTGCGCTCCGTCCCGCCTCGACGAAGCGGACGAAGCTCTCGGCGAGGCCCTGCACGTGCCCCAACCGCATCGAGTACGCCAGGCGTACCGCTTGGTCCTGGTGGAACCCGAGGTCATCTGTCTGGACTTCGCGGTGGTGGGCCAACAGCTCCGCACCCGTGGCGGCCAGGATCCAGTGATCGGGGAGTTTGCCCCACGTAGTATGCCTGCGGAACCGGTCCAGCACCCCGTAGCGGAACAGAACCAACAGGCGCCGACGTGCCCGACGTGCGTCCGCGTCGGGAAAGTGCACCCGGGCGATCTGGTGTGTAGTGAGCGTCTGGTGGTCATGGACGTCGGAGACGATCGCCATGTCGCGCGCGGTCAGCCGTGTCATCAAGGACAGCGGCGTGTGTTCGCGTTCAGTCATCCAGCCTCCCCTCATCGGGATTTTGCGACGATGCACCGGAGGCGCTGAGCCCCGCCCCGTGACGCCGTGCCGCCACACGGGTCTGAGTGGCCCGTCCCGCGATCCCCGGCGGCAGCGGGCGAGTGCGCGCCGTCGCGGCCCCCTGTTCCTTCGCCCCCACCAGCGGACGGACCACGGCCTGGTAGGCGCCCAGGTGGGTCAGGTCGTAGGCGCCCAGTACCGGCAACGTGTGCTGTTGCAGGCTCACCGCGTCGTCGGGTGAGGCGGAGAAGTACACTTTCGTCCGCGCGTTCGCTGACACCGCTTTGCGCAGGTCGGCGGGGAGCTGGCCCAGCTCCTGATGAGCGAGCGTCAGTCCGAGCCGGTAGCCGCGGGCCTCGGCCAGCATGTCCTCCAACGAGCCCGGAAGGTTGAGGAAGTTCTGGCACTCGTCCACGTACGCGCACAGGTCCTTGCGCTGGTGTTCGGGGGTGTGGATGCGGGCGGTCACCGCCTGCCAGGTCGCGGCGAGGGCGAAGCTGCCGATCAGCGAGCTGGTGTCCTCGCCCAGGCGTCCCTTCGGCAGCCGGAGCAGGACCAGATGGCCGGTGTCGAACAGGGTCGGCAGGTCCACCGTGGAAGGTCCCGACGCCACCACCTGGCGCACCCACTTGCGCAGCAGTGCGGTCCGGAGCTTGTTGAGCACCGGCCCGGTCACCGCGCTTCGGGCTGAGACCGTCAGCCCGGCGTACCAGCCCCAGAAGTCCGCCAGGGCCTCGTCCGGGCCGGTGTGCGCGGCGACCTTGGCCAGGGTCTCGGCCCGAAGCGCGTCGTCGGCCAGCAAACGCGGAACATCACCCAGCGTCAGGCCCGGGTCGCCTGCGCGAGTCAGGGTGAGCGTGGTCGCCCGCAGGATGTCGTCGGTCCTCGGCCCCCAGTACTCGGCGTAGATCCTGCGAAAGATGCCCACCACGGTGTCGCTGGTGAAATCAGGGTCGCCGCCTTGGAGCAAGTTCAACCGGGGCGGCGGCGCGTTGTCGTCGGGATCGAACAACACCACCTTGTCCACCGCGTGCTCGGGCAGGCGGGCGAGAACGTCGGTGACCAGGTCCCCGCGCGGGTCGATCACCAGCCCCGCCCGACCCGCCTCCGCGTCCTGGAGCACCAGGTTGGCCAGCAGGGTGGACTTGCCCGAGCCGGTCTTGCCTAGGACGTGGGTGTGCTGGCGTGCTTCGACCACGCCCAAGGCGATCGGGCGCCGGGTGCCGGCGTCGCTGTCTCCGACCACCCTCGTGTTCTCGCCCCCGCGCGGTACCGCCGGAGCGGGTGCCGCTGGCCGCGCACCAGCCCGGGTCAGGCCGGGGACGGTGGTGTCGGTGGGCAGGTGTGCGATCCCGGCCAGCTCCGTAGTGGAGAGCAGGAACCCGTAGCCGAGGAACCGGTGGACCAGCCACCAGGAGGGCCGGATCATGAAGCGTCGGTCCAGGTGGTTGGTTCCGGAGGTGAACGCTGCGAATGCCGAGGCCACCCCGTGTGCCCGTCCCCGCAGGCGTTCCTTCGCGGCTTCGCCGCCATGGGTGGTGGTGAGGACGTAGGCGGCATCGCACGCCAACCGGGGCGAGGACGCCTTGGCCAGGATCGCTCGCACGTCGTCATTCGTCCCGGGAAGAACCGGCGGTCGGCTGCGCGTGGTGCCGTGAGTAGTGGGGTCCAGGGCGTCGACCAGGTATGTCGCCATTCCGGAATGACCGTGCAGACGGGCCGCTGCCCGGCGGGCCCGCGCCGCCCGCCAGCCCGTGGCCGGGCGTGCGGTCACGCGCACCAGAGCGTGCTCGCCTTCGACCAGGTCCTCCAGTGCGCCCAGAAGCGGTCGGGCCGGGTCGTCGTCGAACTTGGTTCGCAGCGGGAACGCCTCGGCGCGGCCCAGCCGGAGAAGACCTCCGGTGGTGTAGGTCCCTGCGGGAAGCGGCGACTCCTCGGGGGCGAGATGGCGGGTGGAGGTGGTAGCCCCGGGCCAAGCCGAGGAGACCGCGCGTTCCACTGTTCCCGGCGGTACCGCTCCTGGCACCCACACCTGGAATCGGACTCCGGCAGCCGAGGCGACGATTTCCAAGGCCAGGTGGGGTTGGAGCAGCCACCGTGACCAGCGTGGTTTGAGAAGCCCCAGGGTGTGGTTCCAGAATGCTGTGGCGTTCTCCAGACTCGCGTCGGGCGGGGGAAGGATATCCACCACTCGGGCGTCTCGGGACAGGTAGCGGTGGCGGGCCAGGCGAGTCCCGACTAGAGCAGCGCAGACCAGTCCGCCGGTCAACGGGATCACGCCGAGGAGGACGAAGAACCCTCCTCCGAGCAGGAAATCGGCCATCACGCCACCTCCTCGTCCCCGGCCGCACCGTGGACGGAGGCAGAGCCAGGGCCGTCGCCTCGGGACTCGTCCTCGTCCAGTTCCTGTGCCCTCATAGCCGCGATTTCGGCAGGATCAGAGGTGATCAGCCGATGTTCCACCGGTGAGGCGATCGGGTGGAAGCCGACCCTCTGGTGCCCGGCGACCAGTAGCGCGGAACCTCTGGGGGCGGTGCTGACCAGATGGGTCTCTCCGGCTGAGAGGTGGAACGCCTCGGTTACCCGGTCGAGGTTCTGCGGGGCCTGCTTGAGCAGGATCTGGGTAGCGGCGTTGGCGATGACCACCCGCCCCAGTTCAGTGCCGAGTACGTCCCCGACGTCCTGGGTGATCAAGGTCAGCCCCGCCCAGTGCTTGCGTCCGGCTTTAGCGAGCCGGGCGAGGTAGCGGGCTGCGGACGGGTCCTGGAGCAAAAGCCAGGCCTCGTCGACCACGACCATGCGAGGCCTTGCGGGGTCGCTCGCGGTGATGTGTCGCCAGATCGCGTCCAACGCCAACAGCACCCCGACTGACCGGATTTCGTCCGGCAGGTCCTTCAGTGAGATCACCGTCAAGTGACCACCGATCCGCGCGGCGGAGGCGCCATTGAACAGGGTGGCGTGCGAGCCGTGAACGAAGGGCTCCAGGCGGTCCGCCAGCTGCTGGGCGGCGCGAGCGGTCTCTTCCCCCGTGCCGGGGTCGGTCGCGGTGTCCTCCAGCGCGGCGGCCAGGTCGGCGAGTACCGGCGCGGGCCGGGCCCAGGTGGCGGGGTTCCGCGTGATCCCGGCCCCGGCGTAAGTGGCGATGATCGCCCGGTCCAACACCGACTTGTCCATAGGGGACAGCTCACCGACCATCGCGGTGATGAGGGTGTGCAGGAACAGCGCCCGGCTGGTGAATGTCTGCCCGTCCTTCTCCGTGCCGGGATCGGGGAGAGCGAAGGGGTTCAGCCGCCCTTCCGGGGTACCCAGACGGATGGTCGTGCCGTCCACGGCTTCGGCCAGGCGCAGGTATTCGCCCTCGGGGTCGATGACAGCGACCTCCACTCCGACCAGCAGCGACCGCAGCACTTCGAGCTTGGCGAGGTAGGACTTGCCCGCCCCCGAGCGGGCGAGGATCACCGCGTTGTGGTTGTCCAGGCCGCCGCAGAACCGGTCCCAGGCCACCAGCCCTGAGGAGTGGGTGTTGGTGCCGTAGACGACCGTGGTCTCGCCCAGGTCGGCGACCAGCTCGGGTGAGGTGAACGGCAGCAGGGTCGCGGCGGCGTCGGTGTCCATCGACCGGCCCATTCCCAGCGCGTCGGTGCCCAGCGGCAGTGTGGAAATCCACCCCTGGAGTGGACGGAACGTGGCCGGAACCGCGTCCACCAATAGCGACGAGCACAGCGCACGCACCTGTTGGAGTTCGGCCTCCAGAGTCTCCAGGTCGGGGGCGTGCACGGTGACGTAGACCGCCACTCGGAACAGGCGGCCCTGGCCGGTTGCGATGCGGTCGGCGATCTCGGCGGCGTCCATGGCCGCCGTCACCTGGTGCGGGTCCTGCACCCGCCCCTGGGACGTGCTGGTGCGCTGGGCCGACTCCAGGCGGGTCCGGCGCTTGCGCAGCCGTGCGGCGGCGGTGGGAGCGGGCACGGGTTCCAGGTGGAAGGAGATGTCGAGCTGCCCGGGGTAGGTGAGCAGGGGTTCGGCCCACCCGGCGGCGACCTCGCGCGGGTACCCGGTAACGGCGAGGGTCTGGCACACCCCGCCCTCGACCTCCAGGTGACGCGCCCCCAGGTGGATGGTCGGACCGCCCAGCGCGTGAGTTTCGGATCGCGCCCTCAGCCTGCGGGAATCCATCAGTGCTGCTCCTCGTACTCGTCGTGTCCGTCGGTGGCCCCGGTGCCCACGAGCTCGCAGCCAGTCGGCGCGGGGTCGGTGAGGCGGGTTCCCGGGGCGGTCATCGACGCCCGCAGGGCGTCTGCGGCTTCGTCTGCGTCCAGAACCTGGGTGCGGATACCCAGGGCAGCCAGGCGATCCGCGGTGTCGGCGGCCCTGCGCAGCAGAGCAGGACCCGCACGGCGGGCGGCACCGGCCGCGGTCACCACCACCAGCACCTGCTGGTGGGACAGCTCGTGTGTGGCGGTCAGCTCGTCCAGGAAGTCGGCGTGCGCCATCGCGGCCTCGGCCAGCGCCGGGTGCGGCAGGCGGGTCGCGTTGTCGCGCAGCATCGCGGTGAACTCGCCCAGGTCGGCGCTGCGACGCTGGACGAGGATCTGTACCGGTTCGACCAGGGCGTCCAGCGCTCCGGCGAAGGCGGCCAGCACCTGGTCCTGTTCACGCCCGGAGGCGAGTTGGAAGGGCAGGGTGGTGCAGGCGATCATGACCGCGCACCGGCCGTCCAGGTCGACCACTCCTTGCGGAGAGATCGCTGAGGCCGGAAGTCGCAGCGGTGCCAGCCGTGGGCCGCGCCGCAGCCGGGGCGCCCAGCGGGGCAGCGCGGGGACGTGCCCTGAAGGTGCGGGGACCAGGTGCTTGGGTGCGCGCGCCCAGGCCAGGGCACTGGCCGCGACCTGCTCCAGGCCCCGGCCGTCGCGCTCTCCCAGGGCCAGGGCGACGGCCGTGCCCAGGACGGGGGCCAAGGCCATCACGAACAGCCACAGCGGCACCGCTTCCCGCAGGAGCAGGTAGGCGCCCCATGCCCCCGCCAGGACCGGGGTGATGATCAGGCACTGGCGTGCGGTCAGGTTGAACAGGACCGGTTCGGGCCGGTCGATGTCGGCGGGGATGCGTCCCCGCCACGCGGACGCCTCGTCGGTGGTCACACGGTTTCCTTCCTCATCCGGGGATCACTTGGTGTCGCGGTCGGGGCGCGGAAAGAGTCCGTACTGCTTCCACACGCGTTTGGGGTTGGGAAAGAGCGCCCGCTGGCCCTTGACGTGCGGCGGCTTGCCCCAGGCCAGCGGCGGCATGTCGGGCAGGTGGCGTAGCCCTGCCGAGGGTCGGGGTGCCGGGTCGGGCAGGCCCAGGCGTTGCACGGCGCGGCGGTCGGGAACGCGTACCGGCGGCGGGGTCGGCAGGACCCCCTGGCGCCATCTGCGCTCGGGCGGCGCGGAGGGCGCCGACCGGCCCGGTGGCGGAGCCGGGCGCGAAAAGAGGGCCTGTTGGCCGGTCCTGGGTGAGCCGGGCATGTGGCCCACCTCCAGTTCGCGGCGCACCGCTGCGGGCGGTGCCGGGCGCGGTGGCGGGACCGGCGGCAGGGCGCGCGGTCCTGTCAGCGCGAGCGAACCGCGGGCGCGGCCTCCCGGCCACGGCGGGCCACCTGTTCCCCCGGAGGGCCCGCCAACGGGGCCGACAGCAGGCCGGAGCCCTCCTGGCCCCGGATTGGAGTGGCCGGGTCCGGGTCCGGGCAGCGCTCGTCGGCCTCCTGAGCTGAGGGCTCCGGCCACTTCAGGCGGGTCGTGGCGGGCCCGGTACCACCACGCCTGAGGTTGGCGGGGTTGCAGGCCCGAGGCTGGCTTGGGCGTGTAGCGGGGCAGTGTGCGGCCGGGCGTGCGCGGCGAGAAGAACTGCCACTTCAGCGACGACGCCGGAGCGGACGGCAGACGCATGCTGCTGACCGAGCGGAACGCCATCATCCACGCGATGTTCTTCAAGATCGCGGCGATGGGCGAGGTACCCGGGTTCGGTTGCCAGACCAGCTTCATCACCCAGGAGCCGATCCGAATCTGCACATACAGCAGGACCAGGAGCAGCATGATGTTCATCAGCCACCCCGCGTCCCCCACCTGCTCGTCCCCGGACGCGGTGGTCTGGCGCAGCGATCCGAAGATCGTCATCTGCCCCTCGAAGAACAAACGGGCCATGGCGATGAACACGATCGACTGGGCGATCGGGATCGCGCACAGGCCCGCCATGGACTTCCACCACAGCTCCGCGATCCGGTTGGTCTGCGGCAGGGCGTGGAAGATCAGCAGCATCGGCGCGGCGATGGTCAACACGATGGCCATGCAGATGCGCACCGCCTCGGTGACCATCCACACCACCAGCAGCACCACCACGACCACCAGGAGCAAGATGCTGAAGACCAGCGCCTCCTCCAGGATCACCTCCATGCGGTCGCGCAGGTTTTCCGCGGCCTCGCGTGCGTTAATGCCCTGGGCCCCGATGGCCGCGGAGATCTGGTTGGAGGCCCGGATCATCTCCCGGGCCGCCCACAACGAGAAGTTCGAGGCCACGAAGGCGAACACCGCCCTGGGCAGGATGTCGGCGGCCGAGTAACGGCTCTGCACCGTCTGGTAACCCATGGCCACAATCCCGCCCGCCACGATGAGCAGCACGAAGAGCGTGTTGCTGGTGGTGAGGATGCCGCCGTGCAGGGCCTGCATCCCCTCGGTCGGCTCCGGGGTGTGGAAGGCCTTCTCGGCCAGCCATCCCAGGGCCGGGTTCAGGCCGGACACGACGAAGTCGGCGAACCAGTTCGACACGTGACAGCCCGGATCGACCAGACCGCAGTCGAAGACGTCCGCGTCGGCCTCCACCTCCACCGGCACCTCAGACTGCTCCCGCAGCGGCGGCTCGTCCTCGCGCGCATCCTGCGGGGGTGGGAGCGGGTCGTCGGTGATCTCCGGTTCCGGAGCCGGTGCCTCCTCCGGCCCGGGTTCGGGTTGGGTCCCGGGGTCTTCGGGTTCCGGGAGCGGGTCGTCGGAAGGGGTCGGTTCCGGGCTGGCCGGACCCCGTCCCCACGGCGTGGGGCTCACTCGCTGGCCCCGCCCACGCTGACGACCCATTCCACGATGTCCATGAGCACCGTGGCCAGGATCGCGATGCCGTAACCGACCGCCGTTCCGGTCAGGGCGCGCTTGGCGCCGTCGATGGCGCCGACCTCACCGTTGGCGGTCAGCCACCGCACCGCCGCGATCGTCAGGAACAGCGTCCCCAACGCTGAGGCGAGGGCGATGATGACCATGCGGATGCGGTTCACGACCTGGCGCAGCTCGGTGGTCTCCTCCTCAGCCGACTCCGCGGTGGCCTCGGCCGCCCACACCCACGCCGCGTCGTCGCCCGCCACCACCCACCACACGGCCGCCCCGGCGGCGGCAAAGAGCACTACCGCCCACCGAACCACGTGCTGTCCCGCCTCTGAAGCTGCTGTCACCTGTTCCCCCTCGACGTCCTCGGCTCCCGGCCGGGCACCGGGCACCCGGTGCTGTGCGCCGGGGCCCAGTGCCCGTATCTGGTCCCCTAAGAAGCCACCGGCAGAGGCGAATGCGACAACGACTTCCCAGGAGTTGGCACAGCCGTCAACAGCCGCAGAGCCGCACGCTCGCGCACGTGCGGAACTTCGAGACGGATGAGGGCGTCAGCGACCACCACCTCACCCGCGTGCACCGCCGCTACCAGCCGGGCTTCGGCACGCTCACGGCGCTTGGCCAACGTCTTGTAGGGCACCTCGGCCTGCTCCGCGACCTCGGCCAAAGGGACGTTCTCCAACCTGGTCCGGGCAATCAGGCACGCCTCCGCCCGCGAGAGGACACCCACCCGCACCGCGGACACCAGCAACAGGTCCGGGCTGGCCTGAACCCCCGAATCGAAGTCCTCCTGGCGCCCCGAGTCCTCGCTTGGGATCGGCGCCTGCCGCTCGTGCCTGCGCGCCGAGAGCGCGACGCGGTGCGCGGGCCGGGTCAGGTACCACACCAGCCGGGCGTAGTTCAGGTTGATGGTGCGGACCCGGTGGACCACCTCGGACACGATCGCGGACTCCACCGCGTCCACCCCGTCCGCGCTCAGGCCCCGGCATGTCCTCCCAGCCGTGGACCGCAGAACGGGCATGCACAGCCCGAGCGCTCCAACCATCCAGTCCTGGGACAGGCGGGCGGCGCGGATGGTGTGCCGCCAGACCGCGTCGCGCACCTCGTGCGGGGTGCCCTCATCCATCAGGACATCGCGCAGCTCGTACAGGGAGTAAGTGCGGTCCCGGAGCCAGGGGTGGACGTCGGTCCCCCGCAGGGTCAGGTGGGTGGGTGACAGGCGAACGAAGCCGGTCTCAACGACTGCCAGCGGTGACGGTGCAAAAACCACGGATGCCCCCTCGGATACGAGCGAGAAATGACATCCGAATTGAACACGGTGGTGTTCTCAGGCAGGGTTCAGAGCGGTTTCACCGCGTATTCAGAGGTCGCTCAGAAGGTGCTCAATTCAAGGGAGTGAAGGTAAAGGATCAGCCAAGGACGTACGCGCGAGGAGCTCACGAGGCCTGCGCGTCACCTCTAGTGAACCCACTCTCACCTGCGCATACGTCAGAGTGAGCAAGCAGTGAGCGCCATGCCAGAGCCGTGCTCACCAGTAGGATGACCAGAAGGTAATAATTTTTCCAGAACACGCGCGACCGCAGAACTCAACCGTGAACACTCTCAAGCCGGAGGGCTCTTGGTGATGATTTTCCCTTGGGGGTATGGGCGTAGGAATGGGGCGGACTGGATTTTTTAGTTTCGGTGGTATGCCCTGGTTCGTCAGCAGTTTGGCTGTACATCCAGGACCGCCTCCGCCCCCTGGCCTCTCGAGGAAGGTTTACTTCCTTTGGGGCTGTCGAGAGAACACAGCGCTGAGGAACGCGCTCCGCTCCCCGCCAGGGAGGGGCAGGTAGCCAGGCCCCGCTTCTGGGTGTCCCTGACGAGGACCGCCGAGAGTGTCGCGCCCCACCGACCGATCAGGCCTGCTCGGCTTCACCTCCCCGAATCTGACATGGCACGACCGCCTGGGGGAGAGCGGGAGGCGTAGAGTGCCTTGCGTGATTCGTGATGCGCTCGAGCAGAGGACCTTGGACGCGGCCCTGGCCGATGTCCGCCGAGCCGAGTGGGAGTTCGACAACGCTCGTACATGGCTGGAGAAAGCCAGCCAGGGTGTTTTGGAGCCTTTGTCCGCAGAGGTGTGGGTCACTGACCCGGGTTTCAGTCACGTCCTTCTCGTCCGGCACCGTTGGCGAGGCTGGGTGCCGCCTGGCGGCAAGGTCGAGACGGGTGAGACTCCTCGCGAAGCGGCATCCCGGGAGCTTCTGGAGGAGACAGGCGTTTCAGGGAGACTGCTTCCGCTACCGGCTGCCGCCTGCGTCCGCTCCTACCGTTCGGACTGGTCGCCCACGCTCGGTCTCTCGTACGTCGCGATCATCGATCGCAGCCTTCGCCTAGGTGGGGAGGCAGGGCAGCCGTCTGCCTGGATTCCTCTGGAGGACGACTGGCAGAGTGTCTTCCCGGAGGATTGTGATCGGATACGCCGACACGTTCGGCAGCTCTCACGAGCCCATGCTGTCAGCGCTCGCTGACTCGGAGGAGAGACAGCGCCTCGGCGAACGGTAGCCCTCGACCGCTGGACGTGGCTCTTCAGCCGTCGCGTGGGAGTGCCTCAGCGACGACAACGAGCCAGCTCGTCACGTTCGGCTGATGCGGGTCGACCTGAACGTAGGCCTTCTCCAGGATGTCCATACGCTGCTGGTGCGTGAAGGCCCCTTCTGGTCTTGCGAACAGCGGGACCGACAACCACGCCCGTTTCTCTTCCATCGTGCTGCGGTGGGCGACGACATCCGCGTCCACGACCGTGAACCCGGCCGCGCGCAGTTGTCTCTCGACCAGTTCGAGAGGCAGTTTGGGCGGTCCGAGCGCTAACCGCGGCGGCGTGTACCCGTAGTCGCGTGCTGCCACTTCGCGGATCAGCGCAGTGAGTGACGGTCCTGTACGGGCCTTCTCCTCATCGGGATGAGTGACTCCAGCGAATCCGCCACCGATGTTGAAGCCGAACCGGCCACCGGGCCGGAGCACTCTCCTGACCGCATCGAACGTAACAGGTGTGTTCGTCTTCCAGATCGCGGAGTTGCACACGACCGCGTCGACCGATTCCCTGATGCAGTGGGACACCTCTTCAGCCCTAGCGGTGACCTAGGCGACGCGCGGATCGCGAACGGTCTCCTTCCCGACCTGTTGCATAGCCGCGGAGTTGTCCAACGAGATGACCCGGGTGTCTGGGAGAGCGGCTTCGAGTATCGCCTCGGCGGTGATGCCTGTGCCCCCGCACAGATCCACCACTAGGCGGCTGTCGGTCAGGGAAGTCCGTTCGACGAGGTGACGGCTCGTAGCCCCGTACATCGGGAACTGGCGCGTGAACGCGGCGTAGAGCTCGGCGTTGGCTCTTTCATCCCAGCCGAGTAGGGCGTCCTGTGCGGACATGGGGTCCTTCGCTTTTCTGGTCGTGGTGCACGTCTCAGAACAGTGCCGCCTGGACGGCGACTTCTGGTGACGAGAAGTCGCCGAGCGCGATTCGGCGGCCCTTGAGCGTGCCGAGGTCGAGCACGTAGCGCATGCTGTCGGTTTCACTGAGCCGGGCCAGGGCCTGCGAGCCGATACATGCCTCTACGTGGAAGCCGTGCTCGCCCTTTCGCAGATCGTGGGGGTAGCGAACCCGTTCTCCCGGCCTGCGCAGTCCGTAGCCCTCGGTGGGAGGCGACCACTGCTCCAGGGCAGGATCCGTGCCCAGGCCCGCAAGAAGCTCAAAGGTCCGCCGCGTGGTGTGCTCGTGTGCGTCTCGCGCTTTGTCCAGTGAACGGAGGTCGGCCAGGGCTGCGAGCTTGGCCGCACCGCGCATGCTCTGGGCCACGTCGAGATGGCGGGTGACGGCGTCTTCTAGGTAGCGGACGGATCGGCCGTTCTCGCTTCTGCCCAGGTAGGTGGCGAAAAGCGCTCCTTGTTCGTCGAGACGGGAGCGTTTCCTCCACTCGGCCGCGGTCCCGACCTTGCTCGTGCCGTCGGCGAATGTGGCGATGTAGAGCCAGTGGGGCTGGGACATGTACCGCGCAAGCGCTGGTGGACCGTGGCCGCTCTGGTGGAACTGGTGGGCGAATCGGAACTCGTCCTCCTGAGCGCACTGAACGCACTGGCCATTCTGCACGGCCCCGCTCTGGTCGGGGCAGGACACCGGTTCGACACGGCAGGGATCAACGAACCGGAAACGGCCGGTGCAGTGGCGTTTGGTGCTGGTGATGCGCAGTCCGAGCCACTGGTCCATGAACTCCAAGGGCACCAGCGGGCCGGAGCCGGCGGGGGCAAGCAGCAGCCGGGGCTGGCCACTCGACCACGTCACTCCATGGCAGACGTACTCACTGGTTGAGGGGACGCTCATCGGCACTCCAGGTGTATCCACGGGGATGTCACGCTCATGCGAAGGTGAGCCCGAGCCGTTGTTCCAGGAATGTGGTCGCTTCCTTCAGGACCGCTTCGCGGCCCTTACCGGTGACGTCAAGGAGCAACCAGCCGCCGGACTCCTGCTGGCTGCACAGCTGGGCCAGAACGGCGTCCTGGTAGCGGATGAAGTCGGCTTCATCGTTCCCGGAGTGTCCGGCCTCCAGGGAGGTGAACTCGCCCTTGCGCCGTAGCGTCTCGGCCGCGCCGATCCTTAGGAACAGGATCAGGTCGGGCTGAGGAAGGTGTGCGAAGACCTGTTCGGCCAGACCTGCGGGAACATCAGGGTTGACCGCGTAGCGGGCGAGGAACTTGTGATGGGCGTTGTCCAGCACCACGTGCGTGCCCGCCCGGAGCGCGGGTTGGATGACGAGCTGGTCCTGCAACGTGTACCAGGCGGCGAGCGCCAACAGCCAGTAGTGGTCCCCGCACTGCTTGGCGACCTGCGGGTTGCGCCGGTAGACGAGGGCGTTGAGGGCGTCGGTGTACGCCGACAGGGCCGGGTCGTGGGGAACGTCGGTCGTGTGCTTACCGACGAGGATCGTCTGATGCCCGGCAGCGTTGAGTCCCTCGTGCAGCGCGGCGGACAGGGTGGACTTCCCTGCGCCGTCGATGCCCGTCACCGTGATCAGCCGTCCCCGAGAGGGGGCAGGGGTGTGCGTCATAACCAGGTTCCTCCTGTGGGTTGGTCAGCGCTCAGCGGCCAGGCGCGTGGCGATGATGGCGCGGACCCGTTCGACCAGTTCCGCGCGCTGGCGGATCACCTGGCGGTGGCGTTCATTGGACAGGTCTTCGGGGTAGTGGCGGGCGAGGTTGTTGGAAACCACGTGGAGGTAGCCGAAGCTGATTCCTGCGGTTTGCGCCGCCGCGCCCATGGGGCCGATCTCCGGATCGACGAACGCGTGTCGGGAGTTGCGGGAAAGCCAGTCGCGGTTCTCCAACAACACCGACGACGAGGTCACGTGTACCCCGGTCAGGACGTCGTGCTGGTTGAGGGCGGTGGAACCGAAGAAGTCGCTCCACGCCACGGGGACGCCTCCGATCAGGCTCACGTTGCCGGTGGCGAGCCGGGTGTTGGGGACGACCGCGGGGTCCAGGGCGCCGACCTTGCCGACGTAGACGACATCACCGGCGCCCAGCGTGGCGAGCCGGGCAACGACGCGGCCCGCGACGTCTCCCCAGATGCTGTGCAGGAAACCCAGGTACAGCACACTGCGCCCGCGAACCCGGGCGCGCTTCCAGGCATACCCCAGGCCGTAGTTCCATGGTCCTTCGGTAGGGGCGAGGTGTTCCAACCCCCAGCCGACGATCACGAGGTCGCCGTCGAGGTCGAGTGCGACCTGGTCGACGGCCTCCTGACAGGACTCCGGGGTCGGGATTCGGTAGGTGACCCGTCCGGCGTGTCGACCGACCATGTGCAGGTAGGTGGCGATGATCAGGCCGTAGTGGTGGACGTAGTCGGTGCCGGGGAAACACCTGATGAGGAGTTCGCGGCCACAGGCCTCGGCGGTGGGACGCTGCCAGTTGAAGAGCTTGCCGGGCTTCTCGAACCTGCTGATCACGCGAGCGCGGTTGTATCCGCCGATGACGTGGATGCGTTCCCAGTCGTGCTCCTGGACCAGGTGGTGGACCTTGATCCGCAGGTAGCGCAACAAGCTGTCGACGCCCATCGTGTGCTGGCCCACCTCGATGGGTGCCGCTGGTTGAAGGGTTCCCGCTGCGTTGGTGAGGGTCTGGTTCGGTGCGGTGTCGGTCATGCCAGCACCTCCGGAATCCGTACCGGGCAGTTCGCCGCCTGGCGCACGGTGGCGATGTTGTCCCGGATCAGGGAGAACCGGTCCTCGGGGATGACGCCGAGGTCGTCGACGCGTGGGGTCTTGGGCTTGTCGTAGGGGCCGCCAGGCAGCATCCGGATGCCCATCGCACCGAGGATGACCGGTGCGGCCCCGTCGACGGAGGAGATCCAGGTATGTTCGCGTTGCTCGGTGAGTTCCAGATGCCCGGTCCGGCCGAGTCCGAGCAGCCGGTAGAGACGGCGGTCATCGACCAGGCCGTGGTCCTCGAGGTAGCGCGTGGCCGTGGTTCGGGTGCCGCACAGCTGGTTGTCGGAGTCCACGCGTCGGGATGCGGGAAGGGCGATGGCGTCCACGTAGTCACTGGAGGTGAAGTGGTCGTAGCAGCGCAGCCACTCCTCATCGTCACTGGCGTGCACGACGGCGCAGAGCTGGAAGTCGTCCGTGATCCGCCTGATGTGGGTGGCAGCTGTGTCGCTGGCCTGAACAGTGCCCGGCCCGTCACGCATCACGTCGGGCAGGATGATCTCCTCGGCTCCCACCAGGCGGGCCGCCCGGGCCAGCGCATCGGCTGGTAGCGCCCGGCCGAGGTCGAACACGCCGTTGTCGATGATGACGCAGGCCCCTCGGTCGGCTTCCTGACGGAAAAAAGCGCGGTAGGCCGCATCCTGCAGGATCCGTTGTGCGGCCACGTGGTGGACGGTCGGCGGGTCCTGGGCCACGAAGTCGCTGAGGTAGGCGGCCGGGGCGATCGCGGAGAAGGTGATGCTCATGGCTGTTGTCACTGCCGCCTCCCCATGGTGGACGGTCCGGTGAAG
Organism: Nocardiopsis camelliae; assembly: GCF_028993595.1. Taxonomy (GTDB): domain Bacteria; phylum Actinomycetota; class Actinomycetes; order Streptosporangiales; family Streptosporangiaceae; genus Nocardiopsis; species Nocardiopsis dassonvillei. The sequence goes on from NZ_CP118614.1 coordinate 6,302,314, forward strand.
GCCAGGAAGCGCTGTGACAGGGTCGGGTCGGTCTCCAATCTCCCCTGGGACAGCACGGTGGTCGTCTGGGCCGACTCCATGCGCACACCGCGCATGCTCATGCACAGGTGCTCACCGCGCACCACTGCGGCCACGTGCTCGCTGCCCGTCGCCTCACTCACCGCGCGGAGGACCTGGCTGGTGAAGCGTTCCTGGACCTGAAGACGGCTCGCGCACTGGCGTGCGATGCGTCCGAACTTGGACAGGCCGAGCACCCGGCCGTTCGGGACGTAGCCGACGCAGACCTCCAGATGCATGGGCAGCAGGTGGTGTTCGCACAGCGACCACACACTCATGTTCCCGACCACGATCAACTGTCCGCCCAGGTCGGTCTCGGCGAAGCTGGCCGAGTTCGTCGCGGAGGATTGGCTGAAGAAGTCTCGCCACCACTGGGCGACTCGGAGCGGGGTGTCTCGCAGTCCCTCGCGGTCGGGGTCCTGGCCCAGGGCGAGCAGCAGTTCGCGTGTCAGTTCAGTGACACGGGCCGAGTCCACCGAGCCCGTGACTGCGGAATCCGTACGCGCTGCTACTGGATGGTCAGGGTTCTTCAGGGAGGGAAGGGGCACGTTCTTTGCCTCGTTTTCGGAAACCGGGAGCTTGGTGGGGGACGAGGGGTTGAAAGCGGTCATCGGCCGCGTACCTCCCCGAATGCCAGGACGTGCAGGCGCGGGGTGAGGGACCACCCTCGGGCGGCGACCGCGTCCGCCAGCGTGCGGGTGGTGGTGATGAGGTCTTCCGCGGTGGTGCCCTCCGGCATCACGTAGACCGGGCTCAGGCCGTGCTGGTTGACGATGGCGCCGACCTCGTCCAGTTCGGCCACGGTGCGGTTGACGAACTTGAAGCTCGCACGGCCGCTGGCCGCGAAAACTCCCAGCGCTTCGGGGACGAGGCGTTTGCCTTCATCGACGCCGGAGTTGGCCAGCTTGGGCGAGACGTTGAACCGGACTCCGTCCACCAGGAGAGGGGGCTTGGGCACGACCGTGCCGTTGGTCTCGAACTCCACCCGTTTCCCGGCCTCCAGCAGTCGATGGACGAGCGGGACAAGGGGGTGCTGTTGGAGGAGGGGTTCTCCACCCGTGATGACCACGAGTTCGACGTCATGTCCCAGGGCCCAGGCCGCCAGGTCGTCCGCGGACTGCCGGATCGCTTCCTCGCGGGGGTCGTAGCGCCGCCAGTCCCAGGTGTAGGGGGTGTCGCACCAATCACAGGTCAGGTTGCAGCGCGACAGGCGGATGAACAGAGCGGGCATGCCGCAGCTGGGACCCTCGCCTTGGAAGGTCGGCTGGGTGTCACCGAAGCACTCGGCCACGATCAACGTCGTGCCGGGACGGCTCTCGATCCCGGGCTCGTTGGCCCTCATGCATCCTCCACGTCGAAGCGCGCCCAGCTGCTGGCCGTCTCGCGAACCTGCACCGCCACCAAGCGGCCGGGGATGTGCGGTTGGAGGCGGTCGACGAACCATGCGGCGAGGTACTGCGCGAGCAGTTCCGAGGTGGGTTCGATCGGGAGTACCTCGTGGAGGTTGCGGTGGTCGAGGTGGATGTCCAGGAACTCCTTGAACGGCCGCAGGTCACCGAAGTCGGTGACGAACCCGGGGCCGGTCAGGGTGGTGGAGGTGAGGACGAGCTCGACTTCGTAGCTGTGCCCGTGCTGACGTGAGCACTTGTGTTCGGGCGGCAGGTTGATCAGCCGGTGCCCGGCGTGGAAGGCGAACTTCTTGCCGATCGTGAACGTGCCGCGAAGACGCGGCGGGTGGTTGCTCATGACTCTCCTCGCGGAGCGGCCTGTAGGGGTGAAGTCAGCCCGAGGCGGGCTTGGCGCTACATGTGTGCCGGTTGCGGAGTCAGCTCAGGTGGGTCGAGGCGGAGGCGTCCCGTTGGCTTCAGGAACCTGGGAGGTACGTGGCCGGGGGTGTAGGAACCTGATGCTCGACGGTAGGCCTGCTTCGGCGGGGTGAAGTATCAGCGAAGTACCAGTCCCCTGGGATAGGCGGTCGCGAGTGCGTAGGCTCGTACGCGAGAAGCCGTGAAAGGGAGCGCCGATGTCCATCACCGATGACGACGTGCCGATCGGCGATCGGGTCGCGGTAGCCCGCAAGATCGCCGGGGTGAACCAGCGGCAGTTGGCGCAGAAGTCCCACTACAGCGTGAGCATGGTCCGGGCGGTCGAGCAGGGGCGGGAGCCCGCGTCGCCTGAATTCGTCGCAGCGGTGGCCAAGGCGCTGAGTATCGAGCCCCAGGAGTTGTACGGCCAGCCCTATCACCAACTGCTGGCTCAGGACGGTGGCGGGCTTCCCGGCGCTGCCGAGCTCCAGGCGATCCTCGCTGAGGGCAACTACGTGGAACCGCTCGACCCCACGTCCGCGGACGAACTCAGCGCTGACCTGGCGGCGGTACAAAGCCACCGTCACCAGGACCAGGCCCGTCGTGCGCTGGCGAAGGTTCCGGTCCTGCTCCGACAACTGCATGGCTTGACCGAAGCGAGTCCGCCCGGCGCGGAGCGCGAGCACGCCCACCGGCTGCTCGCCCGGGCCTACGCCAACGCCGCGCAACTGAGCTATCGGTTCGGCTGGCTGGTCATCGCCTCGGCCCTCCTGGACCGGATGGAGACCGCTGCCGTCCCATCGGGGCAACCCCTGTTGGCCGCCCACGCCGCGCAGCAGCGTGCGCTGCTGCTGATGTCCCACTCGGCGTACGAGTCCGGTCAGCGCTATGTGCAGCGTTCCCTGAATCTGATCGGACCGCCCGAGGAGGAGGCCCGACTCGCGCTGGCGGGTGCCGCGCATCTGAGGGGAGCGGTCCTGGCAGCTCGGTCCCGCAACCGGGATCGGGCTGCGGAGCACTTGCGGGAAGCCGAACGGCTGGCCGCTCTGATCGGACACGAGTCCCCGGCCTACGACACCAACATGGGCCCGGGGAACGTGGCGATCCACCGGATCGCCGTGGAGCTCGATGTTGGCGACCCTGGACGAGCTGCTCGGGACGGTTCGCGGCTGCGCCTTCCGGCTGATGTGACAGCGACCCGTGTCGGCCGTCACTGGCAGGACGTGGCCAGGGCCTGGGTCTTGTCCGGTGACAGCTCTGCGGCTTTGAACGCCCTGTACCGAGCTCGACAGGCGGCACCGCAGCAGACGCGCTACCACCCGCATGTCCGCGAGACCATACACGCCATCACCGCCAAGCAACGCCGCACCTCCGGCAACGCCGCTCACTTCGCGCACTGGCTGGGGCTCAAAACCTGACTCAACCATCGCGACGACCGGGCTTCTCACAAGCAGAGACGAAGGGACCCAGAGACACTGGCGAAGAGTCACCGGAGGTGTAGACGAGGTCGGGACGAACACTGACCAGCCGCCATACCGCGCGGGCGAGCTCTGACAGGTCGTCGTGACGGGCGTCTCGAGACAGGCTGGACGTGAGGGCTTCCAGATTGGCGTTGGCATTCGCGTGGACCTGGTCGACAGCGATACGCCCCAGAATCGCGAGGGCCTGGTGATGGTCTGCTGCCCGAGCCCGCCGATTCGCCATCACCGACTCCGCTACAGACTCGCCGTGAAGGGTGTAGGGGCGTAGCAGCGGACGGCCGTCCGTCGCACGGTCGTGTCCAGTTGACCGACGGCGGCACGGAAGCCCTTCATGCACCGACTCCATCCGGTTGATCACTCTCTCGTTCCTCTCCTCTGCGACAGTTCTTCTGGCTTGGACTCGGGGTAGGTGGACTCGGCCGGGAAAGAGAGCCGAGTTCTGTCCTGGGGGTGCGGCGGCACGGGTGGATTCCGGGCCAGGGTGTGCCGCCGTATTGTCAGGCGCCGTTCGCCCCGCCCCGGTAGGGGCGAACGGCCGATACTCACCCCGTTGCCGGAGTGAAGTTCTGGTTCCTGAGGGCGTGGACCTCACCAGCAGGAAAGCGCCGGTGTCCGCCGGGGGTGCGGAAGCTGGACAGACGCCCTTGCTTGGCCCAACGGGACACGGTCTTGGTGTCCACCCGGAACAGGTGTGCCACCTCAGAGGGGGTCATCGGTGCTTCAGGCTCAGCCGTAGGCGAAGTGGGTTTGCGTGTCACGAGTCGGAATCCTCTCGGGCAGTCGTCAACAGGTTGTGGATAAGAAAGACGCGCCAGTCGTCCACCTCCGGGTGACGGCGCCGCAGCGCCTGCCGCTCGGAATGGGTCATTCCGCCCCACAGCCCCGTGTCCACCCGCAGGTCGAGTGCCTGGGCCAGGCACGTCAGGCGCACCGGGCACGGAGCGCAGATGTGGCGCGCCCGCCGCTGTTGCAAGGCGTTGCCGAACAGGCGATCCGGGTCGGTCAGGTCCTGGCAGGGGGTACGAGCAGTGGTCGATGCCGTCATGACTGGTGGTGGGCAGGACGGGGACAGGGGGTGTGGGTGGTCGGATTGATCGATGTCCAACCGCACCCGGCGACCGGACAGCGCCAGTACGACGCCGGGTGGGTACGGGCGATCACCTGCTGCATACGACGGATCTGTATGTCCAGCCCCTCCGGAGACGTGTCCGAGAGCGGTTCCAGCTCGGCGTCACCCTGGTAGAAGGCAAAGAACCGACGCGCGCCCGCACCCCACATCACCCACCACAGCCGGTGGTGGGCTTGGTGTAGCTGTTGCGCGGCCGTGTACTGTGCGCGGTCATCGTCGACGTCCCAGCTCACTGTGATCACCGCTCAGCCTCGGGGAAGCCCCGAGTGTGCGTTCCAGTGGCACAGGGAATCCCGCCCTGTACTCGCGGCTGACGATGACGCTCGGCCTCCACCTGCCCGCGGGGCAGTGAGCGACCGGCCATCCGTGTCCTTGTGCGCAGAGACTCCGTGCTCACGACGCTCGTCACCACTTCGGCCACTCCCTTCGGCCAATCCACCCTCACCAGACCGACTTCGATAACTGGCTGGTCTACACCATGTCTGCACCAGAAAATGAGCGCCATACTCTTCACCGAACAGGCGACTTTGGTCGTTTCCGGAGCAGATTGGAGTAGCTCTGGTAAAGATTGGAGTTCAGCGGAGTACACCCTCGGAGGGAGAGCTGTGGACCGTCGCGGTAAGCCCGAGTGGGAGGCCTTCGGATCCGCCGTCCGGAGGCTGAGGAAGAAACGAGGTCGCTCTGGGAAGTACGTGGCAGGCATGATCGGCCTGTCAGAGACGATGTACTCGTCCATCGAGCGCGGGAAGCGCTTCTGCTTGGAGGAGCACGTCTCCAAGATCGACGAAGCGCTGGGCACGGGTGTCGAGGTAATGCGGCTCTGGACGATGATGACCAACCCGGACCAGCTGCCCGCCTGGTTCTACAAAGTGCCCGAGATCGAGCAGGCTGCCTCCGAGATCCGCGAGTACCAGCCCCTGGTTGTGCCGGGATTGATCCAGACGGAGGGGTACGCAGCCGCCCTCTTCAAGCAGGAGCGCCCCTGGGAGAAACCCCACGCGGTACAGCGGATGCTCGAGTCCCGTAAGGCCCGGTGGGAGCTGTTGGCCAGCGTCGAGCACCCGCTACTCTGGTTCGTGCTCAGCGACCGTGTCCTCCGGAGTCCCGTAGGCTCGGCCTCCTGCATGCAGGGGCAGTTGTCCTACCTGGTCTCGCTGGTCGACCAGGACAAGATCCATCTGCAGGTGCTTCCGACTCGGACTCCCTCCCCGGGTAAGGATGGGCCCTTCCGGATCTACGGTTTCCCGGACAAGCCCACCCTGGCGTCCGCCGAGTACATGACGGGCGAGACGATCATCGACAGCGGCGAGCGCGAGAAGCTACGTCAGTGCGAAGTGGTGTTCGGGGCTCTGCAGGCTGCGGCTCTCCCGCCAGCAGAGTCGCTCGATCAGATCAGGAAGGCAAGGGAAGAATGCGCATGACGACCGAGCAGGTCAACTGGCACAAGAGTAGCCACAGCGGTTCCAGCGGCTCCTGCGTGGAGGTGGCCGAGGGCGAACGGGTTCTCGTCCGGGACACCCAGAACCGAAACCTCGGACACATCAGCTTCACTCCTGCGGCCTGGGGGGCGCTCCTGGAGAGCCTCCAAGCAGAGCACTCCTGACCCAGGTACATGCCAGAGCCTCCATCACACCCGGCACGAAACAGTCGTCTGGTACGGAAGGCTCGACCTCGCTGCCGAATCCGCCCGTCGCCGCGGGAGCCGTCTAGTCGTCCGAGTGTTGTGCGCTGTCCCCATGGCGTGGCGTGGCGGTAGCATAGTGATGAATGAGAGACACGGCGACTGCCACCGGGAGAGGCACGACAGACGTAACCGTCGAACAGCCGGGCTTGGCGCGGGCGCCGGGGTCGTGGTTGCGCGAATGCGTGTGGCTGCTTGATCTGCTGGTGGTCCTGGCAGTGTTCGTCTACAACCTGCCAATCTTTCCAGCGTACGTACCCGATGGGCCACGGCTGGCCGCCCTGGTCATAGTCCTTGTCGGCTTGTGCGCTCCGTATCTCCTTCGCCGCCGTTACCCGCTGGCGGTGTTGGCGGTCATGCTGCTGGCCGCGTGTGTGCAGGTACTGCTCGGGACGAGGCTCATCCCGGCCGATGTGATGTTGCTGTTCGCTGCGTACAACGTTGCCACCCGGTTCGTTTGGCTCATCTCCCTACCCGGAGCTGTCGCGGTGGTGGCCTGGCTGCTCATTGCGGTCCTACCGCGGCTGGGCGAAGACTATATTGGCGTCAGCGAGTTAGGATCGCTCGTCGCGGTGACCGCACTGGTTTGGACGTGGGGCACGCTGGTGCGGATTCGCCGTGACTACGTCGCGAGCTTGCAGGAACGTGCTCGTCAACTGGAGCGCGAACGGGAAGCGCAGGCCCAGATCGCGAGGGTCGAAGAACGGGCGAGAATCGCCCGTGAAATCCATGACATCGTCTCTCACAGTCTCAGCGTGATTGTCCTTATGTCCGACGGCGCTGCCTCTAAAGTCGAGACCGAGCCCCAGCGGGCGAAAACGGCGATGATTACCGCCCGTGATACAGGACGCAGCGCATTGACGGAGATGCGGCGGATGCTCGGCGTGCTTCGGGAGGACGAACCTGGATCACATTCACCTCAGCCCGGTATCGCCCAACTAGAGCGGTTGGTCGAGGAATCGAAGGCCGCCGGTCTGCCAGTGGCGCTGAGGGCCGAGGGCGATCCTGCGCCGCTCTCAGCTGGCCTGGACTTGACGGTGTACCGGGTGGTGCAGGAAGCGTTGACGAACGTACGCAAGCACGCCGGTCCGGAGGTGCGCAACGTCCAGGTCCGCCTGCGCTACAGGGACACTGATCTGGAGGTGCAGATCACCGATGACGGCCAGGGATTTAGCGACCATCCGGACAGTGAGCCTGCTGGCCACGGGTTGGTCGGGATGCGCGAGCGGGTCGCGGCGTATAGCGGCACGCTACGGGCTGGGATGCGTCCGAGCGGCGGGTTTGAGGTGACTGCAGTGCTGCCGATCGGAGGTGGACCATAACAATCCGTGTCGTGCTGGTCGATGACCAGGAGATGATCCGTGTAGGTTTCCGGATGGTGCTGGAGTCCCGCCCGGAGATTGAGGTTGTGGGCGAGGCTGATGACGGTGACACCGCCGTGGAGCTGCTGACGTCTATTGATGCGGACGTGGTGTTGATGGACGTGCGGATGCCGCGGGTAAGCGGCGTCGAAGCCACCCGCCACATCCGCACCCGGCCAGGCGCACCTCGGGTGCTCATCCTGACGACCTTCGACCTCGACAGGTACGCCTACGACGCCCTCCAAGCCGGCGCGAGTGGATTCCTACTCAAAGACACGCCGGTGGAGGACATCGCCGCAGCGATCGGCCACGTGCACAACGGAGACGCCGTGGTCGCTCCGAGTACCACGCGCCGACTGTTGGATCACTTCACCCGAGCCCGCCCGAATGGAGTAGAGCCCGAACGTCACCGTCACCGGTTCGAGGAGCTGACCGCGCGGGAACACGAGGTGCTGCGACTGATCGCCCGCGGTCTGTCCAACGCAGAGATCGCCGCTCAGCTCGTTCTCACCGAAGGCACCGTCAAGGTCCATGTCGGGCGCATCTTGACTAAGCTCGGCTTGCGTGACCGGGTACAGGCCGTCGTCCTCGCCTACGAGAGTGGACTCGTGAAGGCCGGCGAGCGCTAACGCCGCCAGGACCGCCCGCGTATCACTTTGGGCATACACACGCGGCGATGTACCTCTTGAGGCGTACACGAAAAATATGCCTGTAGCCAGACGATTCCACGGTTGGGTTTCGCCACAGTGGATGGCATGTCTTACATTGTCGCCACTGAAAACCTGACGAAGAGCTATGGAAAACGCACTGTCGTCGAGAATTTGAACCTGCGCATCCCGCCCGGCTGCGTGTACGGGTTCCTCGGCCCGAACGGGTCGGGCAAGTCCACAACCATGAAGATGCTGCTGTCGCTGATCCAGCCCACCAGCGGCGAGGTCGAGGTGATGGGCCAGCCGATGAACCGCAGTACGCGACGGCAGCTGCTCGGCCGCATCGGGTCCCTGATCGAGTCCCCACCCGGCTACGCTCACCTGACCGGCCGCGAGAACATGCGCATCATCCAGCGCCTGCTTGGCCTGAACCGCCAGCAGGTCGACTACGCAATCCGGATCGTGCGCATGGAACAGCAGATGGACAAGAAGGTCGGCAACTACTCCCTGGGCATGAAACAGCGTCTGGGTATCGCCATGGCCCTGGCACGCCAACCCGGATTGCTCATCCTTGACGAGCCGACGAACGGACTCGACCCGGCCGGGATCGAGGAAATCCGCGACCTTCTTCGCCGCCTCGCCGATGACGGAGTGACCGTCATGGTCTCGTCCCATCTGCTGGGAGAAATCGACAAAACCGCGACCATGCTGGGCATCCTCTCTGGCGGCCGGATGATCTTCCAGGGGACCCGTGGCGAGCTGAGCGCGGCAACTACCCCCGATGTCCTGATCACCTGCGCAGACCCACAGCGCGCCGCCATGGCGCTGTCCAGCTTCGACAGTCGGGTCGTCAACGACAAGCAGATCAGCGTTCCCAGCGTCGATGACAACCGAACCGCCGGAATCATCGCAGCGCTAGTCGGTGAGCGTATCGGCATCTACGAGGTACGCCGGGACGAGCAGACCCTCGAAGACGTGTTCATGAACCTCACGGCAGGCGGTGGACTATGAACGTGAAGGCCATAGCCAACGAGTTCGCCAAGATGCGACACCTCAAAGTCGGTCCCATCGTGGTGCTGCTCCTGGTCAGCGTGGTAGGCCTGGTGATGTTCTACAGCCTCTCATCGGGCCTCATGACCCATCTCGATGACCCCGGTGAGCGGCCGTGGAAGACGGTCTTCGCCGCCCTGCGTACCGGAGCGTCGTTGATTTCTCCGGTGCTGCTGGCTGTACTTGCCAGCCGTCAAGTCGAGATTGAGCATTCCGGCAATGGATGGCTGGCATCGTCGACCTCCGGTCTGACCCCTGGGCAACTCTGCCGGGCCAAGTTCGCCGCCCTCGGACTCCCTATCACCCTGGCCACAGTCGCTTGGGGAGCTCTACTGATCGGATTCGGCACCACGATCGGGATCACGACGCCGGTTCCCATCGAGAGGTGGGCTGGCTACATCACCTCACTCGCCGTGATCAACCTTGCCGTCCTCGCATTCCAGATTCTGCTCTCAGCCAAGATCGAGAATCAGCTCGTGTGCCTCGGCATTGGCGTCGTGGGCATCTTCATCGCCTACTTCGGTGCCGCCATGCCTGCCTGGGCCTCGCACCTGACGCCATGGGGGTATTACACGCTCACTACACCGGCTGACTTCGTCGGCACCGAACTGGTCTACTTCGATCTTCCCTACCTCAGCGTTCTCGCTCTCGCTGTCGTCGGTAGTGGCCTGTTCCTGTTCATTACCGGCCGATTCGACCGACAGGAGGCATGAACGATGGATTCCATCTACTCGGAGTTCCTCAAACTCAAGCGCTCTATGAGCTGGGCTGTCATCCTGCTCCTGCCTATCATCATGGTTACCGCCGGTACTACGAGCACGATCGCCGGTGGTGGAGAATTCAACGACTGGCACGTCCTCTGGATCAGGTCTATCGGGTTCTACGGTATGGCCATCGTGTCCGTCGGGATCGCGATCCTCGCTTCTCTGGTCTGGCGCGTCGAGCACAAGAACGGCAACTGGAACGCCCTCATGAGCCGTCCCGTGCCCACGGCTCAGGTGGTGATCGGTAAGATCGCGGCCATCTCGATACTTGCCGCCGCGATGCAGATCGTTTTCGTACTCACCGTGATCGCGACCGGGAAAGCGCTCGGCATACCCGGAATGCTGCCCAATCAATACCTGTTCAGCAGTGCCCTCATAATTGTGGCCTGTGTGCCCGTCGCCGCGCTGCAGTCGGCACTGTCCACGTTCTTTCGCTCCTTCGCCGTTCCTGTCGCCATCGCGCTCGTTCTCACAGGTGCGTCCACGATGGCGCTGCTGCTCAAGATCGAGGTCATATCGATGCTGCCCTATGCGGCCCTCACACGCGCCACGCAGATCGGCACCGTCCTCGTCTCCGGCGAGAGGACGAGCTTCGATGTCCCGGCACTCACGCCAGAAAGCGCGCTACTTGTCATTGTCATCTCGGCCGTGTCGACAGCGGTGATCATCGCCGCCACCTCGGTTATCCTCAACCGCAGCGACACCCGTACCTGAGCCGCATTCACGTGGGTGCCGCGTGGAGTTCGTCAAAACTGAAACGCTCCCTCATGTGGGCGGTGGTGGCGCTGCTGCCGCTTGATGGGAGTGTCCACCGGGGTGGACAACAGGATCGTGTCCAGTCGGCAGCTGGGTGTTGGCTGATGCGCGCTGTGGATGCGGGTCGTGGTCTTTTATGGCCTGTTCCCGCTGACTGGGGCGTGGTGGTGTTGGGCACAGCGCTGCAGGCAGTGCTGGTGGTCAGTGTGCTGGCCACCAGCAAGCTGGTGTTCGATCTTCCTGGCATGCTGCCGTCCCAGTACTTCGTCGCCAGCATCGCCATCTTTGCGGCATGCCTGCCGATGGCAGCCTTGCGTTCGGGGCTTTCCATGCTTATGCGATCGTTCGCGGCTGCCGTCACGGTGGCCCTGCTGGGAGGGACAGCGGGGGTGTTCCTGCTGATGGTGCAGGTAGATACGCGGTGGATGATTTTGCCGTACGGGCTGATCAGCCGAGCGACCCAGACGGGGATCGAGATGTTCGCGGGCAGCCGTACGGTCCCTCCCACAATCGTGGCCCTGCTCGTCGCTGTGGCGCTCGGCGCTACCGCAGTGGTAGTCGCGGTGTTCTGCGCGGTCCTGGACCGCTGCGGCATCGGCTGGTGGGTCCGCCGCGGGGCAGTCGGCTTTCCCACGGCAGGGGCGAGCCGCCACGGGCACACCTGGGGCCCAGCCGACTACACCGGTGGAGTCTCCCGTCGGTCTCCCCTGCCGCCTACGAGACCGGTCTCGTAGGCCAGGACCACCGCTTGCACGCGGTCACGTAGATCGAGCTTGGTCAGGATTCGGCTTATGTGCGTCTTGACGGTCGTCTCGGATACGTAGAGCCGGTCGGCGATTTCCGTGTCCGACCGCCCCCGGGCCACCATGCCCAGGACTTCACGCTCACGTGGCGTCAGCTCCTGGAGGGACTCGTGGTAGACAGGCTGTCCGCTCTCCGTGGGGAGGCGTTCGGCGAACCGGTCCAGGAGCCGACGAGTGGCGCTAGGGTCAACGACCGCATCGCCGTAGTGGACGGAGCGGATCGCCGACAGAAGAGCGGCCGGGGGTGTGTCCTTGAGCAGGAAACCGCTGGCCCCGGCCTTCAGTGCGGCGTAGACGTAGGCGTCGAGGTCGAAGGTGGTCAAAATCAGCACCTGCGGATGCCCCTCCTCGGCGCAGATACGGCGCGCGGTCTCCACACCGTCCATCCGTGGCATGCGCACGTCCAGGACGACGACATCGGCCTCGGTCTTCTTCAGCAGTTCCAGCGCTTGGACCCCATCTCCGGCCTCACCGACGACCCGTAGCTCGGGTTGAGAGTCCAGGATCATCCGGAACCCGGCCCGCACCAGCTCCTGGTCGTCCACCAAGACGACACGAATCGCCTTTTGGATCTGCTCACCCGGTGAATCCATGGTTCTCCTCTGCATGTGCCCTCGTGCCGGGACGGAGCGGCAGTGTCGCCGCCACCTCGAACCCTCCTTCTGCGCGAGGACCGGTCTGCAAGGAACCACCGTAGACCGATACCCGCTCACGCATTCCGATCAGTCCGTTTCCCCGACCGTTTTCTGCCGCCTGTTGGGCGGACTCTCCCCGCCCGTCATCGAGGACCCGCAAATCCAGCACGTGCGAACCGTAGCCCAGGTGCACCTGGACACGCCGCACACTTGGGCCGGCGTGCTTGATCGTGTTGGTCAGCGCCTCCTGGACCACCCGGTACGCAGCCATTTCCACCCCCCTGGTGAGCGGACGCTGGTTCCCTGTGATGGTGAACTCCACCGGCAATCCCGCCGCACGTACCCGCTCAACGACCTGGTCCAGCTCATTGAGGCCAGGCTGCGGTGCGTACTCCTCCTCGCCTTCGCGCAGAACACCGACGATGCCGCGCACCTCGGCCAGTGCCGCCCTCCCGGTTGCCGCGATGGTCTCCAGGGCGCCCTTGGCCCGGTCCGTGTCGTAGCCGATGGCATAAGACGCGCCCTCGGCCTGGACCACAATCACGCTGAGGTTGTGCGCCACCACATCGTGCATCTCTCGGGCGATGCGCTCCCGTTCCTCGGCCACCGCAGCCTGGGCGCGGGCCTCGCGTTCGCGCTCCAGCCGCCGTGTCCGCTCCTCCAAACCGAGGTAGTAGCGCCGACGGACCTTCATGTAGAGCCCGGAGACCCAGCACAGCAGAATGAGGAAGGTGTAGGCGGCAAAAGTCCTCCAATCGTCCCAGTCGCTGTAGGGGAATCGCACGAGGGCCAGGACCAGGCCGACCTCGATAGTGCCCAGCGCGGTGAGCGCCCATGCCCATCCGCAGCGCACGGCGACGGTGTACAGGGCGATGACGACGGCCAGGTCGGCGCTGAACGGCCCGATCCCCAGTCCGAGCTGGACTGCGGCTGCGGCGGCGATGACTGCGAACACCGGGGCCGGGTAGGTGCGTCGCCATGCCAGCGGCAGCAGCAGCGCCAAGGCGATCGGTAGGCGCGGGGGGACTGGCGCCTGCTCGATGGCGGCGTAGTTGAGGATCGTGCCCGCATACAGCAGCAGAAAGGGGGCGACGCTGATCGCGTCGACGAGCATTTCGTGCCGTCGGAGCCACCCCTGGAATCTGCCGAACATCTTGTGAGTATAAGTTTCTGTTTGTGTCGGAGTGCAAAGAAAAGAAGGGGCGGTCCCGTCCCGTTTTCGCTACCGCGGCACAGTCTGCCTGGCTTTGGTGTCTCCCGTGGGCACTCGGCTTCCCGAAACGCGCCTGGCCATGCGGCGCAGCACGAGCGGGGCGACCGCGAAACCGACAGCCGACCATACTCCGAGAACGGCGAAGGTCTCCATGTGCTGCCATGCCGATGCGACCTCGACCTGCGACAGCGCGTCGGGCAGCAGGGCCGAGCGCATGCCCAGAGCGATCCAGTAGAGCGGGAGTGCCTGGCCCATCCACTGCACCACCGGTGGAAGGGCGCTTAAGGGGTAGAACACGCCGGAAATGCCTACCACCACCATGAACAGCAGCGTGACCAGGCGGAAGTTGCGCGGGTTGCTGAACAGCGCTCCTAGGATTGCGCCTAGCGGGAGAACCGCGGCCATGCCCAGGGCCAGCACACTCGCCAGGGTCGTCCAGGACCCCGGCGAGTCCAGTTGCAGACCGTCGAACAGCAGTACTGCCGGCACCAGCACGATGAGCATGGCCGTGATGCTCATGGCGGCTTGGCTTACCACTTTCCCGACGAGGTAGCCCAGCACACCGTTGGGCGTCGCCTTCGCGCGCAGGAGTGTGCCGTCATCGCGCTCCATGATTAGTGTCATGGCCAGCCCGAGCAGGCCGGCCAGCACGATGTTCATGGCGAGCATGCCGGGAATCGCCCACGTGGCAATGGAGACCTCGGTCTCGGAGACCACCCTGTCAGCGACGAAGTGCAGCAGGGCCAGAGCAAGGACCGGGAAGAGGACGTAGCTGAAAATTTGCCCCGCGTTGTGGCGGAACTCGATGCGGCCGTGCGTCAGGCCGGCGCGCACGGCGGTGAGGCGGGGATTCATGGCCTGACCTCCTTCTTGGGGGTCTGACTCCGGGCTGCTTCCCACTCGCCCACCATGGTGAGATAGACGTCCTCCAGGCAGGGACGGCGTACCTCAAGGTCGCCGATCCCCGTCACGCCGTAGTGCGTGATCAGTTCGTGCACGGAGCTGACCGCGTTCTCGACCGTGCGCTCGTACCGCTGGCCGTCGACGGTGAAGGAGACCTCGGACCGCTTCGGGACCCGGGCTGCCAGCTCGGCCGCACTCCCCTCGGCCACGATCACCCCGTCGAGCAGGATCATGATCCGGTGGGCGAGCTTTTCGGCTTCGTTCAGATCGTGGGTGGTCAGCACGATGGTGGTGTCTTCCGAGCTGGACAGCTCGCCCACCAGGTCGTGGAAGTCCTGGCGGCTCTGGGGATCGAAACCGACGGTCGGCTCGTCCAGGAACAGCAGTTCCGGCCGGCCGACAAGGCCGATCGCGACGTCCAGACGCCGGCGCTGCCCGCCGGAGAGCTTGTCCAGTGCTGTGGTCGCCTGCCCGGTCAGGCCCACGCGCGCGATCAGCTCGTCGGGATCGTAAGGGCGCGGGCGTTGCGGCGTGCTGTACGGGGAGTAGAAGCGGCCGAGATAGGCCAACAGCTCGCGGACTCTCCATCTGCGGTGGTCTCGCCATGACTGCAGCACGACGCCCAGCCGGGCGCGCCAAGCTTCATCGCCGCTATCGGGGTCAGTGCCCAGAACGCGTACCTCGCCGGCGGAACGTCTGCGAAAACCTTCCAAGATCTCGATAGTGGTGGTCTTTCCCGCGCCGTTGGGGCCCAGAAGAGCCACCACCTCGCCCCGTTCCACTCGTAAGTCCACCCCGTGGAGCACATCGGTAGTGCCGTACCGCATGCGCAGGCCATGGGTCTCGATGGCTGGACCCGGTTGAGATAGATCCGTGCCGTGGGCTACCTCGGCGTTGGTGTTCCGCGATGGGAGGTCGTTCACCAGCGCTTGAGGGCTATCCGCTATTGGGGACATTCGATGGAGCACTCCTCGGGATAGTTGCGAGGATGGGGGCCACCCCCGATCTCAAAAACCCGAAGGGGTGACGGGTATGGCAAGAGCTGACGGCTGGCCGAAGCGATGAAGGCCGTGCAGAGCTGTAGACGTGAATCCGGTTTGCGGGGTAAGGACTTGTTGTGGGGCGGGTACCCGCCCCACAACAAGCAGCCCGAGCCGGGCCTGTCGTCGGCGTGGGTAGGACAGAGCGTCGATTCCTCACCGGAAGTGGATCCGGATGCCGGTCTCTCCCTGGTGGTCCGCCTCGCTGGAGGCGGACCACCGGGAGCGGGCTCTCCAGCGGGCCATGGACGGAGGCCCGCCGAAAGATCACTCGCAGCTACCCACTACGCGGGCATCGCGCCGACGTTGGACCCGGACAGCCCGTTACGGGCAGGAGTGGTCCTCAAAGATGAGGATGGCCTCGGGGCACGGACCCAGGAACTCCCCGGTCTCGGCGGTGAACTCGCCCAGTCCGGTGATGGACGGGGCCTCGTATGCGGTGTCGTTATTCATCCTGTGTTCCTTTCTTCGTTTCCTGCGATGTGTGGGTCAGGCGCGGTCAGCGAGGGGCCACCAGCCCTCGGCCTCGTCGCCCAGGCCGGCACCGGTCTCGGCGGTGAACTCGCCCAGATCGGTGATGGACGGGGCCTCGTATGCGGTGTCGTTATTCATCCTGTGTTCCTTTCTTCGTTTCCTGCGATGTGCAGGTTCTGGTGCCGTCCTGGATGTTCGGCAGAGGCCGGCGCATCGGGATCGGCAGGTACAGTGAAGAATGTGCGGTAGAAGGAACTGTCGACCGGCTCGTCGACCATGCGCCCTTCGGCCTCGATCCAGGCATGGGCTGCAAAGGGCGGGGCTGCGATCACACCGACGCACCAGGTCGGCCAAACACCGCGGATCCGGCACAGCAAGACCACCGAGATCGAGCGGGTGAGACACGCTGTACCGCCTCGGCAGAGCGGACTCTGCGTGAGGATGTGGTCGCGGGCCCTTTTGGCCTCGTCATAGCTGGCAGGTCGAGCGCCGGCCGCGAGCCTGCTGAGGAAGCGGCGCAGCTGCTGCGGGGACATGCGGCGACTGAGCGCTTGCGTCGCGGGAACGATGAGTCTGATGAGGAGCCTGCTGGGCAGATTGGGTCGGACCGGGACTTCGGGGAGCACGTCTCTCATCGCACGACCCCCAGTTCACGAAGGCGCCTGAGAAGTGTCTCGACGTCAGAGCGCGCTGCGCTCTGATCGATACCGAACTCCTCCACGAACCGTTCGACCGCTTGCTCAGTGCCGCCTCCGTCCGCGATGGCGTCGAGCACGAGCACCGCCGTCGGATTCGCGTGCCAGTAGAACCCTTTGGCCTCGTCGAGGATCACGTCACCGTAGTCGGTGCGTACACGTGAGATCCCCCTGTTGATGGAGAGATCCGCCATTATCCCCGTCCTCCTATGTCGGCTTGAGTCCTGTCCCGCGTTGAATTCTGGTTGCGCAGGAACAGGGCGGTGTTGACCGCAGTGAACATGTGCGGGGAGGGCATCGCCGTGGCGTGGGGCCGGGCCGCCTCGGTCAGGCCGGGGACATCGACCACGCCTCTGTCCAAGAGCCCCGATTCGCTGAACAGCGTCCAGAGGTCGTCGTGGTGGTCCGCGAAGCCGCGGACCGCCTGGGCCGCGCCGCCGATCTTGGTGGTGCGGCGCAGGAAGGCATCTGGAAGCAGGCCTTCCATGGCGGCCTTCATCAGCGGTTTCCACTCCACCGGAGTGTCGCGTTCCTCCTGCCGGGTGGCCAGGACGGCCTCGGCGACGTGGTCGTCCAGCAGCGGGGAATCCGGGACGACGCCAGCCTTAGGTCCGAGTTGGCCCAGGCCACGAGCCGTCCTGGCGCCCTCACGCAGCATGAATAGGTCCAAGTGCGTTCCTCGGTCGGCGCCCACAGGCGTGGCTGAGGCTGCGATCTCGCGCATTTTCGCCGCCAGGGCCGAACGGGCTTCCGCCGACAGCCAGGGGGGCAGTCGCAGGGAAGGAGACCAGTCATTGATCTGCGGGAACTCGGCTGGTTGCGTGTCGGACAACGCGGTCGTGATGCTCTTTTGCAACCAGGCTTGATATGAGCTGTTGTCCAGGAGCTCGCGCAGAGTGGTGCTCATAGGGCGGCCTTCGGACACGTGTCTGCTGCGCGCTCTGCGCCAGGCCAGAAGGGGGCGCGTGCGAAAAAGGGAGTGCTCCCACGGTCCGAGGCCGCACAGCAGGTGGTCTCCGCCGAGACCGTTCAAGTGGGTGGTGATGCCCAGAGCCGCATCCGCGCCCAGGCCGTAGGAGACCCGCGGCCCTGTCATGGCGGCCTGGGACGGTTCATCGAAGCGGTCGTGGACCTCCAGCAGCCCTCCGAAGAAATCCGGCATGTGTTTCGTCGACTCGACCACGTGCTTGTGCACCCCGGGCATGCTCGGCAGTGCGCTGCGGGCCCACTCGAGGTCTTGGCGTCCGCCGGGGTCGTCGTTGTACATCGTCCTGGCGAGAGCACCGGAGGGTCCCTGCGCCGCGAAGTAGCACAGCGGGGTGGAATCCATGCCTCCGGAGAGGTCGCAGGCGATGGGTGAACCCGAGGCAGTGCGGGCGCCCACCGCGGCTTCCAACGCGGCGCGGAGCCTCTCTGCACCCTCAGCGCGCGACAAACGAGGTTCGGGCCGCCGCCACCACACACCGCTGTTCCAGGTGCGTCCGTCGCGGTCCACCGTGACGTAGTCCTGCGGGGCCACCGGCCGCAGCCCCCGCCATAGCGGAGTCTCCTGGAATGGGTGGGGGAGTGAGCGCACCATCCGCAGTGCCAGAGCCGTGTCGTCCATCGGCAGCCCGCCTAGTTCGGCCAGCACGTCGGCCCGGTCGCATACCATGCGCACACCGTCGACCAGAGCGTGGAAGACCTTCCGCGCCCCCATGGCCGAGCCCTGCGCATAGACCTGACCGCCCAGCGAGCCGACAACGCAGTAGCTGCCGGCGAAGCGCGTGGAGACACTCGCCGCGTCCCCCGGTGATCGGAGGCTGTCGCTGACACGGCCGAGTTGCTGCGGGTCGGCCGCGGTCGAGCCGATCAGTGCGAGCCGATTGGGCCCCTCGCGGTGTACGACCACCTGCCGGTTCGGGATCCGCGCCAAGAGCCAAGGGCGCCCCGAGGGATGATCGACGGTGATGTCGGCGGAGGGCAGCGCCCGGTTAGCGACCGCCATTGCAGCGTCACTATCGGGAAAGGCCAGGAAGAACCAAGCACCGGATCCGAATGTCATACGCATGAACCGATCCACGAGTGTGAGCGGACGCCCACTCTAACTTTCCGAATACCCAAGTTCTTCATGGAGCTCATGCACCCTCCCCCTGTCGGGCATACCACCGCGCGAGCGTGTACACGATTCCGCGCTGCACAGACAATGGATTTGCCAAGAGGTTCGAATAACCTTGGCTTGCTGCTCAAGGATGATCTTTCACGAGGGCCATGCGATGCGTCAATGGGACGATTGCCACTAGGTGGTGTCTATGTCACCCCGCTTATACGGGTGGCATAGACGTACTGGCTGTCGCCCGTTGGCGGTCTCGTATGCGGCTGCACTCAGTGTCTGCGCGTTTCGGGCTGTTCAGAGCAGCGCCGACCCCCAAGCACTGCGCTTTGGTTGGACGTGTCACTACCAGGCAGAAGCGGTCGCGGAGAAGGCGAAGCACCGAGTAGCTCTGGGTCGGTGCGGCAGCACTGCAGGTGTCGCAGGAATACTCCACATCCAGAAACGCTGCTTCAGGGGTATTTTCCCTGGTGAATCGCTTACTGCGGCATGGAAAGCCTCTTGGCGCCCACTTGGTCAGAGAAGGCCAACACGGCTGGATCGGGCCTTTTACCTGCGTGAACGGAATGCCGTAGGGCCACTGAGCGGCGCCATGTGGCACTGGGCGCCGCATCGGGGTTGGCCGGATCCGGCCAACCCCGATGCGGGACGACCCTATAGGATCATATGGGCTTGTAGTGATTCTTACCTGACTCGATGGAGAATTCCCTTGGTTGACTGGGTGGCAGCACAGGGAGCTGTAAGGATCCTTGCGGGAAAATGGACTCTTCTGGTCTTAAATAAGCTCATCGATGAGCCCCGGGGATATAATGCGCTCGTGCAAGAAACAGGATTGGATACGAAGACTTTAAGTCGCTGTCTGTACAACATGGAGAGCACCGGACTAGTCAATCGGAGCATGAAGTCGGAGCGACCAATTCGCGTCGTCTACACTCTGACTCCTCACAGTATAAGGCTTCTCGAATTGCTCGAAGAAATGGCCGATTGGAAGAAGCGAATAAATTAGCGCGAGATCACGTCCAATATAAATTGATAGGTTGTTCATAGAAGTTGGAAGCCCAGGTCGCTGCAGGGGTGTTGCAAAGTCGGTGACGGGCAGCATCGC
This sequence comes from Nocardiopsis camelliae, assembly GCF_028993595.1. Classification (GTDB taxonomy): domain Bacteria; phylum Actinomycetota; class Actinomycetes; order Streptosporangiales; family Streptosporangiaceae; genus Nocardiopsis; species Nocardiopsis dassonvillei. Next base: position 6,322,008 of record NZ_CP118614.1, read on the forward strand.
TCCTGGTCACAGGAGCGTTTCAGCGTGAGGGAAGCTCCTTGAACACAACAACGGAGCCCTGGTAGCAGGACAGGAACTTCCACACCCCTGGCCTCACAAGGACTCCGTTGCACCCCAAGTCTGCCATGCCCGCCTCCGCCCTGTCCGCGCCCGCAGAGGAAGAAGCCGTTCCTCGCGACCGGTGGGGCCGCCGCCACCGCCTGAGCTGCGTCATCCTCATCAGCCTGTGCGCGGTGCTGGCCGGAGCCCGCTCCCTGACAGCGATCGGCCAGTGGGCACACAACGCACCCCAACACACCCTGGCCCGGCTGGGAGCCCGCACCACCTGCCCCGAACTCGCAGCGCGCACCGCCCCCTCGACGGCCACCATCCGACGGGTGCTGACCAGCCTGGACCCCACCGCCCTGACCCGCATGACCACCGCCGCCGACCTGGCCGTGCACCTGCTGGCCGCGATGACCCCCCGGGCACGTCGCCGCCCAGACCCGGGTGGCGGACAAGACCAGCGAGATCCTCGCGCTCGCCGACGTCCTTGACGGGTTGGACCTCAAAGGTAGCGTGGTCTCCGCCGATGCACTGCACACCCAGACCGACACCGCCCGGCACCTGGTCAGCGAGCGCAAGGCCCACTACGTGCTCACCGTCAAACACAACCAGCCGACCTTGTTCGATCAGGTCAAAGCGCTTCCATGGGCGAAGGCGCCCGCCCTGTTCACCGAGACCGATCGCGCACACGGGCGGGCCGAGAGACGCACGGTCAAGGTACTCACCGCACCTCGGATCGCGTTCCCTCACGCGGCGCAGGTGCTACAGGTGCACCTGTGGGTCAGGGAGGTGGCCACCGTGCGGGTGCGGCGTACCTACGCTTACGTCATCACGAGCTTGCCCGCCGGGCGGGCCGACGCTGCCCGGTTGGCGGGCCTGGTGCGGGGTCATTGGCGGATTGAAGCGCTACATCATGTACGGGACGTGAGCTTTGGTGAGGACGCCTCGCGGGTGCGGACCGGGCACGGTCCCCAGAACATGGCGATGCTACGCAACCTGGTGATCCCGCTACTGACGGAGCTTGGGCACACGAGCATCCCCGAGGCGATGCGTTGGGTGTCCTACGAGGCTTTCAGCCGCCCGCTCGGCCTTCTCGGACTCGCATGACCAGCACTGATCCCGACCTCACCCGACTTTGAAACAGCCCTGGGCTGGGGTGGGCCCCCGCAACCTGAACCCGGTGAAATAGCGGTTCCTTGGAGGATCGCTACAGCGGTTAGCGCCAGCGCCCCGCTTTTGATCACGGGGCGGTTACGGAAGCGGTGGTGTAGGTACGGCATGCCGTAGGCACGTCAAGACTCCATTTCTGTACCACCTATTGTTCTAACCACCGGCAAGGTTCTCTTGTCGAACATAAGTACCTGATTGGCTGTCTACTGCGAGGCCAGCTCGAGGTGCCAACGGATTTGATCCGTACCTCGCTGGCCATAGGAAATGCTCGGTGATTGCTCGGCTGTTCTGGGACACCGTGGTGCGGGGCGGTCTCCGGTGGCACGCACTGGGATACTGCCGCCTGGATGGGGCGGAACGAAATCCCGCACACCGGGGCATTTGGCACGTACACGCGCGGACTTTTAATCCGTGGGTTCAGGGTTCGAGCCCCTGGGGGCCTACCCTCACTACCTTCGGACAACCGAAGACCCATTTAAGCCGTGTTCCACTCTGAGGCATAGCTGATCGGCATGGTTTCTGCCAACCGCAGAACCATCGCAACAACGTCCCCCTAGGAGACCCACTCAACACCGGGGTGTTCTTTCCACGTCTCAACGCTCTACGGTTACGCGTTCTCCCCTCCACCCCAACGCTGTGGACGTACCAGAACCGTCTCATGCGTGGTTGGACATTCCTGGCAGCTCATCGGTCGATCATCACTATCGAACTCCTTCCATCCTTGGCTTTCACCGGATGGGCTGCGGTCCGCCCACTGGAAACTTTGGCTGCGATCAGAGATCTCATGAGTGCCCCTTCGATGAACACGACTACTGAGGCCGTCTCCGCCGAACCGGCGATCGTGGCATCGACCTCTGCCCTGGGGTTCGCCCTGGTAGTCTCAGCGCTGGTTTTCTTTCACCGAAGGATCGTTCGAGAGGGCGCTTCGGAGCCCTGAGCAGTGATAACAAGAGGAAGGCATTAATACATGATTCACGTTGAAAGGATCAGTAAATCTTTCGGCAGGCGGACCCTGTGGTCAGATTTGGACCTCACGATCCCTTCTGGGCAGATGACAGCTTTCGTGGGACCCAGCGGCGCAGGAAAATCTACACTCCTTAACTGCATAGGACTGCTCGAGACAGTCGACACAGGCCGCATCGTATTCAAAGAAAAAGACCTTACTAGACTGAGCGCTTCCGGAAGGCGTCGGTTCCGGCGCGACACCCTCGGATATCTTTTCCAGAATTATGCCCTGGTCGAGAACGCAACGGTGGAAGCAAATCTCGACATAGCCAAAAATGCAGGATCTCGGTTGGCCCTGCGCCGACGCATCGACTACCGAGAAGCATTGGAGCACGTAGGCCTGGCCGGGCGCTCCAAAGAGAAAGTTCACCACCTCAGCGGAGGTGAACAGCAGCGAGTGGCACTAGCTCGCCTCATGGTCAAGCGACCGGCCATCGTGCTTGCTGACGAGCCGACCGGAGCTTTGGATGAAGCCAACACCCGTATGGTGATCAACGTGCTTCGAGAAATGAGCGACCAAGGGTGCGCGGTAGTGGTTGCCACACACGATGACTGGGTCAGAGACAGCTGTGACGAAACTTTCTCGGTAGATACTCGGGAAATGAGCTCCGCGCCCGCCTTTGACTAATAAGCCCAATCGGTCCGCAGCATTCGGTGTTCAATGAAGAAACCTCCGGAGGTTTGCAGAGGAGGACGTCTCGTTCGCTCCCACTGTCATTATTTCCGATCCAGCGTTATGTTTCCGCTGGGTCGGGGATACCTGGCACCGCAGTCAACGGATCATGGCGCCAATCAGCCCTGAGGGTAACCAGCACAGATTCAGAAGCGATCTTGCAGGCGAGCATCAGGCACCTTCCGGTTGGGCTACGATGATCCCCTCGACCCGGGCGGCCATGAGAACAATTGTCCACCCGTTCCCACCGAGAATCCGATCATTATCGGATGAACTCATCGGCCTGACTCATCCCGCTCACACCATCACCCTCCTCCCCCTAGAAGAAACCCATGCCGATCCGCGGTATCGCTTTCGCACACACGGCCTTTCTCCTGCTCTCCGCACTCCTGTCGTTCCTGGTCGCCAGAGAGCTTTTGGAAGCCACGCCGGACCCCGAGGCGACGCTCGTGCAGGTGCAGGGCGGCAACACGGCCGCCGAGCAGAACGGTGTCTCGGAGGCGATCGTGTCCTTCGCCGAGGAACACCGGGTGAACATCGCCCTGGAAACCGCCGATGTGCGCGATCCAGGAGGTCTACGCCATCTCCACATGGTCGTGGGGAACCCCGAACAGCCCGGCGCTTCCTGGCTCGACGAAGGCTATCCCGGCCTCTCCTTGGACCATCGGACCGAGGTCCACCCGTGGAACGAGGCAGCTGAACTGGATCCGCGCGGCACCTACCACCTCTTCGGCGAGGAAGGCAGCGCGACGGCCTTCCTCGACGCCATGTCCGTGTACGGGCTGGACGGTTACGTCGCTCCGGAGTACCAGACGGTCGAGTGGTTCGAGATCGTCCGGGACGCCGCCCTGTTCGACGCCTTCACCGTCGCCCTCCTGTGCGGAGTGATCGGTATCGCCACCAGCGTGCTGCTCAACGCCCGTTCCTACGCCGTCCTGCGCTTGCACGGCATGTCGCCGTCCCGAATCCTTCTGCGTGACCTGGGGCAGCTGGCACCGTACTGGTCGGCTGTCGCTGTGATCACCGCGATGCTCATGACGGTGCTCCTCTACGTCCACGGAGCTCTGCCGCGTTGGGGGCTGCTCTTGGAAGTGGCCCTGTTCTACCTCTCGGCGTTCAGCGCCGCAGGGGTCGTCGCACACGTCGCCGCGCTGGCTCTGGTGCACGCCACCGACGTCCTTCCTGCCCTCAAGGGCCGGCTGGCCGTGCGGCTGGCCACTGTCTCCACCTACGCCGTCCGCGTTCCAGCCCTGGTCCTCGTCCTCGGTCTGATGGCGAGCCTGGCCCTGAGCCTCCAGGTCCTCCAAGGCCAGCGCCAAGCCCACGAAGCCTTCACCGAGGCCGGTGACATCTCCCGGTTCCACTTCTCCCAGTCGGCGGACGAATTGCAGGGGCAGGAGGCGACGCAGGCGTTCGGTGAGTCGCTCCGTGCTCTGGACGAGCAGGGGCGGCTTCTCCTCGCGGCTCCCGGTGGGAGCGGTTCCATCCTGCGTACGCCGGCCGTGCCCGAGGACCTGACCCTGATCGTCGTCAACGACACGTACCTGCGACGGCATCCCGTCCTGAATCCCGAGGGAAGACCGTACGGCCCCTCCACCGGCAGCGATGAGGTGCGCGTCCTGGTCCCCGAGACCCACGCCGACCTGACAGACGTTCTCCAGGAGGAGGTCGGACTGTGGCTGCGTGAGTCCTGGGAGACGAACGACGGCGTGCCCCCGCGTACCCGGGTGGATACGGCACCCAGCCAGGCCGGGCAACAGTTGTTCACCTACGGCGCCACACCCCTGGGAACCCAGAACGACGTGCCCTTCGCCCGGAATCCCGTGATCGTCGCCGTACCCAACGGCTCCGCGGCCCTGCACCCCTTCGTCCACTACCACTCCTACGCCACCATGGGCGCGGCCCTCCCCCTCGACCGGGAGGGTGCCCTCGAAGTCGTGGAGGAGCAGGCACTGTCCGCCTACGTCGACAGCGTCCAACCGGTGGCGCTGGCCGCCGCCGATGAATACCGGGAGGTCTCCGCCCAGGTCCGCATGGAAGCAGCGACCCTCATCGCCGCGTTCTGCGTCCTCCTCGTCACCGGAATCACCGTGTGCGTCGTGCACGCCCGGGCACACGGCCAACTGGTCCTGGCCCGACACCTCCACGGTTGGCGTTTCCTGACCACGCACCGGTCGCTGGTGACTTTGGAAGTAGTACTCGCTGTCTTCTTCGTCGGGTGGGCTGTGTGGAACACGATGGGGAATCTGGCGTTCTTCGATGCCTCGTCGGCGGCGGTTCCGAGTGACACCGCCATGCGAGCCGTGGTCGTGGAGCCCTTCATGGCGTCGGGGATCTCCGTGACGAGCTTGGGGCTGATGGTGGCGGTGCTGGCGCTCTTCCACCGCCGTATCGTTCGTGAGTCCTCGGCTGCCGCATAGAGGTGGAGGCACGGGCGAGGCTGAAGAGCGCATATGGAGCGAAACCCAGGTGGAATGGGCGCCCGATTTGTGAAGTACACCCGCCCTGAACTGCGGGTTTGTCGCGGCTAAGCGGTGTGATCACGCTTATTAAAAGTCCGTTGCTCTGCCAATTGAGCTAGAGGCCCGCGACACGGCTCGGAGCACGGTCCCAGCCATCGCCGGAGCCAACTCCACCGCAGCCACAGGGGCTCTGGATGGCTGGTACGTCCCGGTGGAACCGAGGTCGCTCATCGCGCGCGCCTCCGCGCCCGTGCCCGCGGAGGCGCGTGGCGGCAGCGGAGCCGCCACCGAACAGGTCGTCCACACCGCACCCGCCGCGACGGCGCCCTGCAGGGTTCAGTGCACACCGTTGAACCCCGCCCGTGCGACGGTGCTGCCAGCCCGGACAGGAACTGAAGGTGTGCCTGTGGTTACGCTCTTCGGGTGGCGGTGTGGGTGCATCGCCGACGGCCTCGACTCGACCGAGGAAACTGTTGCAGGTCATCGGCCTCTGCCCCCATCCGACCCGACCGGCCGTGGACGGCCGCCACGCATCGCGTCCCCCCGGGCTCGAACTGACCGACCGGCCGTGGACGGCCGCGGTGCCGAAGTGGCTTCACGCACCGTCGAACACCACCCCCACCGGCAAGGAGCGAAGAAAACCCCCATGAGAACGAAGAAGTCACTGCTGAGCACAGCCGCCACCATCGCGCTGCTGGCACCCGCCGCGTTGTACCCCCAGGCCGCCTACGCGGCTCCCGTGGAAGTGGCTCCGGCCGCTTCCTACAAGGAGAACGGCTTCGAGGGTCCCACCGCAGGGAGCGGCTACACGCTCGACGAGTGGGCCCGGGACGGGTGGGACGCGCCCTGGTCGCTCGGCATGGGCGACCGGACCGTGATCGACGACACCGCACCGGCGCACAGCGGCGACCAGTCGCTGCGGGTGCTCTATCCCGAAGGGAAGATCGGCCCCGAGGAGTCCGGCGCCCAGGCGCCCTTCGAACTGGACAGCGCGCCCGAGTACTACCTGTCCATGTGGCTCAGGTTCGACGAGGACTTCAGCTGGGGCGACACCCTGTACTCGGGCAAGGTCGGCATCGGACTCGCCGGCGGAGGGTCCTGCTCCGGCGGGATGACCTGCGACGGGACGAACGGGTTCAGCTCCCGCTTCATCTGGCACCGCGCGACCGGCGACGCCGCGCTGTACTACTACCACATGGACAAGGAGGACACCTACGGCGACTACGTCGAGCTGGAGCAGAACGGCTCGGTCCTCAGGTGGCCCAGAGGCGAGTGGGTGAACGTTGTCCAGCGGGTCAAGGTCAACTCCGTGAACAACGGCCGGGCGAACCACGACGGAGAGATCGAGGTCTTCTTCAACGGGGAGCCCGCGGGTGAGGTGACCGGATTGCGCTTCGTCACCAACGGCGACCAGGTCGACAGGGCCTACTTCAACAGCTTCGCTGGCGGCGCCACCACAGAGTTCGCGCCACGTCACGACAGCTACATCTGGTACGACGACATCAAGGTGTCCACCGACCCCTCGGACATCTGCGAACTCGACGGCTGTCTCTGACCGGCCCGTGGTGCGTACGGGAAAACAAACGGACCCCTTTCGGCACGGGCCGCACCCCACAACCGCGCGCACCGGGCCTCGGGGCCGCCGTCTTCGGCTGTCGGAGACACACGAGCCCCCGGTGTTCCTTTCCACATGAAAGTTCAGCCTTGACTTAATTTGGGAAGAATGCCCGCCCGAAGCGGCTGCGGCGGTACACGCCTGCGGCAGGTCACACTACGGCGGAAGGCGAGACATGACGGGCAACGGCTGGGACGTCATCGTGGTGGGTGCGGGATCGGCGGGCGCGGCGCTCGCGGTCCGCACCGCCGAGAAGGGCGGGCGGGTCCTCCTGTTAGAGGCCGGACCGGACTACCGTTCGGCGCAGATGCACGAGGCGTGGCGCTCACCGAGCCCGGCCGTCGCCCTGATGGACCCCGCGGCCCTGGAGGGGATGCTCTGGACGGGCCTGGACTCCTCGCGCACCGACAGCCAGGAGCGGGCGCCGTACTGGCGGGGCCGGGGCGTCGGCGGCAGTTCCTCGGTCAACGGCCAGATCGCGATCCGGCCCCCGATGGCGGACTTCGAGGACTGGGCCGCCCTCGGCTGCCCGGGCTGGTCTCCGGAGGACGTCCTGCCCTACTTCGCCCGGCTGGAGGACGACGAGGAGTTCGGCGACGAGCCCCACCACGGGCGCGGCGGCCCGACCCCGATCCACCGGACGCCGCGGGAGCGGTGGGGGGCGGTCGACGCCGCGCTGTGCGACTCCGCCCTGGCCGCCGGGTTCGCGTGGGCCCCCGACGTCAACGCCCCGGGCGCGACGGGGGTCTCGCCCTATCCGATCAACTCGCGCGACGGGCGCCGGGTGTCGGTCAACGACGCCTACCTGGAGGGGGCCCGGAAGCTGGACAACCTCACCGTCCGCGGGGACGCGCTGGTGGACCGGGTCGTCTTCGACGGTGACCGGGCCGTGGGGGTCCGTTACGTCACCGGGGGCGGCGCGGTGACCGAGCACGCCGACACGGTGGTGCTCAGCGCGGGCGTCATCCACTCCCCCGCGATCCTGATGCGCTCGGGTGTGGGCCCGGCCGACCACCTGCGCTCCCTCGGCGTCGACGTGCTCCAAGACCTTCCCGTGGGGCTGGGCATGCAGGACCACCCGATGGCGATGCTGGCGCTCCCGCTGACCGGGGAGGCGTCCGTGAAGTCCCCGCACGACCGGCACACCAACGTCTGCGTCCGCTGGACCAGCGGCGCCGACGCCCCGGTCAACGACATGATGTTCATCGCCATGAACCAGAACGTGCTGGCCATGGCGTCCGCCTCCACCGACGCCGTCGCGGGCGCCTACGGCGTGTGGCTCAACCGGAACCACTCCCGCGGGGTGCTGACGCTGGCCTCGGCCGACCCCTCGGAGCAGCCGCTGGTGCGGCAGCGGATGCTGTCCGACGAGCGCGACCTCTCCCGGCTGCGCCGGGGCGTACGGGAGCTGGTGGACCTGGCCAGCTGTCCCGAGACAGCCGCCGTCACGAAGGGGTCGCTGGAGGAGGCGAACCGGGAGCTGTTCGCGGCGCTCGACGACGACCGCGCGCTCGACGCCCACCTTCTGGCGACCGTGGGCGACGCGCAGCACGGCACCAGTACGTGCCGCATGGGCTCTCCCGGGGACGCCGGCACCGTGGTCGACTCCGCGTGCCGCGTGCTGGGAGTGGAGGGCCTGCGCGTGGTCGACGCGTCGGTCTTCCCCTCCGTGCCCCGTGCCAACACCAACCTCGCCGCGATCATGGTCGGCGAACTCATGGCCGACCGCCTCGGCTGAGGGGTCGCACGGCCGCCCGGCCGCCCGGCCGCCCGGCCGCCCGCGCCGCCCGCGTCGTCGCGTCCGAAGCACCTCGCGCGGGTCGCGGTGACGCCGTCTCCCCGGCGGGCCTCTCCGCGCCGCCGGGGTCAGGCGGGCGGGCGGCCCGGAGCGTCGGCACGGGGAGCATCGCCGGACCCGGTTCCCTCCTCCGGGCGCCGCCGCTCCAGCAGAACGGTGTCGCGTCAGACCCCGTGGTGGCGGGCGACGCGCTCGCGCACGCCCACGGTGCGGTAGCCCGCCTGGTGGTGCAGGGCCAGGCTGGCGCGGCTCTCGGGGAAGACCGAGGTCTGGAGCGTCCACAGTCCGGCGGCGCGGGCCTGTTCGACGAACCGGAGGCCGCGGCCGACGGCGGCTGCTGCGGGTCCGCGCCCGAGGCCGAGCGGGGGCCCGCGGCGCGGTAGACCCCCTACCTCCGCTCCGGGGCGAACCGCCTGCGCCAGGCCAGGGACACGTACACCAGGCCCACCAGCACCGGCACCTCGATCAGCGGGCCCACCACCCCGGCCAGGGCCTGCCCCGAGGTCACCCCGAACGTGGCGATGGCCACCGCGATGGCCAGCTCGAAGTTGTTGCCCGCCGCCGTGAAGGCCAGCGTCGCGGTGCGGTCGTAGTCCATCCCGACCGCCTTGCCGAAGGCGAAGGTACCGAACCACATGAGGGCGAAGTAGACCAGCAGCGGCACCGCGATACGGGCCACGTCCAGCGGTTGGCTGGTGATCCGGTCCCCTTGGAGGGCGAACAGCAGCACGATGGTGAACAGCAGGCCGTACAGCGCCCACGGGCCGATCCGGGGCAGGAAGGCCGACTCGTAGCGCTCGCGGCCCATCCGCCGCTCGCCGATCCGACGGGTGAGGAACCCCGCCGCCAGCGGGATTCCGAGGAAGATCACCACGTTGAGCGCGATGAGCCAGGGGGAGGCGTCCAGGCCGCCGGTGTCCAGGCCCAGCCACCCGGGCAGCAGGTCCAGGTAGAACCAGCCCAGCAGGCCGAAGACCAGTACCTGGAAAACCGAGTTCAGCGCGACCAGCACGGCGGCGGCCTCGCGGTTACCGCAGGCCAGGTCGTTCCAGATGATGACCATCGCGATGCAGCGCGCCAGGCCGACGATGATCAGGCCGGTGCGGTACTCGGGCAGGTCGGCCAGGAAGACCCAGGCCAGCGCGAACATCACCGCGGGGCCGATGAGCCAGTTGATCACCAGGGAGGAGACCAGCAGCCGGGTGTCGCGGGTGACGGTGTCCAGCCGGTCGTAGCGGACCTTCGCCAGCACCGGGTACATCATGACCAGCAGGCCGAGCGCGATGGGCAGGGAGATCCCGCCGACCTCCATGGCGGCCAGAAGTTCGTTCAGCCCCGGGACCAGGCGCCCCAGACCCAGGCCGACGGCCATGGCGAGCAGGATCCACACCGCGAGGAACCGGTCGAGGAACGACAGTCTCGCGACGACGGATCCGTCCGTACCACTGGTGGTCCTGTCGGTCGAAGCCATCAGCAGGGCCTCCTGTTCGCGGCGGCGCCGCTGGCGCGGGCGGTGGCGGCGAGCCCGGACAGGGCCCCGGAGAGGTCCTCGATCCGGTCCGGGCACAGCCGGTAGTAGGTGAACCGGCCGCAGGGCTCGGTCTCCACCACCCCCGCCTCGCGCAGGATCCGCAGGTGGTTGGACAGGTTGGTCTGGCGCGCCCCGGTCTCCTCGACCAGGTGCGTCGTGCACAGGGTCTCCCGGGCGAGCAGGGTCACGATCCGCAGCCGGAGCGGGTCTCCCAGCGCCCTCATGAGGTCAGTGTCGACTGATATCAGCATGCGCTGATATTATCCCCGCAGTCGTCGCCGACGATCCGTCGGACGCCCTGCCCTTTTCCCGGGAATTCGGTTCTTTCGGGAAACCCGATCCGCGTCCGGTCCGGCGCCTTCCCGTCCCGTCCGGACCGGGACCGCCCACGGCCGCACGCGGTCCGCGCCCCGGCGGCGGCCGCCCACCACCGAGACGAAGCGGAGACGAGTGACCGTGACCAGTCCCGACAAGCCGTCCGTCCTGTTCGTGTGCGTCCACAACGCGGGCCGCTCCCAGATGGCCGCCGCCTGGCTGTCCCACCTGGCCGGGGACCGCGTGGAGGTCCGCTCCGCCGGATCCGCGCCCGCCGACGCGCTCAACCCCGCCGTGGTCGAGGCCATGGCCGAGGTCGGCGTGGACATCACCGGCCAGCGGCCCAAGATCCTCACCACCGAGGCCGTCGAGGCCTCCGACGTGTGCGTGACCATGGGCTGCGGCGACACCTGCCCGGTCTTCCCCGGCAAGCGCTACCTGGACTGGACCCTGCCCGACCCCGCCGGTCGGGGCGTGGCCTCCGTCCGCCCCATCCGCGACGAGATCAGGGAGCGCGTCGAGGAACTGGTCGGCGAGCTCCTTCCGGGTGCGCGGCCTTAGGTCGTGTTCCTTGGAACATTGCGGTCCCGCCCGTCGCCCTCCACCACCCTCGAAAGCCTCCGCGGAACACTCCCCAGGGGCCTTCCGGCACTCCTCGGCCGCCGCGGTCCGCAACCCTCTCCCCCGGGTGCGCCGCCATAGGACGTGCTCACTCCGGGCGGCCCCGACGCCCTCCCCGGCATCCCCTCCGGGTGGTCCGCGGCACGCCGGCATCGCGCGACAAGGCGCGCACGTGAACGGCACCCAACGGTGATCCGTCCGGGAGGCAAAGGATTGACCGTTTCCCGGCCCCGTCCGGAGAGGTCCCCGCCTGCGCCACCCGTGGTCTCCCGCGGAGGGAGCGGGTCTCACCGAACACCCGCCCGGACCGTCCGCGGGCCGGACAACCTCGTGCGCGGTCCCCCCTCCGGTGCGCACGGCGGCCGCCGACCGGACGGCCCCGCGCCCCCTCCGCACGCGTGTTCGCACCCGCCCGGAAGTGGAGGCGCAACGGCGTCGTTTCCGCACCCGGTGATGCCACGCCGACCCGAAGACCTCAGTAAGCTTCGTGGGCCACCCCCTTTTCCCCGAGCGCGCCCCCGCCGTGCCCTGTCCACCGTCGCCGCGTCCCGCCGAGGAAGGCGACCGAAGCAGCTGGAGCAGACTCTGCCGTGTCCCTCTTCGAAGCAGTCGTCCTTGGCCTGGTCCAGGGACTGACCGAGTTCCTCCCGATCTCCTCCAGCGGACACCTGCGCGTGGTGTCGGCTCTCTTCGGCTGGCCCGACCCCGGCGCCGCCTTCACCGCCGTCAGCCAGATCGGCACCGAGCTGGCCGTGGTGATCTACTTCCGCCAGAGGGTCTGGGCGATCCTGTCCACGTGGACCAGGTCGCTGGTCAACCGCGAACTGCGCAGCGACATCAACGCGCGCATGGGCTGGTACGTCATCCTCGGCTCCATCCCCATCGGGGTCCTGGGCCTGCTCCTGGAAGACCAGATCGACAGCGTCTTCCGCGACCTGCGCCTGATCGCGCTGAACCTCATCATCTTCGGCGTCATCCTCGGCATCGTCGACCGGTACTCGCGCAAGCACCGCACCCTGGAGGACCTCAACGTCTCCCGGGGCGTAACCTTCGGCCTGTTCCAGGCGCTCGCCCTCGTCCCGGGCGTCTCCCGGTCGGGCGGCACCGTCACCGGCGGGATGCTGCTCGGCTTCAAGCGCGCGGACGCGGCCGAGTACGCCTTCCTGCTGGCGCTGCCCGCCGTCTTCGCTTCGGGCCTGTACAAGCTGACCGACATCGGTGACAACGAGTACGCCGGGTGGGGCGCCACCATCGTGGGCACGCTCATCGCGGGCGTCGTCGGCTTCGTGGTCATCGCCTGGCTGATGCGCTTCATCTCCACGCACAGCTTCATGCCCTTCGTCTACTACCGCGTCGGCCTGGGCATCCTCGTCCTGGCGCTGGTGAGCTGGGGCGTACTCGACCCGCAGGGCGGCGCGGGCGCGCAGCCCGCCCAGAGCGAGATCGTCAGCGAGCAGGAGACGCCGACGGAGGAGTCCGAGCCCGAACCGGATACCGGCACCGAGGCCGGCGCCGGGACCGGCCCGTCCTCCGAGACGTCCGCGGAGCCGTCCGAGGCGCCCTCCGAGGCGGCCGTGCCGACCGTCGACCCGGTCACCGGCTGGGAGATCGACCCCGAGGTGGGCCTGCCCCGCAACCCCGAGACCGGGCTCTACCACGACTCGGGCCTGGGCATGGACGTGGACTACGACCCGGTCACCGGCCTGGCCACCAACCCGGTGACCGGTGAGGCCTACGACCCCAAGGCGGCCGGTTAGGGGGCTTCGCCCCACCGGACACGGGCTCACGACGAAAGCAGGGCTCCGCAACGGGGCCCGACGCCCGGGGGCGCGGCGGTCCCCCGCCCGGGGGCGCGGCACAGCAGGGGACCGGCGATGTCCGCCGGTCCCCTTCGTCAGCCTCCGAGGCCCCGCACCGCGGTGTCCAGCCGCCGTGCGAGGGCCTCGGTCTCCTCCGGACCCGGCCGCGCGCCGCCGCGCTCCGACAGCAGGTCGGCGCGGCCGATCACGCGCAGCGCCCCCGCATAGCGCGGTTCGTCGAGGTCGGTCTCCTCTGCGACGTCGGCCCGGCCCTCGTGGACGACCAGCACCGGGTCGCCGTCCTCCGTACTCAGCAGCCGAGCCACGTGCTCGGCACGGACGGTCTCCACCGCCGCCTCCTCGTGCTCCTCGTACGACTCCTGTCGTCCCCGCCTGCCCCGGGACGGCCGCGGTGAACACGGCGGTCGCACGCAGCCCCCGGGCGGCCCCAGGGCCGGTCCGGAACTCGGCGCACCGCGCGAATCACGGTCCCGCGCATATCATCTTCGGGTGAACAACGGCTGACATCGGTCCACTGTGCGGACCCGCGCACTGCGAACTGGAGTTGTCGAACCGCGTTCTCCCGCGCAATTACCGGGACATTTCTCTCCGGAACCCGCTTCGACCAGGGGATACGTTCAGGTCCGCACTGCCCGGGGACGGCGCGCGGACGCCGGGCTCACCGGTAGGGCCTACCGAAACAGGACTTCGGTCACGAGTTCGATCCGGGAAAGACCGGTGTGAAGCACGACACGGGAGCTTCCCACAAAACCGCAGGTCACAGAGTCGATACTCACTCCGACCTGGGGCCCACCGAGGCAGGCGCGATGCCAATGGGGCCCATGTGCACTAAAGTTTCCTTGCTATGGGGCATTCAGCGAGAAGTCCGTCATCGGGGGACATAATCCGATCGACCCGGGAGGGTAATCCCGACCTCACCAGGGCGCTCTCCGCGTACCTGGGGGTCGAGCTCACCCCCCGGGAGTTCACCCTCGCGGACGGGACCCGGGTCGGGGTCGACTGTGCCGACGGCGGTCAGCCGACCGTCCTCGCCCAGTTCTCCCCCCTGCACGGGCCGATGAAGTCGGCCCAGCGCAACAAGGTCATCGCCGACGCATTCAAGCTGGCCTGGCTGCGGGACCAGCACTTCCCGGACGCACGTCCGCTCGTGGTGCTGGGCGAGCCCCTCGCCAAGCTCTTCGGGCGCGGCGCGTGGCTGCCCGTGGCCTTCGCCTCGCACCGGATCGCGGTCGCCCTCGTTGACGAACGTCTCAGGATTCGGGCACTCGATATCAGTATGTGATCAACACTTCATAACGCGTTAATCAGCAATCCCTAACGTTTGACACGTCAAGACTCCCGCGGGCCGTCGCCATGCTTGCTTCCACCCGCTCTCCATCGAAGGTCCTCGGGCACGCATGCCCGAAGCCAGCCATCTGGAGGGTGTCCCATGGGCCTTCCCCATGCGGTCGTCATCACAAGCACTGCCGTCACAGCAAGCACTGCAGGCCCGCACACCGCCGCCTCCCCCAGCGGCTCCACCACGCGCTCCGCGGCGCTCCCGCCGCGCTTCGCACCCCGCTCCGGCTCCGTGCCGCCCGGCCCCCTCCTCGGTCGATGACGCCACACCCCCGTGACCTGCGCGCCCGTTTTCACCCCTCCAGCACCCATTCACCGCCAGGACACGTTGTGCAATCATCCGATCACACAATCCGAGGAGAAGGTATGGCACGTCCAGCACGGCCGGAGACGGGCCACGGGCCCGCGGTCCGGCGCACCGAACACGCGTACCGAGGGCGGGACGCCGCGTGAGCGACGACCGTATCGAAGTACGCGGACTCAGCAAGACCTACGAGGGCGGTGACCCGCGCCGGCCCGCACTCGACCGCATCGACCTGGACATCCCCCGCGGCGAGTTCGTCAGCCTCATCGGCCCCAGCGGCTGCGGCAAGTCCACCCTGCTGCGGGTGATCGCCGGGCTGGAGGGCCACGACAGCGGCGACGTCACCGTCTTCGGCTCCACGCCCAAGCGCATGTGCGAGGCCAAGGCCGTGGGCCTGGTCCCGCAGACCCCCGCCCTGCTGCCGTGGTTGAACGTGCGGCGCAACATCTCCCTGCCCTCGCGGGTCAACCGCCGGGCGGGCAGGGGCAGCGAGGACCCGGACCAGCTGCTGCGCATGGTCGGCCTGGACGACTCCGCCCGCAAGTACCCCCACGAGCTGTCCGGCGGCATGCAGCAGCGCGTGGCGATCGCCCGCGCCTTCGGTCTGCGGCCCGACCTGCTCCTGATGGACGAGCCGTTCTCCGCCCTGGACGAGTTCACCCGCGAGGCGCTCCAGCTCCAGCTCCTGAACCTGTGGGAGCGCATGTCCACGACGGTCGTGTTCGTCACCCACTCGGTGCGCGAGGCCGTCACGCTCTCCGACCGCATCGTCGTGATGTCGGCCCGGCCCGGCCGGGTGCACGAGGTGCTGCCCGTCGACCTGCCCCGCCCCCGCGACAGGGCCGTGGTGACCGGACCGCACATGCACGCCCTGGAGGACCGGGTCCGCGCGTCCCTCCAGTCCGCCTGGGAGGCCGGAGCCGCCCCCGACGACCTCGTTCCGCTGTGAGAGGAGGAGAGACCATGGCCACCAGCACACCCGTCCGGCCCCGCCCCGAGGGCGAGGCCTCCCCGAAGCGCGGTGCCGCGCGCCGGCGCCGCCTCAACCTCAGGCTCAGCGTGTGGCTGCCCACCGCCGTGGCGGTGGTGATCGTCGGCTTCGCCTGGTCGGCGACCGCCGAGGACCAGCCCTACCTCCTGCCTCCGCTGGCGGAGGTCGGGGGGATCCTGGTCGAGGACCCGCTGCTGTTCCTGAACAACGCCTGGGCCACCCTCAGCATCGCCCTGACCGGCGTGGCCTTCGGCGCGGGCACCGCGTTCGTCCTGGCCCTGCTGATGTCGGAGATCCCGTTGCTGCGGCGCGCGGTCATGCCGCTCGCCGTCGTCCTGAACGTGACCCCGGTCATCGCGATCGCCCCCGCCCTGGTGGTGGCGTTCGGCTTCGGCATGACCCCCAAGGTCATCGTCACCGCGATCATCACGTTCTTCCCGGTCCTCATCAACGTGACCACGGGGCTGCGGTCGGTCTCCCGGCCCGTCCTGCACGTCTTCTCCACCCTGCACGCCTCCCGTCTGGAGGTGCTGCTCCGGCTGCGTATCCCCAGCAGCCTCCCCTACACCCTCGCCGCTCTGCGGGTGGTGTTCCCCCTGTCCATCGTGGGCGCCGTGGTCGCGGAGTTCGTCGCCGCCGGGTCCTCAAGCGGGCTCGGCACGATGATCCGCAACTCGGCCGCGACCGCCCGGTTGGAGTACGTCTACGCGGCCGTCGCCTGTCTGGCCGTCATGGGCGTGCTGATGCTCGCACTCATCACCGTCCTCGAACGCAGACTGCTGTTCTGGCACGAGTCCCAGCAGCGCACCACCTCATAAGGAACCCCCATGACCAATCCGCCCCACCGCCCCAGCCCCCGGCGCCGACGCTCCCTCGCGGCGGCCGCCGCGGCATCGGTCCTCCTCCTCACCGCCGCGTGCAGCGGAGGGGATGCGGCCGAGGAGGACCAGCAGGTAGCCACCGTCATCGACGAGGAGCGCTGCCAGACCAACCGCGACGCCGGCACGGTCACCTACATCACCGGTTACCAGTACCAGGCCTCGGTGAGCATCCTGGAGGCCATCGCCGCGGACGCCCTCGGCTACTTCGAGGCCGTCTGCCTGGACGTGGAGATCCAGCCCGGCAGCGGTGACACCATCGGCAACTCCCAGCTCGTGTCGGCCGGCACCGCCCACTTCACCTCCCTGGGCAACGAGGCCGAGGTCCTGCAGGCCAACGCCGCCGGCCACGAGGTCATCGGCGTCTCCACCTACGGGCACGTCCCGATCGCCAGCCTGCTCACCGGCACCGGCATCGAGGAGCTCAAGGACCTGGAGGGGCAGACCATCGGCCACAAGGGCCTGCTCCCCGCGCCGCTGGAGGCGATGCTCGTCGCCGACGGGGTGGACATGGACTCCGTCGAGATCGTCGAGGTCGGCTACGACCCCAGCGTGCTGCCGCGCGACCAAGTGCAGGGCCTCACCGCCTTCCGCTCCAACGAGCCCTTCCTCCTGTCCGACATGGGCGAGGAGTACAACGAGTGGCTCCCCGAGAACTACGGGGTCGTGGGCTCGTTCGGCGTGATGGCCACCAACCCCACGTGGGCCGGGGAGAACCCGACGGTCGTCGAGGACTACCTGCGCGCGATCGCGAAGGCCTTCGACTACTGCCAGGGGAACGGCGAGGAGTGCGTCGGCTACGCCGCCGAGCTGGCCGAGGCCGGATACGACACCGAGCACAACCTGCGGATCTGGAACTCCGAGCAGGAGCTGGTGACCGCCTCCACGCCCGACGACTCCACCCCGGGCTACATCGACCTGAGCCTGACCGAGGCCGAGGGCCAGACCCTCATCGACAACGGCCAGCTGGACGAGCTGCCCGACGTGGAGCCCCTGTTCGACCCCCGCTACCTGGAGGCCGTGCACGTGGCGACCGAGGTGTCCTGGCCGTCCGAGTAGGACCGGGCACAGCCCACACAGCAGGACAGCGCGGACCGGCGCCGCGCACCGAGCGCCCAGAGCGCCTGGGCGCGGCGCACAGGCCGTGCTGCGCACGGGCGACCGCAGTGAGCGGCGCCCGAGAGTGAATGAGGAGCCAAGGATGGCAGCAGAAGGCGGGCCGCAGGCCGCCGAAACCGAGTACGGCATCTTCCTGCCCATCGGCAACGGGGGGTGGATCGTCTCGGAGACCGCACCGCACCCCGAGGCGACGTACGAGTACAACAAGAAGGCCGCGGTCCTCGCCGACGCCTACGGACTCGACTTCGTCATGTCCATGGGCAAGTGGCGCGGCTACGACGGCGCGACCGACCACTGGGGGCGCACCCTGGAGTCGATCACGATGATGTCGGGGCTCGCGGAGGCCACCGAGCACGTCAAGGTGTGGGCGACCGTCCACACGAACCTGTTCCACCCGGCCCTCGCCGCCAAGATGTACACCACCCTCCAGGACATCAGCGGCGGACGCGCCGGGATGAACATCGTGGTGGGCTCCTACGTGGACGAGTTCGCCCAGATGGGCCTGTGGCGCGAGGACATCGGCCACGGTGACCGCTACCGGTACACCGAGGAGTGGACCAGCGTCCTCAAGCGGCTGTGGACCGAGGACTCGGTCACCCACGACGGCGAGTTCTTCAAGCTCGACGACTGCCGCTCGCGGCCGCACCCCACCCCGGCGCCGACCCTGATCAGCGCGGGCCGCTCCGACACCGGCCTGAACTTCCAGGCGCGCAACTGCGACGGCTCGTTCCTGACCGCGGAGGACCTGCCCGGCCTGCGCGACGCCAGCCGCGACGTCAAGGAGCGCGCCCAGAAGGAGGGGCGCAGCATCAAGACGTACTCGATGCTGACCGTCGTCATGGACGACACCGACGCCGCGGCCGAGGAGCGGCGGCTGGAGTACGGGCGCGGCGCGGACATCGACGCGCTGGTCAACATGAAGCGGTCCTGGGGCCTGCCCCTGGACAAGGCCCTGTCGCTGACCTCCGAGCGGCCCGAGGACGAGGCGTTCCAGACGCCGTTCGTGACCGGGTCCCCGGAGACGGTGGCCGGACGCATCCGCGAGATCGTCGAGTACGCCGAGCTCGACGGCCTGATGCTGATCTTCCCGGACTACCACGCCGACCTCGCGGCGTTCGGTGAGAAGGTCATGCCGCTGCTGCGCCCCGCCGGGGGAACGGCCGCGGAGCAGGGCTGAGGCCCTCCGCCGCGGACGCCCCCGGCCGCCCGCGGCGGTCGACGCGCGGTCGCTGCGGTGCGAGACGCCCCCGCTCGGGGTTTCGCACCGTGGTGACCTGGGGCCGCGGCGCCCCGCCGGACGCCGTGCGGGGCCCGGCCGCGCCGCCCCGAGACGATTGGGCCCCCTCCGACCGGGTAGGCGCCTCCAGTGTCCTCGCAGGTCGGGCGGCACGCCCCCGGTGACCGGGGCGGAGACGCCCGGCCCTCGCACGAGTCGGAGGGACTGACGATGAGCGTCAAGCGCGGCATCGAGGGGCTACAGGACGTCCTGGGGGAAGTGGACTTCCCCGCGGACAAGGACCGGATCGTGACGCACGCCCTGGACGCGGGCGCCGACGAGGAGCTGCTCAGCGCCCTGCGGGCGATGCCGCCCGCCCAGTACAACGAACCCAACGAGGTGCTGCGCTCGGTGCCCCTGCCCCGCTCCGAGACGGACTCGCACACCGAGTCCGCCCGCGCGCAGCTGCGCAGGGAGCACACGAAGCCCGGCATGGCTGAGTCGATGAAGGACAGCCGCCCGGTCAACCCCATCGAGGAGGAGCTGGGCGAGAACCGCAAGTCCTGAAGGCCTTGAGCCGTGGTCCCGGCGCCCTGACGGGCCCCGGGGCCTTTTCGTGCGCGGGCGGAGCCTCAGTCGTACACGCCGGACCGGTGCCCGATATGAACGACCCAGACGACCAGGCGGCTCTCCTCCACCGTGTAGATCATCCGGTAGTCGCCCACCCGGAGGCGCCGTACCTCCGGATCACCCACCAGGGCCGTGGTACCGAACCCCAAGGGGTCCGTCTCCAGTTCGGTGAGCTTGCGGAACACGTTCATCGCCACGTTGCGGGGAAGCTTGCGCAGTTCCGCTCCGGCCTCCGGCCGAAAGACCGTACGGTAACTCACTCCGGCCCTTCCATGATCTCGGCCATCACCTGTTCCATGGGTATGCCGGGCTCGGGGTTGTCCATGCGCTCGCGGACCATGCGCAGGATCTCCTGCTCCTCGAACCGCTGGTAACGCCGCAGCAGGTCGATGGGGACCACCGCCGCGACCTCTTTCCCCCGTCTGGTGATGACCGTGGGCGAGTCCTCCCGGTCCGCGCGGTCGACGACGTCGGCGATGTGGTCGCGGACCTGGCGAATGGACTCCACCTGCATCTCACTCATGGAACCAATGGTACACATGGCTCCGTTCGTACGCCCGGGTCCGCGGCGTCCGGCACTCCGGAGGAAGGCGCACAATGGTCCTACCCGTGCGAGAAGACCCCCGGAGTGCGACCGTGAGCGAGACCGGCCTGACCGTCAAGGCCCTGCTGAAGGCACTGGACAAGGCCGTCCACGGACTCGCCGCCGCGCCCCGGGGGCTCGGGGGCGTGGTCCGCTCGGTGGTCGTGGCCGGGAACGGCGCGCCCGTGCCCGCCGGTGCGCTGGTCGTCGTCCCGCCGGGGGAGGCCGCCGCCCTGGCCGCGCGCCCCGGGCAGTTGGCCGCCAGCGCCGTGGCGGCCGTGGACGGGGACGCAGACGGGCTGCGCGGTCTGGGCCTGCCCGTGCTCTCCGTGGACCCCGCCGTGGGCACCGACGAGTTCGCCGCCCTGGCCCGGTCGGTCCTGGAGGCGGCCGCCGCCGAAACCGGCCACGGCGACCTGTTCTCCCTGGCCCAGACCGTCGCGACCCTGACCGGCGGCATCGTCAGCATCGAGGACGCCGCAGGGCAGGTCCTGGCCTACTCCGCCTCCAGTGAGGGCGCCGACGAGCTGCGCAGGCAGACCATCCTCGGGCGCGGCTGCCCGGAGTCGTTCCTGGCGCACCTGCGCGAGTGGGGCGTCAACGAGCGGATACGGGACGGCGAGGTGGTCGAGGTCGCCGAACGCCCCGACCTGGGCGCCGCACGCCGCCTGGTGGTGGGGATACAGGCGGGCGAGCGCGCGCTCGGCACCATCTGGGTGCAGGTGGGCGGCAGGCCCCTCGCGGAGACCAGTCCACAGGTGCTGCGCGGCGCCGCGCGCCTGGCCGCGCTGCACGTCATGCGCGCCCACAGCGAGGCACGCAGCACCGGGCGCGACACCGAGGGGCTGGCCGTGGGCCTGCTCACCGGCGCCTTCGACACCGACGCCCTCGCCCGCCACCTGGGCGCCGACCCCGCGACGCCGGTGGCGGTGGTCGCGCTCGCCCTGAGGGAGGGTGGGGTCGACCCGCCCTGGCGGCTGGACCAGGCCGCGGAGATCACGTCGGTGTACGCGGCGGCCTACCGCCGCGAGACCCTGGTCATCCCGGCCTGCGGCCTGCTGTACGTGCTGGCCCCCGCGCCCTCCGGGCAGGCGCCCACCGCGTGGACGCGGGAGCTGGTGTCGGTGCTGCGCGAGAACCTGGGCACACCCGTCCAGGCGGCGGTGGCGGGCGTGGCGCCCGGGATGCGCGCGGTGCCGTCGCTGAAGAAGGTCGCCAGCCGCGCCCTGGAGGTGGTCGCGGACCGTCCCGAGCGGCTGGTGACCGCGTTCGAGGAGGTCCGTTCGTCGGTGGTGCTGCGCGAGCTGTTCGACGCCCTGGCCGACCGTCCCGGGCTGCGCGACGACCGGCTCGACGCCCTCGACGACGAGCAGCGCCGCTCCCTGTCCGCCTACCTGGACGCCTTCGGCGACGTGTCCGGGGCGGCGGAGCGGCTGCACGTGCACCCCAACACGCTGCGGCACCGGATCAGGCGGATCCGCGAGCTCACCGGACTCGACCTGGACGACGCCGACCAGAGGCTCCTGGCCACGCTCACGCTGCGGGCGTGAGCCGCGGGCCGCGTGCGCCGCCGCGGCGTCCCCCCGGCGGCGGCGCTCCGCCCCGGCCCGGTCTCCGTGCGCCTCCCGTCGGCGCCGCGCCGGCCCCCTCCCGGGACACCGGCCGTTCCCCCCATGGTCGCGGTACGGCTCCCGCCGGGTCTCCGGCCGGTCACGGCCACCCGGCCGACGCGCCCCGGCGGGGCCGGATTGTCCGAAGCGACACCGCGCCGCCGCCCATGTCGTCCGTTCGCACAACGGTGGCGCACGCCACCCGCGTCTAGGCTCCCGGCAATGTCCGCAGGCCACGCCCCTCGGCCCGCGCGATCCCCGACACCCCACCAGGAGCCCTGCACATGAGTGTGGACACCCCACAGGCCCGGCCGCCGAGGGCCAAGGTCCTCATCGCCAGCCTGACCGGAAGCACGATCGAGTGGTTCGACTTCTTCCTCTACGGCACCGCCGCCGCCCTCGTCTTCGACGAGCTGTTCTTCCCCTCGGACGACCCGTTCGTCTCGCTGATGCTGTCGTACCTGACGTTCTCGCTGACGTTCTTCATCCGTCCGCTGGGCGGCGTGGTCTTCTCCCACATCGGTGACCGGATCGGCCGCAAGAGGACCCTGATCATCACGCTGACCCTCATGGGCGGCGCCACCATGCTCATCGGCCTGCTGCCGACCTACGACAGCGTCGGGATCCTCGCGCCGATCCTGCTCGTCGTGCTGCGGATCATCCAGGGCCTGGGCATCGGCGGCGAGTGGGGCGGCGCCCTGCTGCTCGCCTACGAGTACGCGCCCGAGAACCGGCGCGGCCTCTTCGGCAGCGTGCCGCAGATGGGCATCACCTCGGGCATGCTGCTGGCCAGCCTGGTGCTGTCCCTGATGTCGCTGCTGCCCGACGACCAGTTCGCGACGTGGGGCTGGCGCGTGCCGTTCGTCGGCAGCGTCCTGCTGGTGCTGCTGGGACTGTGGATCCGCTCGGGGATCGACGAGACCCCCTCGTTCAAGAAGGCCAAGGAGGAGGGCGAGGTCGCCGAACTGCCGGTGGTGGAGACCTTCCGGTTCCACTGGCGGGCCGTGCTGGTCGCCGTCGGCGCCAAGGTCGTGGAGACCGCCCCCTTCTACATCTTCGGCACCTTCGTGGTGAGCTACGCGACGGGCACGCTGTCCTTCGACAACACCTCAGCGCTCAACGCGGTGACCGTCGGGGCGATCGTGGCCACCGTGTGCATCCCGATCGCCGGACGCCTGTCGGACACCTTCGGCAGGCAGCGGGTGTACCTGGTCGGCGCGGTGCTGCTGGCCCTGTTCATCGCGCCCTACTTCCTCATGCTGGGCACCGGCAGCACGCTGATGCTGGTCCTGGCGACGGTGATCGGGCTGGGCGTCCTGTGGGCGCCGGTCACCGCCACCATCGGCACCCTGTGCTCGGAGATCTTCTCCACCCGGGTGCGCTACACGGGCGTCACCCTGGGCTACCAGATCGGCGCGGCGGCCGCGGGCGGCACCGCCCCGCTGATCGCCACCTGGCTGCTGTCGCGGTTCGACGACTCGTGGGTCCCGATCGCGGTCTACCTGGTCCTCACCGCGGTGGTGTCCATCGTCGCCGTGGCACTGGCCGGGCGGGCCTCCAACGCCGAGGAGAGGCACCTGGCCGCCGCCGAGAAGGGCTGACGCGCGCCCCTCCGGGCTTACGGCCCGAGGGGGCGGCGTCGTCCGCTCCCTCACCGGTCACCCCTCAGCGGCCTCCTCCGTCCCGGAACGGACACATGGCCCCTGGGCTGGACATTCATCCCATCTTCCGCGAGCATGGGCGAGGCGCGCCCCCGCGCCTAGGTGTGCCGGGAAGACTGGTCGGCGAGTCCCTGTCAGCCATACGCCCGGAAAGTTGCACATGAGCATCGACCCGATTCTGCGCTCCGAGCGCCACGGCCCGCTCTCACGGCTGGCCGACACCCTGCGCAGCGACAGCGTCGGCGGTTTCCTGCTGATCGGAGCCGCGGTCCTCGCTCTCGTCTGGATCAACTCGCCCTTCGGCGAGGTCTACGAGAACCTGCGGGCGATCACCTTCGGGCCCGAGTCGCTGCACCTGAACCTGTCCCTGGAGACCTGGGCCGCCGACGGCCTCCTCGCGGTCTTCTTCTTCGTCGTCGGCAACGAGCTCAAGCAGGAGTTCGTCCACGGGGAGCTGCGCGACCCCCGGCGGGCCATGCTGCCGATCGTCGCGGCGGTCTGCGGCATGATCGTGCCCGCCGCCATCTACGCCGCGATCAACTTCACCTCGCCCGAGACCCTCCACGGGTGGGGCATCCCGATGGCGACCGACATCGCGTTCGCCCTGGCGATCCTCGCGGTGATCGGCCGCGGCCTGCCGCCCGCGCTGCGGACCTTCCTGCTGACGCTCGCGATCGTGGACGACCTCGGCGCGATCATCGTCATCGCGGTCTTCTACACGTCCGGCATCAACTTCGTGGCCCTGCTGGCCGCCGCCGCGGGCCTGGTGGTCTTCTGGTACCTCCAGCGCGGCAGGGGCCTGGCCGCCAAACTCAACGCGTCGGTGGTGCCCAACTGGCTGGTCTACGTGCCCCTGGCCCTGGTCATCTGGGTCCTGGTCCACGAGAGCGGCGTGCACGCGACCATCGCGGGTGTGGCCATGGGCCTGCTGATGCGCACCAACAAGCTTCCCGGCGAGCACCACGACCCGAGCCACGGCGTGGAGCAGCTGCTGCGCCCCTGGTCCGCGGGGCTGGCCCTGCCGATCTTCGCCTTCTTCTCCGCTGGCGTGGTCTTCGACGGGTTCGGCGAGGTCCTCACCGACACGGCGGCGCTGGGCATCATGGCCGGGCTCATCGTCGGCAAGGTGATCGGCATCGCGGGCGGCGCGTGGGTGACCACCAAGGTGACCAGGGCCGAGCTCAACCCCAGCCTGAAGTGGATCGACATCGTCGGCATGTCGCAGCTGGCCGGTATCGGTTTCACCGTGTCACTGCTGATCAGCGAGCTGACGTTCGCCGACGACCCGGAGCACCTGGCCCACGCCAAGACGGGCGTGCTGGTGGCGTCCCTGATCGCGACCCTGCTGGCCGCGGTGATCCTGGGCGCGAGGTCGAGGCACTACCGGAAGCTGGAACGCCAGAGCACCGCGGGCGCGGACTCCGAGTAGAGACGACGGCGGCGGCCCGCCTCCCCCGAGCGGGGAGGCGGGCCGCCGCCGTGCGGCACGGGTGCGGGCTCCGCGGCGGGCCCTCCTCCCGGGCCGCCGGGCAACGTAGAAGCGGGCGGCCCCCGGAACCGCAGGGGGCCGCCCGCGACGCGTGGTACTCCTACACGCTGACTCCCAGGAACCAGGTCACCACGGTGTACATCGCGGCCAGGATCAGGAACAGCGCGATGAGGTTGAGCCACACGCCGCCGCGCATCATCTGGCCGATCCGCACGTGGCCGGAGCCGAAGACGATCGCGTTCGGCGGTGTGGCCACCGGGAGCATGAAAGCCATCGTCGCGGCCAGGGCCACCGGGATCACCAGGGACAGGATGTCGATCTGCATGCCCACCGCGACGCCGCCGAGGATGGGCAGGAAGGTGGCCGCGGTGGCGGTGTTGCTGGTGAGCTCCGTCAGGAAGAGGACCAGCCCGGCCGCGACCGCGATCAGCACCCAGGTGGGCACACCCTCCAGGACGGCGACCTGGCCGCCGATCCAGGTGCTCAGGCCGGAGGCGGTGAACTGCCCCGAGATGGCCAGGCCGCCGCCGAACAGGAGCAGGACGCCCCACGGCAGTTGCACGGCGGTCTCCCAGTCCAGCAGGCGGGTGCCGCGCCCGACCGGGATCAGGAACAGCAGGACCGCCACGGTCATCGCGATCCCGGCGTCGCTGACGCTGGACAGCCACGGCAGGAAGTTGTCGGCCAGGACCGGGACGAAGATCCAGGAGAGCGCCGCGAAGGCGAAGACCGCGAGCACGAGCTTCTCGCCGCGCGCCATCGGGCCCATCTCGTTGAGCTCGGAGCGGATGAGGCCCTGGGCGCCCTCCACCTTCTTGACCTGCGGCGGGAAGATCTTGATCAGCACGAACCAGGCGATGAGCAGGAAGACGGCGGCCAGCGGCAGTCCGACCATCATCCACTCGCCGAAGCCGATGTGGATGTCGTGGGCGTCGGCGAGGTAGCCGACCATCAAGACGTTGGGCGGCGTGCCGATGATGGTGGCCACCGAGCCGATGGAGGACGAGTAGGCGATACCGAGCATGAGCGCGGTGGCGAAGTTCGCGTCGGTCCTGCCGTCCCGGAACTGGGTGATCAGCGCGACCACCGACAGGCCCACCGGCAGCATCATCACGGCGGTGGCGGTGTTGGACACCCACATCGTGATGAACCCGGTGGCGATCATGAAGCCGCCGATCAGCCCCGCGGTGTTGGAGCCGACCTTGGAGACGATGACCAGGGCGATCCGCTTGTGCAGGTTCCACTTCTGCATCGCCAGGGCGAGCATGAAGCCGCCCATGAACAGGAAGATGGTGTCCGAACCGTAGGAGGAGGCGACGTCCCCGATGGGGGTGCCCTCCAGCAGGAGGGGGAAGAGCACCAGCGGCAGCAGCGAGGCGACCGGGATCGGGATCGCCTCGGTGGCCCACCAGATGGCGATGAAGGCGGTGATCGCGGCCACCGCGCGGCCGTTGGCCGACAGGACCGTCTCGCCGTCCTCGCCGTCCGCGAGGGGCATCGGCATGTCCGGCATGAGGAAGTAGACCAGGAGACCGACGAGCGGGCCCGCGATCAGGCCGATCACGCGCGAGGGCGAGCTGCCCCTGGCGGCTCTGCCGTCCTGCGTGGGGGATGCGGTGTCGGGCGCGTCGACACCCTTCTCGGACGCCATGGAATCCTCCTGTTGTGGGTCACCGGGAAGTGACACTGGGCTTACCGTCGGGTTTCTCCCCGATTACCCCGAATTGATACAGCGATGGTGTGGGTCTCTTTCTCGCGTGTTCAAGGTCTCAACGAAGATTTGAGATTCCTCTGACATTGCGGAACCGTGGGTCGACATCGTGGTACACACGGTGATCATGGGCAAGGTGTGAACCGGGGGCCTGAACCGCCGTCTTCCCTCGCCTAAGCTGCGGGTATGCATCGACCGAACCGGCGCGCCGCCCTGAGGGGGACCGCCGGCGTGTTCGCCGCGGTCGCGCTGGGCGGCTGCGCGTGGCGCGAACCCTCCCCCGCCCCGGCGCCGCTCGTCGTGGCCACGGGCCCGGCCGGGGCCGTCTACCGGGAGATCGGCTCGGAGATCGCGGGTCTGCTGGACGCCCGGCTCCCCGACATCCGGGTGGAGACCGTCGAGACCGGCGCCTCGCACGACAACCTGCTGCTCATCGACTCGGGTGAGGCCCACCTGGGTCTGACCAGCCTCGACGCGGTCCTGGCCGACGAGGTGGCCGACGCCGGTCCCTTCCGCGCGATCGGGCGCCTCTACGACAGCTTCCTGCACCTCATGGTCCTGGACGCCTCCCCCGTGCGCTCCCTGTCCGACCTGGAGGGCCGCCGCGTCTCGGTGGGCGCGGTCAACTCCGGCACCGAGTTCACCGTGGCGCAGGCCGTCGAGGAGACCGGACTGGACATGGAGGCGGTGCGCCTGGACCAGGCGGCCTCCGCCGACGCCCTGTCCCGGGGGGAGATCGACGCGATGTTCTCCCTGACCGGGCTGCCCACGCCCGCGGTCGCCGACCTGGCCCGCGAGCACGTGACGCGCCTGGTCGACCTCGGGGACGTCGCGTCCGCCATGGCCGAGGCCCACCCCGAGAGGTACTTCCCGGCCACCATCCCGGCGACCACCTACGAGGGCGTGCCCGCCTGCCCCACCATGTCCATCCCCAACCTGCTGCTGTGCGCGGCCGACCTGCCGGACGACCTGGCCTACGCCGTCGCCGACACCGTCTACACCGGCGCCGCGCGGATCGCCGAATCCCGCCCCGAGGCGGCGCAGATCAACGTGCGCACCGGCATCTCGACCGGCGTGGTCCCCCTCCACCCCGGGGCCGCGCGCTGGTACCGGGACAACAAGCCCTCCTGAGGTCCGCCCCGCCGAGGGCTCAGTCCGCGGACGGCAGCGTGATGGTCACGCCGAAGCCCGGCCGCTCGCCGGGCAGGCCCTCGCCCAGCGCCAGTTCCCCTCCGGCCTCGCGGACCAGGTCGGAGACGATCGCCAGCCCCATACCGGTCCCCTCTGTGTTCTGGTGGCGGGGAGAGCGCCAGAAGCGGTCCAGGGCCGCGCCGCGCTCCTCCTCCGGGAGCCCCTCCCCGTCGTCGAGCACGCTGATCCGCGCGGGGTCGCCCGCCGAGCCCCGCACCTGCACCCGGGTACCCCCGGACAGGCGCAGGGCGTTGCTCACCAGTTCGTCGAGGATGCTGCCCAGCCCCCCGGCCGGGGCGCAGACCCGCAGCCCGGCGGGGACGTGCACGGTCACGGTGATCCCCCGGGCCCGGCCCAGGGCGCGCCAGCGCTCCACCCGGGTCTCCAGCAGTTCGGGGACGTCCACGGCCTCGGTGCCGGTGACGCTCTCCAGACGCGTCGCGGCCAGGAGGGAGTTGAGCATCCGGTGCATGACCGTGGTCTCGTCCACGGCCACCGCGTGCGCCTCCCGGGCATCCTCGGAGCCGAGGTAGGGCGCGAGGTTCTCCACCGCCAGGCGCAGGCTCGCCAGGGGGTTGCGCAGCTGGTGGGAGGCGTCGGAGACGAAGGAGCGCTGACGCTCCAGGGCCCTGCGCACCACGTCGACCATCGTGTTGAAGGACTCGGTGAGGCGGCGCAGCTCCGGAGGCCCCTGCTCGGCGTCCACCCGCACGTCCAGGTCACCCGAGGCGACGGCGGTGGTCGCGGCGTCGAGTCGGCCGATGGGGCGCAGCACCCAGCGCGACAGCGGCAGCGAGGCCGCCACCAGGAGCGTCAGGGGCACCAGGCTGAGCAGGGCGAGCCACCCCCAGGAGCCGAGGATGTCGGCGCCGAGCCGGTCGGTGGGGGCGGCGACGATGACCGCCCCGGTCACCTCGCTGTCGCGGCCGATGGGCTCGGCGACCACGAGGGGGTCGGACTCCCAGGGCCAGACGGTGGTCGGAGGGGCCGGGCGCTCCCCGGCCAGGGCGACGGTGAGCGCCTCCGGCGCGCCCAGTTCCGCGAGCACGTCGCGCTGGTGCGCCGTGCTGCCGGACCCGGCGATGATCTCCCCGTCGGGGGCGACCACGACCACCGGGATGCCGTAGAGCGCCTCGTAACGGGCCATCTCCTGGAGGAGCGCCTCGGGTCGGTCGGCCTCCAGCGCGGTGCGGGCCAGGGCGGCGAAGCGGCCCGCGTCCCCGAGGCGGTCGACGTAGACCTGCTGGGTCAGCTGCTGGGCGATGACCGTCCCCAGGGGGATGACCGCCGAGGCGACCAGGACGAACGCCGCGGGGAGCAGGATGGTGAGCAGTCTGCGGAGCACGGGCTCAGGCCCGGTCGAGGAGGTAGCCGACACCGCGCACGGTGCGGATCCGCACGGCCCGGCCGAGCTTGGCGCGCAGCGAGCCGATGTGGGTGTCCAGGGTCCGGGAGGAGGTCTCCCAGGCCGTGCCCCACACCTGGTCGAGGATCTGGTCCCGGGCGACCACCGACGGGGAGCGGGAGACCAGGAGGGCGAGCAGGTCGAACTCCTTGCGGGTCAGCTGGAGTTCGGCGCCGCCGACGCTGGCCGCGCGGGAGCCCGGGTCCACGGTGAGCTCGCCGACCCTGACCTCGGGCTCCTCCTCAGCCGCCTCCGCCCGCGCGGCGCGGGTGCGGCGCAGGACCGCGTCGATGCGGGCGAGGAGTTCGGCGACGCCGAAGGGCTTGACCACGTAGTCGTCGGCTCCGGCCCGCAGGCCGCGCACGCGGTCGCGCTCCTCGCTGCGGGCCGTGACGGCGATGATGGCGGTCTGCGGACGGTCGCGGAGCTTTCGGAGCAGGTCGATGCCGTCGGCGTCGGGAAGGCCGAGGTCGAGGAGGACGACGTCGGCGGGCGGGGCGGTCAGGGCCCGTTCGGCGGTGGCGACCCTCTGGACGTCGAAGGACGCCGCCCGCAGGGCGGTCACCAGTCCGCGGGCGACCCGGTCGTCGTCCTCGACCACGAGAATGCGCATGTCCAGCATGTTAGGCAGTGTTCGCGCCGGTGACGGCACACCGCCGGGGCGCTCCCCGCCCCGCGGACGCCGCTCCCGGTCCCGCGGGGCGGGTCCGCCGCCCGCCGGCGGCGCGGCACGGGGTTCCACGCGGGCGGGTCCCGGCGCCATTTCCGCGGCCATAACACGGGGGGCGGAATTGCGTCCGCACCGAGGCACCCGCTTCCCCCGAAGCGCACGGGACGACCTCGAAGCGGGCCGCCCCGGGCGCAACATCCTGACCCCGAGACGCAATGGAAACGAAAAGGGATCAGAGCCGCGGACCGCCGAAACCCACTCTTTTCCCGCACGTGCTTTTCCGTGTACCGGGGAGCACGGTAATCGCCTCTTCGCCCCGCGGCCACTCTCCGACCGCTGTCCCCGGCCCCTTCCCGGGAGGCGGCCGCTCCGGCCCTCCGAACGGAGCGGAGCCCGCAAAGCCCACGGGCACGGGCTTTTGCGCGCACCGGCATGAGAGGGGCCCACAGCGGCAGCGCCCCGGCGGGCGCCGCGCGGGCACGGCACCCGCGAAACCGAAGCGGAACCGCTTCCCGGCATATCATCCGCGTCTTTTTCCGGACTATCCGGAGAACGGCCTGGCCCGGACAACATGAACACCACTCCAGTGGGCATGTACAAGTCGGCCCCTGTCACCAACCGAATACATAACTGAACCGGAGCCGGACCCGATCGCACTTTCAGAACTGCTCGGGAAACAGGAGCGACCAATGGTGGAACTGAGAGAATCGAGGCCGCCGAGTGCGTAGCGACAACCAGCGGGGACAGAGCGGACAGGAGTGCCCGTGAGAGGGCTGGGACACGAACCCGGTCGGTGGCGGAAGTCGAGCTACAGCGGTGGCGGCAACGGCGACTGCGTCGAGGCGGCCCTGGGCACGCCGGGGACGGTCGGCCTGCGCGACTCCACGCACCCCGACCGCGCGGCGCTCGCCCTGCCCGCGCACCAGTGGGTCGCACTGCTCCGGCTCGCCGGGCAACGCTGAGGGGACCGAACGGCCCGGGGGGCGCGCCCCGGACCGCGACCGGTCACATCTGGGCGAGGTAGATGTCGGCGTCCCCACGCACGGTCCTGCGGAGGCTGAGCGTGGCGGGGTGGTCCGACCCCATCACCCGGCGGTAGCCGTCCTCCACGGCGACGAACTCGGCCTCGACGTCCTCGCCCTGGGCCCGGCGGTCCACGAGCAGGTTGCGGCGGGCCAGCAGGGCCAGCGGGTGCGAGGCGCCCAGCGCCTCCTCGCAGCCGCGCAGCGCCTCCTCGTCCCGTTCCCGGGCACCGGCCGCGTCGCCCATGAGGAAGTGGTCGTTGGCCAGGTTCACCAGGCAGGCCAGGGTGCTGGGGTGGTGGGCGCCGAGCCGGTCCAGGAACAGCTCCAGGGAGCGCTCGTCCAGCTGGCGGGCCTCGGCCGCCCTGCCCAGGCGGCGCAGGATGATCGCCCGGTTGACGTCGGCCGCGCCCACGTAGGGGTGGCGCTCGCCCAAGAGCTTGACGTAGCGCTCCCCCGTGGTCTGGGCCAGCTCCAGGGCCTCGTCGTGCTGGTTGACCGCGCTCAGGGACATGGAGTGCACCAGGGCGGCGTACATGGTCTCGTTGTCGTCCACGCCGTGCTTGACCCGGAAGCGCTGCCAGGCGCGCTCCGACAGGGTGAGCGCCTCCCGGTGGTGGCCGACGCGCCGGCGCATGACGGCCAGCGTCCGCTGGTTGCGCAGGACGCGGTTGTCGTCCTCCCCGATCAGGCCGATGGCCCGCTCGACCTGGTGGGCCTGGATCTCCTCGGCCTCCCGGTAGCGGCCCTTCTCCATCAGGGCCTCGGCATAGCCGTTGTTGGTGCCCAGGGTGCGCGGGTGGTCCGGACCGAAGACGGCCTCCAGCCGGGCCAGCGTGTCGCGGTACTGGTCGGCGGCCGCCTCCGGGTCACCGCTGAGCAGGAGGTTGAAGGCGCGGAAGTGGGCGGTGACCAGGGTGTGCGGGTCGTCCTCCCCGAAGAGGCGCACCCGGCGGTGGTAGGCGTCGGCCGCCGCCGTCAGGGAGTCGCGGAACCGGCCCAGGAAGCGCAGGGTGCGGATGTACTCGATCTCCGCCTCCAGGGTCTCGGGGTCCCCGGGATTCTGCGTTTCGCGCAGGGTGCCCAGGGTGGCCTCGCACAGCGCGAGGGCCTGCTCCAGGTACCCCTGCCCGCGCATCGCCGTGGAGATCTGGATCGCCATGCCCAGGGTGGAGGGGTGGTTCTCGCCCAGTTGCAGGCGCCACCACTCGTGGGCGGTCTCGCCCAGGCTGCGGGCCTCGTCGAACTCCTGGCGCAGCGCGGCGACACGGCACATCTGCACCACCAGGTTGCGCGCCCAGGGGTCGGTGCAGTTCCACAGTTCGGAGGCCCACACGTGCGGCAGCAGCTCGGTGTAGCGCTCGGAGGCGTCCACGGCCACCACCTGGAGGTCGTTGCGGCCCAGCAGCTGGTGGGCGCAGTGGCGCATCTCCTCGCGCTCCCGGTCGCTCATCGGCGCCTGGACGGCGCGCTGCACCAGCCGGTGCAGGGAGACCGTGTTGCGCTGGTGGTCGATGTGGGCGAGGCTGTTGCGCCCGATGTCGCGGATCGCCATGCCGAGCCTGGCCGGGTCCTCCAGGGCCCCGCGCAGCTCCGCGGGGCCCTCGATGCCCCGGGCGAAGTTGAACAGCGTCCGGGGGATGGGCGCCGTCGACATGAAGGAGCACAGCTGGAGCAGCTGGAGCGCCGCCGGGTTGGTGGTGGCCAGCCGGTCCAGGGACACGTTCCAGGCGGCGGCGACGGCCACCGGGTAGGCGCTGTCCACCGGGCGCAGGAGGTCGAGCATCTCCTGGCTCTTCTCGGAGAACTGGCGCAGGTACTCCTCGGTGGCCATCCCGCTCTCGTGCAGCCACACGGCGGCCTGGTTGAGGGCCAGCGGCAGGTCGCCCAGCTCGTGCGCCAGCTGGTCGGCCTCCTCGGTGGTCAGCGACGCGGGTCCGCGCCGTTTCAGCAGCTCGATGCTCTCGGCCCGGTCGAACTCGCGGACGGAGAGGTAGGCGTCGCCGCCCCGCACCGTCCAGCTGGAGTCCCGAGAAGTGATGATCACGTGGCCCTCGCCCCCGACAGGAAGATACTGATCCAGTTCGGACCGGGCCTGCGCGTTGTCGAAGACGAGGAGCCAGCGCGGGTAGTCCAAACCCTGGCGCAGTGCCTCCAGGACGTTCTCCAGGACGTGTCCGCTGCCCGCGCCCGCGCTGTCCAGCCTGAGCCTGGACGCGAGGACGGAGAAGCTCTCCCGCAGCTGGTTGCTGTGGGCCGCGGGGATCCAGCAGATGAGGTCGTAGTCGGACGCGTACCGGTACAGGTACTCCTTGGCGAGCTCGGTCTTGCCGACCCCCGACATCCCGTTGAGGGCGGTGATGACCTGTCGCCGCCCCTTCAGGAGCTGCCCCCTCAGCGCGGAGAGGAGTTCCTCCCGGCCGGTGAAGGCGCTGTTGCGGCGCGGAACCTGGACCCAGACCGCGTTGAGCGGTCGGCCACTCATGGACGATCGGGACGTACGACCGCTGGACTGGTCGCCAGATTCTTGCATCATATCCTCATTTGACAGTTTTGTGGCCATATGAGTTTCTTTCCCCGACCGTTCAGAAAAGGGTGCCCTGTTCCGCGCCTTCCAGCCGTTGTTCCCGTCCACACGCGCAGATCCGGAAACCTTCGGCAATACTAGACCAGCGGGCGGCGGCGTACCCGTCTCATGCGTTTCCCGCGTACCGCGGGTCGCACCCGCCCCGGAGATATCGGCGTATTCCCTGATGGGTACGGCATAACGCCGGGTGAGGGAGGCGCTCTCCACCGCGGGAAGCATGGAATTCGCCCAGTGGTGCGACACCCGCGTCCTTTTCGGGAAATCCTCGTGCACGCCCCGCAGCATCAGGCGCAGGGCGTCGAACCAGGGGTCCACCCAGCGCAGGCGCTCCGCCGCCAGGCCCAGCACCCGGCGGATGTCGGAGACCCGGCCGCCCAATGACAGCAGGGCCCGCCGGACCCCCGGGCGGAAGTCCCACCCGACCGGCCCGTCCTCCTCCCCCCACCCACCGCCCCCGCGCACCAGCCCGCTGAAGAAGACCTCCGTCAGCTCCGAGGGTGTGGCGCGGCCGAGCACGTCCTCGCAGACCGCCTCCACCAGGCGCGGGTCCAGCGGCACGGCCGCCAGGGCCACCGCCAGGTCGAACGCCTCGGGACTGGCCAGCTGCCGGAAGCGCCGCGCCTCCCGTTCGGCGTCGAAGGCGGGTTCCCGGGCGTCCGGCGCCTCGGCGGGGGCCGGGCCCCCTCCCGCGGGGAAGCGGGCGGTGTGCGCCCACAGGCGCCCGGGGCCCCTCCCCATCGCGAAGACGGCCCACTCGCGGATCGTCCCGGGGTCCAGCGTCAGCACGGGCACGAGCGCGCCCGGCTCGCGCTTCTCCTCCTCCGGGTCGGTGAGCGTACGCTCCCGCGCGTACCCGGTGTTCGCGGCGCAGGGACCGGCTGCCCGGGGCGCGGCCAGCTCCATCGGAGCGGTGGCTATGGCGCCGCGCCGCCACAGGAGGGGCTGGAGCAGGTGGAGGATCGCGACCGCGCCGCGGTCCGCGGCCTCGGCGACCCAGTCCTGGAAGCCGCGGTCGCGCCAGGCGCCGCCGAGCCCGTCGGTGAGGAACAGGACCACGTGCGCGCGGCCGCCGCCGAGGCGGCCGGGGCGTCCGTGGACGTCGCGCAGCCTGGGGCTGCCGGTGCGTCCGGAGTCGAAGTACAGGGAGACGACCTCACGGAAGATCCCGCCGGAGCGCGCGAGCCGGACGAACTCGGCGGCCAGGCCGCGCTGGAAGGCCATGGTGACGCCGTCGTCGACGAGGAGGGTCAGGCTCACCACCCGTTCCCGGCGCGCGCAAGGCCGCGGCACCACCGGAACTCCGGCGCTCTCGCGCTCGTCCTCGGTCCAGTGGAGGCTGTCCAGGAGCGAGCGCGCGTAGTTGCGCGCGGTGCCCTCCGGGTCGATACCGTCCGGCCGTCCCCGGGGCTCGGTGAGGTGGAAGGGCCCCAGCGCGGCGACCAGTTCCTGACGCTGCTCCAGGACCGGCTGGACGAACCCGTGGGGCTCCGTCGGCGGACCTTCGTCCCCCGGAGCGCGGCGCGGCCACGGGGGCGTCCCCCCGTGGCCGGTCGGCGGGGCCGGGGCCGGCCCGCGGAGCGCGGCGGCGGAACCGTCCCCGCCGGTCGCCGTCCCGTCGCCGGGGAGCCCCGGCGGCCGGGCGGTCCCGGTGTCCGTGCCGGGCGGCGGGGAGGGCCGCGCCGCGTCCGCGCAGGTACCGGCCTCCCGCAGGGGTGGGTCGGAGCCGGCGGCCTCCCCCGGCGGCGGCCCCTCGGCGGGCGGCGCCGGGAAGACCGGGCGGTCGCGGCGCGCGGCCTCGGCACGCGCCTGGAGGGCCGCCAGGTGGAGCGCGTCCGCCCACTCCGTGGGGGTGAGGCCGCCCGGGGGGCCGCCCGACCGGTCGCCGGAACCCCGGGGGCGGTCGTCCCCCGGCTGGTGCGCGGGGCTCATCCCGGGGTTTCCGTGAGGCGGTGCCAGAGCAGGTCGGAGAGGTGGCGGACCTGCTCGGGCCCCGGCTCGCCCTGCCCCATGGCGCCGACCAGGTGCACGGCGTTGAGCAGCTGGTCCACGGCCAGTGCGTGGCCGTCGGCGCTCCTGCGCAGGAACTCGGTGACCAGGGTCCGCGTGCCGGTGGGCGGGTCGCCGTCGAAGTGCCCTGCCACGGCGGCCACCAGCTCGTCCTCGTCCGGCAGCCCCATCCGGACCGGGATGCAGCGGCGCAGGAAGGCGGGCGGCAGGTCCCGGTCGTCGTTGCAGGTCACCACCGTGACGGGGAAGGCCGAGCACAGGACCTCGCCCCGTTCGACGACCGCCGTGCGGCCGGGGTCGTCGGTGGCCACCCGGACCCTCCCGGCGACGTTGGCCAGTCGGCCCAGCTCGGGGACGGTGTAGCCGCCGTTCTCGAAGAGGTCGAGCAGGTCGCCGGGCAGGTCGAAGTCGCCCAGGTCGAAGTCGTCGACCAGGAGCACGCGGGGCAGCCGGGTGGGCAGGAAGGCGGTGCCCAGGGGCCCCAGGGTGAGGTAGCGGCCGATCGACTCGGCGCTGCTGCGCAGGTGTGCGTCGGCCTCCGTTCCGTCGGCGCTCGCGTAGCGGCGGTCCCGGGCGCCCCGGGCACGGTTGCGGGCGTTCTCCAGGTTGAGGTCGTGGATCTGGGTGAGGGGGTCGTAGGCGTACAGGCCGTCACGCACGGTGCTGCGGCTGGTGACGGCCCAGCGCAGGACGCGCCCCAGGCCCAGCTCGCGGGAGACCTGGTGGGCGAGGCTGGACTTGCCGATGCCGGGCGGGCCCACCAGCAGCAGGGGGCGGCGCAGGCAGATGGCCGCGTTGACCTTGTCCAGCAGC
Source organism: Nocardiopsis camelliae (assembly GCF_028993595.1). Lineage (GTDB taxonomy): Bacteria > Actinomycetota > Actinomycetes > Streptosporangiales > Streptosporangiaceae > Nocardiopsis > Nocardiopsis dassonvillei. The sequence goes on from NZ_CP118614.1 coordinate 6,358,288, forward strand.
TGGCGCCGGTGCGGCCCCAGGGGAACAGGGAAGCTCCGGGGCCGGGCGGGGCCCAGGTGGCGCTCGCTCTCGGCGGCGGGGCCCTCGGTCCTCGGCCCCGGGTCGTAGAACGGGGGGTCCGCGCCGGTCTCGGCGGGGTCCGGCCCGCCGCCGTAGGTGCGCCACCGGGGAGGCGGGGGGAGCTGGGCGGCGAGGTCCAGGTGCGGGCGGGGCTGACCTGTGCCGTGGAAGATCCACCACCCCGGCGCGGAGCTGGTCGATCCGGGTTCGGCTGATGTGGTCATGGCAGGCCCTTCGAGCCGCGCCCAAGGGGGGCTGTCGGATGCTGTGGGGGTGTCATCGGTCTGGGGGCGGGCAGAACCGGAAGGGTGTCGTGGTAGAAGACGGCGACCTCGAAGCTTTCTTCGATGTACCCGGTATCGTCCGGGGAAACGCATCCGGAACGCGATTGGTGGAGCGCCTTGGGAAGCGCTCGTATTCTTTCGGGCGGCACCATTACCTCCCGTCCCACCTTCCCCAGATTGAGCCACGGACTTGCCCCCGGCCCATTGTCGGCGGAACGCCAGATCACGACCGGAACCCCGATCATGAGCGCCGACCAGACCGGCATGTGGCACTCGTCCAGATGGGAGGGAACGGAGAGGGCGACGATCCTGTCGTCCTGGAGCCTTTCGACCAGGGGTTCGCGGTAGGTCCGCCCGCCCCTGCGCCTCCTCCGCCCGGCCTCGTGCGCGGTGTCCAAGTGCAGGACCTCGCGCGCGCTCGCGAGCCCCTCCCACCGGCGGGCGCAGGTACGCCGGGCCTGCGCGGTGTCGCCGCGCGCGGGGTCCACCAGCTCCTCCGCCCGGTAGACCACCTGGGCCCGCGAGCCGAGCCTGCGGTCCCCCTCACCGGCCTCCTGCCAGCGCTCGGCCTCCAGGCGGCGGAGCAGGTCCAGCCGTGCGACCAGCTCGACCCGTACGCCCTCGTGGTACCCGGTGCGGTGGTCCACCTCCAGCAGGGTGAGCAGGCCGCCGACGTGGGCGCCGATGCGCTCGGCCTCCATGTGCGGGGTGTGGCCGTGGCCGCAGAAGTCCGGGGGCCTGCCCCGCCTCTCGCTGAGCACCGTCCAGTACTCGACGTCGTACCGGTCCCTGCTCCGGCCCTGGGTGACGTGCACGACGAGCCGGGCGGGCGCGCGCGGGCCGGGCGGCGCGGCCGTGCCCTCGCGCCGCCCGCCGCCCCAGAGCAGGAGCAGGTCGGCGCAGTCGCGCAGCGGGACGGCGCAGGGCAGCAGGGAGCAGAAGATCCGCAGCGGGAGTTCGGCGCCCTCGGGCACGGTCATCTCGGTCAGGTCCACGAGCCGGTCCCAGGCCGTGTGCGGCGGTGCCTCGGCCGGGGCGAGCCGGTCGGTCCGGGCGGTCTCGAAGGCCTCCGCCACCAGGTCCGGGGAGTGCTCCGCCAGCTCCCGGCGGACGAGGTCGACGTCGGCGTCGGTGGTCCCCTCGGGCAGGAGGCGGTACAGCTGCTCCCACTCCTCGGCGTGGACCAGCGGCTCCGCGGCCCGGGCCGCCGCCAGCGAGCTGCGGCCGCGCTCCTCCAGGTAGAGGATCCAGCGCAGGAGGCATCCCAGGCGCACCTGCTCGCGGCACAGGCGCACCAGGTGGCGGGCGAACTCGACCGGAGAGCCCTCCAGGCGCAGGTTGCGGCGGACCCGCGTCGGCAGTTGGTAGGCCAGCTGCTCGCGCGCGTCCGGGAGGAGGACGCACCGGAGCGCGCACAGGGCGTCGACCAGGTCCTCGAACCCGCCGTCGGCCGGGAGCGGCCGTCCCGCGCCCTCCGGGAGGAGCCGCCCGCCGGGAGGGGGCCCCGCGCCCTCCGACGGCGGCCGCCCTCCGATCGGGGCCTGGTCCCCCGCCGTGGCCGTCGTCTCGCTCACCCGGACGGACTCCCCAGGAGGGGGGCCGCGGCCTCACGGACCCGGAGCATCCCCGAGCTCCCGTCCTCCCTCGCGTCGAGGAGGGCGAGCACCTCGTCGAGGAGCCCGTACTCACCGTGGGCGAGGGCGACCAGCTGCGCGGCGAAGGAGAGCAGGTCCTGGTCGGCGCGGAGCCTGCGGCGCAGCCGGGGGTCGAGCGCGACGTACAGGTCCAGGCGCAGGTCGGGCAGGAGCAGCGTGCGCAGGTCGGTCATCGCCCTGGCGGTACGCGTGAGCGCCTCCCGTTCGCCGTTCGCCGCCGCGCCCGCGGCGGTCCGCTCGGTCGGCCACACCCGGGGGATCGCCTCCATAGGAACCATCCAGCCCGCCCTGCCGCTGCCGGTCGCCTCGCAGAGCAGACCGAGGAGGGCGTTCCCCTTCTCCTCTCGGACACCGCTGCCGCTGAAGCCGGGCAGGACGGTGAACCCCGCGTGGGAGTCGACGTCGATCTGGACGTAGCCGAAACGGCTGCCCCCGGTGCCGGTGGCCAGGCCGGTGACCCAGAGGCCGGTTTCGGCGCGGGGGAAGCCGAGGACGCGGACCCGGTCGCCGACGCGGTAGCGGCCGGGGGCGGCGGGAGGGATCGGGGCGGGCCGGTCCAGGCGCAGCACCGCCGCGTCCCAGGGCGCGGCCTCCTCCCACCACCAGCCGTCGGCGACGACGGTGGCGGCGGCCTCCCAGTCCGGGAGGCCGCGCGGGGCGTCCAGGCGTACGGTGACGCCGGGTCCGGCGGGGGCGCCGGACCCGGCGACGGCCTCGCGGACGACGTGCGCGCAGGTGATCGCGTATCCGGATGCGACCAGCACCGCGGCTCCGTGCAGGGCTGTGCCGCCGCGGTCGGTGACGCGCAACTGCCAGTCGGGGGCGAGGGGGCGGGGGGCCAGGTGGGACACGGTGCTCCCGTTCGGCGGGCGGGGCACACGGGACGGGCCCGAACGCGCGGTCCCGCTCAGTGTTTCGGGTGCACCGAATTCTACCTGTCGTTCATGAAAATGTGTTGTCGTGAAGGAGAGCGAAAGATCTGGGTGTTTTTCGTGAGGGATAGGTGAATTTGGATAAACAAGTTGAGAAAAGGGGGTTATGTGCGGCACCCGGGCCGTCCGCCTCCGGCGACGGACGGCCCGGACGCGCTGGTCAGGAGGCCGGTACCGGTTCAGGGGTCCGACGGCGGGGGCGGCCCCACGGCATGAGGCGGTCCACGCAGAGGCGACCGCCCGCGAACCCGAGGGCCAGGGCGGCGACGCCGAGGACCAGCACGAGTTCGAAGCCGCCGACCAGCGGGTCGCCGACGTGGGCGAAGAAGTAGGCGCCGGCCATCATGAAGGCCAGGAGAAGCCCGGCCAGGGGCAGGGCGAACCCGATGATGAGGGCCAGTCCGGCTCCCACCTCGATGCTCGCTCCCAGGAGCGCGGCGAACTGCGGGAAGGGGATCCCCATGGACGCGAAGCCCTGGGCGGTGCCTTCGAGACTGGACATCTTCGGCCAGCCGTGCGCGATGAAGACGACGCCGACCACGACTCTGGCGAGCAGCGCGGCGACGTCCCCCACGCGGGACATGAGCGGATTCTCGGTCATAGCGGTTCCTGTTCCTGTGAGCGGGTAACCCAGGAGGAGGTCGTGGCCTCGCACCGTTGCTTGAGACTACAACCTTTTCCTGGGAAAGCAGATGATAGTACGCATCCACCCGGACACATAGAGTGCCAATGAGGGATATTTCTCCCCCTTGGCGTCCGCCCTGGTGAGAGCCGACAACAGAACGCGACTCAGTCCCGGCGCACCGTACCGGTCGGCCCCGTGTACCGCGGCTCCTCGCCCCCGGGGTCGAGTACGCCGAGCATGGACTCCGCGATCCCCCGCAACTGCTTGACCTGGTCCTCGGTGAGCGCGTCGAAGAGCACGCGCCGGACCTCGTGCACGTGGCCCGGCGCCGCCCCGCGCAGCACGGCCGCCCCCTCGGGGGTGAGTTCGGCCAGGGTGGTGCGCCGGTCGCCCGGACGCTTGAACCTGCGGACCAGGCCGTCCCCCTCCAGGCGGGCGACCGCGTGCGAGAGGCGGCTGGGCGAGGAGCGCAGTCTCCTGGCCAGGTCGGTCATCGTCATCACGCGCTCGGGCGCCTCGGACAGCTTCACCAGGATCTGGTAGTAGGCGTGGGACATGCCGGAGTCCTGCCTGAGCTGCCGGTCCAGCGCCCCGTCCAGCAGGTGGACGGCGGCCAGGAAGGCCCGCCACGTCTGCTGTTCGCCCTCGTCGAGCCACCGCGTCTCGGCCATCGGGCCCGTGCCCCCAGGGATAACTTGAGAGTTCAACTGTGTTCTGGTCAAATACCTATCTTCCAGGCATCGGAGAGCGGCCGCGGCACGGCGGCCCCACCCGCCCGAGCGCGGTCCGCCGACGTCGGCGCACTGGAAGGACGCCCCGTCCACCGTCGGCGCCACGGCGGACGGAATCCCTCTGACCTACGGACTTCCGGGGTTTCCCGCAACGCTACTACGGAGTCACATACGCCGCCCCGGGTGCGCAGCGCCCCCGTTCGCGGCCCCGCGGCACGCCCTCCCGGCACCGTGCGTGTCGTTACCGCTTGGGACACTCTCCCCCATGACGGACACACGCGATCCCGCGGACGCGCGCACGGTCGAGGAACTGGTGGCCTCGACGGGCAGGGCCAGGTACCTGTGTTTCTGGGGCCACCGGCCGCCCGCCTCCGGAGGCGTGTCGGCGAGCTGCCTGTCGCAGTGGTGGCCCGCCGACTTCGCGGTGGAGGGGGTCGGCTACCGCACCGCGGAGCACTACATGATGGCCGCCAAGGCCCGCCTGTTCGGTGACGCCGAGGCGGAGGAGCGGATCCTCGCGGCGGGCCACCCCCGGGACGCCAAGGTGATCGGTCGACAGGTGCGCGGCTTCGATGAGCGCGAGTGGGAGGCGGCCCGCTTCGGGATCGTGGTCGAGGGCGGCATCGCCAAGTTCGGCCAGAACCCGGAGCTGCGCGCGTTCCTGCTCGGCACCGGCAGGCGGGTGCTGGTGGAGGCCAGCCCCCGCGACCGGGTGTGGGGCATCGGGCTGGGCGCCAAGAACGACGACGCGCAGGTCCCCGAGCGCTGGCGGGGGCTCAACCTGCTGGGGTTCGCCCTGATGGAGACCCGGGCCCGCCTGGCCGCGACTCCGTGACGCCGGGCCCGTCCTCCGCCGGGCCGACGCGGGCGGAGTCGGCATGATCGAGGCCATGGGGCGCAAGGCGCTGGCCGTACGCGCGGACGCCGGGGCGGTGGTCGGTGCCGTCACCCACCTGGGCGGTCCGGGCGGCCGGTTCGTCCCTGACGCGGTGGCGGGCGTGTACGTGGGGATCGGCGCCTGCACCCGGGTCGGGGCGCGCCGGAGCCGCGCTCCCCGACCCGTGGCTCCCGTGCCCCCGTTGGCACGTCAAAAAAGACGTATCGTGCGTGGTGTGTAGTTATCAGGCGCTTTTTCCGAATCGCATCCCGCGATCACCGTCGGATCACCCGGATTTCATCCGCCGTATCTGTGGTTACGGCTCCGGCGTGCCCACGACAGGAGTAGAGTCCAGACCGCGGACAGCATGGTGCTTCCGGCACCGCACCCGTTCCCCGGAGCACTCCGGGTCTCGGCGTTCCCGCCGCCACCCGTCAGACGCTCGCGCGGCCCGACCACGTACGCCCGCCGCACGCTCCGGGAGACCGGTTCACCCACGCGCACCCGCCGGTGCCGCACGCGGTCCGGGAACGCACCGTCCTTCTTCCATCCAGGACGAACCACACTCCAGGGACTTCCCATGGCCTATTACCGCATCCAGTTGCGCGACGGCTCCAACCACACGCTCCAGGCGGTGCGCATGCGCACCGACGCACGCAGCCTCTACCTGGAGGAGCGCACCGCCGGGGCGTGGACCGAGGTGTTCTCGAACCCGATCACGGAGGTGGAGCGCGTCCAGCGCCGCTTCACCGAGAACGACGGCACGTGGACCTGGCTGAGCGAGAGCCTGCCCGCCCCCGTCGGCGGCGTCCGCGCCTGGTGAGGCCACGGCCGGGCGGAGGGGATCCGCCCGGCCTCCGCAGGCGTCCCGGCTCTCCGCTTCCCGTTCTCCGGCGGGTCTTCCGTTGACGTGCTCGGGGCAGGTGCCCGCGCCCGGCACGGCGCGCACGGTGGCGGCGCTGAATCCACAGGCGCGGCGGGCGTGAAGGTCCGGGGTCACGGACCCCCGGCCCTGTGTCCTACTCCTCCTGGACCGGACCCCCTCTTACTTAACATTCATTGAGCAAGGGGGGCGGGGAAAGCTGGATACCGTGGACGGCGGGTCCGCGACCCCCCGTACGGGCCCGGAGTACCCGACGGGGTGCAGGAAGTGGAGAGACCAGGATGAGCGAGACGACCCCGGCGCCGGACACCCGCGCCCCCTCCGGCTCCGAGGCGCCGACACCGCGGAGGCGGGTGAACCGGCGCGAGCAGATCCTGCGCACGGCTGCCGACGTGTTCGCCTCGCGGGGCTTCCACAACACCTCGCTGGCCGACATCGCGGCGACGCTCAGCATCACCCCGGCGGGGGTGCTGCACCACTTCGGCTCCAAGACCGACCTGCTCACCGCCGTCCTGGAGCTGCGCGACGACACCGACCCGGCGCCGGAGGGCAGCCGGATGCTGGACCACCTGGTGGCGACCGCCGAGCGCAACGCCGAGCGGCCGGGGACCACGCAGCTCTACGCGGTGCTGTCGGCGGAGAGCGCCACCGACGAGCACCCGGCGCAGGACTGGTTCCGGGACCGCTACACGGTGCTGCGCAGGGAGATCGCGGACGCCGTGCTGGACCGGCTGGAGCCGGGGCACCGGGAGGCCGCGGACACGCCGGGGCCGGACGGGCACACCCCGGCGGAGGCCGCGGCGTCGGCGGTGATCGCCGCGATGGACGGGCTCCAGGTGCAGTGGCTGCTGGACCCGGGCGCCGTGGACATGGCCGCCGTCACCGAGCTGGTGATCGACTCCGTGGTGGCCCGGTTGTCCCGACGGGACTGACCGGGCGGTCGCGTCCCGTGGAGACCGCTGAACGCCGGAGGGGGCGCCGGGAACCGTGCGGTTCCCGGCGCCCCCTCCGGCGTTGGGCGGGCGGTTACTGCTCGCCGTGGACGGAGCCGGGGGTGCCCGAACCGTCGGTCACCTGCGGCTCGCCGGTCGCGCTCTCGGCCAGCCACTCGTCCCAGGACATCTGCCAGAAGCCCCAGCCGTTGTTCCACTCCAGCTCGCGGTCGGTGCCGGTGGTCTCCATGACGTCGCCCATGAGGGTGTTCTCGAAGATCCAGCGGGCGTCGTCCATGCGCAGGTTGGTGCAGCCGTTGGAGGTGTTGGCGCTGCCGATGTTGGTGTTGTAGGAGGCCTCGTGCAGGAACTCGCCGCTGTCGCTGGTGCGGACCGCGTACTGCACGTCCACGTTGTAGGCGCCGGGGGTGCCCTCGGGGATGCCCACGGTGGAGGAGTCCATGGTCATCTGCTCGTAGCGCTGCATGAGCACGTGCGTGCCGGAGGTCGTGGTGTCGAAGCGGCGGCTGGCCTTGCCGTTGCTCACCTCGATGGTGCGGTCGTGCTCACCGTCGATGTTGACGACCAGCTCGTGGTCGGGCACGTGCATGGTCATGATCAGCTCGCGGCCGACCTCGAAGTCGATGCGGTGGTTCTCCACGCCGTAGACGCCCTCGGAGGCCTCGACGCCCGCGAGGTGCAGGTCGACGCTCACGGACTGGTGGGGCTCCCAGTACTCCTCCGGCCGGAACACGGCCATCGTGTCGGTCTCCCAGTTCCAGGCGCCCTGGACGCCCTGCTCGGAGATGACCTCCATGGAGTTCTCGACCTGCGCCTTGTTGGTCACCGGCAGGTCGAAGTTGATGACGATCGGCATGCCCACGCCGACGGTGTCGCCGGAGACGGGCCAGTTGGAGGCCAGTTCCAGGCGCTGACCGGCGACCGCCTCCAGGGTGGTGAACTCCTGGACGACCTCGGTCTCCTCACCGGCGTCGTTCTCGGCGGTCGCGGTGACCACGACCTCCGCGCCGGGGCGCAGGTTCCAGTCGCTGACCCACTCGGTCGCGTCGCCGTTGAGGGTGCCGGTCATGGCGTAGAGGTCGGGGTCCTGCGACTCGCCCTCGCCCTCCGCCGCGGCCTCGGTGGCGACGACCTGCTCCACCTGGACGTCCGTGATGACACCGCTCTCGGCGGTGACCTTGACGGGGGAGTCGGGCGCGACCTCCTCGGCACCGCTCTCGGGAGTGATCACCAGTTCCGCGAGGTCGGCGCTGGCCTCGTCGGTACCGCCGCCCTGGGTCTCGGCCTCACCCGACGTGCAGGCCGTCGCGGCCAGCGCCAGCGCTGCCAGTGCGATACCGAAACGACGCGCCACCGCCGGAGCTGTCTTGCCCGTCACGTCTGGTTACCTCCATGTCATGCCTGAAACGCCGTCCACGCAAGTAAGACGCACACCCACCGAAAAGGTTCTGAAATCTCATGCATCGGTATAGAGCGGTTATCTGGGGCGTGGGACGTGGGGGACGCCGGAACCGAAGACGATACACCCCGGGGGTACACCTCGATTCCCTACGGGTATGAGGTTACGGCCATCCATAACCGGCTTTGGACACCGGGTCGGCCCTCCGCCTAGAATCTTGTCCGAACGCTCAGGTTTCTTCTCCGGAGGAACCTGGTCAAACACCCGGTTCTCCGTCGGAAGGAACGCCGTGCCCTGGCTCTGGCTGGCCGGAGCGATCATCGCCGAGGTGATCGCCACCACCTCACTCAAGCTATCCGAGGGCTTCAGCCGCCCGCTGCCCTCGGTCGTCGTCGTGGTCGGTTACGTCGGGGCCTTCCTCATGCTCAGCCAGTCCCTCACCCGGGGCATCAACCTCGGCGTGGCCTACGGCGTGTGGGCGGCCGTGGGCATCGCGCTGGTCGCGGTGATCGGCACGCTGCTCTTCGGCGAGTCGCTCACCTGGGTCCAGATCGGCGGGATCGCGCTGATCATCGCGGGGGTCATGGCCCTGGAACTGGGCGGGCGGCACTGAACGTCCACGACACGGCGTCCGTCGGCGGAGACATCGCCGACGGGCGCAGACGCAAGGGCGAGCGGCGCCGCCGACAGCTCCTGGACGCCACCATGCGCGTCATCGAACGCGACGGCGTGGCGGCGGTCAGCCAGCGGCGAGTGGCCGCCGAGGCCGGGGTGCCGCCCAGCACCGTCACCTACTACCACGCGACCGTCGACGACCTGCTCGTGGACACCCTGACCCGGGTCAACGACACCTACGTGGCCGCGCTGGCCGCCGTGCCCGAGGACGCGGACGCGGCCCTGCGCGCCCTGGCCGGGATGATCGCGGTGGGTTCGGGCCCCGAACGGGCCCAGGTGATGGCCGAGTGCGAACTGTTCCTGCTCGCCGCGCGCCGCCCGGCCCTGCGCCCGCAGATCGAGCGCTGGAACCGGGCCGTGGACGCCTTCCTCGCGCCCTACCTCCCCGGCCCGGAGGACCGCGCGGGAGTGGGCGCCGCCGTCGACGGCCTGTTCATGCGGTGCTGCGCCGACCCGGACCTGACGGCCGAGGACGTGTACCGCACGCTCAGCCGCCTGGTGTCGCGCGCGCCGCGTAGCGCGCGGGAGGGGTTCCCAGAACAGCGGTGAACTCCCTGGTCAGGTGGGACTGGTCGCTGAACCCGAGTTCGGCGGCCAGGCTCCCCCAGTCGGGCGGCGCTCCCTTCCCGGCCCGCTCGGCGGCCTCGTAGAGCCGGTACCTGCGGATGACCGCCTTGGGTCCGAGGCCGACGTGGTCGGCGAAGCGGCGCTGGAGCAGGCGTACGCCCATCCCCTCGCGCCGGGCGAGCCCGGACACGTTGACCACCGAGGGGTCGGCGGCCACCCGCTCCACGACGTCGCGGGTGTCCTCGGCCGGGTGACGTTCCACGGGGAGCAGTTCGGCCACGGCGCGGTCGACCCGGGCCATGAGGGCGAGGGGACCGGACGTCACCGCGCCATCGAGGGCCCCGCCCCCGCCGAGGACCGCTCCCGCACCGGGAGCCCCTCCCCTTCCGAGGGCCGCGTTCGCACCGGGAACCGCGTCGGCGTCGAGAACCCCGCCCGCACCGCCGTCCCCGTCCCGATCGGAGCGCCCGTGGGCACCGAGGACCCCGCTCCCGCCCAGGGTCTCACTCGCACAGAGGGCTCCGAAGGCCTCCGACGCGGGGAGAGCGGCGTCCACGATCGTGTTCATGGGCCTGCCGAGGAACGGGCGGAACCCCGCGGGCCGGAACATCACCCCGAGCGCCCAGCCCTCGCCCTCCAGGCGGCGCTCGGTCACCTCGGTGGTCGGGCCGTGCACCGTCGCGGTCCCACCGGTGAACACCAGGTTCACGACGGGGTGGGCCAGGACCCGCTGGGTGTACGGCTCGCGGCCGGTCAGGTTCCAGGAGGCGAGCCAGTAGCGGTCCACGAAGCGTGCCACCCGCTCCGAGGGCGCGTGCCGGTCCAGGCGGAACCGGGTCAGCCCGGCGGCCGGGTCGAGGATGCCGCGCGCGTCCCCCTCCACCCCCACGAAGTACGGTCTCACGCTTCCAGGGTAGCCCTCCGTATCCGAACACACGTGCGGTTCGTCGTGTTTGTTCAAGACGGGGGCCGGTCGAGGGGGCGAGGATGGCGGGCACCGAGACGGACCCGAGGGGAACACGATCATGAGCGACACCTCCGAGCGCTACGCCCGCCTGTCCGAGGACTTCGCCGGGACGGTGGCGGCCGTCCCCGCCGACCGCTGGTCGTCGGCGTCCCCCTGCGAGGGGTGGGACGCCCGCGACGTGGTCCGCCACGTCGTGGACACCCAGGGCATGTTCCTCGGCCTGGTCGGCCGCGAACTGGGCGACGTCCCCTCCGTGGACGAGGACCCCCGCGCCGCCTGGGACGCCGCCCGCGCGGTGGTACAGGCCGACCTGGACGACCCGCGGCGCGCGGGCACCGGGTTCGACGGGTTCTTCGGCCGCACCACCTTCGCCGAGGCGGTGGACCGGTTCCTCTGCTTCGACCTCGTGGTGCACCGCTGGGACCTGGCCCGGGCCACCGGCCAGGACGAGCGCCTGGACCCCGGCGACGTCCGGTGGGCGCACGAGGCCACCGCCCCCTTCGGGGAGCACCTGCGCGGGAACAACGTCTGCGGTCCCGAGCTCACCCCGCCCGAGGGCGTCGACGCCCAGACCCGGTTCCTGGCCTTCGTCGGCCGCCGCGCCTGGTAGCGGCCCCGCGCTCCCCCGCCCCGGGAACCGGTGCGGCCCCGTCCGGGGAGGGCGCCCGGGCCGCGCCGCTCCGAGCGCCCCGCCCCGGGGGCGGCGCACGAGCGGGGACAGGAGGCGGGCGATTCTCCCGCCGAGGCGGGACACGACGCTGAGGTAGGACGCGACGCCGGGGCCGAACACGACGCTGAGGCGGGACACGACGCCGGGGCCGGACACGACACTGAGGTGGGACACGATCGGAACGCTCTCTTCCCGGGACTCCGCGCGGGCGGAGGAGGCGGACGGGTGGTGCGACGCGGATCGTGTGACGCGAGGAGGCGGCGCCGTCCACTCCGAAAATGCCACCTTCGGAGCCGAAGCGGCGGAGCCCGTCCACACCTGTGGAAAACCCGGAGGACCACGGGGAGACTCCCCGTGGCCCTCCGGCCGAGTCGCCGCACCTCAGGCGCGGACACCCTCGATCGCGGCCGCGCCGCCCGCCTGTCCCGCGCCTGCCGCGCCTCACACGCAGGCGGCGCGCGGACCGGGCGGCGCGGCCGCCGCCCGGTCGTGTGCCCTCAGCGGGTCAGCGGATCAGCAGGTCAGCTCCCAGGAGCACTCCAGCTCACCGCCGGGCCGGGTCGGCGCGCTCTGGGACCGGACGCTCACGGGCGTCTGGTGGCCCAGGTACTCGGCCAGCCGGACGGCGATCGCGTCCTGCACCGGCGTGGGTGCTGGGCCGCTGTAGCCGTTGTTGACGACGCTGAACGCCAGCCCGTCACCGCCTTCCTGCCCGGCCGCGTATCCGGACAGCGCGCTGATGCCCGTCATGGTGCCGGTCTTGGCGGAGACGACGCCCGCGGCGGCGGTGCCGCCCATGCGGAACCGCAGGGTCCCCCCGGTGAACGGGTCGCTCTCGCCCGCCACCGGCAGCGAGTCCGCCCAGATCCCGTGCCAGGACGCGTCGCGCGTGCTCACGAGCAGGTCCACGACCGCGTCGGAGGTGACCAGGTTGCCCCGGGACAGGCCCGAGCCGTCGTTGAGGACGAGGTCGGAGGTGTCCACCCCCAGCCCGGACAGGGACCGCTCGACACCGGCCAGCCCGGCGTCCCAGCTCCCCTCGCCCGCGACCTCCCGGCCGATGCTCTTGACGAGCATCTCGGCGTGGCCGTTGTTGCTGAACTTCATGAAGGGGACGAGGATCTCCGCCAGCTCGGGGGACTCGTGGTCGGCCACCAGCCGGGCCCCGTGGCGTCCCCTCCCGGGCGCCTCGCCGAACTCCACACCGCCCTCGACGGTGACGCCGTGCCGCTCCAGCGCCCGCGCGAAGAGGTGCCCGGCCAGGCCCGCGGGCTCGTCCACCGTGCGCAGGGCGGTCACGGGGGCGGCGTCGGCCGGGATCGTGCCGGTCACCGTGATGGTGTTGGTCCCCACGGGGCGGTCGACGACCACGCTGCTGGTGCCGCCCGCGGGAGCGGTCACGGCCCGGTTGTCGAGTTCGGCGTAGCCCTCGGCGGCGCCCAGGTCCACGGTGGCGGGCGCGCCCGCCGCGCCGGGGGTGACCACGACCTCGGTCACGCCGGTGTCGTAGCGCTCCCCGTGGGCGACGGTGAGGGCCGAGATCTGCGCGGAGTAGGCGTAGGGCTCGTCCTCGGGCCACCAGTCGTCCACGAGGCGCTGGGAGTCGAACCGGGTGTCGTCGGCGAGGACGTCGCCCCGCACGGTCCTGACCCCGGAGGCGGCCACGTCGGCGGCCAGCGCGTCCAGGTCCCGCTCGGACAGGGTGGGGTCTCCGCCGCCCACCAGGTACAGGTCCTCCACGGAGCGCCGCTGCCGGTGGCCGTCGGTCACGACCTCGGTGGAGAAGGTGTGGTCGGCGCCCAGGACGTCCAGGGCGGCCGCCGCGGTGAACAGCTTCATGTTGGAAGCGGGCACCAGCTGCTCCCCGCTGTCGCGCGAGTACAGCACCGCGCCGGTGGCGGGGTCGGTGACGGTCACCCCGGACACCCCGCCCTCAAGGGACGGGTCCGCCAGGAGGGCGTCGATGTCCGTGCGGAGGTCGGTCAGGCGCTCCTCGGCGGCCGCCGGGTCGGCGTGGGCCGGGAGCGCGCCCAGGGGCGCCGCGACGAGCACGGGGACGGCCGCGAGGGCCGCGGTCCAGGCGGCGCGTCGCCGGACCGGGGCACGGCGCTCCCCGACCGGGGGTCCACTGGAAGCGTTGGGGGTTGTCAACGGTGTGTCTCCTAGCGGTCACGGACACCAAGGGGCACCGCACCCTAACCCGCTGCGGTTCCCCGGCACCAGCACCCCGGGTGCGGGTCGGACACGGGAGGGGCGCACGGGGACGCCTAGACGCAGGTGACGTGTGTGCACCCGAATCCGCCACAGACAGAACCGCCCGGTTTCGGTCTTCCCCATGGGAGCGATGGGGGCCCGGCGCACGGAAGCGCCCCCCTCCGCGCCCAGTACCGGTGCGGCGGTGTGCGTCCAAGCCCGGAGCGAACCCGCGGACCGGCCCCGAGCGCCGGTCTCCTTCCCGGGCGGGTCGGGGGTCGAAGCACCCAACGGCGGTGTGTGCCCCCGGTCCCGGAGCGGCCCCTCCCTCCGCTGTGCGCGGCGTGAACGGCGAACGGGCCGGTGCCGGGGACGCACTCCCCGGCACCGGCCCGTCACGGCCGCGGCGCCCGGATCACCCGGGCGGCGCCCCGGTCAGAACAGCTCCATGGCCCGCGAGTAGTGGCAGGCGTCCAGGTGGCCCGCCCCCCGGTCCATCAGCTCCGGCGGCTCCTCCACGCACTTGGCGCGCTCGCTCTCCGACAGCTCGTTCGCGAACTTCGGGCACCGGGTCCGGAACCGGCAGCCCGAGGGCGGGTCGGCGGGACTGGGCACGTCGCCGGTGACCACGATCCGCTCCCGGGTCCGCTCCTTGACCGGGTCCGGCAGGGGGATCGCCGAGATCAGCGCCTGCGTGTAGGGGTGCGAAGGCGCCCCGAACAGCTCCGCCGTCGTCCCCGTCTCCACGATCTTGCCGAGGTACATCACGGCCACCCGGTCGGCGATGTGCTTGACCACCGACAGGTCGTGCGAGACGAACAGGTACGACAGGCCCAGGTCGTCCTGGAGGTCCTCCAGCAGGTTGATCACGCCCGCCTGGATGGACACGTCCAGCGCCGAGACCGGCTCGTCCAGGATGAGCACCTTGGGGTTGAGCGCCAGCGCGCGGGCGATGCCGATGCGCTGGCGCTGGCCGCCCGAGAACTCGTGCGGGTAGCGCGTTCCGTGCTCGGCGTTGAGCCCCACCAGGTCCAGCAGCTCCTTGACCCGCTTCTTGGCGGTGCCGTTGCCCTGGCCGTGGATCCGCAGCGGCTCGGCGATGATGTCCGAGACCGTCATGCGCGGGTCCAGGGAGGCGAACGGGTCCTGGAAGACCAACTGGAGGTCGCGGCGCAGCGGGCGCATCTGCCGCGGGGACAGCGTGTGCAGCGGCTGCCCCATGTAGCTGACCTCGCCCGAGGTCTGCTTGATCAGCTGGAGCATGAGGCGGGCGGTGGTGGACTTTCCGCACCCGGACTCGCCGACCAGGGCGAGGGTCTCGTGCTCGCGCAGCTCCAGGGAGACCCCGGAGACCGCCTGCACCTCGCCGATCCTGCGCCGCAGGAGGCCCTTGGAGCGGATGGGGAAGTTCTTGACCAGGTCCTTGACGGTCAGAATGGCCTCACGGGGCTCCACGTCCGCGGGCTCGGCGGTCTCCGCGCCGATCCGGGCGCGCGCCTCCTGTGCCTGTCCCTCGGCCTCCTCGACCTCCGTGACGGTGTCGGCCTCCACCGCCGTCCCCCGGAACAGGTCGGCGGGGGCGGCGCCCCCCAGCTCCTCGCTGAAGTGGCAGGCCGCCGTGTGCGTGGAGGTGTCCGTCGCCGGCACGCGCACCCGCTCCCCGTTCCCGCCGACCGCGAGCAGGAGGGGCTCCTGTTCACGGCACAGGTCCCGGGCCATCGGGCAGCGCGGCGAGAACGCGCACCCGGTGGGCAGGGAGAGCAGGGAGGGCGGGGTGCCCACGATGGGGGTGAGCCGTTCGTGGCGGTCCTCGTCCAGGCGGGGCAGCGAACCCAGCAGGCCGAGGGCGTAGGGCATCCGCGGGCGGTAGAAGACCTCCTCCACGGGGCCCATCTCCACGAGGCGGCCGCCGTACATCACGCCGATCCTGTCGACGTGCCCGGCCACGACGCCGAGGTCGTGGGTGATCAGCACCAGGGCGGCGCCGGTCTCCTTGCGGGCCGCCTCCAGCGCCTCCAGGACCTGCGCCTGGACGGTCACGTCCAGGGCCGTGGTCGGCTCGTCGGCGATGATGACGTCGGGCTCGTTGGCCATCGCGATGGCGATCACCACGCGCTGGCGCATGCCGCCCGACAGCTCGTGCGGGTACTGCTTGATCCGCTGCTCCGGGCTGGGGATGCCCACCAGCTCCAGCAGCTCCAGCGCCCGGGCCATCGCCGCCTTCTTGCCCACCTTGCGGTGGGCCAGGACGGCCTCGGCGATCTGGTAGCCGACGGTGTACACGGGGTTCAGCGAGGTCAGCGGGTCCTGGAAGATCATCGCGATCTTGTTGCCGCGGACCTTGCTGATCTGCGCGTCCTTGAGGCCGATGACCTCCTGGCCCAGCACCTTGGCCGAGCCCTCGACGCGGGCGTTCTTGGGCAGCAGCCCCATGATCGCCATCGAGGTCACGGACTTGCCCGATCCGGACTCGCCCACGATCCCCAGCGCCTCGCCCCGGCGCAGGACGTAGGACACCTCGCGCACGGCGGGCAGCGGCCCGTCGTCGGAGGGGAAGGTGACGCTGAGGTCGCTGACCTCCAGGACCACGTCGCCGGTCGCGGCCGGGGCGGTCCCCTCGTTGCTCATCTGGTCAGTCGTGGTCATCGCCGCACCATGGTCTGTCGTGGGTCGAGGGCGTCGCGCAGCCCGTCGCCGATGAAGTTGATCGTCAGGCAGATCACCAGCAGCAGCAGGCCCGGCGGGTAGAACAGCCAGGGCCTGGTGGAGACGGCCGTGCGCGCGTCGCTGATCATCTGGCCGAGCGAGATGTCGGGGGGCTGGATGCCGAACTGGAGGAAGGACATGCCCGCCTCCAGAAGGATCGCCACCGCGATCAGCAGGGTGGCCGCGACGATGATCGGCCCGGCCG
Organism: Nocardiopsis camelliae; assembly: GCF_028993595.1. Taxonomy (GTDB): domain Bacteria; phylum Actinomycetota; class Actinomycetes; order Streptosporangiales; family Streptosporangiaceae; genus Nocardiopsis; species Nocardiopsis dassonvillei. The sequence continues at coordinate 6,374,670 of NZ_CP118614.1, forward strand.
CGTTGGGCAGCAGGTGGCGGACGATGATCCACCCGGGCGAGGCCCCCGCGGCCTTGGCCGCCTCCACGAACTCCTGCTCGCGCAGGGACAGGACCACGCTGCGCACCACACGGGCGATCTGCGCCCACGAGAAGAAGCCGATGATGAGGGCCACCGCGTACCAGGTGGTCCCGGCGCGGGCGTTGCCCGCGATCGCGGCGACCATCACCAGCAGGGGCACGATCATGAACACGTCGGCCACACGCATCATGAGCGCGTCGATCCGGCCGCCGTAGTAACCGGCCGTGGCCCCCCACAGGGAGCCGATGACGGTGCCCATGACCGACACCGTGAAGGCCACCTTGAGCGTCTGCTGGGCGCCGCGCATGAGCTGGCCCAGGACGTCGTGCCCGGCGGTGGTGGTGCCCAGCGGGTGGTCCGCGTTGGGCGGCACGCTCGGCGGGATCTCCAGGTGGACGGTGTGGTCCCACCGCCAGAGGAGCGGGCCCACGAAGGCGGCCAGGACGACGACCGCCAGGACGACCAGGCTGATCATGGCGGCCCGGTGGCGCAGGAACCGGGACAGGATCATCTGGAACTGGGTGCGTTCGGCACCTCCGACGCTCTCGGCGTCGGCGCTCCGCGGCGCCTGGGGCGCCCTCTTCTCACTCATAGCGAATCCTCGGGTCGAGCACGCCGTACAGGAGGTCGGCGATGAGGTTGGCCACGATGACCATGACACCGCTGAGCAGCAGCCACGCCATCAGCGCGTACGAGTCGTTCTTCTCGACCGCGGTGATGAAGAACTCGCCCAGGCCGCGCCACTGGAAGACGCGTTCGGTCAGGACCGCGCCGTCGATGATCCCGGCGATGCCGACGGCGACCACCGTGGTCAGCGGGATGAGGGCCGTGCGCAGCGCGTGGCGCCGGATGACGACGCGGTTGGGCAGGCCCTTGGCGCGTGCCAGGCGGACGTAGTCGCTGTTGAGCACCTCGAGCATGGAGGTCCGCTGGTACCGGCTCCACGAGGCGAAGCTGGTCAGCATCAGCACGATCGTGGGCAGGGTCATGTAGGCGAAGGCGTTGGTGACGCGCCCCCAGAAGTCCTCGCCCTGGGCCTGGTAGACGCCGTCGCCGATCGTGGCGAGGACCTGGTCGCCCACCAGTTCGTTGAAGCTGACACCGGCCTGCTGCATGATGCCCGCGAACCAGAAGACGGGCATGGACAGGGCCAGGAAGCCGATGAACGTGAGCGTGTAGTCGAGCTTGGAGTACTGGCGCATGGCGCTGACGACACCGGCCAGGACGGCCAGGCCCAGCGCGAAGACCATGGACGCGGCCACCAGCCGCAGGGTGGTGCCCAGCCGCTCGGCGATGTTGGCGCCGATGTCGTAGCTGTTGCTCTGCGTGGAGGGGCCGAACTCGCCCTGAAGCAGTCCGATGTCCCCGTTGCCGCCGATGCCGGTGACCCAGAGCCAGTAGCGCTCGGGCATGGACCGGTCGAGGTAGAGCCGCTCCTCCTGGAGCTGGATGACCGAGGGGTCCGGGGGCGGCTGCTGCATCCTGAGCTCTGTCAGGGGATCGCCGGAGACGTCGATCAGGACGAAGGTGAGCACGGACGCGAGGATCAGGATGGGTATCGCGCCCAGGACGCGCCGCACCGTGTAAACGAGCATGAGTGTGATCCTTCAGGGGTGGACGAGGACCGGCCCGGGCCCGGGAGGATGTCCCGGGCCCGGGCCACGGGCCTTGTGCCGCGAACTACTCGGCGAGGTCCCACTCACCGATGTTGTAGGTGGCGCGGTAGCTGGACTGGAGGTTGTCCTCGACGTTGACGAGCCTGTCGTTCACGAAGAAGTAGTTGGGCTCGGCCACGATCGGCAGGACGTAGGCGTCCGGGACCACGGCGGCCACGGCGGCGTTGGCGTGCTCGGCCGCCTCGTCCAGGTTGGCGGCCGTCGCGGTGGCCTCAGCGTGCTCGTCCACCTCGTCGTTGGCGTAGCCGCCGAAGTTGCTGGTGCTCTCGGAGTGCCAGAACTGCTCGGGGCTGGAGGCGAAGTACGGGCTGCCGCTCCAGCCGAACTGGACGATGTCGTAGTCCTGCTCGGCCAGCATCGTGCCCAGGTCGTCGGTCATCGAGATGGTGGTCTCGATGCCGATCTCGGCGAGCTGGGCCTGGATCAGCTGCACGGAGTTGTTGCGGATGACGGTGTCGGTGCTGCGCAGCTGGAACGGGCCGACCTGCTCGCCGTCGAGCATGAGGGTGTCCCCGTCGAGCTCGTATCCGGCCTCCTCCAGGATCTCGGTGGCGGCTTCGACGTCGCCGCTGCCCTGCCCGGACTCGGAGACGAGGTCCTCGAAGTACTCGCTGTCGCTGCCGAAGAGGTGGTTGTTCTTCAGCTCGTACTCGGGGTAGCCGGCCTCGAAGTTGCGGCTGGCGATCTGGTCGCGGTTGATCGCGGTGAACACGGCCCTGCGGAGCTCGACGTCCGAGAGCCACTCGTTCTCGGTGTTGATGTCGATGTGCTCCCAGATGTTGCCCTCGCCGATGGTGAGCGTGGCGGTCTCCATCCCCTGGAGCTGGGTGATGATGTCCTCGCTGTACTGCGCGGGGTTGGCGCCGTCGATCTCGCCGTTCTGGAAGGCGGGGATGAAGGTGCCCTCGTCGGTGTTGTACGGCATGATGATGCGGTCGAGCGCGGGCTGCGTCTCGCCGAACCACTCGGGGTTGGGCTCCTTGACGACCTGGTTCTGCAGGTCGCCGTCCACGATCTGGTACGGGCCGCCGGACCACTCGGGGCGCGTCTCGTGCAGCCAGGCGTAGTACTCGCCGAGCTGCGCGGGGTCGTCGACGTCCCAGCCGTTCTCCTCGGCCAGGTGCGCCGGGTAGAAGCCGCCCGCCACGCTGTGCGCGTCGAACATGCCCATCCACTCGGGGTTGGACAGGCCCTCCTTGAGGGTGAAGGTCGCGGTCTTGCCGTCGACCTCGACCTCCTCGACCATGTCGGCGCCGGTGGTGCCGCGGGAGTCGCAGGTGTCGCAGTAACCCTCGGTGGGGGACGCGGACATCATGTTGGTGACCCGCAGGTCCTCACCGGTCATCGGCGTGCCGTCGTTCCACACGGCGTCCTCGGCGAGGGTGAAGCTGAACTGGAACGGACCCTCGTCGAGGTTGTCGTTGATGAGTACGGGCTCCTCGGCGAGGACGTCCAGGTCGTACTCGTACGTCGCGTCGGGCTGGTACTGCCCGGTGAAGGGCACGACACCGGAGAGCGCCTGGATGACGTAGACGCTGCCTCCGGCGCTACTGATGGCTCCCCAGGCTGCGGGAAGGCTGTTGATCACCCATGTGACCTCCTTCTCCTGCTCGCCTTCGCCACCACCGCCGCCGCAGGCGGTCAGCACCATCAAAGCGGAGGTGCCCGCCGCGGCGAGCGCGAGCGTCTTCCTTCGTTTGTGCATCAGTTACACCCTTGATCACTAATACGAGCCGAACCTCGGGGTTGTGTGGTTCGCACACGCCCCGCAGAACTAGGCGATTAGTCGATCAGAAGACCATTGAGCGAAATGTCTGTATAGCCCTACTGCAGGATTCGTGACCCATCCGCAACCGGTTCGCGCCCATCGCACCGAGCCGCGGGCGCATAGTTCATACCCCGCCCAGACATGGGGGTCACCGCAGGTCAGAGCCCAAACCCAGAAGACCGCCCCTTCTCTCCGGATTCGGACAAGCCAGAAATACATTGCGGGCTAGTTACGCGATCCAACAACGGTTAAGGTAAAGTAAACGTCGTTTAACTACCCGAAGGCCCCGAATGACTACGCAGAGGAAAACGGACAAAAGTCCACAAAGCGCACATATAATCCCTAATGTTCACTCCAGCCCTGCGATCGTCTTCGGGACGACTCCCCCAGGAAACAGAATGCGGCAAACATAGGATGACGTGATGTAAACCAGACATGAGAGCAGCAACCTCTCAGTCAGGGGCAGACCACTCCAGGCAGGTACGGAAATCCACAGCTCCGGTTGTCCGAAACCACCGTCCACGCGTCGCCGGAGCCGATAGGGTTTCGAGCGGCGATTGCCGTCATCCCGCCCGCGGTGCCCACTCAGAGAGGCTTCTGCCGTGTCCGAAACAGTTCGCCTGGTCTGCCCGGTAGGCCGCAAGCACCTGGAGCTGTGGGGCGGCTACGGTCTGGTGGCTCTCGGCGCCCTGGCGATCGCGGTCGACGTATCGCACTGGGCCAACATCGCCCTCGGCGCCCTCCTGGCCCTCACGGGCGCAGCCCTGGCCGCGCACGGCCACATGATCAAGGCACCCGTCCTGGAGGTCTCCGACGGCGAGTTCCGCTACCAGCGGGGCCGCTACATCGTGCGCGTGCCCTTCCACGACATCGGCTCCTACTACGTGCTGCCGGGCCGCATCCGCTCCCTGGGGCTGTACGACAACGCCGGGCGCCCCAAGCGCTTCCCCTCGCTCCAGAGCCGCCGCACCTCGCGCGCCTACCTGCCGCTGACCGGGATGACCAGCCCGGCCAGGGTCGAGTCGTTCATGGCGGTGGCGGGCATCCCGCCGCGCGGGCGCTCGCTGACCTCCTGAGCGCGGCGGCCGCTCCCGCGCGCCCGCCCCTTCCGAGGGCCGCCTCTCCTCCAGCCTGGGACCGAAACCGGCGGAGCTGCACCGTTCACACCGACTGCCGCGACATATCCCGACACTTCGGGCAATTACCCACCACGCCCCGTACGGACATACCGCCGCAAGACCATGTCCTCTACTCTCGATGGGGTGAAGCAGTCCAGAATCACCGCCATCCTGACCGTAGCGGGGATGCTCGCGGCCATGTGGGTCTTCGAGATCCTCGACAGCTTCGTGCTCCTCGGAAGGCTCGACCAGCAGTACGGTCTGCGCGCCTGGGACCTCCAGGGGCCCTGGACCGTGTTCACCGCGCCGTTCATGCACGGGAACCTCGAACACCTCATCGGCAACTCGCTGCCGTTCCTCGTGCTGGGCTCGCTCGTCGCGTTCAGCGGCCTGGGACGGTTCCTGCTCACCACGCTGATCATCATCCTGGTCAGCGGTGTGGGCGTGTGGCTGTTCAGCTCACCGTTCTCCCTCACCGTGGGCGCCAGCGGCCTGGTCTTCGGTTACTTCGGCTACACGGTCCTGCGCGGGATCGTCGAGCGCAAGACCATCGACATCGTCATCATGATCTGCGTGATCCTCTTCTACGGGACGATGATCTGGGGGGTCCTGCCCCAGTACCCCGGAGTCTCGTGGCAGGCGCACCTCTTCGGGTTCATCGGCGGCATGCTCGCGGCCTACCTGCTGCCCAGGCGGGAGCGCCGCAGGCAGCTCGACCAGGGCTACGGAGGCGCCCAGGGCGGCTACTACGCCCCCTGACGGCGTCCCCGGGGCCGCGCACGGCCCCGGGAAGCGCGGACGTACGCGGACGGGCCGCCCCCGAGGGGGGCGGCCCGTTCTCGTGTGTGCGGTCCCGGAGGGCTCTCCGGCACCGGCGCGCGCGGGGACGCGACCCCGCGCGGCCCTAGAACTCCAGGCCCTCGGCGGCCTCGCCCAGGGTGCGCTCCAGGAACTCGGGGTTCTCCGAGAGCCAGACGCGGGCGCCCGCCTCCGGGTCGTCCTTGTACCCGCCGTCCTCGGACACGGTCAGGACCTCCAGGCTGGCCAGCTCGTCGTCGCTGAGCTGGAACTCCTCCAACCAGCCGGTGAGCTCGGGGTACTCCTCGCCGAAGCCGTCACGGCCGACGGCGTGGACGGTCTCCGCGTCGCCCATCAGGCCCTCGGGGTCCTCCAGGTCCTTCAGGTCGTACTGGGCGTAGGCCGGGTGCGGACGCCACAGGGTCACCACGATGGGCTCCTCCTCGGCGATCGACGAGTCCAGCTCGGCGAGCATCGCGGCGGTGGAGGAGGTGACCAGCTCGAAGTCCTCGTCCAGGCCGTAGCCCGGCATGGCCTCCTCCTGGGTGACGCGGGTCAGCCCGGCGCCCGGGTCGATGCCCACGATCTGGCCGCCCAGGTCCTCGGCGTGGTCGGCCAGGTCGGGGATGCTGTTGACGTCCTCCATGTAGGAGGGCACGGTGATGGTCAGCTTGGCGTTGTCGTACCAGGAGCCGAGGTCCTCCAGCTGGTCCCCGTACTCCTCCCAGTAGTCGGCGTGCGTCACCGGCAGCCAGGTGTCGAGGAACAGGTCGACGTCGCCGTTGGCCGCGCCCTGGTACATCGGGGCGACGTCCACGTCGGTGATCGTGACGTCGTAGCCCTTCTCCTCCAGGATGGCCTGCCACATGTGCGTGACGGCGATGCCCTCCTCCCAGGCGATCAGCGCGATGTTGATCTCCTTGGTGTCCTCGCCGCCGCCCTCCTCCGGGCCGGTCAGGCTCTCACCGCCACCGCCGCCGCAGGCGGTCAGGAGGAGCGCGGCGCTCATGCCGGCGGCGGAGAGGGCCGTCATGCGCTTACGGCTGTACATCGTGGGGTTCCTTCCCTCGGGGAATTCGGTGTGCGGGGCTGGACGGGGTGGGGCGGGCACGCCGCTCAGGCGGCCGACGCGGCCGCGCGCGGGCTGTTGCGGGTGACGGCCGCGGTCAGGCGGTCGAGGAAGATCGCCAGGATGACCACAGCGATACCGGCCTCGAAGCCGAGTGCGCCGTCGTTGCGGGTGATGCCCTGGTAGACCTCGCTGCCCAGGCCGCCCGCGCCGACCATGCCCGCGATGACGACCATCGACAGGCCGAGCATGATGACCTGGTTGACCCCGGCCATGATGGTGGGCAGGGCCAGCGGCAGCTGGATGCCGGTGAGGACCTTGGTCGGGGAGGCGCCGAAGGACTCGCCCGCCTCCACCAGCTCCTTGTCGATCTGGCGGATGCCCAGCTCGGTCAGGCGGACGCCGGGCGGCATCGCGAACACGATGGTGGCGACCACGCCGGGAACGGCGCCGATGGAGAAGAAGAAGATCGCCGGGATCAGGTACACGAACGCGGGCAGCGTCTGCATCAGGTCCAGGACCGGCTTGACGATCTTGCTGACCAGGTCGTTGTAGGCGGCCACGACACCGATCGGGATCGCGATGACCACGGCGATGGCGCTGGCCACGAGGACGAGGCCGAGCGTGTCCATGGCGTTGGTCCACTGGCCGACCGAGGCCACCAGGGTGAGCGCGACCAGGCCGAACAGGCCCATGCGCCACCCGGCCACCGAGAGCGCCAGAAGGCTCAGCAGCAGGATCATCAGCAGCGCCCCGGGCCGGGTCACCAGCATCGGGAGCACGAGCCAGCCGAGCAGGACCAGCACGAGCCAGCCGCCCGCGACGACGCCGGTGCGCACGCGGGTGCCCCGGTCGATCACGCCGAGGACGGTGACGGCGACCAGGAAGACCAGCGAGATGCAGAAGTAGGCGTCCACGTACTGCTGGTCGAACAGGTTCATCGCCCACAGGAAGAGCTGCGGCGGCAGGATGTTGACGACGGTGTTGCCGAACGCGAACTGCGCGTGCAGGACGTAGAGCAGCGAGACCGCGGCGACGATCACCACCAGCGGCAGCCGCCGGCGGCGCAGCAGCGGAACGGCGATGATCACGGCGGCCACGAAGGCGAGCTGCCCGGCCGCCGGTTCGGTGAAGAAGCCGGACAGGGCGCTCACGGCCCAGCGGATGAACTCGCCGACGACGTCGAAGAAGACGCCGAAGGTGCTCTTGAGCCAGGCGTTGAAGGCCTCGAAGCCGTCGCCGATGGGCAGGGACGGCGGGAAGTCGACGGGTGTCACGGGGTCTCCTTCCCGCCCGCGAGTGCGGCCAGTACGGAGTTGCGGGTCACCGTGCCGAGCACGGTGCCGTCCTCGTCGACCACGCGGAGGCGGTCGGAGGCGGCAGCGCTGGCGTACAGGTCGGCGACCAGGGTGTCGGCGCCGACCTCGGGCGCGGAGGAGTCGGCCTCGGGGGCGCTCGGGTCGAGCACCGACGCGGCGGTGAGCACGCGGGTGCGGTCGACGTCCTCGATGAACCGCTCGACGTAGTCGTTGGCGGGCTCGCTGAGGATCTCCTGCGCGCTGCCGATCTGGGCGACGCGGCCGTCCCGCAGCACGCAGATCCGGTCGCCGAGGCGCATGGCCTCGTTGAGGTCGTGCGTGATGAAGACGATGGTCTTGCCCAGGCTCTTCTGGAGTTCCAGGAGCTGGGTCTGCATGTCCCGCCGGATGAGCGGGTCGAGGGCGCTGAACGCCTCGTCCATGAGGATGATGTCGGTGTCGGCGGCCAGTGCCCTGGCCAGGCCCACACGCTGCTGCATGCCTCCGGAGAGCTGGTGCGGAAGCTTGTCCTCCCAGCCGCCGAGCCCCACGAGTTCGAGGGTCTCCCCCGCCCTGCGGCTCCGCTCTGCGCGGGACAGGCCCCGCAGCTCCAGGCCGTAGGCGGCGTTCTCCAGGACCGTGCGGTGCGGCAGGAGCGCGAAGTGCTGGAAGACCATGCTGATCTTCTCGCCCCGCAGCTTCAGGAGGCTCTTCCTGCTGAGCGCGGTGATGTCCACGCCGTCGACCTCGACCGTCCCCGCGGTGGGTTCCAGGAGGCCGTTGAGCATCCGGATCAGGGTGGACTTCCCCGATCCGGACAGGCCCATGACGACGAAGATCTCGCCCGGTTCGACCTCGAAGGACACGTCGATGACGGCGGCCGTCACGTCGAGGTCGGCGATGGTGTCACGGTGGCTGCCGTCCGAGAGCCGCTCGACGGCGGCTCTGGGCTGTCTGCCGAACACCTTGTACAAGTGGTCTGCGCGTACTGCTGGCACGGTCTCCTCTAGGGGGCTGTCCCGACCGCGAGGCGCGTCGGGGCAACAGTTCCGCCCCATCGCCGACCCGCGGTTCCCACAGGTAGTCGGCGTGCGCGGAGCCCCCTTGCGCGCCCCTCATCAGGGCGGAACCGCTACCTGGTTCACGTCGGGGCGCAACCTTACCGAGGTGTGTACGTACAGTTCAGGCGCTAAGTAACCACCAAATAACATGTTTAAACGTCATAAAAACGGTCCGCCGACCTGTGGCAGCGGATGCCGGGGCTCCAGAAGGCCCCTTTGTGATTTACACCACACGCAAAAAAATAGTGACCTTGGTCACATACTAGTGACAGGTGGATCGAACGACGGTCCGTGTCCGTTCATGACCGTACCGTAAACGAATCGCCCTGTCCGCCCCGGCCCCGACTAGACGCTTTCCGGGCTGATCGGGGTGCGGATGAAGTTCTGGTGGGACCTGGACGGCGTCGGTCCCCGCTGCCCCTGGTAGCGCGATCCGTAGCCCGCGGAGCCGTAGGGGTGCTCGGCCGGGGAGGACAGGCGGAACATGCACAGCTGACCGATCTTCATGCCCGGGTAGAGCTTGATCGGCAGGGTGGCCACGTTGGACAGCTCCAGCGTGACGTGCCCGGAGAAGCCGGGGTCGATGAACCCGGCCGTGGAGTGGGTGAGCAGCCCCAGGCGCCCCAGCGAACTCTTGCCCTCCAGGCGGCTCGCGATGTCGTCCGGAAGACTGACGACCTCGTACGTGGACGCCAGCACGAACTCGCCCGGGTGCAGGACGAACGCGTCCTCGCCGTCGGTCTCGACCAGCCGGGTGAGGTCCGGTTGCTCGGCCGAGGGGTCGATGTGCGGGTACTTGTGGTTCTCGAAAACCCGGAAGAAGCGGTCCAGCCGGACGTCGATGCTGGAGGGTTGGACGAGGCCGGGGTCGAAGGGGTCGATCCTGACCCGCCCGGCGTCGATTTCGGACCTGATATCGCGATCGGAGAGCAGCACGGTCCGAACCTACCGCCTGGGGCAACGCAGCGTAGCGGCGATCCCCGGCCGGGTGGAGGTCCGCGCCGAGTTGCCCACCCGGGCAGGAGTTGGGCTAGGATGGCATCCGTTGCCAGCCGGGTTCTTCCGGCGGTGCCGCGCGGATGTAGTTCAATGGTAGAACTTCAGCTTCCCAAGCTGATAACGCGGGTTCGATTCCCGTCATCCGCTCCAGACACACAGACGGCCAGGTCGTTCGGGATTCTCCGAACACCTGGCCGAACTGCTTTCCGGGGTCTCGTCCCGATCGCCGTGCCACACGCGCGGACGCCGACCTCAGCGCCTGATCGGCTCACGGTGTCACAGCAACTGCACCAGCCCGGCCACCAGGTGGCCCGTGACAGCAGTCGCCATGGCCACGGTCCCTACCTGGATCAGTCGATACTTGCGAACAGCAATCGCCGACAGCGTTTTGAGCTGCCCGATCAGCCGTTGAAGCTCCATGGTGCTCGACCAGCGCAGTGCCTGCTCAAGGCGGTCCTCCCGGTTGATGCGCAACACGTCGTCGTAGAACCGGACCAGGTTCGGATGCGCCATGGCGGTACGGTCACGGGTCTTAGGGAAGACCGCCAGCGTGAATGCCACCATCGCGCATGCACCCGATGCTGATCCGATCCACCACAGGACCGCGCTGAAGGGGCTCAGCCCGGTCGGGGCCCACCGTCCATCCAATACGGACGCCGACAGAATGCTGGCAGCCACACCCGAGGCGGCCAACAAAATCGCCGCCTTCTGGTCGGCCCTACCGATCTCGTCACGGGTGTCGGACAGGAGGTCGAACGTATAGCGGCGCACGTCCTCGTCAGCCTCGTTCTGTCGCCAGGACCACCAACGGGCGGCAGTCGCGCGGGCACGTGCCACGGTCAGGCACCGCCTTGGACAGGGCCCAGAGCGGGAGCCATCGCTTCGAACCGCGTTCCCAGCACCGACGGGTGGTAGCGGGCCAGACACCGCACAACGGTGGCGCTGTTACCCAAGAAGGACAGGTTGGACACGTTGGCGGCAAGTTCCGAACCCTCCATCGTGGGTGATTCCGAGCCCAGGCGCCCCAGCGCCTCAACGAGGAGTTCCCCGTTATCGGACTTAGGGTCGGCGACACGGTGACATTCGTGGAGAACACGCTCCCACGCCTGGGTGTGCGCCAAGAGCGCACGCCCTGCCCGCTCGCGCCGCACACGAACCCTGCGGCGGGCGGCCGCCGACCGCAGGGCACCGACGATGCCGTCCCACGGACGCGTGGCGGGCGTCCTTCGACCGGTTGAGGAAGCCGATCGGTGGTGGCGCGTCTGTGCCGGCAGGACGGCGAGCACGGCGGCGACGGCCAGGATCCCGGCGGTGACCTCCGGCAGAGGGCGAACCGGTGTCGCTCCCACAACCACCACGACCCACATCACGGGCCAGGACACCACGATGACGCACACGAACAGGTAGACGAGGATCCCGGCTCTGCTGCGTGTCCGGTTCCCCGTACGGGCCTGACCTCCATCGGATGTGGCCAGGGAGGAGCCGGCCGTGAGCCATACGGTCGCCAACAAGAGGCCGGGAAGGTAGCCCAGCGGAGCCCAGGCGAGTTCGACGCCGAGTCCCATGACCAGCAGATCAGCGCCCGTCTGGGCGAGCAGCACCAACAGCAACGTTGCGGAGACCGTCCACACGAGCGCGGACCGCACGCGTCGCGGTGAGGGCTGCGTGTCGCCTCCCGGACGCGATGGGTCGTCCGCCACCGGTATGGGAGAGGGTCCCGGGTCCTGTGGCAGGAGCCACTTCTGGACGGGGGAGTCGGAGGGCCAGGCGACGTGCGCGAGGCTGGGGAGACGGTGGACGTCGGCGAGGCGGTCCAGCGCGGCACGGGTCTTCCAGTACGTGTCCGCCAGTCGGCGCGCGTCTTGGGCGATGCGGTAGCGGTGCCCGGCGAGCTCCCCCACAGGAGCAGCGCGGGTGGTGGGGTCGGATGCGGCGGTCGCGGTGTCAGACGGCATCGGAGTGCTCCCTCGGTTCCGAGGCGGATAGGGGCAGGTCGTCACGGAGCTGGGCCACCAACTCCTCGTACCTCTGTCGCAGCGGGGAAGGGTCGTGGAAGCGGATGAACCGCCAGGCCTCGTCGAGGACACCGATGTCGGGATCGGGCTGTCGGAGTCCATCGAAGCGCTGGAACGCGTCGGCGCCGGGAGGCCCGTCAGGCACCTTCTCACTGTCCTCTTCAACCCGGGGTCGGGGTCCTGGAGCCTCGGGGCCGTGCATCCCGTGACGATGGCGGGACACCAGGATGTAGGAGTCCCAGGCCCGGTCGGTCTCTTCCCGGGCCACCCCCTGGAGAGCGGCGCACTTGGAACGCATGTCGCTGTGGGCGGTGTCGAGCTCGGCGAGCGCGTCGAGGGCCTTGCGGCACTGGTCCTCAAAGACATGGACCTCGGCGTCGAGGCGGCGCCTGGCCTTCTTCATCTTCGCGGCGTACGGGTTGTGCACCAGTGACTCCAAGAGCACGGCACCGAGCGCCAGCGTGACGATGAGGAGGATCACGTCGGGTTCCGCGAGGATGATCGGCATTCCCTCCTGGGAACTGGCCCGGTAGGCGGCGAGCATGCCGAAGAGGTTCGCCATCCACAGGACCGCGATGACACCGACGAGCGCCTTGAGCCAGCCGGGCCCGCGGTTGACGGTGCGTCCCGCCGCCTGACGCAGCCGCCAGTGCCACGGAGCAGGGTCCTCCCTGCCTGGCCCAGCGGCCGCGCGCGCGGGCGCGGAGCGGATGTCCCACACGGCCTCGGCAAGCAGGCGTCCGCATGCCCACAGGACGACGGCCAGGAGCATCCCAAGGCACAGACCGAGGGCGCCATGCCATTCCCCGGGCTCGACTCTCAGCAGGTCGAGGGCGACCTCGTACAGGAACCACGTCTCGATCGCGGCGATCATCAGCACCGCCACGACGGCGATGAAACGGTAGTACAACGGTGGCGCCTGCCTACTCTTGGCGGGAATTCCCGCGAAGTCGCGTTCGAGGTCGGCGATGTACTCGTTCGCCTCGGCCAGGCGACGCCGACGGTGGAAGGACGCCATCTCCTCCAGCGCCCCCTGGACGCCCCGACGGGCGCTGATCACGCCCCTGCGCAACCAATGGACGTCGGCCTCCCGGTTGACCAGGGTCCTTGTGGCGTTCCTGGCCGCGCGCAGGAGGACCGCGCCTTCGAGGTTGTTGATCTTCCGGGGGTCGGGTTCATGGGGAAAGTGGCCGTCGTCGTTCGGAGGGACGTTGTATCCGTATCTGTCGGGGTGGAGGGGATCGAGGTTATCGTCGGGGTTGTAGGGGAAATCGTCGTCGTTCATGTCCGGTCTCCGTCGTACTCCAGGACGACTCGCCGGTTCTCCCGCGCGCACACGGGGTCGAGGAGCCGTCCGTTGTCGTCGTAGTCGCCCGTACAGGAGGGTTCACGGCTCCCGCGCCCGTGCGCGGTGACGTCCGTGAAGCCGCGGTCGATCAGTTCCGCCGCCACGGCCCGGGAGCGGCGCAGGGAGAGGTCATCGTTGTAGGCCTCGGTGCCCCTGGAGTCGGTGTGTCCGATGACGGTGATGGGCGCCGTGCGATCCGGTCGACGCTCGGCGACCTCGTCGAGGACCGCCTCCGCGCTGTCCCGGAGTTCGGCCGAGTCGAAGCCGAACAGCATGGCTGCGGGGATCTCCTCCCGGTCGGGCTCACTCGGCTTCGGTTTTGGGAGCACCACCTCCGGGTCCTCGACCGAGTCACCTTCGGTGGCAATAGTGGCCTCCGCCGTATCGGACTCACCGGGTGCGGTAGCGCATGACCGCGACCCGTCGTGGATGTCGCACACGGTGTTCCAGAAGTCCTCGATGAGGGGGAGTTGACGGTTGTCGAGTTCGGCCGCGGGCGCGGGTTGAAGCACGACGTTCACCTCGATGCCGCCCAAGCCCTCCTCAGGGGCCTCTCCGGAGTCCACGCAGCCCTCGGACAGTTCCTCGTCGGTCAGCTCCAGATCGAAGTAGCGATTCATGTCCAGGCAGCCGACGTTGACGAGTCCGTCGGTGAAGACGTGGAGCGACCGGGTCGCGCCGTCGCCGGTGGTGGCGAAGCGCCGCGCTCCGGTGGTAACCCCGGTGAGGACGTCGCTTCCCTCGGTGGCAGCGGGGCTCGGTGGATTAGCGCCGAGGGACTCTTCCAGGCACTCGCGGAACATCCTCGCCTGGTTGGACTGGCCGTGCTCAGATCCCACCACGCGGGGTACGAGCAGGCGGTTGAGCTGGAACCTCGGCACCTCCTGCGCGCCGCCGAAGTATCCAACGGACAGGAGCCGGTCGCCGGTCGTACCGTAGAAGTCGTCGTGCTCGACGATCTCGGCCACGGAGGACGAGAAGTCGGGCATCTCGCCCGCGCCGTTGGCCATCGAGGCACTGGTGTCGATCATGAAGACGAGCTCCGCGGTAACCTCGTCGGCGTTGCCCGTGTCCGGTAGGAACTCGCCGAGGCGGGAGTCGCAGTCCCTGTCGATCGGCACGTCGTCGGGACCGCTCCAACAGCCCGTCAATATCAGGGTCAGGGCGAAAACCGCTGGAACCAGCGGGGCCCGTGAAGGGCCGGTCATGGTGATCCTCCGTGGTGGGTTAGGCGTCTTGCGGCGCGGAAGAGGCGAAAGCGAGTGTTAGGCCCCGGGACGCGACGGGGACGGGTCAGGTATGTGGTTTTCCTCGACCACACGGTCGATCTGCTCCACAGGCAGACCCAGATGCAGGAGAACCTGCCGGAGCGCCCGGTCGTGACCGAACGCGAAGTCAACAAGGTTGGCCTCCTTGTTGCGGCCGATAATGGCCTGCAGGTCCCGCATGAGCCTTCGTCCCTCCGCCTGCCGCTGGTTGAGGGCCGTCTGGAGGACACTGGAGGCGTCCTTACCGTTCGTCTGCGCCACTTTCAGCGCCTGTCCGGCCAGCCACGAGGCACGTTCCTCGCTGACGTCTCCCATCTGGCGCATGGTGTCGAGGAACAACTCCAGCCAGGCCTGTCGCATCTCCTGCAGATGCCTCACTTGGAGCATGGCCAGGGCGTGGTCTCCGGCGGCCTTGGTCAGGCGCATGGAGGCGACCTGTTGCTGGGCACGCACCTCGGGACACACGTCCACCCAGGTGTGCACGGTGGCGTAGACGAGGTACTTGTCGTTGGCCGAGACGTGCGCGGGGATCCCCGTCGTGGCCGGTGGTGTCGTCCGCTCGTAGCGTCGTGACCGCAGCTGGTCGTTGAGGTTCTCCTCGAGTTCCGGTGCCTGGTGCGGCAGGTACCGTCGACTCAGGTTCCGGATCACACCGGAGATCTCCGCGCGGATCGTTCGGTTGCGCCTCTCGACGTAGTCCTCCACGGACTCCTGCCAGGCACGGTGGACATCGGGGTCGTCGTGCGTCAGATGGGCGTGCCAACGCACCCGGGCCTTGATCCGGAAGGTGAAACCCTCCCCCTTCGCGGGAGGGTCGACGGAGAACAGGTTGTCCCGTGGAGCCATGACCGAGGTGGACATGGATCCTTCCTTGCGGATCCATTGGTGCACCTCGTCGCCGTCGACGAGAATCGCCCTCCGGTCGGTGATGCGGTCCAAGACGTGTCGGATGGGTGTAGGGGGGTTGTTCGAAGCCCGGCGGCGAGGTCGGGGGAACGGCCACCACCATGAGCGGCCACTGGCGTCGGGAGACATGGGAACTGCCTTTCTGCGTCGAGGGTTCGTTCTCATGCCGGTGTCGGCGGTATCCATCCCGTGCCGTTCCGGCGCTCGCGGATGATCGTGTAAAGGGAGAACCGCTCCTTGAGCTTCCGGTCCGGATCTGACCTGATGCGTTCGAGGAGGGCGTCGATGCACTCGCGGGCGGCGGAGTTCGCCGCATGGTCCGGGTACCGGTGCTCCCAGTCGTCAAGGACGGTCCACGCCGGGCTCAGGTCGTCGTTGTCTCGCAGCGCGTCGAGCCACAGGTCGTGAACACCCTGGACGGTGTCGGGTGTGGCACCGTGGGTGTCGGGGTGGGGGTCAGCGACGGCCGCCACCAGCCACTCCACCAGTGCGAAGTCCCGCCCTCGGGAACCGTCCTGACAGCGGGTGGGCAGCTGGGCGATCTTGAGGAGCGTGCGCACCGCCATACGGTGCAGCCGCGGGCGCTGATCGTCCCGGTGCCAAGTCACGAGGTGCTCCAGAGCCATGGCCCTTGCGCGCGGGGAGTTCCCGTCGAAGGCTTCCACGACCGCGCTCTCCACGAACTGGTCCAGGCGTCCGGCCGTCCCGGTCGCCGAGCCGAACGCCCGCCCCATCCCGCTCCGGCCGATTTCCGAAGCGGCCATGTCGATCGCTCGGAACGACTTCTCGGGGTACCGAACGGCGATGCTGGTCCCGTAGGCGGTGAGGGCGTAGAGCAGCTTCCAGGGGGAGCCCTCGCGCATCCACCTTTCGAGCAGGTCGAAGGCCCGGTCGATCTGGCTGCCCTCGACGACGAGCATCTCGATGATCCATGCCGCCATGAGCGGCAATTGCGGATCGAATTTGTCGGCCGAGGAGTCCTCGCATGTGGTGATCCAGCGTTTGAGGACCTGTTTCTCCACGATGGCGAAGTCGTGTGCGGCGATCCGACCGATCGCCTGCGCAGCGTCGATACGGACGCGTGGGTCGTCGGACGGCATCTCGCACAGGTGCACGAGCCACTCCAGGAAGGGCCCGCGGGAGAGCTCGTACTCGGTCCAGGCAACGTCGAGGACGGCACTCCACAAGCGCGGTTGCCGAAGCCGTAGCGTGCGCTCGGGGGGCCCACCATCCGGTTCGAAGGTCTGCTCGTCCAACCGCACATGCGGCAGGCGGTGGTCCAGTCGACGCTCGAAGATGCGACGGCGCTGCGCACGGCTGCCGAACTCGACACGGACGAGACGCTCGGCGAGATCCCCCGCCGCCGAGACGACCGTCGTCAGCGTGTGTCCGTCCAGGACGGCCGAGCTGATGACGTAGGCCTGGTCCACCGGTGCGTGCCGGTGATCCAGTCCCCGTAGCAGGTCTCGGGCACGCTGGAGGAGCATCTCATCGCGGTTCTTCTCGAGGAGATTCGCGAGACGTTTCAGCCAGTCCGGCTCTTCCCGATCGGATCGGTCCTTGATGAACCACGCCGTGCGGGCCGCCTCGCCCGGGGACTCGATCGAGTCGAGGCAGTCCTTGATCCTCGTTTGGACGCGGACACGATCGAGCAATGCACCGGCCCTGTCCTCTCTTTCCTCTCCACCGATGTGGTGGGCCAGGTGGCTGCGGAGCACACGGAGGGGTTCCGGGGCCGTGTGTCGGACGAGGAGGGAGCGCCATCTGGCCGGAACGTCCTCGTCGTCGATGACGACCACCAGATGGGAGTGCTGTGTCTCGAGGAGGGACTTGACGCGTACCATCTCGTCGTCTTCCCAGGGCCACGCCCGACGGGTGGAGCGCACGAGGTAGTGGGAGGCGTCCGCGCCGGGGGCCGAGAGTTCCGACAGCAGCTTCTCGGGCGCGACCCGTATCACCGGGTTGTCGTGATCAACGGAACGGAGGGCGATGATCGCCGAGGTCGTGCGTCCGGTCCCGGCTTCACCGTGGAGGACAGCCACCCGTTCGTTGGCGAAGGCGCTGGTGAGCAGTTGGAGGGTGCCACCGTCGACGTGGACGTCTTGGAGGAAGTCGATCTGCTCCTCAGGGACGGCCGTACCGTTCCCGCCCGTGTCCGACGCCGTCGTGATGTTGAAGACCGTGTCGCCGTGGTGATCGCCGCCGTAAGCATTGCCCATGCCTCGGGCGTCGACGCGGACTCCACCGAGACGGAAACGCTTGTTGCGGTAGTCCCGGCGTTGGCGCTCCCGGTTCTGAGAGCGGGGGTCGACGCTGGACTCCCATACGTTCTCGCTGGGCACCGGGTCAGGCTCTTCGGACGAGAGGTCGTCGTCACCGTCGTGAGAAAAGGCGTCGGAGCCCTCGGGGGGAAGGGCCTCCGACTCATCGACGTGGGAACCTGCGGTCAGGGACGTGTTCTGCCTGCTCTCGAGTGCGTCCGTCATCACGGACACCGGGAGCGCGATCACCGCGTCTTCGGGAGGTGAGGGGAGTTCTGACATGTCGCGCTCTTCTAGCCGTGGGTGGTGAACGTGGTGTCACCGTGGTGGTCGCCGCCGTAGGCATTGCCGGTACCGCTGTGATGGACGACGGGCCGTTTCGGGGAAGGATCTGTGTGGCCGCTCGTGTCGTCGGGCGCGTGGCGTTTCGCGGGCGTCGTGGAGTCGTCGCTGACATGGACCCACGCCGTGGTCCGGAAGTCCTTGTTGGTGAGCTGGTGCCTGTTGAACGTGAACCGGTACAGATCCTCCTGCCCGTGTGCGACGACATCGCTGTAGATCGAGTCGGAGACGGCGACGACGAACGGCGCACCGGGGTGGGAGGTCAAAGCCGCGCGCAGGGCGTCGGAGTCGCGCATCCTGCACACGGCGTTGACGGCGTTCCCGATGAAGCCGAATTCGCCGACGGCGATGTTCCCCTGGTCGATCGCGACGCGAAGGCGCAGTCGGTACTCCTCGTTGCGGCTCTTGTTGTAGTGGTGGAGAGCGGTGGACAGACCGCGGATGAAGTTCGAGATGGCCGTGGCCTCGATCGTGCCCGGAGGGAGGACGGCGACCTCCCCGTCGCCTTGCGGCTGACGGTCCCAGTCGACCCGGTCGAGGTCACCGTGTTCGTCCACGTGGTCGAGGACCTCTCGCAAGCCTCTCTGTACCTCCTTCATGCCGTCGAAGGAACGGCTGCTGTAGCCTTCTGCGTCGACAGCGATGGTCAGGCGGCGCTGTGGCACGTCCACGTTCATGTGCGTCCTTTCTCGTCCGGACAGCGGTCATCGCACGCGGAGCCGGCAAGCGCCGCGTGATGCCATGTTCGGGAGAACCGGAGGAAAAGACCTCGTATTAGTAGGAGATCTTGCGGTTCGATCAGAAATCGGGAGGAAGCTCAGCGAGTTTCAGCAGAGCGTCACGGTCGAGCACCGTGAAAGTGCGGTAGCCGGTCAGGATGACCCTCCGGAAGCGCAGGTCCGTGAGAGCCTTGGAGACGGCCGCCTCGGAAGCACTGGTGATGGAGGCTAGTTCCGGCTGCGAGATGTGGAGGGCGACCGCGACGCCCTCCGGTGTACTGACCCCGTGATCCCGTACGAGGCGGAGAATGACCCGCGCCAGCCGGGCCTGGACGTCATGACTGCCGTAGTCGACGATCTTGTCGGTCGCTGAGCGCAGCTTCGCCGAGATCGACGCGCTGATGGACCGGAATGCTGCCGGATGGGCGTCCAAGAAGGCGTGGAACTCCGCTGCGGTCACCAACCGTGTGGTGGCGGGGCCCGCCGTCTGTGCCGTGGCCATCCGTGGGCTGCCGTCCATCCCGGCGAGTTCCCCGACCAGGTCACCGCCCGAGCGCACGGCCAAGAGGACCTCACGGCCGGAGTAGGAGGTTGTCGTGATCTTCACGTAGCCGTGAAGGATCACGAAGACGTGTGTGGAGTGTTCGCCGTGGTTCAGGAGAACGTCTCCGGGTGCGTGGTCAGTGCGCCTGCCAAGTCGGAGGAGGACGTCACGATCACGGGAGCTGAGCAGCGACAGCGCGGAGTTGGGCGGCCACGGCTCTCCCTGGCGCATGCGTCTCCTCGGAATGAGTGCCTGTCTGATCCGGGGTCGCTGTCACCCGTTCATGGGGTGTGAGCGTGAAACCCCGGTATCGACTTTTGTACTACACCGCGTGCACCGATAAAGGACAAACCGGAGAACTGATTGAGACCATCGGGAATGATGCAGGTGGGAGCACTAGAGGTAAGGCCGATGTCACCGGATCGGAAGTGAATTAGGACAGAGGGCATGTTTGTTGACGAGCCGACGAACCTACGGCCTTGCTTCTTGGGGGATGGACCGTCTTCGCGGATCACGATCTTTCCCCGTTTTTCCCAGAGGTTCGGAACCTGCGTCGAAGAGGTACGGGGCGGACGCACACGCTGTGGTCGACGACCTGCCCGGCCGCCTCACAGGCCAACGGTTGCGCGAGGCGTTAGGTCCGGGTTGTCTCATCAGCGGGGCCGACATCAACGCATCCCCACGCTCACAGAGCGGGAGACCCCCACCCCATGCAGCCCGGACCCGAACGGCCGTCAATGCGGCCCTTGATAGTGCTGATCGTCGTGTTCGCGACACACGTCGTCCTCGTGGTGACGCCGACGGCCTTCGGCGGCAAGCCTTACGGGATGACTGTCGCGTGGGCGATCATCGTGGTGTTCGCGGTCGTGGTGTACCGCAAGCTGTGGGCCCAGTACCGCGCCTACCAAGAGCGTCCTCCGTCCGAGGGGGAACCCGAGCCGTAGGCCCGCCACGCCGCAGTGGGTACGGTGCCCTCCCGGCGTAGGAGGCGACGCGTATGGCACTGGGCCGCAGGGGCTCTCACAGCATCACCGTGGACGGCACCGGCTACCGGTGGCATGTACGGCACCGGCCGACCTACGCACAGGCCCTCTGCGAGTCCCCCATGACCTTCGCCGTGGAACTGGCGGAAGCACCAGGGCAGCCCCTCGTGGTCGCCACCCACCATCCCCACCCAGGGGCCTTGGCATCGGTAGCTCCTCCCGTCGAGACCCCGTGCCCGTCGCGTATCCGTCCAGACAACGGCCCATGCCGCGCGAAGCGGCTTCGCGCGGCATGGGCCGTCTCCGGGTTCCGGGCCCGCCCGCTCTCACGCCGGTGACGCGACCCCGGACGGCGACGCGGCCGTGACGGCTGAACGCCTCCACGCGAGCGCCACCAGCCCGACGGCCACACCCACGCAGACGAGCTGCCCCACCAGGCCGAAGGTGCTGTACCCGTGCACCCCGAACTGGATCATGAATCCCGCCCAGCAGTAGGTCGCCACGGCGCCCGCGACGGCGGCCAGGGTGTGGCGGACCGTCCAGCCCGCGCGACCCGAGCTGACGAGGAGCACCGCGCCCGCGGTGAGCGCCAGGACGGACATCACCGCGAGCGTGACCGCGGCGGGGACCAGTCCGTTCTCCTGGACGAGGATGAAGCCGCTGCCGCACACCAGCGCCACGGCCGCCGGGGCGAGGGGGTGGGGCACGCGCCCGTCCCGCGCGCGGCCGGGTCGCAGGAGCAGTCCGCACACCACGCAGACCGCCACCAGGGCCAGCACCACGGCGACCTGCGCGGGAGAGGCGAAGAACCGGTAGGTGTAGTAGTTGCCGAGCCCGAGCAGCGTGCCGCCCAGGAGGTAGACCACGACCACGGCCACGGTGCCCGGCACCCGCAGCCAGGGCTCGCGGGCACGGGCGGGGAAGAGGAGTTCGACCAGCACGATCGGCACCAGGATGCTCCACACGCTGTGGATGCCGACCACGTAGAACGACCACACCGGGCTGGTGCCGAGCGCGGGCGTCCAGCCGTACTCCAGCAGCCCCAGCCCGAGGTACTCACGGTTGAAGAGGGTCCCCAGCACGATGCCCTCCTCGATGAGGCCGTAGCCGACGGCCAGGGCCAGCATGGTGGGGTAGCCGCGCCCCAGTCGGCGGGCCACCTCGCGGATGAGCAGGGCGCCCCCGCCGTACAGCAGGACGAGCGGGAGCAGCATGAAGGCCCACGTGGAGGGCTCGGGTGTGATGTTGCCCAGGAGGTACTCGCCGACGAACGGGGAGAGCACCAGCAGGATGAGGGGCGGGATCAGGCGCATGACGGCCTTTCACTTCGGTGAACAGGGCTGATGCCACCGAAGTTAGGGACCGGCAGCCGCCGCATCCAGTGCCGCGGGACCGATCGCGACGAACGGACCGCCCGGTGGGGCCGTGTCACGACGAAAGTCGCACCGGGCCCGACGCCTCAGCCGAACCACCGGGCGGCCATCAGGGCGAGCTGGGTGCGGTTGCCGCAGTCGAAGCGGCGCATCATCCGGGACACGTGCCCCTTGATGGTGGCCTCGCTCAGGTAGAGCTCGCGGGCGATCTGCGCGTTGGAGGCGCCCGTGGTCAGCAGGCGCGCGATCTCGCCCTCGCGCTCCGACAGGGTCGGCGTCTCGGGCCTGTCGGGTTCGGGTGCCCGCTGCTCCTTCTCCGCTCCGGCGGGCGCCACGTCGATGCGCACGGTCAGCCGGGGTCCGGAGGCGGCGTCTGGCGCGTTGAGTCCCTGTAGCGCGACCGTGCGCAGGTCGCGTGCCTGGGCCGCGGCGGTCTCGTCGCGCGCGGCCGTCAACATGCCCTCCGCCCGCAGCGCCACCAAGAGGAGCGCCTGCCGTGCGTCCCCCGCGTCGCCCCCGGTGGGGACCGGCGGGACGGCGGGGCGCGACAGCCTGTCCCGGCGTGCCTCGTCGAGCCGCTGGACGGTGGCCACCAGGGCGCCGCCCAGGACCGGGACAGACGAGGCGAGCAGGCTCGGCACCAGGGGGGCTCCGCCACGCGCGGTGACGAACGCCGACACGGCCGCGGCCGCTGACAACAGCACCACACCGGTGGCCAGCTCGGCCATGCTCCGGGCCCGCCGCACCAGGTTGAGGGTGCCGAAGGCGAGCGCCAGGACGGCCCAGGGGACCGCGCCCAGCCGCAGCAGCTCGCGCAGGGTGGGTTCGAGGGCGATGCCCAGGGTCACGACCGCGACCACGCCGGGCATCACCGCGAAACGGCCGCCGAGCCGCCAGCCCAGCGCGGTGGCGCCCAGTTGCACGAGGGTCGAGGCCAGGACGACGGCGGCGGCGTGGGGCGCGATCAGCAGGCCCGCCGCGCCGCCGAGCAGGGCGGCGGCGGCCAGCACGAGGGCGGGCAGGCCGGTTTCCCATCGGCTAGGAGCGGTCACGGGTCCGATCCTAGGGCGGGTCCGCGGCGGAACGCGGGGCTGTCCCCGTCCCCCGCGGGGCGACGTCCCGACAGCGCGACGCCGCGCACCACGGGGCCGTCCCCCGTCCCCGTCCCGTTCCCGGTCACCACCGCGCGGCACCCCGGGAGCGCGAACGGGTCGGCGCCCCGGCGCGGCCTGCCCCGACCGCGCCCGAGGCGCCGACCCCCGACGGTCTCCGCGGGGAACGCGTCCCGCGGCCGTCAGTCCTCGGCGCGCACGTCCACGACCTCGCCCGCGGCGTCGAGGATGACCTCGTACTCCTGGCCGTCGGCGCCGCGCACCTCGGCGTCCCAGCCGTCCCAGCCGTCCTCGTCCTGGCGCTCGACGTCCTCGGTGGTCGCGCCCTCGCCGACCGCGGCGGCGGCGTTGGCGGAGACCGTCTCGCGGTCGGCCGCGGCCTGCTCACCGGTGTTCTGCCAGGGGGCGGGTCCCCCGTCGGTGTCGCGGAAGGCCGTGCCGTTGACGGTGAACACGTCGGCGTCGTCGCGGTCCTCGCCCTCGTCGTCGTCATCGTCGTCCTCGTAGCGCACGCCCAGGGTGACCTCGGTGCCCTCCAGGCCGCGCAGCTCGTCCAGGAGCGGCTCGACGGTGCCGTTGCCGTCGAAGTCCTCCAGCTCGGGGTTGGTCAGCAGCCACTCCTCCGGACCGAAGTCGACCTCCACCCCGGACACGTACCAGTCGTCGGTGTCGTCCCCGGCGCGCAGCTCGCCCACGAGCTGCTCCAGCCCGTCGACCGTCCGGGTCGAGGGCTCGCTCTGCTGCGACTGCCCGTTCCCGCCCGTCTCGGAGTCGGTCCCGGCGGTGACGCCGGTGAGCGCGATCGGGGCCACCTCCTGCTCGGGGTCGCCGGCGACCAGGTAGCCGACCGTGCCCACGGTCAGCAGTCCGGCGGCGGCAGCGGAGGAGAGGATGATGATGGTCTTGGTCTGCATCGCGGATCCCTTGCTCACGTGCTCGAAGGTCTGTGTACCACCCAGCATGCGGCGGCGCGATGATGGCGGCATGAGGTCGACATGAGGGCCTTCTTCATGTTGCGCTCAGGAACGGTTCAGCGGCCTCCGCCACGGTGGGAGGCGACACGGGGAAACGGGGAGGGGCACGGCCTTGGCGATTCTGGTGGTGGAGGACGAGGAGGGGATCGTCTCCTTCGTGCGGCGCGGGCTGGAGACGGCCGGTTACCAGGTGCTCACCGCCGCCGACGGGATCGACGGGTTGACGATGGCGCTGTCGTCGGACGTCGACCTCGTCGTGCTGGACCTGGGGCTGCCGGGGATCCCGGGTGAGGAGGTGTTGCGGCGGCTGCGCGCGCGCCGACCCTCGGTGCCGGTGATCGTGCTCACCGCCAAGGACGCCGTGAGCGACCGGGTCGCCAACCTCGACGCCGGGGCCGACGACTACATGGTCAAGCCGTTCAGCGTGAGCGAGCTGCTGGCCCGCGTGCGGGCCCGGCTGCGCGGCGGCGGCCAGGAACGCGGCGACGTGCTGGCCGCGGGCGGTGTGGTGCTCGACCTCGGGGCGCGCACCGCCTCGGTGGAGGGGCGCACCGTCAACCTCTCGGCGCGTGAGTTCGCGCTGCTGGAGGTGCTCATCCGCCACCCGACGCAGGTCTTCTCCAGGCCCCAGCTGCTGGACCGGGTCTGGGGCTACGACTTCGAAGGCGCCTCCAACGTGGTGGAGGTCTACGTCAGCCAGCTGCGCCGCAAGCTCGGCAGCGAGCGCATCCAGACGGTCCGCGGCGCCGGGTACCGGCTCGGGGACGGCGCGCGGTGAGCCTCACCGGCCGGGTGGTCCTGCGGTCGCTGCTGGTCATGGCCCTGGTCATCGGCGGCGTCGCCCTGCTCACCTACGAACTGGTGCGCGTGTCGGGCCTGGCCGACATTGACAGCCTGCTGCGCGAGGAGTCGGCGCTGGTCGGCGACGCCCTCGACGGGCGGCTGCCCGCCGCCGCCGGGCTCGACGGCGTGGTCTCGGGCCCGGAGGCCGAGCGCGCCGCCCGCCAGGCGCTCGCCGTACGCCCCAGCGGAGCCCGCCACGTGACGCTGGTGACCGTCAACGACGTGCGGCTGCAGAGCACCGGGGGCCCCTCGCGCGTCGCGGGCCTCATGCGCGGCGGCGACGCCCCCGAGGCCGAACCCGGGACCCTCCGCACGCTCGACACCGACGCGGGGCCGCTCCGGGTGCTCGACACCCGGGTGGTGGACGACGCCGGTGACACCCTGGCCGTCGTCACCGTCGCCGCCCCGCTCGACTCCACCCGCGACACGGCGGCCACCGTCCTGCTGTGGGCCGGGCTCGCCGGGGCGATCGGCGTGGTCGGCGGAGGGGTCGTGCTGTGGCTGGTCGTGCGGCGCACCCTGGGCCCCGTGCGGGAGGTCTCCGACGCGGCCAAGGCCATCTCGCCGGCCGACCTGGCCACCCGCGTCCCGGTGCCCGCCACCCGCGACGAGATCGCCGAACTGGCCACCGAGATCAACCAGATGCTGACCCGCATCGAGCAGGCCGACAGCAACCGGCGCCGGTACCTGGCCGCGATCTCCCACGAGGTGCGCACCCCCCTCTCGGTCGCCGAGGGGCACCTGGAGCTGCTGGGCACCGCGGAGGCGGCGGTCGTGCGCGCCGAACTCGACCGCCTGCGCCGCGTGCTGGAGGACCTCATGGCGGTGGCCCGCGGCGGCGACGAGATCGACGTCCGCGTCGATGCCGTGTTCCTGCCCGACCTGTTCCACGACGTGCGGGCCCGGCTCGACGCCCTGCCGCACGCCGACGCCGTCACCCTGGAGGAGCCGCCGCCGGACGTCCTGCTCGGCGACCAGTCGCGCCTGGAGCAGTGCCTGGCCAACCTCACCGCCAACGCCGTCGACCACAACCCGCCCGGCACCCGGGCCACCGTGACCGCACGCGGCGGCGGGGACACGATCTCCCTCACCGTGGCCGACGACGGTCCGGGGATCAGCGCCGAGGTGCTCCCCCACGTGTTCGAACCGTTCGTCACCACGCGCACCACCGGATCGGGACGCACCTCGGGGCTCGGCCTGTCGGTCGTGCGTTCCCTGGTCGAGGCCCAGGGTGGTGAGGTGGGCATCGACAGCGGCCCCTCCGGCACCGTCGTCACGATCACCCTCCCGCGCCCTACGCCCTGACCGGCTCCGCGCGGGGCCGGGGCCGCGTGCGCGGCGGCTCGGGGCGTGTTCACCGTCCACACGGGCCTCCCCCGGTGGAATTCCCCTTCACCGGGAACCCTTCGCCGCGAAGGGCGGGAACGGGAATTCCACCGGAAAGGGAGAGCGCGTTCCGGCGTGTGCGCACGTCCGGTCCGGTGAGTGGCGCACGCCGGTGCACACTACGCGGGGAGGCCGCAATCCCCACCCTCCGTGACAGTCCCGTGATATCGCCGCAACCTCCCTCACCTGCGCGTACGCCCCCCACGGTCGTCTGACCGAACCGTGACCGAGTTTTGGGCGGGCCTTGGGGGGCAGTGCGATATGGCAGGAGGTGCTCCGATGGAGACCGGAATAATTGTCATCATCGCCTTAGTAGTGGTGGTCGTCATCGCCGGAGGAATCGCGATCGCCGCGCGGTCCTCGATCCTTCCGGCCCGGCGCACCGCCCGGCTGAAGAAGCGCTTCGGCGCCGAGTACGACCGAGCCGTGGAGGTCCACGGCAACAGGGCGGCCGCCGAGAACGACCTGTCCGAGAGGCTCCGCCGCCGCGACAACATGACGCTCCGCGAGCTGAGCGACCAGCAGCGCGCGGCGCACACCCAGACGTGGGCCGCGGTGCAGCAGGAGTTCGTCGACGATCCCGTCCGCGCCGTCCGCGACGCCCGCGGACTGGTGGAGGCGATCATGGCCGACCGCGGCTACCCCGGCCCCGCGTCCGCGGCCGACGGTGAGTCCGCCTTCGACCAGCGCCTCGACGACCTGTCGGTGGACCACTCCGCCGCGGTCACCGGGTTCCGCCGCGCGCACGCCACCGGGCGCTCCGCGGAGGCGGGCCAGAGCGGCACCGAGCACCTGCGCGAGGAGCTGGTGTCCTACCGCGGCCTGGTGGAGTCCCTGCTGGGCGGCCTGCCGACGGCCGACGGCACGACGGACCGGAACCCCGGCGCGGGGCGGACCGCTGTCGACCACACCGCTCCGGCCGCGGGCACGGAGCGCGCCGCCGTGGAGCGGCCGCACCGGGAGAGGGGACCGGAGGCGGGTCTGTGACCGGCCCCGGCAGCTTCTCTCCCAGGAACCGACGACACGAGGAGGCGGACATGGTGGAACGCGTACCCGGTCCCGGCACGAACCGGGAGACCGAATCGGACCAGTACCGGGCGCGGACGCCCGGAACCGCGACCGGCCCCCGTACCGCGGAGCCGGTGACCGTCGACGCCGAGGTGAACGACCCCGGACGCGGGACCGGCCCCGGGCCCGTCGGCGCTCCCGGTCCCGACCGCACGGGTTCCGTCGGCGGTGACCAGACCGGCCCCGGGCCCTCCGGACACGCCAGGCCGGGTGGACGCGGAACCGCGCCGGGCAGGGTGCCGGAGCAGCCGGGCACCGGAGCGGACCGCCCCGACGCGGCGGACGGGCCCCGGTCGCGGGGCGCGAAGCTCGAACGCGTCCGGGAGCGCTGGAACGCGACGCAGGGCAAGTTCGTCGACGACCCCCACGGTGCCGTGCGCGAGGCCGACGCGCTGGCGGCGGAGGTCGCCGACGCCGTGGTCGCGGAGATCGAGGAGCGCCGCTCCGCGCTGCGCTCCGCGTGGAACGAGGGAGAGGGCACGGACACCGAGTCGCTCCGGGTGGCCCTGCGCGACTACCGCTCCTTCGTGGAGCACCTGGTCAACACCAACACCTGACGGCGCGCGGCCGCCGTGAGCCGTTCCGGTCCGGGAGGGGCCGCCCACCGCCGAGCGCGGGGGCGGCCCCTCCCGGTGCGCGGCCGCGGGCCGCCCCCTCGGCGGGGACCCGTGGGCGGGTCCGCGTCCCCCGGACGGGGCCCGGGCGGCCCCATGGGAAGCGGTCGGCCCCACCGGTCGGCTCATCCGGCGAGGAGCTTGTCGACCACCGCGTCGGCCTCGGCGAACAGCTCCCGGTAGTGGCGTTCCCGGGCCGCACCTGACAGGTCCTGGGCCTCGCTGTCGAACAGCGCGGCCGTGTGGACGTCGAAGATCCCGCAGTACTCCGAGATCCCCCGGCGCAGGGGTCCGTCGAGCAGGCCGAACACCAGGTCCGCGTTCTGTTCCCCATCGGTGAGCCCGGCCAGGGCCAGCCACAGCATCCGCTTGCCCGCCATGGGGGACTTGCTGCGGCCGTACGCGAGGCCGTAGTTCCACACGCGGTCGATCCAGCCCTTGAGCAGGGCCGGCAGCCCGTACCACCACACGGGGAAGACGGGGACGATGAGTTCGGCGGCGTGGACGCGGCGGATGTGTGCGTGCACCTCGTCGGAGTAGACCTTGTCCCGGTTGCCGTAGTCGGGTTCGTCGGCCTCGCTGTTGCGGGGGTCGAACCCCTCGGCGTGCAGGTCGAGCAGGTCGACGCGGTACCCGGCCTCCTCCAGGCGCGCAGCGGCCCGTGCGGCCACGGCGGCGGTCAGGGAGTCCGGGCGGTGGTGGGCGAACACGACCAGGGCGGTGCGTCCGGTCGGTGTGACGGGCCCGGAGGGCTCGAAGGAGTCGGAGGCTGTGAAGGGCTCTTGGTTCATGAACCCAGTACAGACCAGCGGACGTGGACGTTCCATAGCCGAAAAGCTCTGTTTCTTTGGCGTGCGTCTACACTCGCTCCCATGGACCCTTTGAGCGACATGCTCAGCGGCATCCGCTCCGCCGGAGCCTCCGTGAGCCAGGCCTCGCTGGACCCGCCGTGGACGATCCGCTTCACCGGCGGCGCGCCGCTGACCATGCTGACGGTGATCAGCGGCGGCGGGTCGGTGGCCATGCCCGACGGGAGCGCCCTCACGCTCGGCGCGGGCGACACCGTGCTCGTGCGCGGCCCCGACCCCTTCCGCCTCGCGGACAGCCCCGCCTCGCTCCGCCGACCCCACCGGGA
Organism: Nocardiopsis camelliae; assembly: GCF_028993595.1. GTDB lineage: Bacteria > Actinomycetota > Actinomycetes > Streptosporangiales > Streptosporangiaceae > Nocardiopsis > Nocardiopsis dassonvillei. Next base: position 6,403,408 of record NZ_CP118614.1, read on the forward strand.
CCACGAGATCGACTGCCTCGACCCGGTGCCCGGGGGCGGGCCGGTCAGCGCTCCCCCGGACGGGCTCCCCCCGCGCGACGGCCTCCGGGACGGCGGCCTCGGCAGCGGACCCCCCGACGCGCCCCCGAACGGCAGTGTCGCGAACGGCAGTGTCGCGAACGGCAGACTCAGCGACGAGGCCTCCGCCGGCGCCACCACCCTCATCGTCACCGCCTACCGGGCCACCCGGAGCCGCCACGAGCGGCTGCTGCGCACCCTGCCGCCCACGCTGGTCCTCAACGAGGAGACCGAGGACGTCTTCTGGCTCGACGCGGCGAGGGACGCCCTGTCCCGGCGGCACCTCCCGGGCGGCCAGGCCCTGGTGGACCGCGTCGTGGACATGGGGCTGGTGTGCAGCCTGGCCTGCTGGTTCGAGCAGGAGGGCGCCGACGCCCCCGCCTGGTACCGGGGGGCCGTCGACCCGGTGACCGGACCCGCGCTGGAGGCCGTCCACCGGCGTCCGCACGAGGCCTGGACGGTGGGCGCCCTGGCCGCCCGGGCGGGGGTGTCGCGCGCGCTCTTCGCCAAGCGCTTCACCGAGGTCGTGGGCCAGTCGCCCCTGGGATACCTGACGGAGTGGCGGATGTACACCGCCGAGGAGCTGCTGGCGGACCCCGAACTGAGCGTGGCGAAGGTGGCCGGGGCCGTGGGCTACGCCGACCCCTCCTCGTTCAGCACGGCCTTCAAGCGGCTGCGGGGGCTGAGCCCGCGGGAGTTCCGTCTGCGGAACCTGTCGTCCGGGACCGGCGCCGCCCCCGCCCCCGGCGCCGGAGCGGGTTCCTGATCCGGGTCGGGTCCGGGCCGGGGCCCGTCCCGGTCCGCCCGGGGACCGGAACCGGCCCGGGGCCGCGAACGGTCCCCGGGCCGGACGGCCTCAGCCCCAGACGACGGGGAGCGCGGCCCGACCGCTCGCCACGATGGACGGGGCCTGCTCCACCCGCGCCCCCTCGGCCAGGCGCAGGTCGGGGAAGCGCGTGAAGAGCGCCTCCAGCGCGGTCACGCCCTCCAGCCGGGCCAGCCCCGCGCCCAGGCAGAAGTGCGGACCGTGCGAGAAGGCCAGGTGCCCCCGCTGCTCCCTCCGCAGGTCGAAGGCGTGCGCGTCGTCGCCGTGGCGCCCGGGGTCGCGCCCCGCCGCGCCGAAGCCCATGAGCAGCGCCTCCCCCGCGGGCACGCGCGTACCCGCCAGGGTGACGTCCTCGGCCGTGTAGCGCAGCGGCAGGTACTGGATGCTGGCGTCCCAGCGCAGGGTCTCCTCGACCGCGTCGGCCCAGGAGGCGCCGCCGGACCGAACCAGCTCCAGCTGGTCCCGGTGGGTGAGCAGCGCGTGCACGGTGTTGGTGATGAGGTTCATCGTGGTCTCGTAGCCCGCGCCGATCATCAGGATCAGCGTCCACACCAGTTCGGTGTGGGAGAGCCGCTCGTCGCCCTCAGCCCGCGCCTGGAGCAGCGCGCTGGTGAGGTCGTCGCCCGGCTCGCGGGACTTGCGCTCGGCCAGCTCCGCCAGGAAGGACTGCATGTCGGCGTTGGTCTGTGCCGCCACCTCCGGGGTGGTGGTCGCGTCGAAGACCCGGTGCATCAGGGTGTGCAGGGTGCCGCGGTGCTCCGCCCCGACACCGAAGAGCTCGGAGATGACCGTCATGGGCAGCGGCAGCGACAGCGCCGCCTTGAGGTCCACCGGCCCCGGTCCTGCGGCGGCGAGGCCGTCGAGCAGTTCGGCGGTGATCTCGGTGATCCTCGGGCGCAGCTCCTCCACCCGGCGCGGGGTGAACGCCTGCGAGACCAGGGTCCGCAGGCGCCGGTGGCGGTCGCCGTCCGCGGTGAGCATGTTGTCCGGGGCCACCCAGGAGATCAGCGGCCAGTCCATGGGGATCTCGCCCTGCGCCCACGCCCGCCAGTGCCGCGCCTCCTTGCGCACGCCGGGGTGGGCGAGGGCCTCCATGACGACGTCGTGTCCGGTCAGCGCCCGAACAACCACGCCACCAGTGATCTCAACCTCGACGACGGGGCCGCGGTCTCGGAGTCCGGCTGTCTGTCGGTGGAGGTCGTAGGGGTGGAGGACGGGGATGTCTGCTGCCATGGCGGTGTTCCCTTCGGGGAGTCGGGCGGAAATTCCACGGGGAGTTCGGCCAGGGCCCGCGCGAACGGGGAGATCCGCCAGTGCGGGGCCGGGTCGGCCACGCGCAGGCCGCGCAGGCGCTTGGTGAGGACCTCGACGCCGACCTGGGCCATGGCCTGGGCGAACCCGTGGGCCGGGCAGCGGTGCGGGCCGACCCCGAAGGCCAGGTGGGCGCGGGTGACGTGCTCGATGTCGGGGCCGTTCTCGGCCATCGCGGTGTGGGCCGCGGCGTAGCCGAGGAGGATGGGCTCCCCCTTGCGGATGACCCGTCCGCCGCTGATCTCGACGTCGCGCACCGGGTAGAGGACCGGGTAGTTGGTGATGGGCGGCTCGCGCCACAGGACCTGCTCGACCACCTCGTCGATCCCGACGAGGGCGCCGTTGAGGGCCCGGCTCACCTCGGGGTCGGTGAGGATCGTGTGCGTGGCGGACGTGATGAGGTTGGCGGTCGGCTCGGCGCCGGCGCCGATGGTCACCACGAGCTGGTGCAGCATCTCCTCGTCGGTGAGCCCCGCCCGGTGCTGGAGCAGCCAGGTGGTGACGTCCTCCCCCGGCGACGCGTGCTTGTGCGAGATGGCGTCGGACAGGGCGCGCTCGTACTCGGCGTTGGCGCGCACGACGTCGTTGCCGTCCCACAGGTCCGCGAGCGAGGTCAGGACGCGCTCGCCGACCTCGCGCGAGAAGCCGAACAGGTCGCAGATGACCAGCAGGGGCAGCAGGCGGGCGTACTCCGGCACCAGGTCCGCGCTGCCGCGTTCGACGAAGGCGTCGATGAGGCTGTCGGCGTGGCGGCGGGTGCTCTCGCCGACGCGGCTCTCCGGCACCCGGCCCAGGGAGTCGACCACCGACCGCTTGAGGCGGGCGTGGGCGTCGTCGTCAGCGAAGAGCAGGTTGGGGCGGTAGGCCATCATCGCGGCCACGGGGGCGTCGTCGGGGACGCGCCCCTCGGACCAGTCGCGCCAGAGCCGGGAGTCGCGCCGGAAGGTGCGGGTGTCCCTGCACCAGGCCGTGATGAGCGCGTAGTCGGCGACCACCCAGGCGCTGATCCCGGGGGAGATCTCGGCGGGGAAGACGGAGCCGTGTTCCTTGGCCATCCGCGCGTAGACGTCGTGCGGGTCGGCGTGGAACTCGGGGGCGTGGAGTTCGGCGTAGGGGCAGCGGGAAGCCAACGTTTTCCTGTTCTACAGGGGGGTTCGAGAGCCGCGCCAGTCTAGTACCGCAACATGTCCGTTGTTCCTTCCGTCCCATCTGTTCCGCCCTTCACCGAACAGAGGGGCGGCCGTCCTCCTCCGGAGTCCCTGAGGTGCCCGGTCAGCGGCGTGAGTTGTAGCATCGTGGCCGGATTCCTCCCCCCTGCAACCCGCTCCTCCGGTCCCGGCGAAGGCCGTACGGCGGGGCTCCTCGACACACACGGGAACGGACGTTCATGGACGCTGAAGACACCCAGGTCATGACCAGGACGGGTGAGTTCACCAGCACCACCCTGAGCTGGGAGACCTCGGTCCGGGGCCGGGTCGCGGCGGCGGTCGACCGCCTCTCCGGGCCGCTGTCCGACCTGCTGGAGCGCGACGCCAACGACGGCGACACCCGCTTGCTCGTCGCCGACTTCTTCAGCGTCGGCCTGAACTTCAGCAAGTACCAGGACATGACCACCGAGTACCGGACCAGCGGGGACTCGATCGACTACGCGATCGTGCTGGACGGCAAGCTGTTCGCGCCGGTGGAGGTGCGCCGGGTCGGCCAGGAGCTCGACCAGCGCAACATCCAGGTGTCCCGGCGCCTGGCCGTCGAGGAGGGCGCCGAGTGGGTGATCCTCACCAACGGCCGCCTCTGGAAGGTCTACCACCTGCGCCCCGACGGCGACGGCGGCAACCGGCCGGTGGAGGTCATCCACGTCGACCTGACCGACGCCGACGCCTACCAGCACAACATCGACGCCCTGTTCCACATCACCCGCGAGGCCGTCGACCGCGGACGGCTGAACACCCTGCGCAAGTGGAACGAGGCCGTCGAGGCGGCCCCCGTAGCCGATGTGCTGCGCAGCGACGCCGTGGTGGAGGCGGTCCGCGCGCAGCTGCGCGCCGCCACGGGCCACCTGGGGCACACGGGCGACGCCGACGAGGTGCGCCGCGCCCTGGTCGGAGAGGTCATCGCTCCGGGGCTGCTCAAGGACTGACGCCGGTGGCGGGCCCGGCTCCCCGGGGCAGGGCCCGCCCGCGTCCGCCCGGTCCCGCTGGTCACCGGCTCCGCTCCGGGTGCCTCCCGCCTCCTCCGCCGCCCGCTGGTTCGTGCGTTTGCCCCCATTGACAGCTGTGATACACGACACAACAATGGTCATACTATTGGGAGCGCTCCCAGTGCTTCCGGCCGCTTACCCCCCAGCGGAAGGACCCCCGTTGAGTCCGGCACGAAGAAACCGCGCGGCGGCGCTCGGAGCCGCAGCCGCACTGGGCACGAGCCTGCTCGTCGCCTCCCCCGCCCAGGCCGACGACGAACCGGTCGAGCAGATCACCAACGGCGACTTCGCCGACGGCACCACCGGCTGGTGGGCGACCGAGGGGATCGACCTCGCCGTCAGCGAGGACGGAGCCCTGTGCGTCGCGGTCCCCGGCGGCACCAGCGACCCGTGGGACCAGATCGTCGGCCAGAACGACATCCCCCTCGTGGCGGGGGAGTCCTACTCCCTCACGTTCACCGCCTCCGGCGCCGACGGCCTGCCCGTCCGCGCGCTGATCCAGGAGCCCGTCGACCCCTGGCGCACCGAACTGGACGAGCGCCCCGTGCTCACCGCGACGGCGACCGGCTACGAGTACGTCTTCACCGCGTCGGCCGAGATGGCCGACGCCCAGGTCGCCTTCCAGATCGGCGGGGCCGAGGAGGACTGGACCTTCTGCCTGGACGACGTGTCGCTGCTCGGCGGCGCCGAGCCCCCGGTGTACGAACCCGACACCGGCCCGCGCGTGCGCGTGAACCAGGTCGGCTACCTCCCGCAGGGCCCCAAGAACGCCACCGTGGTCACCGACGCCGAGGAGGCCCTGCCCTGGCGGCTGGCCGACGCCGGGGGCGCGGTCGTGGCCGAGGGCGACACCGTGCCCCGCGGCCTGGACGAGTCCTCCGGGCAGAACGTGCACACCGTCGACTTCAGCGGCTTCACCGGGACGGGCGAGGGCTACACCCTGACCGCCGACGGCGAGACCAGCCACCCCTTCGGCATCACCGCCGACCCCTACGCCGCCCTGGCCACGGACGCCCTGGACTTCTACTACACCCAGCGCAGCGGCATCGAGATCCTCGACGAACTCGCCCCCGGGTACGGGCGCGAGGCCGGGCACGCGGGCGTGGAGCCCAACCGGGGCGACACCGACGTCACCTGCCACCCCTCCGCCCCGTGCGACTACTCGCTCGACGTGTCCGGCGGCTGGTACGACGCGGGCGACCACGGCAAGTACGTGGTGAACGGCGGCATCTCCGTCCACCAGCTGATGAGCGTCTACGAGCGCGCGCACACCGCGCCCACCGGCGACCCCGCCAGGGTCGCCGACTCCACCCTGTCCGTCCCCGAGCGGGACAACGGCGTGCCCGACGTCCTGGACGAGGCCCGCTGGGAGATGGAGTTCCTGCTGTCCATGCAGGTCCCCGAGGGCGAGGAGCTCGCGGGGATGGCCCATCACAAGGTCCACGACGAGCGCTGGACCGGCCTGCCCCTGCTGCCCTCCGAGGACCCCCAGCCCCGCTACCTGCACCCTCCGTCGACGGCGGCCACGCTGAACCTGGCCGCGACCGCCGCCCAGTGCTCCCGCGTGTTCGCCCCCCACGACGCCGACTTCGCCGCGACCTGCCTGGAGGCGGCCGAGACCGCCTGGGACGCCGCGGTGGCCGAGCCCGAGCGCTACGCGACCGTCGGCGGCGAGGGCGGCGGCGCCTACGACGACGACAACGTGGCCGACGAGTTCTACTGGGCCGCCGCGGAGCTCTACCTGGCCACCGGGCACGGCGACTACGAGGAGGCGGTGGTCTCGTCGGAGCTGCACACCGCCGACGTGTTCACCTCCGCCGGGTTCGACTGGCGCTGGACCGCCCCGCTGGGCCGCCTCCAGCTCGCCACCGTGCCGAGTGGGCTCGACGGGCGCGACGAGGTCCGCGCCTCCGTCGTGGAGGGGGCCGAGCAGTACCTGGCCGACGTCTCGGAGCACCCCTACGGGCTGGCCTACGACCCCGAGGGCGGGGTCTTCGCCTGGGGCTCCAACAACCTCGTGCTCAACAACATGGTGGTGATGGCCACCGCCTACGACGTCGGCGGTGACACGCGCTTCCGCGACGCGGTCCTGGAGGGCATGGACTACATCCTGGGACGCAACGCCCTCAACCAGTCGTACGTGACCGGGTACGGCGAGAACGACGCGGTCAACCAGCACAGCCGCTGGTACGCCCACCAGCTCGACCCGCGCCTGCCCAACCCGCCCGAGGGCACCCTGTCCGGCGGGCCCAACTCCGACAGCGGGACCTGGGACCCGGTGGCCCAGTCCAACCTGGACGGGTGCGCCCCCCAGTTCTGCTACATCGACCACATCGACTCGTGGGCGACCAACGAGCTGACCGTCAACTGGAACTCCACACTGGCCTGGGTGTCCGGGTTCGTCGCCGACCAGGGCGACGCCTCCCTGCCCGCCGGGTCCTCCTGCGAGGTGGACTACGTGGTCCACGGCGAGTGGCACGACCGCTTCAACACCCAGGTGACCGTCCGCAACACGGGTGGGGAGCCCGTGACCGGCTGGGAGCTGGTGTGGTCCTTCCCCGGCGGCCAGACCGTGGAACGCCACTGGAGCAGCGCGCTGGAGCAGTCCGGGCACGCGGTGACCGCCGTGAACGCGGACTGGAACGGGACCATCGGGCCCGGCGACGAGGTGACGTTCGGCTTCATCGGCACCCTGACGTCCGGGGCGAACGCCGTGCCCGCGAGGTTCGCCCTCAACGGCTCGGTCTGCAGCTGACCCGTGGGCGGGGCGACGACGGCGCGCCCGCCCACGCCGTAAGACCCCCTTGGAGGACGGGGCCCCTCAGGAGAGCGTGGGGCCCCGTCCGTATGTCCGGGGGTTCAGCGCTGCCAGCGCGCCTGGCAGAAGCAGTAGGCGCCGTAGAGGGCGACGCCCAGGGCGACGGCCACCAGCGCCCAGGGCCCGGCCGGGGTCTGGGAGAAGGCCCGCAGCGCGCCGTCCAGCCCGACCGCCTGGTCCTTGTCGAAGGCGATCGCGGCCTGGACGAAGAAGACGCCGACGGCGGCCAGGACCAGGCCCTGGGTGCCGATGCCGAGCACGCCGATGCTGACGACGGCCCTGCGCCGCCGCGGTGTGAGCGCGCCGAGCGCCAACTCCTGCGTGAAGCGGCGGGTCACCGCCTTCCAGATCTGGTACAGGCCCACGGCGATCACGCCGCAGCCCACCGCGCCGACGGCGAACCGGCCGAAGGGCAGCGCCATGATCTGGGCCGTCAGCGCCTCCGACCGGCTGTCCTGGGATTGGGGCGACCCCTGCCCCAGCAGGAAGCCCGCGATGCTGGAGGCCAGCACGGCGTAGACCACCGCGCGGGCGCCGGAGGCGATGCGCCTGGTGGCCCTCTCCAGGCCCACGACGGCGTAGACCGCCTGCCACACGGTGAGTCCCACCAGTCCCGCCGCCGCGACCCAGAGCAGCAGCATGCCGCCGGTGTTCTGGGCGATCAGTTGGAGGGCGCCGCTGTTGTCCGCCTCCTGGCCGCCGCTGTCGCCGAAGGCGATGCGCAGGGCGAGGTAGCCGATGATGAGGTAGAGGAGGCCCGTGGCGGCGAAGCCCACGCCCGCGAGCCTGCGCAGCCAGGTGCTGTGGGCCGCCTGGCGTCCCGCGCGCCGCCCCGCCGCCCGGGCGTCCTTGGCGGAGCGCCGCGCCTTACCTGGTAAGTCTGAGGAGGACATGTCCGGCCCGTGCCCGCGAGGAGGGCAAGAAAACGGATGTTTACCGTTACTACTCCCTTTTGTGCTGTTCAGTGACGTGGAATCCCTCCGGGGCGCCCGTGCGGGACGACGGGTTGACCCGCGGCGGGTCGGGTGGGCCGACGGGAGCGCGGGGCGCCCGGGGACGGCACGGGACGCCCGGCCCCGCGCGGAACGCCGGACCCCGCCCGGGTGTGTGTGGAACGCCGGACCCCGCCCGGGTGCGCGGGGGCGCAGGGCGGGGCGGCCGGGGCGCCTACTCCAGCGGCACCCGCAGGATCCTGTCGCCCCCCTCGACCGGCTCCCCGACCCCGTCGAGGTTGCTGGTGGCCAGCCACAGCGCGTCGCCGCCGGGGGCGGTCACCACCGTGCGCAGGCGGCCGTACTCCCCCTGGTGGTGCTCCACCGGCTCTCCCACGCCGCCGTCACCGCTGAGCGGCACCTCCCACAGGCGTTCGCCGCGCAGCGCCGCGACCCACAGGGAGCCGCCCGCGACCGCCGCGCCGCTGGGCGAGGCCTCCGCGGGTCTCCACGTCAGCAGGGGGGCGACGTACTCGCCGCCTCCCCCGGCGCCCTCCACCTCGGGCCAGCCGTAGTTGCCGCCCGGTTCGATCAGGTTGACCTCGTCGAACTCGTTCTGCCCGAACTCGGTGGCGTACAGGTTGCCCTCGTCGTCCCACGCCAGGCCCTGGACGTTGCGGTGGCCGTAGCTGTAGACCGGGTTGCCGAAGGGGTTGTCCGGGGCCGGGTCCCCGTCGGCGGTGATCCGCAGGATCTTGCCGCCCAGCGAACCGGTGTCCTGGGACAGGCCCTCCCTGCCCGCGTCCCCGGTGCCGACGTACAGCAGGCCGTCGGGTCCGAACCCGATCCGGCCGCCGTTGTGGTACGAGGCGGAGGGGATGCCGTCGAGGACGACCTCGGCGTCCCCGAAGCCCCCGTCGCCGTTCCCGGGGTCGTACTCCAGTCGGGTGATCCGGTTGTCGGAGGCCGCGGTGTGGTAGGCGTACACGTACGGTTCCCCGGGGAAGTCCGGGTGCACGGCCAGCCCCAGCAGACCGCCCTCGCCGTTCGGCGCGGCCCCCTCGACGGCGCCGACGCCGGCGACCGAGCCGTCGGGGGACACGCGGACGACCTCCGCCGAGTCGCGCTGGGCGACCAGGGCGGAGCCGTCGGGGAGGAAGGCCAGCCCCCACGGCACCTCCAGGCCCGCGGTGACCTCCTCCGGTCGGCCCGGGTCGGCACCGGCGGAGCCGTCCTGTCCGCCCGGCTCCGGTCGGCCGTCCGTTCCGCCCGCCCCGTCCCCCTGCGCACCGCACCCGGCGAGGAGGACGAGGGCGCCCAGGACGGCGGCGGCGCGGAGCACGGCGCTCGGGCGCGCTGAAGGTTCCATGCCGTTTCCCTTCCCCCTGTCGGGACCGTTACCCCGCCGCACCGCTGGACGTCCACTCCTCGCTGTTCTCGTGTCCCTCCCGCAACTCCTCGAACAGGCGCTCCAGGTCGGTGAGGAGCGCGCTGTGCACGGGCCAGCGTTCGGAGTCCCAGTCCTCGCTCATGCGCTCCCGTGCCCGGTCGATGCGCCGGAGTCCCCCCTCCAGACAGGAGTCCAGGTCGGCGGAGACGGTGTCGCGCTCGGGTTCCCCGGCCTGGTGGACGGCGTCGAGGGCGTCCGCCGCCGCGTCCAGGAGGGGGGAGAGTTCGCGGAGGAAGGCGTCGCTCGGCTCGGGGAAGCGCGACCGGCCTCCGCTGGCGGAGCGGAGGGTGCGGACGAGGGACTGGATGTGGCGCCCGGACCTGCCCAGGGCGAGGATCCAGCCGTAGTAGGCCTTCGGCGCCCTCTTCCGTGAGGGACCGGACAGGAGCCGACGCGGGTTCAGGCGCGCCCGGTACTCCTGCTGGGAGACCGATTCCCGGGCGTTGCGCTCGGTGTTGTCGAACCCCTGCGCGACACGGGCCCAGTAGTCGGCGTCCGTGAGCCCCTCTCCGCCCTCGCGGAGCGCCTCGGCCATCTCACGGGTGAGGTCGCGCAGGCCGTCGGCGAAGTCGAGCACGGCGCTCTCGGCGTCGCGGAAGCGGATGGCGGGCGCGAAGACCGTGTTCGTCACAACGGCGGTCCCGGCCCCCACCAGCACCATAAGCAGCAGCGTTCCGAGGTCCACGGGGCTGCCCGCAGTACCTCCCGCGAGCGCGAACGACGCCACCACGGGTATCTGCTTGCCCTGGTCACCGAAGACCGTGAACTGCCCCACCGTCACCGCGAGGAGCACGGCCAGGGCGAAGAACCACACGTTGAGCCCCACGGTGAGTCCGGTCAGGCCCGCGATCAGCGCACCCAGGAAGACCGCGGGGACGTAGCGCAGGGACTGGAGCACCGACCCGTACACGCTGGGGCGCACCACCAGGAGGGCGGAGAAGGGTGCGAAGCCGACCTGGGCGGAGTCCACCATGAGCGCGCCCAGGGCCCAGGCTCCGGTGGAGGCGATGACGCACTTGGCGATGACGACCGAGGTCTCGCGCTCGTAGCCGCGCCGCTCGACGATCCGGCGCAGCACCTCGCGGGCGTTGGCCGCGGTCCTCCTCAGCCGTTCGGCGACCATCCGGCCTCCGCCCTCCGGTCCGGCGCCGTCTCCCGCGCGAACTCCCCGACCAGGTCGGCGACCTGGTCGGGGGCGGCGGCGGTGAGCGCGTGGGGCTGTCCCGGCAGGGTCACCAGCCGCCCCCGGGGCAGCAACCGGGCGGCCTCCCGCGCCCAGGGCCCCGGGCAGAGCGGGTCCTCGCCCCCGCGCAGGACCAGGGTCGGCTGCACCACCCTCGGCAGGACAGTCTCGATCCGGTGCTCGCGGCTGGCCAGGAGACTGCGGACGTCCCTGCGCGGCCCCGCGTCCCAGTAGTCGGCCACGACGGAGCGGATCACGGAGAGGTCCTCGCGCAAGCCGTCGCGCAGCAGGCGCGCGGCCAACTCGGGCAGCGAGCGGGCCCCGGGGTCCGTCGTGGGCCCGGCCAGCACGAGCGGCCCGACCTCGTCGGGCGCGCGCACCGCGGCCTCTGCGACCACCTGCGTTCCGAGGGAGAGCCCGAGCAGGCAGGGCCGCTCGATCCCGCGGACGCGGAGCCACGCCAGGAGGGAGTCCGCGAGTCCGGTGACCGTGGGCGCGTGGTCGGGTGAGGTGCTCGCGCCGAACCCCGGCAGGTCGACGGCCCAGGCGGGTGTCCTCCCCTCCAGGGCCCTGACCACGGGCAGCGTCTGGCGGGAGGAGATCCCCGCGCCGTGCACGCAGACTACCGGCGGCCCCTGTCCGGGCACGTGCCACCAGGCCATCGACGCCCTTCCGACCACGTCCGTGCCCCTGCGGGCCTCCATGCCTACCCCCGAACGGCCTCCTCGGCACCGGTCACGTGGTCGCCACAACTACCCAGGGCCCCCGCCTTCAACCCACTCCCCGCCGAGGCGTGTGGAGACGCCGCGGGGCGGTCAGGGAGGTACACGCAAGGGTGTGCGCGCGAAGGGAGCCGGGAGATGGGCAGGAAGTCGGATTCGCCTCCGAAGCACCCGTGGTTGCGGGGGGCCGTGCGGGGTGTCGCGGGTGCGATGGCCATGAGCGGTATGCGGCAGTTGGAGGTCGGAGCGGGGTTCGTGCGGCGCACACCGCCCGAGGCCGTCCTGGCGGAGGGCGTGCCCGCCCTGCTGGAGGGCGTTCCCCCGGAGCGGAGGAAGGCCGCGATCGAACTGGCCCACTGGGGGTACGGGGCGGCTGCGGGCAGCGTCTTCGCGCTGCTGCCGCGCCGGGTGAGGCGGTGGCGGCTGGCCGGGCCGGTCTTCGGGGTGGCGGTCTGGAGCGCGTACGAGCTGGCCGTGGCCCCCGCGCTCGGCCTCGCCCACGCGCGCAGGCACCGGCCCCGGGAGCGGTGGGCGTTCCTGGTCGACCACGTGGTCTTCGGGCTCATGGTCGGGGAGCCGCCCGAGAGCGTGGTGGCCGGAACCGGGGATTCCGGGGACGACGCGGAGGAGAGGTGCTGCTGCGGGGGCCACGGGAGCGCCGGGGACCGTGGGGGCCGCCGGGGACACCGGGGGCGCGGAGGCCGCCGGAAGTACGGGGGACACGGAAGCCACTGCGACCACGGCAGCCACGGGCACCACGCGGACGACGACGGCCCCGGGGTTCACGGTGGTCACGGGAAGCAAAGGAAGCAAGGGAAGCACGGGAAGCGGGGCAAGCGGCACCGGTCCTGACGGCGCCGGAGCCGGGGCGTGCTCTGCGGGCTCCGGTCCGGGGGTGTCCGGGGGTGTCCGGGACCGGCGCGGCGCCCCGGGGAGACCGGCCGGAACAGTCGCCGGTGCGGTGCGGCACCCCTACCCGCACCTCGGAGAGGTCCGACGGTCGGGACACGCCGCGGGTACAGGATCACCGCGGAGGAGGTCCCCGGCGGATCCTCCCGGTCGGACCGGACGCGACGCCCCGCGCGTCACGGCGCCACGCCCGAGCGGTGCCGGTACCCACCGGCCGCAGGGGCGTGGCGGCACCGGCTCAGGGGACGGCGGCGCTACTCCTGGGCCTTCTGGAGGCGCACGTACGCCAACTGGAGCCAGTCGGACACCGCCACGGCGCTGAACACCGCCCCGGTCCCCCGGGTCACCCCGGGGGCGAACACCAGGCCGAAGGCGTAGGCCGTGGCGATCCACTGCGCGGTGCAGAACGGGCAGGTGATCAGCTCGCCGACCGCCCGGCGGGCGCCCTGGCCGCGTACCTCCTCGGCCAGCTCGGCCGGGGCCGAGACCCCCTGGAAGCGGGTGAAGAACGCCCGGAGCGGGCTGGTGACCGCGTCCTTGGCCAGCATCCGGGACAGCTTGTGCGTGGTCAGCCCCATCAGCGCCAGGTCCCACGGGCCCACGCTCTCGGCCCTGCGCCTGCCCCGGAACCGGCGCGCGGCGAGCAGCCCGACCCCCACCAGTGCCAGGTAGCCCGAGGCCACGGCCGTGTACCCGAAGAGGGGCTGGTCGCTGTCGCCCCGGTAGGCCTCCGCCTCCTCCTGGATCGTCTCCTTGATGTCCCCGGTGGTGTCGTGGTCAGCCATCTACTCCGGTCCTCCTTCGTCGTGTCGCGCCGCCCGACCTGTCGCGCACCCACGAGTGCAGCGCCTCCCCGTCCCCGGCCTGGTCGAGGTTGACCGCCGCCTCGATCAGCGCGAGGTGGGTGAAGGCCTGGGGGAAGTTGCCCAGCATGGTGCCGTCGGCGGCCATCTCCTCCGCGTGCAGTCCGAGCTCTCCAGAGCTCCCGCACAGTTCCTCGAACCTCCGCCGCGCCTCCTCGGTCCGCCCGGCGAGCACCAGGGCGGAGACCATGTCGAAGGAGCAGAGGAGGAAGGCGCCCTCCGGGGTGCCCAGTCCGTCGTCGGTCGTCTCGGGGTCGTACCTGCGGATGAGTCCGCCCTCTCCGCCCAGCTCCGCGTCCACCCGCTCCAGGGTCGCGAGCACGCGCGGGTCGGTCCCCTCCAGGAAGCCCAGGAGCGGGATCCGCAGCAGCGATCCGTCCACGTGGGACGAGCAGTAGGACTGCGTGAAGGTCCCGGCCTCCGCGTCGTAGCCCCGGTCGAGGACGTCCCGGCGCACGGCGTCCAACTCCTTGCGCCACTGGTCGAGCGGGACGTCGTCACCCGCCTTGCCGGACTCGGTGGCCAGCTGGACCCCGCGGTCCAGGCAGACCCAGGCGTAGACCTTGGAACTCGTCCAGTGCCGCGGCCGCGACCGCACCTCCCACATGCCGTCGTCCGGCTCGCGCCAGATCCGGCACGCCGCGTCGACCATCGAGGAGAGCTGTTCGACGTCCCCGCGCCCGAGCCCGCCGGTGGCCTCCTCGTAGGACAGCGCGGCGTCGAGCACGTGCCCGTACACGTCCAGCTGGTGCTGCGAGTAGGCGTCGTTGCCGACGCGGACCGGTCTGGACCCGGCGTGTCCGGCGAGGTGGTCCAGGGTCTCCTCCCCGGGCGGCGGCTGTTCGTCCACCGCCTGCACCGGGGGGATCCAGTCGATCGGCTGGCCGCACATCCGCAGCAGGAAGCGCAGGTAGTGCCCGGCCTCCTCGGCGTGCCCGAGCCGCAGGAAGGCCAGGACGACGAGCGCGGCGTCGCGGTGCCAGACGTAGCGGTAGTCCCAGTTGCGCGGGCCTCCCGGCCACTCGGGCAGGGACGTGGTGGGCGCGGCGATCAGGGCGCCGCTCTCCTCGTGGAGCAGGCCGCGCAGGGTGAGGGCGCTGCGGCGCACGTGCGTGGCGCCGACCCCGTCGTAGTCGGTCAGCCCGGACCACTCCCGCCAGGCGTCCAGGGTCTCCCGCAGCAGCGCCCGCCCCTCCCCCGGGCCGACGCGGCGCCCGCCCTCCAGGTAGTCCAGGGCGAACACGGCGGTGTCCCCCTCGGCGAGCTCCACGCGGTACTCCGGCACGCCGTCCCGCGCGAGCACGGGCGCGGGCGAACCGGACAGCAGCGGCCCCGAGGCCTCCCGCAGGCCGCCGTCCACCCGTTCCCACACGGGTTCGGCACGCGCGAAGTCGGGCCCGGCGTCGAACCGCGAGCGCACGGACGTGCTCCCGGAGCGGCACTCAACGACCCGCAGGAGGAAACCCTCCCGGTACAGGCCCGTCCCGCCCTCCCGCGACCGTCGCACCGCGAGCAGGTCGCGGACGGCCACCTCCGTGTCCGTGCCCCGCCAGAGCGTCTCCAGGACGAGCGTGTCGTCGACGTAGGCGCGTCCGGCCGGGCTCGCCCCCTCGACCTCCAGGGTCCACCCGCCTCCGCGCGGGTCCAGGATGCCCGAGACGAGGGCGGGCCCGTCGAACCGGGGAACGCACAGCCAGTCGACGGTGCCGTCGGGTGTGGTGAGCGCGGCGGTGTGGCAGTCCGAGAGGAAGCCGTGGTCGCCGATGCTCGCGGCGCCCTGTGCCATCCGCACCTCCGAGTCGTGTCGTGTTCCCGGGAACCCCTCATGTGCGACTGCCCCGGGGCGCCCCCGGCGAAACGACAGCTCAGAAGCTTGCCGAGGCATGTACATACCGGGCGGCGCTCGCGGGTAGCGGAGGGGGCGAAGGGCCGGAAGCGGCCGTGTCGACCCGTGTGGGGGTGGCCGAGGTGGCCGGGAGACCGAACGGCCGGATCGCGGTGGTCAGCGGAGCCAGCGCGGGCGTCGGAAGGGCGACCGCGCGCGAGTTCGCCCGGCGGGGGTACACCGTCGCGCTGCTCGCGCGGGGGCGGACGGGGCTGGAGGCCGCCGCGGAGGAGGCCCGCGCCGAGGGCGTGACCGCGCTGCCGCTGCGGGTCGACGCGAACGACGCCGAGGCGGTGCGCGGGGCCCTGGCCCAGGTCGAGTCGGAGCTGGGACCGGTGGACGTGTGGGTGAACTGCGTGCTCGCCACGGTCATCTCGCCGTTCATGGAGGTGGAGCCGGAGGAGTACCGCCGGGTCACCGACGTCTGCTACCACGGCTACGTGTACGGCACCCGGGCCGCCCTGGAGCGCATGCTGCCCCGGGACCGGGGGGTGATCGTGCAGGTCGGGTCGGCCCTGGCCTACCGCGGCATCCCCCTGCAGGCGGCGTACTGCGGGGCCAAGCACGCGATACGCGGGTTCACCGACTCCGTACGGGCCGAGCTGATCCACCGCGGGTCGGGCGTCCGGGTGACGGAGGTGCACCTGCCCGCGGTGAACACCCCGCAGTTCACCTGGACGCGCGCGCACCTGGACGGCCGCCGCCCGCGCCCCGTGGCCCCCGTGTACCAACCCGAGGTCGCGGCCCGGGCGATCGTCTGGGGTGCCGAGCACCCGGGGCGGCGCCGGTACTGGGTGGGGATCTCGACGGTGGCCACCGTCCTGGGCCAGCGGTTCGCACCGAGGGTGCTCGACTGGCAGCTGGGGCTCACCGGACGCAGGAGCCAGGTCCGCGACGCCCATCCGCCCGCGCGCGACAACCTGTTCCGTCCCCTGGACGACGAGCACGACTTCGGCGCGCACGGCGAGTTCGACGACGAGTCGCGCGAGTCGAGCCTGCTCCAGGAACTGAGCCAGCGGCGGGGCACCGTGGCCCTGCTGGGCGCCGCGGGGTTCGCGGTGGGAGCCGCGGGCTACGCGGTCGCACGGGGAGCGCACCGACGGCCCTGACCAGCAACGAAGCCGAAACCGAGGGGGAAGAGCATGGCCGAGCACGATCCCGCCGTCGACGAGGCGTGGGAGGAGTTCCACGCGGTGGTGAACATGACCGGGGAACAGCTGCGCGAGTGGCTGCTCACGAGCGCCTCGGGCGAGGACGCCTTCCGCACCGAACCGGGGCACACGGTGTCCCGGCGGGGCGAGGCGGTCGTGAACCTGCTGAACAAGCGCCGTGTGGACGCAACGGAGGCCGACGTCGAGCTGATGCGCGAGGTGACCGAGTACGTCCGCGGCCAGCTGGCGGACCCGCGCCGCGAGGACGCGGCGTGGCGGCACCGGCTGATGTCGGTGGGGCACGACCCGCTCAGCCCCGACTCGGTGCGTCCCGACGAGGAGGACCTCACCGGGTAGCGGTCGCGGTGGAGGCCGGGGCGGGCACGCGTGCCCGCCCCGACGCGTGTCGGCGGCGGCCCGCGGAGCCGCCCTCGCGGGGCGGGGCGTCTCTTCGCCGGGAAGACCACCTGTCGCAAGGTCGACAGCCACCGCTGGGTTCGGGCGGGTTCTCTCTGCTGGAGTACATGCGCGGAGAAGGCCAGCGCCGCAGTGAGGCCGCTGACGACCATGGCCGCACCGGGCCCCTCGTACCGGTGCGGCCTCCATGGTGGTCGGTTGCCCCGCTTGGCGGATCAGACCAGTAAGCCGGTGAGGTGGTGGGCGAGGGCCCCGGCGGCGGTAGCGAGGGCGTAGCCCGCGACCGTCCAGCCCACGCGGCGGCGGGGTTTGCGGTGGCTCGCTGTGCGGCGGGGACGGTCCGACCTGCGCGGCAGCGGCGGCGGGTCGGGCCCGGGTCCGTCGTTGGAACGGTGTACCGGTGACTGGACTGGGCCGACACAGCCAGAAAAGCTCGGATCGTACAGTGGCAGTGCGTACGACCTTGGCACTTCAAGCACCAAGGCCCCGACTTCCTCGGAGGCGAGATGGGTCCGCGACCCGGGCTGAACGACGACTCAGCGTCCTACGTGACCGCGCGCCCCGCCGGTGCGTCCGACCCCTGGACCGCTCAGAAGGGCCCGACCGCACAACGACTCGTGGAGGTCGGCGAAGTGGACGCCCCGGCGGAGGTAGCCGAAGCGCTGAGAGGCCAGGACCGGGTCGTGGTGCGCCGTCGAGTGATGCTCTTCGACGGCGTTCCCGTCGAACTCACGGACTCCTACTATCCGCTCTCCGTCGCGTCGGACACGCCCCTGGCCGAAAAACGCAAGATACGCGGTGGCGCGCCCACCCTGCTCAGCGAACTCGGGTACGCCGCACACGAGGCCGTCGAGGACGTGTCAGCACGTCCCGCGACGGCTACCGAGGCGGAGGCGCTGGACCTTCCCGCCGGGAACACCGTTCTTGTGCTGCTGAGGACGAGCCGTACGGCGGACGGCATCCCCTTCGAGGTATCCCGCATGGTGATGCGTCCCGAAGGACGCCACCTGCGTTACCGGCTGCTCGTGGGTGAGAGCTCATGAGACGAGAGGACACCCGTCCGCGACACCAGCAGATCGCCGCGTTCCTGCGCGCGGCGATCATGTGCGGGGAGCTGGAGCCAGGTGAACGCCTCCCCACAACGCAACAGCTCATGGAGCGCTACGAGGTCACCGGCCAGACCGTGCAGCGCACCCTCCAGGTCCTCAAGGAAGAGGGCTTCGTCGTCGGCAGACCCGGTGTGGGCGTGTTCGTGCGCGCTGAGACTCCGTTGGTGGTCCAGGTGGCCTCCTACCTCTCCCCACCCCTTCGGGGCGAAGCCCACCCGTGGATGTCCCGTGCTGACGAACGCGGTCAACGAGGAACCGCGAAGCTCCTCGACGTCATGCGGGTGAAGCCGCCCAACCAGGTCGCGGAGGCTCTCGGCGCCGCCCCCGACGAAGAGGTGGTACTGCGACACCAGCTCCTGTCGCTCGACGACGAACCTGTCGAGCTGGTGTGGAACTACTATCCTCTGTCCGTCGCCGACGGCACCCCGCTGGAGCGCAGAGCACGCGTCCGGGGAGGTTCTCCCGCCTTGCTGGCCGACCTCGGTTGCCCGCCGCGCGAGCACGTCGATCGGGTGTCCGTGCGCCTCGCCACCTCCGAGGAGTTCAGAGCCCTGGAACTCCCGGACGACGTGCCGGTCCTGCGGACCCTCCGCACGGTCTACAGCGACGACGGACGCCCCGTGGAGGCCTCGGTCCTGGTCAAGGGCGGTCACCGCCACGAACTGGCGTACCGGGGCACGATTTCCTGAGGCCAGCGGTCCTCCTCCTGGAAAGGGTGCGGCTTCGCGATATCACCTTGATGGTTTACGTAGCAAGGTAGTGAGGTAGAAACTCCTCGGGAACACCCCCTCTTCCTCCCAGGAGCGCGCCCGTGCTGGAAGACTTCGAACGTGCCAGGATCGCCGACTACTTCGCCTGTGTCTCCCAAGGCCTGCCGAACGGACGCAGGGCCTGCGCCATCGCGATCACCCACCTCCTGCCCGAACGCCCCGCGTTCCTGCACGCCCTCGCCGGGGTGGCCGACCTGCGCGCCGTACTCCCCAAGCCCAAGAGCATCGACGAGACGGCGCGCGCCGAGGCATCCCGCCACTGGCGGTGCGACGAACTCGACCGCGCCAGGTTCGCGACGGCCGATGACGTACTGGACTATCTGGAGACCACCGTTCCAGGCCAGCAGGTGGTACTGCTCGACATCGGCGGTTACTTCGCGCCCGCCCTACCGCAGGTGTGCGACCGCTTCTCCGGGCACATCCTCGGAGTGGTCGAGGACACCGAGAACGGCCACCGCCGCTATCTCGCCCACGGCAAGCCCCCCTGCCCGGTCTACAGCGTGGCGCGCTCCCCGTTGAAGATTCCGGAGGACTTCCTCGTCGGCCAGTCCATCGTCTTCTCAGCCGAGGCGCTGATCCGCTCCCGCGGCGACATCCTCTACGGGCGAGGCGCCACCGTCATCGGTTTCGGAAAGCTCGGCTCGTCCGTAGCGGGGATGCTGCACGCACGCAACGTCCGCGTGACCGTCTACGACACCGACCCGATCAAACTCACCCACGCCATGGCCCAGGGCTTCCACACGGCTCCGTCCCTGCGACAGGCACTGTGCGGAGCGGGAATCATCATCGGCGCGACCGGCAATCTGGCCCTGAAGCGCGCTGACTTCGCACGTGTGCCCAACGGCTCCTACATCGCCTCGGTCACCTCCTCCGACGACGAGATGGAACTGGAGGAGATCAAGAACGCCTACGCGCGCGAACAGCTCAGTGCGAGCATCACCCGCTACTCGCGAACAGGTCACTACTTCTACGTCCTCAACGGCGGCAACGCCGTGAACTTCCTGCACGGAGCCAGCGTGGGCGCGTTCATCTTCCTCGTCCAGGCCGAACTCCTCGCGGCGGTCTCCCTGCTGGCCAACCGGGAGCACGAGACAGCCCATCACGAACTCCCCTCCGATATCCGCGAATCGATTGCGGCGACCTGGCTCGACCACTTCACTGGAGCAGCATGAGCATCCCGAACACCCACATCCGCGCCGTGCTGGACGGCTACCTGCGCCGGTTTCCGGAGGAGGCCGAATCCGTCGGGCTCCTCCGACGCGCCCTGGACTCCGACCACGAACTGTCATCACGCAAGGAGTTCCGCATCGGACACGCCACCGCCGGGGCGATCGTCCTCGATCCTCGGGGACGGGTCCTGCTGATCCACCACAACGCGCTCGACACCTGGCTGCTGCCCGGCGGGCACCTGGAGCCCGAGGACGGCGCCCTGTATGAGGCCTCACTGCGGGAGCTGAAGGAGGAGACCGGGATCGTCCCCGAACGGACGGAGACCGAGAGCGTCACGAACACGCTGCCGATCGACCTGGACATCCACCAGATCCCGGCCAACCCGGTGAAGGGTGAGCCCGAGCACTGGCACTTCGACTTCCGCTATCTCCACCGTGTGCGGGAGTCGTCAGTACGACTCCAGGCCGAGGAGGTCGGCGACCACGCCTGGCGTCCCCACAGCGAGACCGGACAGGCGCGTCTGGCGGAGAAGGTCACGCGGGCCCTCAGCGGCTGAGAAACGGAAGCAGAAGAGGCTGGGACGGCCGCACCGGGCCCCTCGTACCGGTGCGGCCTCCATGGTGGTCGGTTGCCCCGCTTGGCGGATCAGACCAGTAAGCCGGTGAGGTGGTGGGCGAGGGCCCCGGCGGCGGTGGCCAGGGCGTAGCCCGCGACCGTCCAGCCCAGGCGGCGGCGGGGCTTGCGGTGGCTCGCTGTGCGGCGGGGACGGTCCGACCTGCGCGGCAGCGGCGGCGGAGGCGTGCGCTCGCGCCGGGGGCGGGGAACCGGCAGGGGTTCGGGCCCGGGGCCGTCGCCGGGGGCGGGCCGGGGAGCGGGCCCGCGCTCGGGTCCGGGTCGGGGCCTGGGCCTCGGGCGGGGGCGGGGCTCCGGATCAGGGGCAGAGGCCCCGTGCGGGCGGGACTTCCGGGACTCGGACTCGATCATCCAGGCGGGCACGTCCCCGTGGGTGAGCCGGTAGCGCAGCCGGGGTGTGTCCGGCATCCGGGCGAGCAGTTCGCGCTCGCGCGGGGTCCGGCCCAGAGAGACGAGCGGAGGCGGCGGGGCTGGCGCCGGACGCTTGGCCGTGCGGTCCGCTGTCCGGGCCCCCGGGCGGCCGAAGCGCTGGCCCCGGGGCGCGTCCAGGACGCGTCGCATGTCCGAGGAGAGCGCGGGCGCGGCGGGTGTGAGGACGGGTGCGGTCATCGGACGTCCTCCGGGGCAGACGCGGCGGAGGCGGTGGAAGCGGTGGCGGAAGCGGCGGAAGCGGCGGAGAGGGTGCCGGGGTCGGAGGGCAGGTCGAAGTCCGCCCACAGCACCGTGCCCAGCCCCTCGCAGAACGGGAAGCCGACCACCCGGCGCGTTCCCCAGCACGCGGCGAGGTGGTGGATGAGCAGCAGGCCCCGGCCGCGTTCGGCCTCGTGCCAGTCCCGTTCGGTGCGCTGGCGGGGGATGCGCGGGCGGGTGTCGGTGTCGCGGTAGCCGTCGTCGATGACCGAGAGTCGGAGCGTGCGCTGCTCGGGCAGGGTCAGGGTGCGGATGACCCGGCCGTCCTGTTCGCCGGAACGGGTGTGCTCGCAGGCGTTGGCGAACATCTCGCTGGTGCACAGCACGATCGAGTCCACCAGGTCCGGGTCCAAGCCGTGCGATTCGTCGGGCGAAGCGGACGTGCTGGTCAGGTCGTGGCGCAGGTCGGCGCGCACTCGCGCGGTGGTGTCCAGGGTCCCGGGGTAGAGGCGTGGTTTCCACAGGCTGTGGATAACGGGGGGCATGCACTCGGGTTCGGGGTTACGCGGCAGAATGAACATGCCGGGAGCTCCTTCGAGGAGTGAGGAAAACACTGATTTCTGGCCGCGCCCTGGGGGTGTTACGTCACCCGCCAGGGCTTTAACGTGCCCGGCCGGAGGCGGTACGCGGGGGTAGTCCGCGAGCCTCTCGAACGGGGGATGGACGAGAGCGGGGCGGTCGTCGCTGTCGTCTTGGGCGTTGCCGCGCGGGCAACGGGTGTGGGTCCTGTGGCCGCCGTTCTCGGTGCGACAGCAGGCGGGACAGGTCCACGGGGTTGTGGGGCGGGGTGGTCCGTTCATTCGACGGTCCTCGCCTCTATCCGCTCCGCCACGACCGAGCAGGCCACTGAGCGGTTTCCGCTGCGGGTGATGGCACCTCCAAGCCCAGAGGATTCTTCCGCCCCAATCACGTGTCTGGCTTCCAGAAGTCCCGTGAGGACCGCTACAGGACTGCGTGCGCCCTCACTCGTTCTTGTGCGTGTCCAACGGTCAACAGCCATGACAGCTCTCCTCACAGAGTTCCGCAGACGCCCACCCTGAGTCACCGAGTGCGCGAAGACAGTTACAGTACACATCAGGAAAGCCGCATATGCAATCCGCATCTACAGATTTCTTGCGGGAGTTTGGCCAGCCCGCGATGAAGGGGCACGATGGACCTCATGACTATGAGCCCGACTGTCGCGCAATGGCAGCTTGCGACCGAATTGCGCAAATTGCGCGCTGATCGGAAGTTGTCTGAGATCGCCCGCGCCATCAAGGTGAACGTCTCCACCGTGTCCCGCTGGGAGACCCCTGGTGTAGAGGGAGTCATTCCAGGCCCGGGGAGCCTTGAACGTCTGCTGGAGTACTACGACCTCGATAACGAGTCCATCCAGCGCTTCCTGCACATGCGTAAGGAAGCCAGATCATCCGGCTGGTGGCAGTCCAGCGGTGTGGCCGAGGACTACGGCACCTACATCGGCCTGGAAAGCGCGGCTCGGCGCATACGGACATACGAACCGGTACTGATCCCCGGACTGATGCAGACCGAAGGCTACGTCCGTGCTCTCTTCAAGGGGACAATGCCGAGCGCACGCCCAGAGGTGGTGGACTCCGGTGTTGAGGTTCGTCTGGGCCGTCAGGAGGCGTGGCGATCGAGGGGTACACACCTGTGGGCCATCGTCAATGAAGCGGCGATCCGCACCCAAGTCGGAGGCTCTAGGCTGATGGCCGAGCAGATCCGACACCTCGTCCAGATTGCGGAGCAACCCAATGTGACGCTACAGGTGCTCCCGTTCGAGGCTGGTGCCCATGCCGCTCTGGTCATCGGCGAGTTCACTCTCCTCACACTGGATGAGCTGTCGGTTCTCGTGACCATCACTGACAACACAAGCCTCTTCTGGGACGACCAGGGCGCTTTGGAGCAGCACACCAACGTGTTCGAGCGTCTGCTGGCGGATGCTTGGCGCCCAGCGCAGACAGTCGAGTTCCTAGCCAGTACGGCTGAGGCCTTGGAGAAGGAGTAAACGATGCAGCCGAGCAAAATGAACTGGTTCAAGTCCAGCTACAGCGGAACGTCGACCAACTGCGTCGAGGTGGCACACATGCCGACGTCGTTCCGCAAGTCGTCCTACAGCGGCAGCAACGGCAACTGCGTGGAGGTGGCCGACACCCCCGCCTTCTCCGCCGTCCGCGACACCCAGAACCGCGACCTGGGCACGCTCACCTTCGACCCCGCCGAGTGGCGCGCCTTCCTCAGCACCACCACGACCGACGCGCGCTGACCCACCCGGGCGCGCGGGCCTTCGAGACCCCGCGCGCCCACGCTCGTGGCTGTGCTGGGTCTCTGCTCGGCGTCGGTTCCCGCATCCGGGCTGAGCGGGTCGTACGGCGGCGTTACGCTGATCCGCGTGATTACCGGCGAGCTGAAGAGCAAGATCGATCGCCTCTGGGACGCGTTCTGGTCCGGAGGCATCTCCAACCCCCTCGAAGTGATCGAACAGATCACCTACCTGATGTTCCTCCGCAGGCTGGAGGACATCCAGGCCGCCAAGGAAAGGCAGCACCAGCGCACGGGCAGGTCCATTAAGAACCCTGTCTACACACCCAATAACGAGGCCTTGCGTTGGAAGAAACTCAAAGGACTCGACCCTGACACTTTTTTTGACACGATGGGCAGAGTGGTATTCCCCTGGCTCCAGGATCTCGGCGGCGAAGATTCCACGTACGCACACCACATGCGCGATGCCCGGTTCACCATTCCTAATGCCAATCTGCTAATCAAGGCCGTCGACCTAATCGACGACGTGAACAAAACCCTCCCCGTCGCCGACGGTGATATGCAGGGCGATCTGTACGAATACATGCTCAGCAAGATCGCCACTGCGGGCCACAACGGACAGTTCCGCACTCCCCGGCACATCATCCAGCTCATCGTGGCGATGATGAACCCCGGCCCCCAAGACGAGATCTGCGACCCCGCGTGCGGTACGGCGGGCTTCCTGGTCGCAGCTTCCGAACATTTGCGCAAGAAGCACCAAAATGATCTGTTGGAAGCAGCTAACCAGCAACATTTCCACCACAGCATGTTCCACGGCTTCGACTTCGACAGCACCATGCTGCGGATCGCCAGCATGAACATGCTCATGCACGGGGTGGAGCAGCCCGACATCCGTTACCGCGACTCGCTCGCTGAGAGCGTGGCGGACGAGGCGGAACGCTACTCGCTCATTCTCGCCAACCCTCCCTTCGCTGGAAGCCTGGACTACGAGAGCACAGCCAAGGACCTCCAGCAGATCATCAAGACGAAGAAGACGGAGTTGCTTTTCCTCCCACTCTTCCTACGTCTACTCAAGCCCGGTGGCCGTGCCGCCGTCATTGTGCCGGACGGTGTGCTGTTTGGCAGCACCAATGCACACAAATCTATCCGAAAGATCCTTGTGGAGGATCAGAAGTTGGACGCTGTGGTGAAGCTTCCCAGCGGCGTCTTCAAGCCGTACGCGGGCGTGTCCACCGCAATCCTCTTCTTCACCAAGACGAACGCTGGTGGTACAGACAACGTCTGGTTCTACGACGTTACAGCTGATGGATACAGCCTCGATGACAAGCGAACCGCCCTGCTTCCCGAGGACAGAATTGGCGCCCTCGCAAAGAACATAGGCGGATCTGAACACGAGAAGAACAATCTTCCGGACATACTCGCCCGATGGTCACGCCGGGACGGCAGCGAACAGGACCGCACGCGCACTGATCAGAGCTTCTGCGTCCCCAAGGCTGAAATTGCTGCTGAGGGCTATGACCTGAGCATCAACCGGTACAAAGAAGTTGTCTACGAGGAGACCACATATCGGTCACCACTGGATATCATCAAGGAGATAGAAGACCTAGATTTTGATGTTCAAAATGGCCTTTCGAAATTGAAGGGGATGTTGCAGTGAATAAATATCCCGCCGTCCCATTGGGCGAGATATGTGAGATCATATCCGGCGCCACCCCCAAAACCAACATCGAAGAATACTGGGGCACCGAAATCAATTGGGTCACACCAAAAGATCTCAGCAACCTTCAGGGAAAGTACATCCAAAGCACCCCTAGGAAGCTCACAAAAAAAGGCCTAGACAGCTGCCCAGCCGTCGTACTTCCTAAAGGGTCGGTACTGCTAAGCTCACGAGCTCCAATTGGACACGTTGCCATCAATGGCACCCCGATGGCCACAAACCAAGGCTTCAAGAGTCTCATACCTAGCCCAGAGAAGGTTTCTGCAAACTATCTTTACCACTGGCTCCGCGCAAACCGAGAGAAGCTGGAGAGCCTCGGAAATGGAGCAACATTCAAGGAAATATCTAAATCCACAGTTTCAAAAATAGAGATACCACTTCCCCCTCTCCAGCAACAGGAAAAGGCCGCCATAGCAATTGACCAGGTTGATTCACTACGCACCAAGCGTCGCAGGTCGGTCGAGCTCCTTAACGAGCTCACAGAGTCCATATTCTTCGACATGTTCGGCGACATCACCAACTCGAAGATGTGGGAATTTGGGCGTGTTTCTGACCTTGTGAGCCACTTTAAAAGCGGAAAAAGTCTTTCCCCTGCGAGCGACGAGACAAATTCCAAGTACCACATTCTGAAAATTAGCGCAGTAACTTCAGGAACCTTCAAACCCGAGGAGAGCAAAGGGGCTCCACCCGAACACAATCCACCGGCTTCTCACTTCGTTCAGCAGGGGGACCTACTCTTCAGCCGGGCAAACACCTTGGAGTTGATCGGTGCAACAGCCCTGGTGGACTCTCCTCAAGATAATCTCCTCCTCCCGGACAAACTTTGGAGATTTGTCTGGCATGATGAACCCAAAGCTGACCCTGTCTACATCGACCACATGTTCTCACAGGGAAATTTCCGTGATGCAGTAAGAGCAAACTCCACGGGCAGCAGCGGATCCATGAAGAACATCTCTCAGAAGAAAGTTCTCTCGATTCCCTGCGCACTTCCCCCTCTGCCCTTGCAGAAGGAATTCGCTGAAAAAGCACGAAAGATCCAGGAGATCAAGCGCGAGCAGATGAAGCACCTCTCCCACTTGGACGAACTCTTCGCCTCCGTCCAGCAGCGCGCGTTTGACGGCACCCTGTGGGACGATCGGGACATAACCGTGTAGCCCCCACAGCCGCACGGCCCCACAACTCCATCACCCCGCTGCCCGCATCCCGTCCTGTCCCCTCCTCCGGGAAAGGTGCCTGGTGAGCAACTTCGCCTTCCTCCAGACCGAATGGCCCGAACTCCACAACGAGGCGATCCGCACCGAGCGCCTCGCCGTGGCCGACCCCCGCGTGTCCTGCTTCTACGCGCGCCGGACGCTGGAACTGGCCGTCAACTGGCTCTACGAGGCCGACGACACCCTGCGCACCCCCTACCAGAGCGACCTCGCCGCGCGGATCGCCGAACCGACCATGGTTAACCTGGCCGGTCCGGCGGTCCGCACCAAGATGGACGTCATCCGCCGACAGGGCAACGCCGCCGTGCACCGCCCCGGACCGGTCTCGCCCCAGGACGCGGTGCGGGCCACTATCGAGCTGTTCCACGTCATGTACTGGCTGGCCCGCAACTACACCCGCGCGAAGGACGGCGCACCGGCCTCGGGCCTGTCCTTCGACCGCAAGCTGATCCCGACCCCGGTCCCCGCCGAGGTACGGAAGAAGAAGCAGGCCGAGATCCAGAAGATGGCGGAGGACTTCGCCCGCCAGCAGGAGGAACTCGCCAGGGCCCAGCGGCGCACCAAGGACCTGGACGCCGAGATCCTCCGGCTGCGCGCGGAGATCAAGGAGGCCAAGGCCGCCAACGCCGAGCTTCCCGACCAGCACGACTACGACGAGGCGAAGACCCGAACCCACATCATCGACCTCCTCCTACGGGAGGCCGGGTGGGCGCTCTCCGACCCCGAGGACCGCGAGTACCCCCTCAAGGGCCTGCCCACGCCCTCGGGTGAGGGCCGGGCTGACTACGTGCTGTGGGACGACAACGGCAAGCCCCTAGCCGTGGTGGAGGCCAAGCGCACCACCCGCGACGCCCGCGACGGCGAGCAGCAGGCCAGGGCCTACGCCGACGCGCTGGAGGCGAAGTTCGGGCAGCGGCCCGTCATCTTCTACACCAGCGGCTACGAGACCTTCGTCTGGGACGACCACTTCGGCTACCCGCCGCGCCAGGTCCAGGGCTTCTACACCAAGGACGAGCTGCGCACGCTCGTTATGCGCCGAGCCGGACGCCAGGCCCTGGCCGGGGTGGCGATCAACAGCGACATCGTCAACCGCCACTACCAGTCCCGCGCCGTCCGCCGCGTCTGCGAGGCCTTCGAGGAGGACAGACAGCGCGACGCCCTGCTGGTGATGGCCACCGGCTCGGGCAAGACCCGCACCGTCATCTCCCTGGTGGACCTGCTCAACCGGGCGGGCTGGATCAAGCGCGTGCTGTTCCTCGCCGACCGCCAGGCCCTGGTCAACCAGGCCCACGGCGCCTTCAAGCAGCACCTGCCCAGCACCCCGGTGGTCAACCTGCTGGAGGAGAAGGGCGCGGACGCGCGCGTGTACGTGTCCACGTACCAGACCATGATGGGCCTGATCAACGACACCTCCGACGAGGTGCGCCGGTTCGGTCCCGGCTACTTCGACCTCGTGGTCGTGGACGAGGCGCACCGGTCCGTCTACCACAAGTACGGCGCGATCTTCTCCTACTTCGACTCGCTCCTGGTCGGCCTGACCGCCACCCCCAAGGACGAGATCGACCGCAACACCTACCGCCTCTTCCACCTGGAGGACGGAGTCCCCACCGACGTCTACGGCCTGGAGGAGGCGGTCAAGGAGGACTACCTGGTCAGCCCCACCACCATCGACGTGCCGCTGAAGTTCCCCCGCGAGGGGATCAGGTACGACGAGCTGTCCGAGGAGGACAAGGAGGCCTGGGAGCTCACCGAGTGGGACGACGACGACGGAATCCCCGACGCGATCGCCGCCGACGAGGTCAACAAGCACCTGTTCAACAAGGACACCATCGACAAGGCCCTCCAGGCCCTCATGCGCCACGGGGAGAAGGTGGAGGGCGGCGAACGGCTCGGCAAGACCATCGTCTTCGCCCGCAACGTCAAGCACGCGCACTTCATCGTGGACCGCTTCCAGGAGCTCTACCCCGACCTCGGCGGCGACTTCGCGCAGGTGATCACGCACTCGACCACCTACGCCCAGTCCATCCTCGACAAGTTCTCCCGGCGCGACTCCGCCCCGCACATCGCCGTCTCGGTGGACATGCTCGACACCGGCGTGGACATCCCCGAGGTGCTCAACCTGGTCTTCGCCAAGCTCGTGCGCTCCAGGACCAAGTTCTGGCAGATGATCGGGCGCGGCACGCGCAAGTGCCCAGACCTGTTCGGGCCCGAGAAGCACAAGACGGGCTTCCTCGTCTTCGACCTGGGCCGCAACGTGGAGTTCTTCAACCAGAACCTCCCCGCCGCCGAGGCCAGGGTGCAGCCGTCCACGCGCGAGAAGGTCTTCCGCAGGCGCGCGGAGCTGCTGTACGGCCTGGACCGGCACTCCCCGGCCCAGGAGTCGGCCGCCGCGACCGAGGAGGGCACCGCCCCCGCCCCGGACGGCTCCGCGGCCGCCTCCGACGACCCCGCCGACGAGGCGGGGCTGCGCCGGTCGCTGGCCGAGCGCCTCCAGCTGGAGGTGGCGGGGATGAACTCCCGCAACGTCGAGGTCCGGCCGCACCTGGAGACGGTGGAGGCCTACCAGGACCCCGCGGCGTGGCGGCGGATCACCGAGGACAAGCGCGACCAGCTCACCGAGACCCTCGCCCCGCTGCCGACCGCGTACAAGGAGGACGAGAACAGCCAGGAGGCCAAGCGCTTCGACCTGCTGGCCCTGCGCCTCCAGTTGGGCGTCCTGGAGCCCGAGCCCGGCTTCGACAAGCTGCGCCGCCAGGTCCAGGACATCGCCGAGGCCCTGCTCGACCCCACCACCCTGAACAACCCGGTGGTGGCCAGGCAGCGCGAACTCCTCTCCGACCTGGTCTCGGACGCCTGGTGGCAGGACGTCACCCTGCCGATGCTGGAGGTCATGCGCCGCCGCGTGCGCGGCCTGGTGCGGCTCATTCCCAAGACCCGGCGGGGCATCGTCTACTCCGACTTCGAGGACGAGCTCGGCGAGCTCACGCGGACCGAGCTCAGCGGCCTGGACGTGGGCGGCGGCTGGACCCGGTTCGAGGTCAAGGTCCGCACCTACGTGCGCAACCACGAGAGCGACCTGTCCGTGCAGAAGCTGATGCGCAACCGGCAGCTGACCAGCGCCGATATCGACCACTTCGTGCGGGTGTTCCTCGACGGCGGCTTCGGCACCGAGAAGGACATCGAGCGCGCCGAGGAGGAGCACGGCGGGCTGGGGCTGTTCCTGCGCTCCTTCAGCGGGATGGAGCGCGACGCCGTCTCCGCCGCCTTCGACGGCTTCCAGGCGGGCAGGAAGCTCTCCGCCAACCAGCTGCGCCTGTTCAAGCTCATCGTCGACTACGTGGCCAAGAACGGCTTCCTGGACGTCGGCGACCTCTACGAGCCGCCGTTCACCAGTGTCTCCCCGGGCGGCCCCGAGAGCGTGTTCTCCGACGCCGAGGTCGACACGATCCAGGAGGTCCTCGAAGGCTTCCGGGCTACCGCGCTCCCCCCGGAGCGCGCCGCCGGCTGAGGGTGGACGGTGCGGGCGCGGTGCGATCCGTGCCCGCACCGCTCACAACCGCTCCAGCCCCGAGCGGGTCACACTCCAGACGCCGGAAACGCGTTCGACGGACCGCGTGCGGATGTTCCGCAGCTTGCCGTGCAACAGGGCGATCAGCACATCGCGCCTGACGCTGTTGGGCAGCGGGAACATGTGGACCCCAACTCGTTGAGTAGGACATGGAGTCCGACGGCGTTGCGGTGGGAAACGTGCTCCCGTTGACTTCCGCCACAGCGATAAGAGCCAAGCGGGTATGCAATCTAGACCGCGTATCTACACTCAGTTGATGAACGCATCTTCCGGAGGGTTCTTCAGGATCTCTGCGTACGCCTCCGCAGATTCCTGATCGAAACCCTCGTCAAGATACTTCTGAATCAGCTCTTCCAAAGTGTAGTTCTCTGGATCGTCCACGACACTGAACATTACAGTTTCCAATCGTTCTCGAAGACCGCGTCCAGCGCTAATGCTACTGGCCTGAAGTCATCTTCTGCCCACTGACGATACCCTTCGATGCCCGGCTGTGACAGATGACTGCGGATCTCGCTCTGGAGACGCGGGTCTCCCGTCCGCTGAGCGATCCACTGAGCGTAGGAGCGCGCCCACAGCTCCTGGGGCAGCCTCATGTACCTACTGTAGCCAGTCACAGGCATACTCCTCAGCTCCCTGACTTGCGGAGAGTTCCTCACAGCAGAGGCCCACTCTCGCATCTCTGGGGTAGATGGCATCGCGGATGCCAGTCCGTGGCGTGACCCGGTCCTTTCTCCGTGCATGGCATTATCGATAACATGACCGATCTCATGCACCAGAGTTTCGCGCATATTGGGAAGAGATGGATCGAACGTGATAGTACGCGTAGCACGATCATAAGAACCCATTCGCCCAGATCCCAGCTCTCTGGAATCGAAAACGATCGGCTCCATTCCATCTGGAAAACTATGCACCTGGCTTACGAGATCGATGGCCCCACGGATCTCCAGCAGCACATCTGCTGGCGTGCCGTCAGGAATTTCAATTGGAAGCTCAGACCAGTTCTCCAGAACCTCTGGGAGCAATTGCCCATCTGGTCGACTCACGTGATCGCTCTGATCACCGAGGGACTGCTCGTTTGCATCCGCATCGGGCCCACGTGAGGTTTCTGTATCCTGAGTTGGCTGCGCCCAGCCCACCCGCTCAGAAATCTCGCTTCCACCGCTCTGGTGCGCCCTTCCGGAGGAAGCTATGTCAGCGCCTAGACCAGCATTTCTATTTCTGCTTTCGCGTCCCGACTCCGCAAGGTCGACAACGATCCGCTCTTCGGCAGGCCTGTTTCCGACGACGGTCGATCTGTTGTCAGGCCAACGATCGCCCTCGTGACCAGAGTAGTCCTCTCTATGATTATCAGCGAAAGCGTCGCCTGAGCCTGAAAGGTCTGTTTCGTCCCGTACCTCATCGCGTATGTCGTCACGCTCTTCGGAACGACCTCTGTCCTGAGGCTGCGGGGTGTTACTGCGTTGCGGCTCGGACGGGCTCTGCGAGGGCCGGTCCCCGCCGCCGTCGGGTACAGGGGCGTTCGGGGTGGAGGCAGGCGGGCGGTACCGGTCGGGGTCCAGCAGTGAGTTGTTCAGCATGGTGAGCGGGTTCTCGAAGCGCTCACCCGTGGGGCGCTGGCCCTCCCCGGCGCCCGGCAGCGGACTGCTGGGCCAGCCCCGCGTTCCCGGTCCGCCCCTCGACGTGAAGTTGTCCGAGCCCGTGCCCGAACCCCCGCCGGAACCCGAGCCGGAGCCGTCGAACTCCGCGTCACCCGATCCCCCGGGGGCGTCCATGGAGCTGACCACCCCCGCCCCGGCGATGATCTTGAGAGCTTTGAGCGGCAGCCCGCCGGTCAGCATCACCGCGTTGGCGGCCATGGTGGTGTTGGAGTAGGCGACACCGTCATCCCGCGTGGACCAGGCGGTGTGCCCCTCCCACACCTCGGCGAGGCTGTCCTGGGCGTTGCCGGTCCACCGTTCGAAACCCGCTCCCCAACCCTCCTGGCCGCCCTCCCCCGGCTCCCACAACCACCCGTGCTCGTCGTGGACACCGACCAGCGCGGCCGCGTCCATACCCGCGTCGCTCCAGGCCGCCCCGAAGTTCTCCAAGCGCCCCCGCGGGTCGAACCGCCACCCGTTGTCGGGGTGCCAGAACCCGAGCTTGGACGTCAGCCCCACCGCCGTCCCCCACAGGAAGTCAGTGGCCCCCGTGTCCCACAG
The DNA here is from genome assembly GCF_028993595.1 of Nocardiopsis camelliae. Classification (GTDB taxonomy): domain Bacteria; phylum Actinomycetota; class Actinomycetes; order Streptosporangiales; family Streptosporangiaceae; genus Nocardiopsis; species Nocardiopsis dassonvillei. The sequence continues at coordinate 6,435,454 of NZ_CP118614.1, forward strand.
CGCCTGACCGATGGGGTTGCCCCAGTCCAGCAGGGAGGGGTGGAACTCGCTGCCCGCCCACGCGGTGAAGTCGTTGATGTTGCTGTTGACGCCCTCGAAACTCAGGGCGTGTCCCAGCGACACATCGCGCTCACCGGCGTCGGTGGGCAGCCCGTAGACCAGCGCGCCGTCCCCGCCCGCCTGGTCCGGGGACACGTAGGCGGGGCCGCCGAAGGTCGCGGAGATCCGGCTGGCGCACGCGTTCTCGGCCTCGTTGAAGGTCGACCAGGCCGCGTTGACCGCGTCCTTGATGCGGATGTTCTCCGCCAGCGCCCACTCGTCGGTCTCGTCGTCCTTGTTCAGCCACCACACCTTCCGGTCGTGGTTGGCGTTCCACAGGCTCTGGGCGTCGATGCGCAGGGTGTTGAGCGAACGGCGCGCGGTCGCGGCCGCCTCGGCCAGGTCCTCCAGCGCGCCGGCGACGGTGGCCAGGTCGCTCTGGACGTCCTCGCCTCGGGTGACCACGGGGTCCATCGCGGCGAAGAGCGTCTCGCTCTCCGGTGCGCTGTAGTGGGCCTGGAGCCCGCCCCAGGTGGAGGACATGTCCTCGGCCCCGCCGAAGAGGTCCTCCCCGCCACTGCGCAGGGTCTCGGCCGCGTAGTTGAGGGACCAGACGTCGGTGAGGGGGTAGGGGACGGTGTCCGGGTCGATGAGCGTGAACGGGTTGGGGTCCACGCCGTTCTGGGGCTCGGTGGGCTCGAAACTCACCAGGGGGCCTTCCGTGGGGGCGGGGCGGGGGTGTCGGGGGTGCGGGGGTGTCAGGTCAGAGGTCGAGGTTCTCGCCGGTGCCCGCCTGGCTCTGGGCTTCGGCGGCCATCTCCTCCTGGCCCTGGTTGTAGGCCAGCGTGGCGTCGTTGGCGCCCTGCAGGCACGACAGGGTGCGGGTGAACATGGCGTCGGTCTCGCCGGTGAAGTGCTCGAAGAACCCGGACAGGGCGGCCTCCACGGGCGGGCTCTTGGCGTTGGTCAGCGCCATCTCGATCCCGTCGGCGGTGGAGTCGACGGTGTCGGAGAACCCGCCTCCTTCGAGGCCGAGTTGTCCGCCGAGGTCGCCCAGGACCAGCGAGACCCCGTAGACGTCGATGTTCCACTGGCTCATCGGCCGTCTCCCTTCACCGGGGAAGCCGCGAACCGGTGCGGGTGGAACAGGGCTCCGGCCTCGGCCTCCGGAAGGTCGGCGGTGTGGACGCGGACCTCGGCCATGCTCTGCTCGGCGACGCGGGCCCGCAGCAGTTCCAGCGAGGCGCGCACGCCCTCGACTGCCCTGGCCCTGCGTTCCCGCACAGGCCCGGGGAAGACCGCGTCCGCTTCCTTGAGGACCGCGATCCCGTCGGCGGGCGCCGGGTTTCGCGGTTCGGTGACGGCGGCGTTCCCGTCCGAATCCTCCGTCTCGTCCGGCGGCTCCACCAGTTCGAACTTCATCCGATGCCTGCCCTCACTCGTGGATTCCGTGGCCCGCTTCGCAAGACTCCCATAGCAGTATGCGCATATGGAGTGACGTTCCACGGTCGGTCCCGGTTCCGGAGGAACCGCCCCGGCGGTGGGCAGGCGCGGGGTCTTCCGGACGAGCCGAGGAGAACACGCAGTTGAGCACTACGAAGGTGACGTTCGTCACTCATGCTCCGGGGAAGGGCGGCAGCCTCCCTCCGGGAAGGCTCAGGCCCTCTTCGCGGGAGCCGCGGACAGGTACTCCGTCTGCCTCCGCATGAGGTCCAGGGCGCGCAGGGGCGCCTCGGCGTCCTCCACCACCGGGTACCAGACCGCCCGGGCCCCGTCCTCACCGACGAGCGTGCCCGGGATCGGTCCCGCCCGAGCGCGGCCGGTCCCGATCCGGCGCAGCCGGTCCGGCCCGACCGCGAGCCCGATCGGGACCGCGGGCCCCGCCCACACCGGCGCGTAGGTGACATCGGCGCGCCCGGGGATGCGGCGCACGCGCAACCCGTCCAGCAGCCCTTCGGCCGCCAACGCCTCCACCAGTGCCGGAAACGCGTCGAAGGGTACGGCGTCCGCGTTCTCGAACCCGGCCACCACCGACACCCGCTCCAGGAACCCGGTCCCGCGCCGGGCCAGGTGGAGCTGTCCGGAGAAGGGGCGCCCCTCGCCCAGCGGACCCGACAGGTACAGGATCGAGGGCTTGAGCCCGCGCTCGCGCACGAAACCGGCCACCCGCTCGCGGTCCCACGCCAGGAGCGCGGGCTCGTGCGGACCCCACGCCGCCGGCGCGGTCCCGGCCAGGTGCTCGGCGACGACCTCCGCCACGCGGCCCGGGTCCGGGGAGAAGGGGTCGCGGTGGAGCACGGACACGTCCACCACGACCTGCGTTCCGGCGCTCTCGGCGAAGTCCGCGAGGAACCCCGCGACCGGCTCGACGTCCGGCTTCCCGGCCCCCCACGCCAGTCCGACCGGTTCCCTGTCCGCGCGGAACCCCTGCTCGTCGTCCCAGCGCACGGGCAGGCCGGTGATGCCGTCGTAGTGGCCGCCATCGAAGCCCCGCACCACCCAGCGCCCCAGCGACCCGGCCGCGAAGGTGCGCACCGCGTAGGTCAGGCGCGCGGTGGGCGGGGTGAGCACCTGGAGCGTCCTCTCCCCGCCGTGCGTGGCCACCGCGTCGCTGAGCCAGGACGAGAACGGCACCACCGCCCGGTCCTGGGCGACCAGGAGCGCCCTGGTCGCGGTGCGCTCGACCGCCGGGTGCTCCGGTTCCTCCCACAGGCCGAAGTCGGCCGACCCCGAGGTCCACACCGCCCCGCCGAGCCGCAGCGCGAGCCCGTCAGCGAACCGGTGCGCCGCCTCCCGCCCCCGTTCGTCGGGACGGGCGCGCGCCTCCACCCACCAGAAGGTCTCCGGCAGCCCCGCCACGACCTCCGGCCCCAGCAGGCGCACGACCGCGTCCGAACGCTCCACCGGCCGCCCGGGTTCGAGGGTGGCCAGCAGTTGGGCGTCCCCGTCGCGGATCTGCATGACAGTGGTGTCGCCGTGCCAGTGCAGCCGCAGCTCGGGGTCAACGCCTTGCAGGGCGTGGACGACCGCCTTCTCGTCGGGCTCGTGGGCGACCAGGGCCACCACGTCGTAGCTCAAGGGCTCTCCCGGGGGAACTGGGGGACAGTGGCTTCCACGATCCCACCCGTCCGGCTCAACGAGCACGCAAACGTTCCCTGAGGCACTCGGCGAACCCCGGAACCCCTGCTTTGGCCAGGCCGTCCACCAGATCCTCGGGGGTCCTGGGCGGGCGACGCTTCTCCGCGGCCAACCGAACGACCGTCGCGACGACCTCGTGCGGCAGCTCTTCGAGGAGCTCGCGGAGGTAGGTGTCGGGATCGACGACCCGCAGCCCCAGAGAAGCCAGAGGCTCACTCGGGAAGTCGCCCAGGTTCCAGGTCACGATGGCGCTGGCCTGGCCCTTCAGAGCGGCGGCCATATGGTGGCGGTCGTCGGAGTCGGTACCGGGCATCACCCCCGTCAGAGAGGCGTAGTCGTCCTCCGGAACGCGGCTGTCGGCGAAGCACTCCCTGATCGCCGAGGTGATCGCCTGGGCGGAGGTGGATGAACGCTGTTGTTCACGCACGATCACCCTCTCCCACTCTCCGAGCAGCCTCTCTGTCCAGAGCATGGTGTGGACCATGTCCTCGGTCAGGGCCAGTAGGAGGTCCATGACCGAGAACGGGAAGAGCACATTGGTGTCGACGAAAACGCGGGGGGTCATGCGCGGCCTGTCACTCAGTAGGGGAGATCGGCGGACTCGACTGCTTCGGCGATCCTCCGTCTACCCGCACGCCGCATCTCCCGCCTGGCCTGGAACTCCAGGACGTCCTCCAGGCGAACGACACGGTGTCGGCTGTCGGGCAGTCGCTCGGACGGGATCTCCCCCGCGTCGAGGAGGCGTACGACGAACGGTCGCGACAGACCCAGCAACTCCGCCGCCTCGGCCGGGGTCAGGCACGCCTCGGATGCCAGCACGGTGACCGCGTGCCCATCGGAGAGCTCACTGGCCGACGCCACCAGGATCCTCACCAACGACTCCGGCAGAGCGAGTTCGCTGCCGTCAGCCGTCCTCAGCAGCAGTCGCGCCCCACCTGTCCCCGTGGAGCTCACCACCTTCTCAGTGATCCAGCGGTCCTCCCCTCGGGGCTCGATCCGGGGAGCGCGGCTCAGCACACTCGATCGCACCATCTCAGCCTCCCAGCACCGCCAACACATCTGCAATAAGTGTAACCACATCGGAGCTGGCCGCGAAGGGGGCGGGCGGGGACCGCCACGGCCCCGCCCGCCCGGATCAGGCGTCCTGGTACTTCTCGACCCAGGACGTGAGGGGTTGCCCCTGGATGGCCGCCGCCATCAGCTCGGGGAACGCGTCGGGGGTGCAGGCGAACGCGGGCACCCCCATCTCGGCGAGCGCGGACGCGTTCTGTCGATCGTAGAACGGCGCGCCCTCGTCCGACAGCGCCAACAGCACCACCACCTGGACCCCGGCCGCCTGCATCGCGGCCACCCTCCTCAGCATCTCCGCTCGGACACCGCCCTCGTACAGGTCGCTGATCAGCACGAAGACCGAGTCGTTCGGCTTGGTGATGAGCCCCTGGCAGTAGGCGATGGCCTTGTTGATGTGCGTGCCGCCGCCCAACTGCGTGCCGAACAGCACCTCGACCGGGTCGGTCAGCTGCTCGGTCAGGTCCACCACCGCGGTGTCGAACACGACCAGCGACGTGCGCAGGGTCTTCATCGAGGCCAGCACCGCGCCGAAAACGCTCGCGTAGACCACCGAGGAGGCCATCGAACCGCTCTGGTCGATCGCCAGCACCACGTCCTTCTGCACGCCCCGGCTGCGGCGGCCGTACCCCACCAGGGTCTGCGGCACGATCGTGTTGTGGTCGGGCAGGTAGTGGGCCAGGTTGCGGCGGATGGTGGCGTTCCAGTCGATGTCGGCCACCCGGCGCGGTCGGTGGGTGCGGGACGACCGGTCGATCGCCCCCTGCACCAGGGACCGCGTCTTCTGCGCCACGCGGCGCTCCAGGTCGTCCACCACGCGGCGCACCACCGCGCGGGCGGACTCGCGGGCCTGGTCGGGCATCACCCGGTTGAGGGACAGCAGGGTCCCCACCAGGTGCACGTCCGGCTCCACGGCCTCCATCATCTCCGGCTCCAGGAGGAGCTGGTGCAGCCCCAGCCGGTCCATGGCGTCCTTCTGCATCACCTGCACCACGGAGGACGGGAAGTACTCGCGGATGTCGCCCAGCCAGCGCGCCACGCGGGGAGCCGAGCCGCCGAGCCCGGCGGAGCGCTGGGCGCTGCTCCTGCCGGGGCCGACGCTGTCGTAGAGCGCCTCCAGGGCGCCGTCCATCCCCTGGTCGGCGGCGCTGAGGCCGGAGGCCCCGACCCCGCCGGAGCACTGCGCCTCCCGGCCCAGCACGAGCCTCCAGCGGCGCTCCCGCTCGTCCACGGCGTTCATGTGCGCACCTTTCCGTCGGTGAGGATGGCCAGCGCGGTGGCCAGGGCCGGGGCCGCGCGCCGGGCGTCCACGTCCACGCGGGCCGGAGCGGTCCGGTCGGCGGCGGGCGCCGTCCCGAGCCGCAGGGCGGCCGAGCCGATCTCCTGGCGCTCGGGGCCGTTGAAGGCCCCGAAGGTGCGCCGCAGCAGCGGCAGCACCGCGGTGAAGCGCTCCTCGGGCAGGGAGAGCAGCCAGGTGTCGATCAGCCCGAGCAGCCGGTCGTCGTGCACCAGGATCAGCCCGCTGCCCTGGAGGAACCCCTCCAGCCAGGCGGCGGCCGAGGCGGGTTCGGCGCCCGGGGACATCGCCAGGCCGAGGCGGCGGCGCAGCTCGTCGGCGTCCACGAGCCCGGAGTCGGACAGGATCCGGTTGACCCGCCCGGCGATACGGCCGGGCAGGGTGTCGCGCACGGCCAGGGCGGCCAGGGCAGCCGTCCAGGCCCGGGCGCCCTCCCCGCCCAGGAGGGTGGCGGCGCCCTGCGTGGCGTCGATGTGCCGGACGAACCGCTCCGCAGCGTCGTCGTCCAGACCGTGCACGGCCGGTGCCAACCCGACGCACACGCGCCGCAGGATCTGCTCGGCGACCGTGCTCAGGTAGGCGCTGTCGGTGCCGCGCACGTCCCCGTAGCGGGCGGAGCGGGCCAGCGGCGGCAGCGCCTCCATCAGGTGGGTGACGTCGCTGTCGGTGGCCGCGCGGTCGGTGAGCAGGGACAGCACGCGGGGCAGGGCCTCGCCCAGGTCCGCGAACAGGCACTGCTCGGTGAGGGAGGTCAGCGCGGGCAGGGCCGCGTCCTCGGCGAGGTCGGCCACCCGGGCCGTGGCCGCCGACGCGACGGTGGTGCCCCACCGGCTGGCCTCGATCAGCGCCACGTCCATGTCGGGGTCCCAGCGCAGCCGCCACGACTCCCGGAAGGTGCCCTTCTGCCCGCCGTCGGGGGTGCGCGGAACGCCCCACTCGACACCGAGCAGTCGCAGCCGGTGCAGCAGCACGCTGCGTTCGCGCTGGCTGTCCTTGCGCAGGTCCAGGTCGAGGTCGCTGTCGAAGGGCTCGGCCTTGAGCCGCAGGCGCTTGCGGATCGCGATGATGTCGCGCTGGAGCGGGACCATGGGCGTGGACGGGGGCACCGAGCCCATCCGCTCGCCGACGGACATCCGGCGGTGGACGAGGGCGGCCCGGGTGGGCTCGCCCTCGCACAGGACGGCCGTGAGCGCCTCGGCCACCTCGTCGAGTCCGGCGAGCGGACGCCCGCGCAGCACGGCGAGGCCCTCGGCCAGCCGCACGCCCTCGATGACGTGGGACGAGGACACCGCCAGCCCCTCCTCGCGGAGCATCCGGGCGGCGTCGGTCAGCCACCGGTGCACCGGGAGGTCGGGCGCGGTGAACAGGTGGTGGTACCAGCCGGGGGCGGCGACCCCCGCGCCGTAACCGCTGGAGGCGGCCAGGCGCCCGTGGGTCCACGGCACCCAGGTGGCGGTGACCTTCGCCTTGGGCAGGCCCTTGAGCAGGGCGGTGTCCTCCTTGATCGGGTAGTCGGCCAGGTCGCGCAGCGCGGGGGCGTGCCAGGCGCCGCAGACCACGGCGATCCGCTCGTGTCCCTCCTTGAGGGTGGCGCGCAGGGTCTGGCGCATGTACGCCTCCCGGCGCGCGTCGCGCTCCGTCTCGGGGCCGGACTCCGCGCGGACGGCGGCCATGGCGTCGGCGATCGCCGGGAACGGGGAGGGCTCCCCGTCCCGGCGCTGCTCGATGACGTCGTCCCACCAGCGCTCGGCGTCGTCGTAGCCCGCGGCCTCGGCGAGCACCCCGAGGGGGTCCAGCCGGATCCGCTCCGGCTCGCCGACCTCGCCGCCGTCCGTCCCGTCCGCGGCCTCCGAGGCCCCGGTCCCGTCGGTCTCCCGTGCCGCGGCAGCCGCACCGGCTCCGGCCGTCCCGGTGTCCTCGGGGGCCGTGGTGTTCCCGCCGGTCCCGGGGTCCTCGTCGCCGCTTCCGGTCCCGGTGTTCCCACCGGCTTCAGGCACATCGGTGTTCCCGGGAACCCCGTCGGACCCCGGTTCCCCGGAATCCTCCTCGGCGCGGGCGCCCTCCTCCGCGGCCCGGCGCCGCTCCTCGGCCTCGGCGACGCGCTCGGCCAGGGTGTTCGCGGCGGGCAGGTCGCAAAAGCGCACCCGCACGTCGTTCTCCACCGCGTAGCGCAGTGCCTCCCACTCCGGGGAGAAGCTGGCGAAGGGCCAGAACGCCCAGCCCTCGCCGGCCCTCGGCTCGTCCCCCTTGGGGGTGTCGGCGAGGTAGGCCAGCAGCGCCACCGGCGGCTCCAGCTCGCCCACCAGCGAGGTGAGGGCGTCCGCCTCCGGCGGTCCCTCGATCAGCACGGCGTCGGGTTTGATCTCCTCCAGCGCCGCCCGGACGGCCCGGGCCGATCCCGGGCCGTGGTGCCGCACGCCCAGGACGTGCAGCCCGCTCGTGTCCAGTCGGGGCCGACCCATCAGGCGCCCACCTCGCGGCAGGCGCGGTAGAACTCGCCCCAGCCGTCGCGCCCGCGCGCGACGGTCTCCAGGTACTCGCGCCACACCACGCCGTCGGACACCCGGTCCTGGACGACGGCGCCCTGGATGCCCGCGGCCACGTCGGCCGGGCGCAGCTGCCCGTCGCCGAAGTGCGCGGCCAGCGCGATGCCGTTGGTGATCACCGAGATCGCCTCGGCGGTGCTCAGCGTGCCGCTGGGCGACTTGACCTTGGTCCCGTTGTCCTCGGTCACCCCCGAGCGCAGCTCGCGGAAGACGGTGACCACCCGCCGGATCTCGGTGAGGCTGGTGGGCACCTCGGGCAGGTCCAGGGCGCGGCCGAGCTGCTCCACCCGCTGGGTGACGATGCGGACCTCGTCCTCGGCGCTGTCGGGGACGGGCAGCACCACGGTGTTGAACCGGCGGCGCAGCGCGCTGGACAGGTCGTTGACGCCGCGGTCGCGGTCGTTGGCGGTGGCGATGATGTTGAAGCCGCGCTGGGCCTGCACCTCGACGCCCAGCTCGGCCACCGGCAGGGCCTTCTCCGACAGCACGGTGATGAGGCCGTCCTGCACGTCGGAGGGCATGCGGGTGAGCTCCTCGATGCGGCCGATGGAGCCGCGCGACATGGCGGTCATCACCGGGCTGGGCACGAGGGCCGCCTCGGAGGGGCCCTCGGCGAGGAGCCTGGCGTAGTTCCAGCCGTAGCGGACGGCCTCCTCGGAGGTTCCGGCCGTGCCCTGGACGAGCAGGGTGGAGTCGCCGGAGACCGCGGCGGCCAGGTGTTCGGACAGCCAGGTCTTGGCGGTGCCGGGGACCCCGATGAGCAGCAGGGCGCGGTCGGTGGCCAGGGTGGCCACGGCGACCTCGACGACGCGGCGGGCGCCGATGTACTTGGCGCTGATCTCGGTGCCGTCGGACAGGGTGGTGCCCAGCAGGTACTGGGTGACCGCCCACGGGGAGAGCTTCCAGCCCGGGGGCCGCTGCCGGTCGTCGGCCTTGGCCAGCGCCTCCAGCTCCGCGGAGTAGGTCTGCTCCGCGTGCGGGCGCAGGGCCTGGGCGGCGTCGGTGCGGATGGAGGGGGTGGAGGTGGTCAACTGAGCTCCCTGTGCATGTCGAGTCGGAACCGGAGGGTGTCCCGGAGCCGGAGGTAGGCGTCGCCGGAGGCGTCGTTGTACGGGGGGTTCTGGTGGAGGTCGGTGAGGTGCCCGGGGGGCATGTGCACGGCCGCCGCCTCGCAGAGCAGCCGGTAGCCGTGGTAGTCCTTCTTGCGGTCCTTGGAGTGCAGGCGCGCGATGACCCGCGCGCTCAGCTCGGGGGTCCAGGGGCCGGGCGTGTCGCGGAGCTGGTCGCCCCAGCGGCTGAGGGAGGACTTGTCGGTCAGGACGCCGTCGGCGTACGCGCAGCGCTCCTCGACCGGCAGCAGTCCCAGCAGCCTGCTCGTCTGGAACCCCGGTCCCGTGCCCCGCGAACCGAGGAACTCCAGGACGGCCCTGGCCCACTCGGCGTTGCGCTGGACCACGACGGCGTTGACGAGGGCGCCCACCAGGCGTGCGTTCTGCACGGCCTCCCGGTTCGCCGCCTCGAAGACCCCGGCGGGTTCGGCGCCCAGCAGCCCGGGCCACACGTCCAGCGGCGCGTGGGTGAGCAGCGCCCACAGCCGTTCGGCCCGCTCGTGCACGTTCTCCTCGTCCTTGGAGGGCGCGGCCAGCGCCAGGTCGCGGTGAACGGCGGCGTCGCGGGTGCGGACGGGGTCCACCCACAGGGCGCCGTCCTCCCCGAGCGAGGCGTGCGCGCGGACGTGGCCGCGCAGCCGCTCGGCGTGCGCGCTGTCGGGCAGCCGGGTGAGCAGGGACAGCGCGATCCCGCGCACGTTGGCGCTGCGGTCGTCCAGCGCCCGGTCGAGGAAGTCCGCGTCCGCCGGGCCGAGCCCGGTGGCGAAGGTCTCCAGCAGGCGGCGGCGCAGGTCGGCCTTGGCCAGGCCGGTCCAGACGGCGGCCAGCAGCTCGCGGGCGCGGTCGGGGTCGGTGGCGCGCAGCGCGGCGAGCGCGCGGCGGCGCTCGCCCGGGGTGCCGCAGCCCCAGTCGCGCTCGCTGAACCGGTCCGCGTGGACCGACTCGGCCAGCATGTAGGACCAGGCGGGGTTGAGCCCGGCCAGCCAGTGGCCGCGCGTGCCGACCGCGGCCGCGAGCGCGGGGCGCAGCTCGCTGTCGCGGGCGCCCTGGTCGAGGAGGGCGGGAACGCTGGAGTGCGCGACGCGCCGTCCCGAGGCGGCCACCAGCCCGAGCCACTCCGGGAGGAGTTCGGTCCGTCCCGTGAGGATGTCCTCCAGCCGGTTGTTGGCGGCCTGTCCGGGTTCGGGGCGCTCGTCCTCGGCGCCGGGCTCGACGGGCTCGACGCCGGTGGCGGGGACGTACCCGGCGGCGCGGCGGACGGCGATCAGGGCCGCCCGGTCCAGGAGGGCGACGGAGTCCTCGTCCTCGGGGGTGGGGGGCAGGTCGGGGGTGTCGGGGACGGAGCGCTTGGAGGTGCCGACCAGGGCGGTGGAGACCAGGCGGTCCCAGGAGTCCACGGCGGCCAGGGGGTCGGGGGTCACAGGGAGACCGCCTTTCCGTTCCGGTCCCACACGGTGATGGGGGTGAGTCCCGTCGCGGGCGACCACTCGGCGGCGACGGTGGAGGGGTGACCGCCGGTGACCGCGAGGAGGCGCCAGGGCTCGGGGGAGGCCAGGGGCAGGGCGTCGCCCTCGGTGTCGGTGAGGTACCACCGGCCGTCGTGGGCGGGGGCGGCGCGGTCGAGCACGACCGGCCAGGTGTCGCGCCAGGGGTCCTCGGCGAGGGAGGCGGCGAAGTCGTCGAGGGCCTGCACAACCGTGCCGCCCTCGGGCGGGGCCGCCTCGGTCGTGACGCCGTCGCCGACCGGGGCGACCCGGTGGCCGTCGGGGTAGAAGGCGAACTCGGCCTCCACGTCGGTGCCGGCCCGGAAGGGGGTGGTGGGCGCCTGGCCGGGTCGGGCGAAGGCCAGGTACAGGGCCACGCGCCCGGTCGCGGTGCCGCGCAGCCACAGGCGGCGCACGCGCATGTCGGCTTCGAGGGTGGAGGCGTCGTGCCAGCCCAGGACCCGCCAGGTGTCGCGGACGCGCTCACCGGTGGCGAGGACCTCCTCGGCCTTGACGGTGATGCCCACCCGGGAGCGGACGGCGCCGCGGACGCGCTCGTCGAGGGCGTCGCCCGCACGGTAGCCGTTGACCAGCAGGTGGAGGAGGCTGAGCCGTTCGAGCATCCGCTCGGGCCAGCTGTCCCCGCGCGCCGCGGAGGGCAGCCGGGAGACGAGGGAGGCCGCGCCGCCCGCCTTGGCGTCCACGAGGCGCTTGGCCATGCGGTCCCAGTGGTCGTAGCCGTGCTTGGGCACCTCGGCCAGCCCGGTGTCGACCTGGTCGCGCAGCCAGAGGCCGAGTTCGTCGACCCCGGCCCGGACCGCCTCCTCCCTCTTGCGCAGGGTCGCGGCCGCCCGTTCGGGGTCGGCGGGGGCCGCCGGGCTGTTGGCCTTCTCCTGGCGGGCTGCTCTTCCGGAGAGCCACTTGGCCACCCACTCGGGCCGCTCCTCCCGGACGGCCACGCTGTCCTGGGTCCACAGGGCCAGCAGGCCCAGGACGTGCTTGCAGGGAATCTTGCGGCTGGGGCAGCTGCACTTGTAGGCGGTCCCGCCCGCGCCGTCCAGGTGGACGGCGGCCAGGTAGGGCTTGGAACCGCTGCCCTTGCACTCGCCCCAGACGGCGGAGGTGCCGCCGGAGGGGGCGGCGACCGCTCCGCGCTCGGGCCAGGACGACTCCTTGGCCACCTTCAGGGCGGCCTTGCGGGAGGAGGCGTCCGGAGCCAGAGCCCATACGTCGTCGGTACTCCATCGATCGCTCACACAGAGAACACTACGGACTCCCTATGACAAAAAGCGCCCTTTTCGAACCTCCTTGCGAACACTCGTGGAACTGTCGCACCCCCGTGGCAGACTCCGGCCGCGGAGCGGCTCCATCCGACGCGCGACCCCGGGTTCCGGCGCGTGGGAGCCCCAGGAAAAGAGCACATTAATACCGTTTGTCACTAATACGCAGGCGTCCTTTCTCCGCCGTGTTGAAAAGAGAACGCCGACCCTTCTACAATGAGCGATCCCGCTTCTCCCCTCCGTCACCGCACCGGCACACCATCTCCCCGAAGAGAGGGCATCGGTCCGTTGACGAACACACGGCTGTACGGCACCACACCCGCCACCGGACGCGACGGCCTCTGGGCCGCGCTGCGCGAACGCCACGGACCCGTGGCACCGGTCGAACTGGAGCCCGGCGTACGGGCCTGGCTTCTGCTGGGCTACCACGAGAACCTGGCGGTGTTACAGAACCAGCACCTCTTCTCACGCGACACCCGCCGCTGGCGCGAGGTGGCGGAGGGGCGCGTCGACCTCTCCTGCGCCCGGCCCGCGCTGTCCTGGCGCCCCAACGCCCTGTACGCCGACGGGGCCGAGCACACCCGGCTGCGCTCGGCCATCGCGGACAGCCTGGCCAGGGTGGACCTGAACGCCACCGCCCGCACGATCCGGCGGATCGCCGACGAGCTCGTCGACTCCTTCGTCGCCGACGGCAGGGCCGACCTCATCTCCGAGTACGCCAACCCCCTGCCCGTGCTCGTGGTCAACAGCCTGTACGGGCTCTCCGACAGCTACGGGTACATGCTGGGCGACCTCACGTCCATCGTCTTCAGCGAGAACGCCGAACGCGCAGAGGACGCCGTCGGCCGCATCCACCAGTACTTCTCCGAACTGGTGGCCCGCAAGCGCAGGATCCCGGGCCAGGACCTGGTGTCGTGGATGCTGGAGCACCCCGCGGGGCTGAGCGACCACGAGGTCGCGCACCAGGCCGCGCTCATCAACAATTCGAGCCACCAGACCACCACACACCTCATCGGCAACACGATGCGCACCCTGTTCACCGACGAGGCGGTCCGCACCGCCTACACGGACGCGCAGATGACCGTGCACGAACTGCTCGACCACGTGATGTGGACCGACACGCCCTTCCAGATCCTGCCCGCCCGCATCGCCCTCCAGGACATGCGCATCGGCGGCGTCGACATCCGTGCGGGCGACGCCCTGCTGATCGGCTTCGACGCCGCCCACCGTGATCCGACCGTCCGCTGCGAACAGGCGGGGGGCAGCCGGGCCCACCTGATGTTCGGCGCCGGACCGCACGCCTGTCCGGCCCGCGAGCTGGCCCGGCTGACCGCCACGATCGCGGTCACCACGCTCCAGGAGCGCCTGGGCGGGCTCCGGCTCGCCGTGGAGCCCGAGGACCTGCGCTGGACCCCGTCGCCGTTCCTGCGGGGGCTGCGCGAACTCCCGGTGGCCTTCACCCCGGGCGAACCCGTCGCCCTCGGCCCCCGGGAGGGCTCCGGAAGGGGCGGCTCCGGAGGGGACGGGCAGTCGGAGGCGGGGGCGCGGTCGGGGGGGCGGGCCCACGACGACGAGGGCCACGAGGACGACCTCCTCAGCCGTCTGCTCGCCTGGTGGCGCGGGCGGAGTTGACCCTGCCGCAGCGTCAACTCCTAGTGTCGGTGGTGCGGGCGCGGGGCGTGCGCCCCGCGCCCCGCACGGCCGACACGGGCGGCGCCGGTGGCGGGCCCGCGAGAACAACGGACCGGGGGCGGCCCCGCCGCCGGAGAGCAGACGGGACGGGCGCCTCACGTGGAGTGGACCATCCAGCAGGTCGCGGCCAGCGCCGGTGTCACCAGCCGGACCCTGCGCCACTACGACGACATCGGGCTCCTGCCCCCCTCCAGGGTCGGCGGCAACGGCTACCGGTACTACGACGCGGCCGCGGTGGCCCGGCTCCAGCGCGTCCTCCTGCTGCGGGACCTCGGCCTGAGCCTGCCCGTCATCGCGGAAGTGCTGGACCGCGAGCGGGACGAGGAGGCGGCCCTGCGCGACCACATCGGACTCCTGGAGGCCGAGCGCGACCGCTTGGACCGGCGGATCAGGTCCGTGCGGCGCACCCTCGACGCACGGCGCTCCGGCAGGGACGGCTCCCTGGAGATGATGCTGGAGGGGTTCAACGACCCCTACCGGGACGGGGTCGTCTCCCGCTGGGGGGAGCGCGCCTTCCTGGAGAGCAACGCCTGGTGGCACGGTAAGAGCCTGCGCCAGCAGAGGGACTGGAAGCAGGACACAGACCGGTTGGTCGCCGCGTGGGTCGCGGCCTGGGAGGACGGTGTGTCCCCCGTGTCGGACCGCGCGCAGGCTCTGGCCGCCCGGCACGTGGAGTGGCTCCGCCGGATCCCGGGGACGCCGGTGGCGGAGGGGGACCGCGAGCGCTCCGTCGAGCTCGTGTGCGACCTGGGCCGCGTCTACGTGGAGGACCCGGACTACGAGGGCCTCTACGGGAGCGCGGAGGGAGCCGCGTTCGTCCGCGACTCCCTCCGCGAGTACGCCCGGTCCATGTGAGGCCCGGCCCCTCGGCCGGCGCCCGTGCGCGGGATCCCCGGACACGGGCGGGTCGGCCGGTGCGCCGCGGGAGCTCCGGCCCGCGGACGGCACTGGGTGCGGGCCCGGCGCGCCTTCGCGGTGACGCGCTAACCGGCGCCCATCGCCCGGATCGGTCCGGCCAGCTCCCGCTCGAAGAAGCCGAAGAACCCCTCCGGATCGGGTCCGGCGTTGATCAGGCACAGGTGGTCGAACCCGGCGGAGGCGAACTCCCGCACCACCTCCAGGTGCCGGTCCGGGTCCGGCCCGTACGCGAAGACGTCGCGCATCGCGTCCCTGTCGATCAGGGCGGTGGCCGCCTCGAAGTTCACCGGGTTGGGCAGCTCGGCCTGCACCTTCCACCCGGTGAGCGCGAAGCGGAACAGCTCGTGCGCCGACTCCAGGGCAGCGTCCTCGTTGCCCGCCCACGCCAGCGGCACCTCGGCGTAGCGGGGGCCGGAGCCGCCGTTGTCCTCGTAGGCCCGGTTGAGCTCCCTGCTCGGCTCGGTGCAGAACAGGCCGTCACCCGCCTCGGCGGCCAGCAGGGCGGCCTGCTCGCCGCCCGCGGCCACGACGATCGGCGGCGCCTCCTCGGGCAGGTCGAAGACCCGGGCGTCCTCCAGGGTCAGGTACCTGCCGTCGTAGGAGTGGTAGCCGCCCGACCACAGCAGGCGGATGATCTGGATCGCCTCGCGCAGCATCTCGTGGCGCCGGGTGGCGTTGGGCCACCCCTGGCCCACCACGTGCTCGTTGAGGCGCTCCCCCGCCCCCAGACCGAGCGTGAACCGCCCCTCGGACAGGATGGCCGTGGTGGCCGCCGCCTGGGCGACGATCGCCGGGTGCACCCGCAGGATCGGGCAGGTGACACCGGTGGCCAGCTCGACGCTGTCGGTGCGTTCGGCGATGGCGGCGAGCATCGACCACACGAACCCGGAGTGGCCGTGGCTGTACAGCCACGGGTGGAAGTGGTCGCTGATCTCCACGAAGTCGAACCCGGCCTGTTCGGCGCGGACCGCCTGCTCCACGATCTCGCGGGGCCCGAAACCCTCGGCGAAGAGCTTGTAGCCCACCTTCATCTCGTCTTCTCTCCCTTCGTTACGCCTTCGCTCCGTGCCGGTCGTCCCGTACCCGACGCCCCGGCCGTTCCCCGTCGGGCGGACCCGTCGGGCGGGCTCCGTCAGGCGGGCACGGACGCCGTCGGCCGGTCCCAGAACCGGTGCTCGCCCAGCAGCCTCGTGAACTCGGCGACACCCGCCTCCCCCGCGTCCGGCGCGGCGACCACGCCCAGCTCCACCCGCAGGGCGTCCACGGGCCCGGCCAGCTCCTCCGGCAGCGGCGGGGCGAGCAGCTCCGTCCCCGCGCCGACCGCGGCAACCGGCTTGTGGTGCTTGTACGCCTCCAGCACGAAGTGCCGCGCGAGCCCGTCGCCCGCCAGCGTCCGGGCGGCGTCGGGGCCGCCGGTCACCACGACCGCGTCGTAGAGCACCGAGGAGACGGTCGAGTAGGCCCGGTCGACGGTGACGACGCCGCCCCGCGAGGTCCGGACCGAGCCGTCGGCGGCCGCGAGGAGTTCGACCACGGCCCCCGCCCCGATCAGGGGTTCGCGGAACGCGTCGACGGCGGCCTCGTCCACCCCGTCCGCGACCAGGACGGCCACCTTGCGGCCGACGACGGAGCCGAACGCGGTGTTGAGCTGGCTCAGGGCGGGCGAGGAGCGGCCGTGGTTGGGCGTGGCCTCCCGCTCCGGCGGCTCGACGCCGATCCCCTCCGCGACCCGGACGGACAGCCGGTGGTCCACGTGGTTGAGGTTGGTCACCACCCGCTGGCGCACCTCCAGCTCCTCGCACTTGCCCAGCTCGAAGCGGAAGGCCTCCACCAGGTGCTCGCGCTCCCACCCGGCGAGGCTGTTGTAGAAGAGCGTGGCCTGCGAGTAGTGGTCGGCGAAGCTCTCGCTGCGGACCCGGATCTTGTCGCCCTCGACCTTCTCCGTGTAGTGGCGGTAGACGCCCTCCCCGTGCGCCAGGGCCGGGCAGCCCCCGCCCAGGCTGTTGGGGTGGTAGGAGGTCCCGCCCCGGTGCACGCGGTGCTGGGCGAAGCCGTCCCGCTGGTTGTTGCTCACCGGGGCCACCGGTCGGTTGACGGGGATCTGCTGGAAGTTGGAGCCGCCCAGGCGCAGCAGCTGCGTGTCCAGGTAGGAGAAGTTGCGGGCCTGGAGCAGCGGGTCGTTGGTGAAGTCGATGCCCGGGACCACGTTGGCGGTGTGGAAGGCCACCTGCTCCGTCTCCGCGAAGAAGTTGTCCGGGTTCCGGTTCAGGGTCAGCTTTCCGATCGGGCGGACCGGGACCTGCTCCTCGGGGATGATCTTGGTGGCGTCCAGCAGGTCGAAGTCGAAGGAGTGCTCGTCCTCCTCCGGCACCAGCTGCACGCCCAGCTCCCACTCGGGGTACTGGCCGCGCTCGATGGCCTCCCACAGGTCGCGCCGGTTGAAGTCGGGGTCCTTGCCCTGGACGCGCTGCGCCTCGTCCCAGACCAGCGAGTGCGTGCCGAGCAGGGGCCGCCAGTGGAACTTGACGAAGGTGCCCCGGCCCTCGGCGCTGACGAACCGGAACGTGTGGACGCCGAAGCCCTGCATCGTCCGGTAGCTGCGCGGGATCGCCCGGTCCGACATCAGCCACATCATCATGTGCGTGGTCTCGGGCTGAAGGCCCACGAAGTCCCAGAGGGTGTCGTGCGCGGACTGCGCCTGGGGGATCTCGTTGTGGGGCTCGGGCTTGACCGCGTGGACGAAGTCGGGGAACTTGATGCCGTCCTGGATGAAGAAGACCGGCATGTTGTTGCCGACGAGGTCGTAGTTGCCCTCCTCGGTGTAGAACTTCACCGCGAACCCGCGCACGTCGCGCACCGTGTCGGCGGATCCGCGCGACCCGGCGACCGTGGAGAAGCGGACGAAGACCGGCGTGGTGACGTCGGGGCCGCTCAGGAAGTGGGCCGCCGTCAGATCGGAGAGCCCCTCGTAGGGACGGAAGTGGCCGTAGGCGCCCGCGCCGCGCGCGTGCACCACCCGTTCGGGGATGCGCTCGTGGTCGAAGTGGGTGATCTTCTCCCGGGCGTGGAAGTCCTCCAGCAGTGTCGGGCCGCGCGCCCCGGCCCGGA
The DNA here is from genome assembly GCF_028993595.1 of Nocardiopsis camelliae. Taxonomy (GTDB): domain Bacteria; phylum Actinomycetota; class Actinomycetes; order Streptosporangiales; family Streptosporangiaceae; genus Nocardiopsis; species Nocardiopsis dassonvillei. The sequence continues at coordinate 6,453,133 of NZ_CP118614.1, forward strand.
GCGAGTTGTCGGTGTCGCCCACCCGGACACCGGTCTCAGTGGTCAGGGGCTGGTCGGAGTCGGTCCTGGCCGCGTCGAGCTGGCGGTCCTTGCCGTCGCGCCCGTCGCTTCCCCCACGTCCTTCAGTGCTCACAGCAGGCCTCCGTCGATCTGCGGATACCACGTGCCGAGGTCTCCCTCCGGTTCCTCCTGACCGACGCCCGTTCGGGGCAAACGTGGTTGACCGCCTTTTGGAGCGGCGTTCACCGCGGTGCCGTCCGGGCCGGGACCGACCCGCGCCGGGACCGAGTCAGCGGGGGCGAACGGGGTAGGGGCGGGCACGCGGAAAGACGGCCCGGGCTCGCCCGGGCGCACAGCGCGGGACGCCCCGGACCGGTTCCGGGCCGGGCCCGCGGAACCGAGACGACAGGGGGAGACGACCATGTCCGAGACTTCGCCTCCGGCGCAGAGCCAGCCCTACCCCGGCCGGACCGAGCCGATGGATCCGCAGCCCAGGGACGAGATGCGCGACTACGAGGGCCGCGGCCTGCTGAAGGGGAAGCGCGCGCTGATCACCGGGGCCGACTCCGGGATCGGCCGCGCCGTCGCCGTGGCCTTCGCCAAGGAGGGGGCGGACGTCGTCTTCGGCTACCTCAGCGAGGACGCCGACGCCCAGCACACGGTGGGGTTGGTCCAGGAGCAGGGGCGCAAGGCGGTGGGCGTACGCGGCGACCTGGCCGACGAGTCCTTCTGCACCCACCTGGTGAACCGCGCGGTCGAGGAGCTGGGCGGGATCGACATCCTGGTCGAGCACGCCGCGACACAGGCGCCGGTGGACGACTTCACCGACCTGAGCACCGAGCAGCTGCGCCGTACGTTCGACGTCAACGTGATGGGGGTGTTCTGGACCGTCCGCGAGGCGCTGGAGCACATCCCCGAGGGCGGTTCGATCATCATCACGGGGTCCATCAACGGCCTGCGCGGCAACAAGTCGCTGATCGACTACGCGTCCAGCAAGGCCGCGGTGATGAACCTGTCGCACTCGCTGGCGCAGACGCTCATGGACCGGGGCATCCGGGTCAACTGCGTGGCGCCCGGGCCGGTGTGGACGCCGCTCATCCCCTCCACGCTCGGGGAGAAGGGCGCGGAGGGCTTCGGCCAGCAGTCGCCCATGGGCCGGGCCGCGGACCCGGACGAGATCGCACCCTCCTACGTCTTCTTCGCCAGCGGACGGCTGTCGTCGTACTACACCGGCGAGACCCTGGCCCCGACCGGCGGGGAGATCCAGGCGAGCTGAGCCGGGGAGGAGGGGGCGGGCCGCGGTCCCCGCCCCCTCCCCGCACGCGCCCTCACGGCGTGAGCCCTCATGGCGGGCGCCTCCCCGGCGCAGCAAGAAGCCCCTCCCGGACGGAGCTCGGGAGGGGCTGTCTGGGGTGGGCCGACGGCGTGTCCGGCCGGGGCGGTGTCAGGAGCGGGCCTTGGCGGTGCGCCGGTCGTTCTCCTTGCGCAGCGCCTCGACCAGCTGGTCCTTGTTCATGTTCGAACGCCCCTGGACGCCGAGCTTCTTCGCCTGCTCGTAGAGGTGCTCCTTGCTGGCGTTGGCGTCCACTCCCCCGGCGGTCTTCTTGTCCTTGCCACGGCCGCGCGCGGCCTTGGGGTTGGACGCCTGCTCGTCTGAGGGGCCCGAGCGCTGCTTGGGCACCCAGCGGTCGCCCTGCTTCTCGAACTCGTGCTTGACCGCCGCGAAGGCGACGCGGTGTGCGCGCTCGCCGTCCCCGTACTCCTCCACAGCGGAGTCGTGCGCCTTGATCCAGGTGCGCTGGGCCTTCTTCGGAGACCGCTGGAGGGTCGACGGAAGTTCGCTTGCACCGGGCATGGTCCTCACTCCCTCGTCGTGCGCCTACACGGTTCGCCTGCCCGGGAAGGGAGCGGCAAAACACCGCGACCCACCGGCGCGGCGGGGCGTCGGGGCGTCGGGGCCAGGAGCGCCGGTGACACGGGAGCACCACGAGCGCACCCGGGTCACCGGGTGAGCGCACGCCCCCTTCTCCCCCCGCGAGCTGGGCTCCGTCACTACTGGTGATTCAACGGATGCACGTTTACCGAAACGACACCATAGTGAACCCACGGCCGAAGGGAGCCGGTCACCCGACTCCCTCCCTCCTCCACCGGGAGGCGGGACGGCCACCGCCGACCACCGCGGGTACCCGTTCGGTTACCTTACGGTAATGTCGGCTTCCCCCCACGGGAGACCCTTGGTCCGCGTACACCGCGAGGTGCGCGGATTCCCGCTGCACGAGAAAAAGGAAAAGCCGTGCGAACATACCCCCTTTCCCCCGAAGAGACCGACGGCGCGCAGCGCGGCCCCCGCTCCCGCGTGGCCCGGTTCGCCGCCCGCGCGGGTATGACCCTGGCGCTCACCGCAGGGCTGACCGGCGTCGTCGTCGCCCCGGCCCAGGCCGCCAACCCGTACGAGCGCGGCCCCGCGCCGACCGAGTCGAGCGTCACCGCCGAGGAGGGTTACTTCGACACCGACGAAGAGAGCGTGTCCTCGCTGGTGAGCGGGTTCGGCGGCGGCACGATCTACCACCCCACCGACACCAGCGAGGGAACGTTCGGCGGCGTCGTCGTCGCGCCCGGCTACACGGCGAGCCAGTCCTCGATGGCGTGGATGGGCCACCGGATCGCCTCGCAGGGCTTCGTGGTGTTCACGATCGACACCAACACCCGCTACGACCAGCCCGACAGCCGGGGACGCCAGATCGAGGCAGCCCTGGACTACCTGGTCGACGACAGCGACGTGTCCGACCGGGTGGACGGCGACCGCCTGGCCGTGATGGGCCACTCGATGGGCGGCGGCGGCACACTCGCGGCCGCCGAGGACCGGCCGGAGCTGCGCGCGGCGATCCCGCTGACCCCCTGGCACCTCCAGAAGGACTGGTCGGACGTCGACGTGCCCACGATGATCATCGGCGCGGAGAACGACAGCATCGCGTCGGTGAGCTCGCACTCCATCCCGTTCTACGAGAGCCTGGACGGCGACCTGGAGCGCGCCTACCTGGAGCTGGAGGGCGCGAGCCACTTCGCCCCCAACCTCTCCAACACGATCATCGCCAGGTACAGCATCTCCTGGCTCAAGCGCTTCGTCGACGAGGACGAGCGCTACGAGCAGTTCCTGTGCCCGCCGCCCGACACCGGGTTCTTCTCCGACTTCTCGGACTACAGGGACTCCTGCCCGCACATCACCTGACCCCGCACCGGCGACGCGGGGCCGCTCCGGTCCCGCGTCGTTCGGAACGGCAGCCTCCGGAACAACAGTCTCAGGAACAGCGACACGGCGGCGGCTCGGTGGACGCTCTCCCGGGCCGCCGCCCCGTGTGTCCGGGCGTGGGAGGCCGGCCGTCCTCACCGACGAGCAGGGACGGGGATACCGTCCGCGGGCTCCGGTCAACGCCCTGGTCGCGGGTGGCGGCCGGAGGTGGCGGCGTCTGCTGCCGCGTAATGGTGCGGGAGGGCGACCAACGCCTGAGGTTGTGGGGTGGTGGGGCTTTGCTGCGTCGGCACCAAAGGCGGCGGGTGGTTGGGGGCGCCGTCCAACGCCTTGGTTGCGGGTGGTGGCCGGAGGTGGCGGCGCCTGCTGCCGCGAGGTGGTGCGGGAGGGCGACCAACGCCTGAGGTTGTGGGGTGGTGGGGCTTTGCTGCGTTGGCACCAAAGGCGGCGGGAGTGGCGGGCCTGGGGCAGCGCGACCGGCCCCTGTGGCGGGGGTGGGCGACGGTGGCAGCGACGACGGCGAGCACGGGTCCGGGCCGCTTGGCGGGCGCGGGCATGCCGGGGCCCGGACCGGCCGGGGTCATTCCCGGGGCGGTGGAACCAGAATTCTGTCGGGCGGATGATCCTGTTCCCTCCGCTGGTGTGTGCGCAGTTCGCGTTGGTACTTGGCCCGGTTATGCGGCCCACACAAGGGTTGCAGGTTCGCCACCACCGTGCGCCCGCCCCGAGAGAACGACTGCACATGATCGGCTTGGCAGAGGGCCACCGGGACTTCGCACCCGCCCGGGTGGGCGCAGGTGGTGTGCCCGTGGAAGGCGGCGGTGCGCTGGCGGGCTGAGGCCAACCGTCGGCTGTGGCCCACATCCAGGACCTGCCCGGTGGGCGGGGCGGTGAGCATCCGCACCACCTCAGAGTCGGCGGCCAACTCGTGCACCACCCCGACCGGTACCACCCGTCCGCGCTCGTCCAGCGCCGGAACTTCCTGGCCCTGGGTGTCCAGGTAGGTCTGCACCGGCACCACGATGCGGATCTGCGCCAGTGGAGCGGGGGCGTTGGCGCATCCGGTGTGGGTGGTGGCAAAGCGCAGCGCCGCGATGAGCGCGTCATGCTCCCGCTGCGACCGCGACCGCGTGTCCTCCTCCGAGGGTGGGGTGGTGAAGGTGTCGATGGCCGCGCGCACGATCAACGCATCCCCACTGCCGCCCCACGCCTGGAGCTGGTAGCTGCCCTGGAACGTGTCATGCACGACCAGCCCACGCGAGGCGTGAGCAGCTTCGTGGTCGCGGTCCAGGCGGTGGGGGTCCAAACGATGCGCGACCTGGCGGGCCACCGACTGAAGTTGGTTGACCGACAACGCAGGCCGCTCCGCCTTCGCGGCCACCAACGCCGACTCAAACCCGCCCCGATACTCCTGCTCCTCAGGGAAATGCTGAGCGTCGCGGGTCTGGACGGCCTTGTCGGTGACCTTGGCGATCACCACCGCCTCACCCAACCCCACCACGCCCGTCTCCACCGCTTCCACCGTGGCGGGCAAGGTCTCTTCGTGCACATGCTGGGCCAGCCGCGCCAAATCCTTCGCCTGGGAGGTGGGCAACTTGCCGTGGTGCACCAACCACTTGTCCAACGTGGAGTAGCCGCTGTAGCGGGCCACCGCACCCCGCGCGTACAAACGCGCCATCCGCGCCAACGCCTGGTACCGGATCTGGTCCAGTTGGGCCCACAGCGCCGCGATCTCCTCAGCGGCGCTCTCGTCCGCTCCGGGCGGCACGTCGGTGTTCAACGCGTGGTCGATGATCTCGCGCGCACCGGCCAGCGCGGCCACGGCCGGGGAACATTCCCCGGGGGCCGCCTCGGGCGCTGCGGTCATCATCTCCATACTTCTTATTATAGGCCGCCGATCGCCCTTTCTCCACCATTCAGGGCATCGATTGCCGACTTTCTTTCTGGAGGATGCTTTTGCCTCATAGTCTGCAATGGGGTCGGCTCAAAAGGTGTCCGAAAAGGTGCGCCCAGAATGCCACCTTGACCTCGGCGATGCCCCCCCCCGACCACAGGGGCCAGGATCGTTGCCCGAGACCGGAGGGCCTGATGGCCGTTGGTGCCGACGCAGCAGAGCCCGACCACCCCCACACCCCGGGCGTTGGTCGCCCTCCGGTAGCCGCTCCCGCCTTTGGTGCCGCTTTTCGTCGGTCGCCCACGCCCCCACCCGGCGCCCGCCGTTCCCCGCCGCCCGCACCCTTTCGCGGCAGCTGGCGCGCTTTCGTTGCCGCCAGCAACCCCCGACAGGAATAGCGTAGGAAGGGGCCCTGTGGACGGCCCCTCCCTACCCCTCAATCCATTACCGTTATTGAACGAAGAGCGTTCCAGGGCATGCCAAAACACCTACTGGGTGGGATCCCCCCTATTTCCAGGAAACCATCACCGCACCACCCACGACCAGCCCCAACTCCTGCCTGTGGAAAACGCAGCCCTACGGAGACCACCGCCTCGCGGGGACCACCGCTCTCCGAACCCATCCGGACTCATCTGAACCCGTCCGAACACATCCGAACACCTCCGAACCCATCCGAACTCAGTCGTGGAAGACCAGCTCGTCCGGACCGAGGGCCGTGAAGTCGGCCTCCTCGATGGGGCCGCCCTCGCGGTCGGTCACACGCGGTTCCTGGACCATGTCGATGCTGCCGCCCGACTCGTACCGGACGACGTAGACGCCCTGGTGACCGCCGTGGTCACCGTCGCCTGAGGCGAAGGGGACGGGGCTGGGCCCCTGCCACTCCTGGGACTCCAGGGCGTCGACGAGCGACTGGCGGGTGAGGTCCTCGCCCGCCGACCTGAGCGCCTGGGCGAACATGACGGCCTGGGTCATGCCGAAGACGTGCGTGTTAGTGATCGTGCCGCCCTCGCCGTACTCCTCGTACACGTCGATGAAGAACCGGGCCCACGCGTCGTCCTCGTCCTCCACGCGCGGCATGTAGCTCGTGATGAGCATGCCGTCGAGGAACTCGTCGGCGGGCACGCCCTCGGCGTCGGTGTCCTGCGTGAACTCCGCCAGCAGCCCCTGGAGGGTGGCGGTGTCGCCGCCGATGCTGGAGACCACCCACTGGGGTTCGTAGCCGATGCTGGCGGCCTCCAGCATGCCGAGCGCGACGAACGCCGGGATGCAGGAGCACACGACCACCTCGGCCCCGGTGCGCTCCAGTTCGGCGATCTGGGCGCTGAGGTCGGGCACCTCGGACTCGTAGTGCTCCCGGGCCACGACCTCGTCGCCGAGGTACTGGTCGAGCCCGGCCTGGGAGTCCTCGCCGACGTCGTCGTTCTGGAACAGGTAGCCGACGCCCCGGTCGGGGAAGTTCGCCGCGATGTACTCGCCCTGGATCTTCGCCTCCTTGGTGTAGTCGGTCTGCCAGCCGTAGGTCAGGGGGTGCTCGTCGGGGTTGTTCCACGCCAGGGCGCCCGAGGACGGGAAGACGTCGGGCACACCCTCCTCGTTGAGGTAGTCGAGGACGCTGCTGTGCGTGGGCGTTCCCAGACCGCCCACCATCGCGAAGATCTCGTCCTCGATGACCAACTGCCGTGTCACGTCGATCGTCCGCGCGGGGTCGTAGGCGTCGTCCTCGACCCGGTAGTCGATCTCGCGGCCGTTCACGCCGCCCTGGGCGTTGACGTACTCGAACACGGCGCGGGCGCCCTGGGAGACCGCGAGGTAGCCGGGGGCCGCGGGTCCGGTCAGGGGCTGGTGGGAGCCGATGACGACGGCGTCGTCGGTGACACCGGTGGAGAGGTTCAGGTCGACCTCGGAGCCCTCGGTGACCTCACCGGCGCCGGTGCAGGCGGTCGCCAGCATCGTCAGGGCCAGGGAGGCCGCCAGGGCGGCCCGGGTTCCGCTGCGGTTGCGCATGGGGTTCTCCTTCTCGGGGGGTGGGGGGTGGGGGGTGGGGGTGGAGCGGTGCCGGGCGGGCGGGCGCCCCGGCACCGGCTAGCGGGGTCCGGACCCGGCGGGTCCGAGGCGTGTGGCCAGGCGTTGGAGCGCGCCGTGGATTCCCAGGGGCCAGAAGCGCAGGACGAGGATGAGGACCACGCCGAAGAACACGATCGGGAGGTTGTTCTCCGCGTCGCGGCTCAGGCCCAGGGTTCCGGCCAGGTCGGAGACCCAGACCTCCAGGTAGACGACGGCGACCGCGGCCCACAGCGCGCCCCACAGGCTGCCGATGCCGCCCAGGACGAGGGCCGCGAGCAGGGTCAGCGACAGCGCGAGGGTGAAGGTGCTGGGGGTCGCGGTGCCGAGCACGTAGGCCTGGAGGCCGCCCGCGAGGCCGCCGGCCGCCGAGGCGATGACGAACGCGACCACCTTCGTCGTGCCGACCGGGATCCCGGCCATGGCGGCCGCGGTCTCGTCGTCGCGGATGGCGCGCATGCGGCGGCCCAGGCGGCCGGTGGAGACGGTGGCCAGGACGGCCAGACCGAGCACCACGGCGGTCCACACCACCAGGGCCTTCCACTCGCTGTCGGTGACCAGGCCCTGGAGGAGGGGCGGCGCGCCCGCGGTGCGGATGTTGAGGCCGTTGCTGCCGCCGAGGACCTCGTGGTAGCGGTGGGTCAGCCCGGGCAGGCCGACGGCGAGGATGAGGGTGGCCCCCGCCAGGTAGGGGCCGTGCAGGCGTGCCGTGGCGGCGCCGACCGCGATCCCGGCGACGGCGGAGACCCCCACGATGAGCAGCAGGTTCACCGTCAGGGGGAGCATCGGCTGGTACAGGACCAGCAGCGCCATCGTGTAGGCGCCGATCATCATGAACGCGCCGTGGCCGAGGGACACCTGGCCGCTGCCGCCGACGAGCAGTTGCAGCCCGGCGACGGCCAGCATGGTGTAGCCGACGGCGGCCACGCGCAGCGCGGTGAGGTCTCCGGTGGCCAGCAGCAGCGCGGTGACGGCGGCGAGGCCGAGCGCGGCCAGGAGCAGGTGGCGCAGCGGCGCGGGCAGGGCGCGCCACCGGCCGCCGGAGGAGGCGGCGGACGGGTTCGGGGTGTGGGGGGCGGTGGCGCGCTGCGCGCGCTGCCGGGTGGGTGAGGGCATCGCTACACCTTTCGCGCGGCCGGGCGGGACAGGATGCCGTCGGGGCGAACGCTCAGCACCGCGACGACGATGACGAGGGCGGCGAGGGTGGCCAGTTCGGGCCCGGCGTAACCGGACACGTAGGACATCCCGAGGCCGATGAGCATCCCCCCGAGGACGGCGCCGAACGGGTTGTCCAGACCGCCGATGACGGCGGCGGTGATGCCGTAGACGAACACGACGTCGAACACGTTCGGCGAGATGAACGGCGGTCCGGCGAGCATGCCCGCCAGGGCGCCGATGAAGGAGGCGATCGCCCACCCCGCGGTGAGCATCAGGCCCACCCGCACGCCGCTGAGCCGGGCGGCCTCGGGGTGGAAGGCGGCGGCGCGCATGCGCAGGCCCAGCGGGGTGAACCGGTACAGGGCGAACAGCAGCAGCGCGACGGCCCCGACCGACACCAGGGCGAACACGTTGGCGGGCGAGAAGCGGCCCACGTAGCTGAACGCGTAGCCGAACCCGTGCTGCTCGTTGCCCCAGACCATCCCGACCAGCCCCTGGACGACCAGGAGGAGGCCGAGGGTGACGATGATGGCGTTGAGCTGGGAGACGCGGGCGATGGGCCGGATGACGAACCGCTCGACCAGCGCGCCCGCGGCCAGGCCCGCGGTGAGCGCGGCGGCGAAGCCGAGCCAGTACGAGCCGGTGATCTGGGTGACGGTGTAGGCCGTGTAGACCGCGACCAGGGCGAGCGCGGGCTGGGCGAAGTTCACCAGGCGGGTGGCCTGGTAGATGATCACCAGGGACAGCGCCAGCGCCGCGTAGGCCGCCCCGGAGGCCAGCCCGTTGAGGGTCAGGTTGATGAAGTGGGTCATGCGGGGACTCCTCTAAAAGCCCAGGTAGGCGTGGCGCGTGCGGTCGTCGGAGAGCAGGTCGGCGGAGGCGCCCCCGACCGCGACGCGTCCCTGGTTGAGGACGAACCCGGTCTCGGTGACCGACAGCGCCCCGGCCGCGTTCTGCTCGACCAGGACGACGGTGAGCCCGGTGCGGTCGCGCAGGTCGCGCAGGAGGGTGAAGATCTGCCTGGTGACCAGGGGCGCCAGGCCCAGCGAGGGCTCGTCCAGCAGCAGCACCCGGGGCCTGGCCATGAGGGCGCGGCCGATGGCGAGCATCTGGCGCTCGCCCCCGGAGAGGGTGCTGGCGGGTCTGCCGCGCCGCTCGGCCAGGGGCGGGAAGAGCTCCAGGACCTCGCCCATGGCGGAGTCGCGGCGGCGGTCGGAACGCCACAGCCCGCCCAGGCGCAGGTTCTCCTCGACGGTGAGTTCGACGATGACGCCGCCGCCCTCGGGGACGTGGGCGAGGCCGCGGGTGATGACCTTCTCGGCGGGCAGGCGGGTGATGTCCTCGCCGTCGAGCAGGACGCGCCCGGAGGCGGCCGGGTGGAGGCCGGTGAGGGTGCGCAGCAGGGTGGTCTTGCCCGCGCCGTTGGCGCCGAGGACGGCGCACACGCCCTTGGCGGGGACGGTGAGGGACACGCGGTCCAGGGCGCGGACGGCTCCGTAGGAGGCGCTGAGCTCCTCGACGGACAGCAGGGGCGGGGCGGTCATCGGGCGGCTCCGTTCGCGTCGCCGGGACCGGCGCCGGGGGTGTCGGTGGGGGCGGCGGCGTCCCGGGCCGGGGTCCCCGTGTCCCGGCCGGGTGCGTCCGCTGGGGCCGCCGCGTTCCGGGCGGGGGCGTCCGCGGGGGTGCCGAGGTAGGCCTGGGTGACGAGGGGGTCGGCCTGGACCTCGGCGGGGGTGCCGGTGGAGATGACCCGGCCGAAGTTCAACACGACGATGTGGTCGCAGACCCGCATGACCAGGTCCATGTGGTGCTCGACGAGGACGACGGCCATGTCCCGCCTGAAGCCGCGGATCCGGTCGGCGAGGGCGTCGATCTGCGCCCCCGACAGTCCGCTGGCGGGTTCGTCGAGCAGGAGGAGTTCGGGTTCGCCCACGCAGGCGCGCGCGAGGGCGACCTGCTTCTGCACGCCGTAGGGCAGGGTGGCGGGCAGCCGGTGGGCGTGCTCGGCGACCCCGAAGCGCTCCAGGGCGGCCAGGGCCCGCCCGCGCAGCTCCCGTTCGTCGCGGTGGTGCCGTCCCAGGCCGCTGAGCAGTGAGAACGGGCCTCCGGAGGCGAGGCGGTCGGCCCCGGCGACGACGTTGTCCAGGACCGTCATCATCGGGAAGAGGTTGAGGCCCTGGAAGGTCCGGGCGATGCCCGCGCGGGCGAGGTGGTGGGGGCGGCGGCCGGGCGGCGGGGCGCCCTTCCAGGTGATGGTCCCGGCGGTGGGGCGCAGGACGCCGGACAGGACGTTGAACAGGGTGGTCTTGCCCGCTCCGTTGGGGCCGATGAGGCCGACCACGGACCCGGGTGCGACCCGGAGTCCGACGTCGTCGAGCGCGGTGAGGCCCCCGAAGCGCACGGTCACCCCGTCAGCGCTCAGGAGGTGCTCCGTTGCGGTCGTCGTCATTGGCTGCCTTTCTCTTCGACCGGAGGCGTACCGACCAGTTGGTATGAAGGGGGTGTCCGGCGGCGCCTCGGTCGTCGGCCGGGGGTCAGTTGAACAGGCGGGCCAGGTCCACGCGGGACCTGATGTTGAGCTTGCGGAAGATGCCGCGCAGGTGGTGCTCGACCGTGCGCGGGCTGATGAACATGTGGGCGGCCACCTCGCGGTTGGTGGCCCCTTCGGCGACCAGCCGGGCGATCTGCTGCTGTTGCGCGGTCAGTTCGCTGGTGGAGACGGGGTCGGGTCCGCGTTCGGCGGTCCCGATCGCGCGCAGCTCGGCGCGGGTCTGGCGCACCCACAGCCGCGCCCCGAAGCGCTCGAAGGTCTCCAGCGCGTTGTACAGGTGCTCGCGGGCCCGGCCGGGCAGGCGGGCCCGGCGCAGGTGGGCGCCGAACAGCAGCTGGGTGCGCGCGTGCTCGACGTCGTCGTCTCCGCAGGCCCGGTGCAGGGCCAGCGCGTTCTCGAAGTGGTCGCAGGCCTCGTCGCCCGCGGCCAGCAGGCCCGATCCCCGGGCGGCCAGGGCCAGCGTGCTCGGGCTGCCCACCGACTCGGCCCAGCGCCGGTACCCGGCCAGGGAGGTGCGCGCCCACTCGGTCTCGCCCATGCGGGTCGCCGCCTCCACGAAGTGCGGGGCGGTGAGCAGCCGCATGGTGGGGTGGCCGTGCCCGGGGGCGGCGTGGACCAGGGCGCGCAGCCGGAAGAACGCTTCCGCGGCGTTGCCCCGGGACAGCTCCAGGACGGCCAGCGCCCACGCCGACAGGGCGGCGGCCAGGCCGAGGCTGTTCTCCCCCGCCTGGACGGCGACCGCGCGGGCCCGGATGCGGCAGGTGTCCACGTCGCCCTGGATGGCGGCGATCATCGCCAGGGACGCCAGGTGCTGGGTGGCCCACACGGTCTGGCCGGTCTCGCGGGAGACCCTCAGGCCGGTCAGGGCGGTCCCGGCGGCCGAGGGGAAGCGTCCGCTCCAGAACTCGGAGAAGACCAGGAAGCCCAGCGCGGCGGGCAGGGTGGCCCGTTCGCCCCGCAGGCGGCCGACCTCGACGGCGCGCGAGGTGACCGACCGCACGAACGGCGCGTCGCCCAGGCGCAGGCCGCTGATGCCCGCCCAGACCAGCTCGGAGGGCTTGGCGATCCCGGCCAGCCCGGTCGCCTCGCGCAGCAGCGGGGTGGAGCCGGGGTAGTCGCCGCGGAAGGAGACCGCGCAGCCCTCCAGGAAGGACGCGACCATGCGCATCGGCGCCGGGTCGTCCGGACGGACCAGGGGCAGGGCCAGTTCGGCGGCCCGGCCGTGGCGGGCGGCGTCACCGGCCAGGGAGGCGGCGTCGGCCGAGCGCACGAGGGCGCGCAGGGCCAGGGAGCGGTCGTGGGGGATGAGTCCGCGGCCGACGGTGAGCAGGCGTTCGGCGACGTCCATGGCGTTCTCGCCGCGCATGGCGATCTGGGCGTCGATGAGGTCGGCGGTCGCCCGCCGCCGGTCCGACACCGCCAGGGGCCGCGCCCGCGCGAGCAGCCGGGTGGCGCGCGCCGAACTCCCGGCCATGTAGGCCTCGTAGGAGGCCGTGTTCAGTCGGCAGGCGCGTTCGTCGGGGTCGGGGCACAGGTCGGCGGCGCGCTCGTAGGCGTGGGAGGCGGCGAGGCGGCCCCCGACCCTCTTGACGCGCCGGGCGGCGGCGGTCGCGGCTTCGGCGAGTCCGGCGTCGGGCGCGTCGGCCCCGGCGGCGGTGTGGCGGACGAACTCCGCGGGCGAGGTTCCGGGGTCGCAGGCGCGGGCCAGGGCCCGGTGCGCGGCGCGCAGCCGCCCGGCGGGGGCGTCCTGGGCGATGGCCTCGCGCGTCAGGGGGTCGGCGAAGACGACGGTGTCGCCCTCCACCCGCACGAGGCCCCGCTCCTCGGCGGGTTCGAGGTCGGTGACGGTCGGTCCGGGTGCGGGGACGGAAACGCCGGAACCGGGGCCGGTGGCGTTCGGTCCGGGTTCCCCGCAGGCCTCCAGCAGCCGGTGGACGCGGGGCTCGTCACCGAGGGCGGCGAGCAGCAGCAGGTGGCGGGCCCGTTCGGGGAGGCCCCGGTAGGGGGCGAGGAGGCCGGCGCGCAGGCGGCCGGGCAGGCGCGGCGGGTCGGGGAGGGGCTCCTCACCCAGGAGCTGGGTCCGGGACAGCCCCCGCAGGAGGCCGAGGACGGCGGCGGGGTTGCCGTGGGCGGCGCGGACCAGGGCGGAGCGCACGGCGGAGGCCGGGGTGACCGAGGCCCTGTCGGTGAGGATGTCGTGGAGCGCCCGCTCCTCCAGGGGCGCGAGCGGGATTTCGGCGACACCGGGGACGAGGGCGTCGGAAGGGGGTTCGGCGTCGGTCTCGGAAGCCCGGGCCCCGGCGGGCTTGCCCCGGCCCTCGCGCGCGGCGAGGACGGCGGCGACGGGCGTTCCGGCGAGGCGCCGGGCGACGAAGGCCAGGGCGTCCAGCGAGGGCGCGTCGAGCCGGTCCGCGTCGTCCACGCACAGCAGGAGGGGGCGGTCGGCCGCGGCGAGGGAGAGCAGTTCGACCAGGCCGGTGTAGAGGGCGAGCCGGTCCGCGTCGGCGACCGCTCCCCGGGTCAGGGCGTCGCGGAGGAGGTCGCGCGGGGGCTCGGGAAGGCGCTCGGCCTCCCGCGCGAGGGGGCGGAGGAGGCGTTGGAGTCCGGCGAGGGGCAGGTCCGCCTCGTCGGCGACGCCGTCCGCGCGGAGCACGGTGAAACCACCTGCGGACCCGCTCAGGTACTCCAAAAGCGCCGTCTTGCCGCGCCCGGGGCCGCCGGAGAGGAGCAGGGAGGCGCCCCGGCCGGACCGCGCGTCGTCCAGGGCGTCGGAGAGGGCCCGCTGCTCCGTGTCGCGACCTCGGAGGCGGGCGACGGGGGGTTGTGTGTTCCTGCCAGCCACGTGCACACATTCGCACAGCGGGCCCCCGTCGCGGCAGGTGCGGGCGACCACACTGGTCGTTTCACCGATGCTCGCCCGGAGTCGCACGCGACGTGCGGGACGGGCCTGGATAGGGGTACTCGCGGTGCCCGCGGGACGGGTGCGCGGGCGGGGCATCGCGGTGCCCACCTGGGTTTCCGCGGCCGGGGAAAGTGACGGTGCTCACTCCGCGGAGGGGGCCCGGCGCCGCCCCGGCGCCCGCACCGGCCGGGAGCAGGGTTATCAAGCCGTAACGTGCGCGCAACGACACACCCGCGATACCGACAAACGGGACAAAAGATCACATGGATAGCTTTTTATCTTCTTCAGGACACTGTCGCGACCGCCCCCGACGGGGATATCCAGTCCGGGACGCCCCCGTGAGGGAGCGCCCCTACGGCAGGGAGGGACCGACGCCCATGGAGAACCGCTCCACGGCAGCACACGACACCCGGCGGTCGGCGGCCGCCGGCGCCCGCGACGGGAACCACACCGTGCCCCCGACCTTCGGCGTCGAGGAGGAGTTCTTCGTCGTAGACCCCGGCACCCGCCTCATCCTGTCCCGGGCACCCGAGGTGCTCGCCAACACCCGCGTCCTGCGCGACCACCTGTGCGGCGAGTTCTCCCGCGCGCAGGTGGAGGCCAACAGCCCCGTGTGCGACGACGCGGGCGAGGCCCTGCGCTTCCTGCGTGCGGCGCGCGGGGAGCTGGGCCGCGCCGCGGGCGCGGCCGGGCTCGCCGTCGTCGCCTCCGGCACCGCCGTCCTGGGCGATCCGGCCTCGGTGGGGACCAGCGAGGGGCGCCGCTACGCCGACATCGCCGCGCACTTCGGTGCGCTGCGCGAGTCGCACGTGGTGTGCGGCTGCCACGTGCACGTGGGCGTCCCCGACCGGGAGACCGCCGTAGCGGTGGGCAACCACCTGCGCCGGTGGCTGCCGTTCCTGGTGGCGCTGTCGGCGAACTCCCCGTTCCAGGCCGGACGCGACACCGGCTACTCCAGCTGGCGCACGGTGGCCTGGAACCGGCTGCCCTCGGCCGGTCCTCCCCCGCTCCTGCGCTCCCTGGCCGAGCACGAGCAGACCGTGCGGGCGCTCTCCGACGCCGGGGCGATCCTGGACCGGCGGATGGTCTACTGGGACGTCCGCCTCTCGGACCACCTGCCCACGCTGGAGATCCGGGTGAGCGACGTGGCCGCCACCGCCGAGGAGGCGCTGCTGCTGGCCGTGCTGATCCGCGGCCTGACCGGTCGAGCGCTCACCGACGTGTGCTACGGGATCCCCGCGCCGGGCATCCCCGACCAGGCGCTGCGGGCCGCCGTGTGGCGGGCCGCCCGGGACGGGCTGGAGGGCGTGGTGCCCGACCCGCTGACCGGGGAGGCGCTGCCCGGGCACGCGGCGGCCGAACGGCTGCTGCACGCCGCGCTGCCCGGGCTGCTGGCCAACGGCGACGCCGACCTGGCCTCCTCCCTGCTCGGCCGGGTGCGCGCGGCCGGAAGCGGGGCGGCCCGCCAACGCGCCGTGTACGCCCGGCGGGGCAGGCTCGCCGACGTGGTGGACCACCTCGTGGCCCAGACGAGGGAGGGCCTCGCCTGAGGAGGGCGGGCCGCGCTTGTCCGCAGGGGCTACCGCCCGACGCCGCCCGCCACCTCGGCCATGGTGGGCGGGTCCGCCCCCTCCCGGGTCACCGTGACCGCGGCGACCGAGACCGCGAACCCCAGCAGGTCCGCCAGGTCCGCCCCGTCCAGTCCGGCGAGGCGGGCCCGCGGATCCTCCCCCAGCCGGTCGTGGCGGTCCAGCCAGTTCAGCAGGGCGCCCATGAAGGAGTCGCCCGCGCCCACGGTGTCGGCCACCTCGGTCCTCGGCGCGGCCACCGCCACCTCCTCGCCCCGGCAGACCGCCAGGGCCCCGTCGGCGCCCATGGTCACCACCACCAGCGCCGGGCCCAGCGCCGCGACGGCGTGGGCCGCCCGGACCGGGGACAGGTCCGGGTACAGGAACGCCAGGTCCTCGTCGCTCGCCTTCACCAGGTGCGCCTGCGCGGCGTGCCGCAGGGCCAGCGCCCGCGCGGTGACGGGGTCGCCTATGACGTCGTGGCGGATGTTGGGGTCCAGGGTGAGCGTCACCCGCCCGCGCCCGTGCTCGCGGCGCAGCATCGCCTCGATCAGGGTGGCGCCGGGCTCGCGGAACAGCGCTATCGACGCGGCGTGCAGCGCGCGGACCCCCGGTTCCAGCTCCTCGGGCAGCTCCCCCGCGCGCCAGCGCCAGTCGGCGGCGTCGTCCATGCGGAAGTCGTAGCGGGCCGACCCGTCCCGGCCGAGCGTGGCCAGGGCCAGCGCCGTCGGCTCCCGGGCCGGGAGCAGCCCCGCCGGGTCCAGCCCCTCCCCGAGCAGGCGCTCGCGGATCAGCTCGCCGAAGCCGTCCGCGCCGATCCGCGCGAGCAGCCGGGTGGGCGTGCCCAGCCGGGCCGCCGCCACCGCCGTGTTGGCCGGACCGCCGCCGGGCGCCGCCTTGAGCACGTCGGGGCCGTGGGAGGTGGGCAGCAGGTCCATGACGTTCTCGCCCACCACGACGAGGCGGGGGGAGGACCCGGCCCCCGCGGCCCCTCCGGCCGGGACGCCCTGCGCGTCCCCTGCGTTGTCGGTGGTCACGCGTTTCCTCCGGGGTTCTGGTCGGTGCCGGGCAGGAGGGCGGCCGCGATGGAGGCCGACAGCCCGACCTGGGGCAGGAGTGCCGCCTGGTAGGCGTGGTAGACGTCCGGCTTGCCCGGCCACACGCTCGCGGCCGGACGGTTGTCCGGGTCCAGCTCGTGGTGCCAGCTGCCGCGCTCGCGGTCCAGGTGGTGCCGGTCGGCGTAGGCCCACCAGCGTTCGTACAGGTCGGTGTAGGAGGCCCCGCCCGTGTGCTCCCCCAGCGCCCAGGCGGCCATGGCGGCCTCGGCCACCACCCAGTGCATGCGCTCGCGCACGACCGGCCGGTCCTGCCAGTCGAGGGTGTAGACGAACCCGTCGGCGCCGTCCACGGCCCAGCCGCGCCGGACGGCGTGGTCGAACAGCGCCTCGGCGTCGGTGCGCAGCCACGCGGGGACGGGGTCGCCCGCACGGCTGAGCGCGACCTCCAGGTGGACCAGCAGACGCGCCCATTCGAGCAGGTGCCCGGTGGTGCTCCCGAAGGGGCGGAAGGGGTGGTCGGGCTGGTCCCGGTTGTAGTCCGGGACGGGCTTCCAGTCGGGGGTGAAGTGCTCGGGCAGGCGCCAGTCGTGCTCGGCGGCCACGCCGTGGATCAGGCGCTCGGCGACGGAGAGCGCGCGGCGGGCCCACAGGGCGTCGCCGGTGGCGTCCGCCGCCGCCAGGAAGGCCTCCACGGCGTGCATGTTGCTGTTGGCGCCCCGGTAGTCCTCGGTGGCGTTCCACCCGCTGTCCCAGCTCTCGCGCAGGGCGCCCGCGGACTCCTCCCAGAAGCGCTCCTCGACGACCCGCAGCGCGTCGTCGAGCAGCTCACGCGCTCCCGGGCGACCGGCGAGGGTGGCGCTGGAGGCGGCCAGGACCACGAACGCGTGCTCGTAGGCCGACTTGCGCGGACGCTCATGGGAGCGCTCCCGGGAAGAGTCCGCCGCAGTGTCGTCCGGCACCCGGTCGAACCAGCCGCCGTCCCGGGCGTCGCGCAGGGGGCCCGTCGCCAGGGCCGCCACACCGTGGTCGGCCAGCCGCCCCGCGTCGGCCTCCCCCCGCAGGTGGGCCAGGGAGAACACGTGCGTCATCCGCGCGGTGATCCAGGCGGCGGCGGGCCGGTCCCGCTCCACACGCCCGTCCGCGTCGAGCCAGCCGAAGCCGTCGGACACGGCGGATCCCGCGGCGAAGCCGTACAGCCGCCGCTCCTCCTCGCGCAGCCACTCGGGCAGGCCCGGGGCCGGTCGTGTCGATGGTGTCAATCCACTGCCTCCTCAAGGCGTCGGTGAGCGGGTCCACGGTATCCCGCGAACTCGACACAGCGGTAGACCGGGGAGCCCGGTCAACAGAACACACCATCACTCCCGGGACAGCACATTCCGGACACGCGACTCCGGAGAGGAGGCCGAAAACCGGGTGCGCCGCCCCACCCCTTCTGCCAGAGTCGCCCCGGCGCCGCGCACACCGCGGCTCCCGGGATCGCCCGGACCCGCGGCGCGGCCGGTTCCCCGTCCGTCCACGGCAGAAGGCAGGCCCGCCATGGCCCACTCCGCTTCCTCCCCCGAACGCTCCGACCGGGACGCCCTGTCCCGCGACCCCCTGCCCCTGCGCGGCAGGACCGCCCTGGTCACCGGCGCGAGCAGGCGCGGCGGCATCGGCTACGCCGTGGCCCGCCGCCTCGCCGCGTACGGCGCCTCGGTGATGGTCCACCACCACCAGCCGCACGACGCGGAGCTGCCCTGGGGCAGCGACGACCTCACCGCCGTGCTCGACGGCGTGCGCGCGGTGCTCGGCGACCCCGCCGCCCGCGTGGCCGACGTCGGCGCGGACATGGCCGACCCCGACGCGCCCCGGCGGGTGGTGGAGGCGACCGCGGCCGAGTTCGGGCACCTGGACGTCCTGGTGGCCAACCACGCGCGCAACGGCGGCGACGCGTCGCTGGCGGAGGTGACCCTGGAGATGCTCGACGGGCACTGGGCGGTCGACGCCCGCGCGCCGATCCTGCTCGCGCAGGCCTTCGCGGCGCGGCACGACGGGCGCCCCGGCGGCCGGGTGCTGTTCATGACCTCCGGGCAGATCCGCGGGGCGATGCCCGGCGAGGTGGCGTACGCGTCGGCCAAGGCGGTCCTGGCCCAGATCACCCCGACCCTCGCCGCCGAGCTGGGCCCGCGCGGCATCACCGTGAACGCCGTCGACCCCGGCCCGGTGCAGACCGGCTACATCGACGAGGAGCTGATGCACCGCGTCCTGCCCGGCTTCCCGGCCGGGCGGGTGGGCGTGCCCGACGACCCGGCCAGGCTGCTGGCCTGGCTGACCACCGACGAGGCCTCGTGGGTGACCGGCCAGGTGATCAGCACCGACGGCGGTTTCAGCTGCTAGAGACCGGGTTCAGTCCTGGGGACCGGGTTTGGTCACGCGCCCGGCCGCGTTGCGCGCGGCGGCCTTGGCGCTGCCCAGGTCGGCGGCGCGGCAGGTCCACCGGACGTGCTCGGCGGCCGTGACCGGGTCGTCGGCCATGGGGATGTGCCCGCTGCCGATCAGCGAGACCATGCGCGCGTTGGGCACCCGGTGGTGGGCGTGCGCGGCGCTGGACGGCAGCAGTGTCCGGTCGCGGTCGCCCCAGGCGATGGTGACCGGGCACTCGATCGGCCGCGCCGTGAAGACGTACTCGGCGATGCGCGGCACGAGCCGGATGTAGGGCGAACCCTGCTGGAGGCCCCGGACGCTGAACCGGGTCGCCTTGGCCTCGGGCGTCGAGGGGTCGCCGCGCAGCGCGATCCGGGCGGCCGTCCTGGCCGGGGCGGTGTTGGCCAGGCGCTCCTTGACCCGCATCGGGACGTGCGTGGCCAGGCGGGAGAGCGCGCCGACCCCGCGTATCGCGCACCGGGCGAGCCTGTCGGAGAACCCCGCCGGGGAGAACACCGTCACCGACGCGGCCAGGCCCCGGACCCCCAGTTCGAGGGCGATCGACCCGCCGAGCGAGTTGCCCGCCAGGTGCGGGCGCTCCAGCCCGTGCAGGCGGCAGAACTCCTGGATGTCGTCGGTCAGGGTGAGGACGTCGTAGGGCTCGTCGGGGCCGGGCCCGGGCGAGGCGCCGAACCCCGGCAGGTCCACGCAGATGACGCGGTAGTCGGCGGAGAGCCGCCGCATCACGGCGGTCCAGCTCTGGCGGCGGTCCCCGAGTCCGTGGAGGAGGACCAGGGGGCGGCCGCTCCCCCGTTCTTCGAAGGCGATACGTGTCGGGTCCATGCCCTTCGGTCTACCCGATACGGGGACCGGTAGCGCCCCGGACCCGCGGGGCGCCGGGGAGGGCGCACGGTCCGGGGCTCCCCGGACCGGGCGCGGGGCGGTCAGCTCCTCCGGGGAGCCCGCGTCAGGAACACGCCCGACAGCACCGCGAGCAGTCCGAGGACCGGGCCCGCGCCGAGTCCCAGGCCGGACACCGTCAGCAGCAGCATCCCTCCGCCGACCAGCGCCGCGGCGGCCAGGACGCGGACCATGCCCGGGGAACCGCTCAGCACCTTCGGCGGGTTCTCGAACCGCACCGCCCAGTGCGCCAGCGGCACGATCAGGGGCACCAGGACCACCAGCCCCAGCACGCCCCACAGCACCCACAGGCCCGTCAGCGGCTCGGGGGTGTCGATCCCCAGGCCGAACACCAGCACGCCCGCCACCACGCTGAGCGGCAGCATGTGCCACAGGTAGACCGTCATCAGCTGCGGGCAGATCCGGTCCAGCAGACGCGCCGGGCCCGGGCGCTCCGACCAGGCGCTGATCCGCTCGCGCAGCAGCACCGCGACGCCGATCTGCAGCGCGCCCATGGCGGCGAGCACCAGGGTGGGCGGGGACACGTTGGAGGACTCCGTGGCGAACACGCCCGTCATGTTGAGCGAGTAGGGGCCGAACGTCGTCAGGGCCAGCGCGGCGGCCGCGCCGCCCGCCACCATCCCCGCGGCGTAGCGCAGGCGGATCGCCCCCGTCGCGTAGCGGAACCCCAACTGGTGCACGCCCAGCCACACGAAGGCCACGTTGAGGTAGCCGACCCAGTCCGCGCCGGTCGAGAAGCGGGTCAGGTCCACGGCCGCAGCGGCGGCCAGCAGGGCGATCGGGACCCACCAGCCGAAGAGCTCCTGGGCCCGGAACAGCAGCGGGGTGGACACGACCACCAGCACGTACACGGCGAGGAACCACAGCACCATGCCCGCGGCCCCGGCGCCCACCAGGACCGCCTGGGCCGGTGCGCCGCCCAGGACCAGCAGGTGGGAGGCGACGATCCACAGGGCCGCCAGCGGCACCACCGGCCAGGCGAGTCTGCGCAGTCTGCGCGCGAACCAGTCCGACGCGGACATGCCCCGGCCCGAGGCCGAGCGCCAGCTGATGAGGTTGGCCGCGCCCCCGACGAAGAAGATCAGCGGCATGACCTGGACGACCCACGTCAGCACGAAGCCGCCCTCGGTGGACAGGACGCTGCCCGCCTCGAAGGACCCGGGTTCGTGGACCAGAACCGGCAGCCACCAGTGCTGCATGACCACCAGAGCCATCACGAACAGCCGGATGACGTCCAGGAACCTGTCCCGGCCAGCCCCGGGCCGCGGTGCCCGCGGAGAGGGCAGGAGGGCTGTGCCGGAGGCGTACGCCGACGACGAGCCCCCGCCTTCGTTCTCGACGGTCACGGTCATCGGTCGCTCCTTGGTCTACCCCGTACGCGTGTGCGTCCCCGGACGCGATGGTGCGCGGGGGCCGTGTGGCCGGGATCAGGGGGTGGCGACGCGTTCTCGAACGCGCCCGGTGGCGTGGCCGCGTCGGCTCAACTGTCGGCGACGCGTGGTAACGAGAGTAGGTCGGGCCGGGTGGTGGCCGCGATGGATCTGACGCCCCTCTCCGAGAGGCGGTTGCCCGACCGTGGAAGGTGGTGCCTGCACCACCGCGCGTCGGGGCGCGGCGGATCGGGGACCGTTCTCCCCCGGGCGGAGGGCGCTGACGCGCCGAACGTGCTCCGGGAAGTCCGGGAGAGTTCCCGCACACGGTACCCCGCGAGACGGCGTGTACGAAACCCTTGGGGAAGGTCCGTGTGCGGAGACGGAACAGCTGTCCGGGGCGGTCGGGCCGCGCGGCAGCGGTGTGAGGGCCCCGGGCGCGCACGGAAACGGCGGCGGAAACGGCGGCGGAACGGAGGGGTCCTCCGGTCCGCCGCCCGGCCCCGTACGCGCGGCGGGCCCGGCCCCGGCCACCGGTGTCGGCCGGGTGCGCGGGACCCGCCGGTTCGCCGCGGTGGCGTCAGGGAGCGGTGGGCAGCGCGCGCTTGTGGGCGGTGGCGCGGTACCGGCCGACCAGCGCGGTCTCCACGTGCCCGGGCACCGGCAGGCCCTCCAGGAAGTCGTCGATCTGGTCGTAGGTCAGGCCGAGGGCCTCCTCGTCCGGCTTCTGCGGGGAGAGCGTCTCCAGGTCGGCGGTGGGCACCTTGCGCACCAGGTCCTCCGGAGCGCCCAGCTCGGCGGCGACCGCGCGCACCCGGCGCTTGGTCAGACCGGTCAGCGGCACGAGGTCGGCCCCGCCGTCGCCGTACTTGGTGAAGAACCCGGTGACCGCCTCGGCCGCGTGGTCGGTGCCGACCACCAGTCCGCGCAGGCCGCCCGCGACCGCGTACTGGGCGATCATCCGCTGCCGCGCCTTGACGTTGCCGAGGACGAAGTCCGCCGAGGACTCGCTGGCGTAGGCCATCCCGGCGGCGGACAGGGAGTCGGCCATGGCATCGCTGGCGGGCCGGACGTCGACGGTGAGGCAGCGCTCGGGGGCCGTGAACGCGACGGAGCGGGTCGCGTCCTCCTCGTCCTTCTGCTCGCCGTAGGGCAGGCGCATGGCGACGTACTCGCACTCGTGGCCGTTCTCGCGGGCCCGGTCCACCGCCAGGCGGCACAGGCGTCCGGCGGTGAGCGAGTCCACACCGCCGCTGATGCCCAGGACCAGCGCGGTGGAGCCGGTGCTGATCAGCCGCTCGGCGAGGAAGGCCACACGGCGTTCGATCTCGACGCGCGCGTCGAAGTGCTCGGGCACTGCGAGGTCGCGGATGATCTCGCGACGGTCCTGGCTCAGCTCGGTGTCGGTCACTGCGGTCCCCCGTGGGTGTGGTGCGTGTGCCCGCCGATTATCGCCTGTCCCGCGTTCGGGGACGAGCCCGGGGAGCGGCCCGGACCGGAGGGGGCGGCGGAGGGGCCGGTGGAGGGGGCGCGGCCTCGGGGAGCCGGAGGGAGGGATCGCGGGGGCGGGGTGGGGATGCGCGGGGCGGGGACTCGCGGGGGCGGGAGAGTGCGCGGGGCGGCCTCAGGTGTCCGTGCGCAGGCGGCGGGCGAAGCGCTCGTAGTCGACGACCACCCCGTCCCCGTCCACCGACAGCCGGTACTCGCCGTGCAGGGGGTCGCGGTAGGTGTAGCGCTCCAGGCCGTCCTCGGCGGGGTGGCGGGTGTAGCGCTGTCTGACCCGGCGCACCCGCAGGGAGGGGATGTCGATCCAGACCACCGCGATGTCGCGGTACTCGCCCGGGCGCAGGCCGAGGCGGCGGATGGGCAGGGTGTTGGTGAGCGGGGTGGCGGCGACGTCCACGTCCAGGCAGCCCACCAGTTCGGGCCGGGGAACGCCGTCGGGTCCGCTCCAGTGGCCTCCGTGGGCGTCGAGCGTGACCGACTCCAGGCCCTGGGAGGAGAGGACCTCGGCGTACACCCGCCGGGTCGTCCACGCCAGGTCGGTGCGGACGCTGAAGCGGGTGAGGAACCGCTCCTCGCCCACGACGACGGTCTCCCCGGCCTCCAGGCGGTGGCCGTCGGGCTCGGGGAGGAGCGCGCCCAATCCGAGGCCCTCGGGCACGTCGGTCCGGGCCCACACGGCCGGGTGTTCCGTCAGTGACGACATGTCACCGTTCTACCGTTCCGGGGTCGGGTGCGCCAGAGCGGCCTCCCCGCCCGCACTGCGGACGCGGTGCGGGCGGGGAGGCCGGGGCGGTCGCCGGTCAGACCCGTGTGGCCTCTCCCGGGGCGGAACCGGTGCCGCGGATCTCCGCCTCGACCCGGTCGAAGTCGCTCTCCATCTGCGGGGTGACCCTGGCCAGGCCGTTGAAGACGAAGATGGCGGCGACGCTGAGGACCACGGCCGGGACCATGGCGTACAGGCCGGTGCCGAAGAAGTTCGCGTCGAGGACGTCCCACACGATCGCGGTGGTGCCGCCCGCGATCATGCCCGCGAGCGCGCCGGACCAGCTCATGCGCTTCCAGAACACGGAGAGCACCAGGATCGGGCCGAAGCCCGCGCCGAACCCGGCCCAGGCGTAGCCGACCAGGTCCATCACCGACTGGTCGCCCCACAGGGCGATGGCCGCGGCGCCCAGGGCGACGGCGACCACGGTGACGCGGCTGACCCACAGCAGCCTCTTGGGGTCGGCGTCGCGGTCCACGAAGGCCCGGTAGCCGTCCTCGGTGAGGGCGGACGCGGCGACCAGCAGCTGGGAGTCGGCGGTGCTCATGACGGCCGCGAGGATGGCGGCGAGCAGCAGACCGGCGACCAGGGGGTGGGTCAGGGCCTCGATCAGGAGCGGGAAGACCTGCTCGGAGTTCTCCAGCGGGGTGTCGAAGTAGGCGATGCCGATGAAGCCGACCAGCACCGCCAGGATCATGGCGGTGACCGCCCAGACCACGCTGATGACGGCGGCCTTGGGGATGTCGCGGACCGAGCGGATGCCCATGTAGCGGGACAGGATGTGCGGCTGGCCGAAGTAGCCGAAGCCCCAGGCCAGGCCGGAGACGATGACCACCCAGCCGAGGGTGTCGGTGCTCACCCACTGGCCGAGCTCGGCGTCCAGGGCGGTGCCGCCGACGGCCGACAGCAGCCCGTCGCTCTTGCCGGACACGCCCTCGGACAGCCCGGCGAAGCCGCCGAGCGCGGTGACCGCCATGGCGGGGACGACCAGCAGGGCGATCCACATCATCGCGGCCTGGACCACGTCGGTGTAGGACACCGCGAGGAAGCCGCCGAGCACGGTGTAGAGCACCACGATGCCCACGCCGATGGCGATGGCGGGGCCCGGGCTCAGACCGAAGACCTGGTCGAACAGGGCGGCCATGGCGACGAGCCCGGAGGCGACGTAGAAGAAGTAGAAGACGATGATGAGCACCGCCGAGACCCCGCGCAGCAGCCGCGTGGGGTCGTTGAAGCGGTTCTCCAGGAAGGAGGAGAGGGTCAGGGAGTCGGAGTCGCCCCCCGAGCGGGCGTCGGTCACGCGTTCGGTGTACACCCGCAGGCGGGGCGCGAGGAGGATCCAGCTCCCGGCGAAGCCGCAGGCCAGGCCGACGGCGATCCAGGCCTCGCCCAGGCCGGAGACGTAGATGGCGCCGGGCAGCCCGAGCAGCAGCCACCCGCTGAAGTCGCTGGCGTTGGCGCTCAGGCCCGCCACCCAGCTGTTGAGCTGTCTGCCGCCGAGCACGAAGTCCGACTGCGAGACGGTGCGCTTGTAGGCCCACAGGCCGATGGCCACCATGGCGGCGAGGTACACGCCGAAGGTCGCGACGGACCAGAGCATGGACTCGTCCAAGACCCTGCCCTCCCTTCTCCTGAGCGCGCGGGCACGAGCCTTACGCGCTGTTCGTGGATATTGCGGGGGATCATTGCCCCGTGTCCGGTAAGTCACAACACCTGTGCGTGGAACAACACCGCTTTGATACCTCGGCGAGTCCTCGGCCGTGGGTCGCCGTCCGCCAGGCCATGCCGGGGCGCCGGTGTTTGTCGGACCGGACATAGACAGGGCCATCCTTGTATCGGAACACCCCGTACCGCACGACCCGCTACCGGAGCTCTCCCCTCTCCCGGGCACCCTGCGGATTGACGACCCGCGTTCCCCCGGTTGCCCGCAGTCGCACGGGGGAACGATTCCGGCCATAACGTCCGAGAGGTATCACCGGGCGAAACGGATACGAGAGAGGTCCGCGAACTGTGGCCGTCCCCCTCCCTCCCCCACCTGGACTGCAGCCGCACGAACCTCCGTGGCAGACGCGGGTACTCAATCCGAACGGACAGGTCTGCGGCGGTGCGGTACTGGTGTCCCCGCACCTGGCGGTGACGTGCGCGCACGTGGTCGCCACCGCCCTGCGCCTTCCACGACATGTGGCTGAGCACCCGGGGGACGACGCCTTCGTCGCACTGCGCTCGTTCGACGGCCGCACGTGGGAGGCGAGGGTCGGTACCGACCTGTGGGCAGCAGGACCAGGAAGCCGGGACCTGGCCCTGCTCAGGTTGACCGCGTCGGGAACACCGGACACCGGATTCCCCGTCCTCGCGAACTGCTCGGAACTACCGCTCGAAAGCGGACTGCGCGCCACCGGTTATCCCGCGCTCATGGACTCCCTGCAGGCCCCGCTGCTCTACAGGGGCAAGGGAGGCCCCACCGGTTTCACCCATCAGGTGGAGATCGCGGCCCAGAGCGAGGTACGCATCACCGAGGGATTCAGCGGCTGCGCCGTGCGCGCGCAGACCGGGGAGGTCGTCGGGATCCTCCAGAAGAACCACCACTACCCGTGGAAACAGCCCGAGGAGCCGACGACCCTGGGCTTCGTCCTGCCCGTCGAGGAGATGCTCGGCAGCCGTGTACTCCGTGACACCCGCAGCGCCGTCACCGTGCAGCGCCTGGTCGACGAGTCCCTGTGCGGGGAGGAGACGTACGACAGCCTCCACGACCTCCTCGCCTCGGTCACCCTGGACGAGGTCCCCACCCGCGGGCTCCTCGACTCCTCCGAAGTGCGCGAGGTCCGCAGGCGTACGAGCGGGGAGGCGACCGCGTGGACGGTCTTCACCGCTCTGCTGGACCTGGTCGCCCCCTACGGCGGCCCGCCCCGGCACGTCTCCTGGGTGCACCACGTGTACCAGGAGCTGCTCCCGCGACGACCGATACCCCTGGTGGTCGGCCAGTGGATCCGGAGGACGGCGTCCGTCCTGGGGCCCGACTGGGAGGAGATCCTGATCCGGGACCGCGAACGTCGCCGCGGGGACCGCGCCGTCGGCGCAGGCGCCGCGCCGACAGGGGAACCGAGCAGCGGCCCTCCCTCCGCTTCCGGGAGCCTGGCGGTCCCGGAGACGGTCGTGGTGTTCGACCTGGCACCCGCCGCCCGTGGCTACCGGCTCTCGCACAGCATCGCCCATCTCGGCGACGCCGGGTACGAGGTCTTCCCCCAGGGTGAACAGCAGGCCGACGAGGAGCAGATCTGCGACCTCGTGGGGGACATCATGAGCGAGGCTTCCCTGCAACGCCTGGTCGTACCGACGGAGGAGTCGCTGAGGCTGCGCGTCCTGCTTCCCCGCGAACTCCTCCACCTGAACGTGGCCGAAGCGAGGATGCACCGGGAGATGGCGGGGCTGGCACCGAGCCTGGGAACGCAGTACGAGATCGTCTACCACATACGCGAGCGCACGGAGTCGAAGGACGACGTCACCGTGCCCCCGGAGAGATGGGCCCGGCGCTCCGAACGACAACGTGAGAAACCGTGCTTGGACGACCGCAACGTCCTGATCGCCTGGAGGACGCCCGGCGACGAGATCGCGGACGCGCTGGCCGACCACAACATCACCGTGTGCGTGGTGGACTCGGACCACGCACACATCCGGACCATCTACAACGCGATCGTCTACCAGGGCGTGCCCACCATCATCAGGGGGCCTCGACACGCTGTCACGGAACTCGTGGACGAACTGCTGTCGCGCAAGCCGGGGGACCGCGTCGAGGTGACCGCGCTCGCCCGCTACCTCAGGGACAGGGCGAGGATGAGGGCGCGTTTCTCGGAAACGGTGCAGACCCACCTGATCGCCTTGATACATGATGACCACGGCGACGACATGATCCCCCAAATAATATCAAGCAGCACCACATGACACATAAGCCACACAGAACTCCTCATGACCCACGGACGAAACCCGAGGCGACAGCGAACCACCCTCGGTTTCCCACGGGGAGAGGAAGGGCGATGACCGCACCACGTGTTCCCCGAAAGGGTTCCAGTGAACCCGCGTTCTCCGCCGGGAACGAAATAAGATGGCTCACAACCGACGGCTGTCGGAGCAGTGAAAGACTGAGGTAATGCGTCCCCGAGGAGGCCTTCCACCCGCGTACGTGGAAGGACGCCGACTTTTCCACACAGATTCGGCGAAACCACACCATGGATGAACTGACTCAGCGATACCGGAAGGCCCTGTCCGGCACGGACGGTTCCGCACGCATGGCCGTCATCATCGACGGCTCCCCTCTGATGCAGCTCCATGAGCATGCCGTGGCCCCCATTCGGAGAGCCGCACGGGAGGTGGGAGCACCCGTCAGCGCACTGGGCGGCGCCTCCTCGCTACTCGCCGCGGACCACCGCTCCCTCCTGTCGGGCGGAATCGGTGTGATCGGCGTCGTCACCGACACCCAGGACCGGAAGTGGAGGGGGCCCAGCCTGCTCCCGTGGCTGGCCGAGCTGGCCGCGAACGTACCCGTCGTCCTACTCCACCTGCTCGACCGTTCCGCGTGGTCCCGAGGACCCGTCACGCTCAAGCCCCTGTGGATGCGGGAGATGCCTCCCACCGCGTCCTCCTCCTGGTCCTTCGCCAGCTCCGTGGCCGACACCGAGCCACACGGCCCCCCTCCCGACACCGTGGTGGTTCCGTTGCTCGAGTGCGCTCCGGAGTCGGTCGCCGCGGCGGTCTCGGCCCTGACCGCCTCCCGTCCGGACTGGAAGGTGGACGCCTGGGTCCTCACCGGCGGGGGACGCAGCGGCTCGGCCCCGCGTGAGGTGCCCGAGCCGGTCGCCCACTTCCTGGCCAACGCCTCATCGGGTGCCCGCGAACTGGCCGTGCGGCTGGCCCAGACCCCGGTGAACCTCCCGGCGGCCGAGGTCATCCAGCGGGGGATCCCCCGTGCACCGGTGAGCGGGTTGACCGCGCGGACGGAGATCGCCGAGGTGTTCGGTTCGGAGCTGATGGACCCGGCTTTCCACGGCGGACGCCTGGACGACCCTTCCCGGGGCGCGCTGGAGTTCCGCGCCGAGGTCAGACGTGAGCTGCTCGGCCGGTTCGGCCAGATCAGCACGATGCGCTCGGTCTTCTACGCGATCGGCATCGAGTTCAAGGACGAGGCGCGGATCTTCCAGTACCTGTCACGTATCGACTCGGGAGCCCCCGTGGCCGTCTCCGTCGAGGGCGAGGAGTCCCTGGCGCGCGCGGTCCTTCCCGCCCTGTCCGAGATGCCCGGTGAGTACCGCAGGCTCGCCGACCGCATACGGGAGGCGCTCGGTGAGGCGCCGGTCCGTGACCCCAGCGCCCCACGAGAGGAAGAGAGCCGTTCCGTGACCACCTCGCAGATCCCGGTACCGGACCCGGCGGGTTCCGTTGCCGACAGTACCGACAGGTCCTCCGCGTCTCCCCGGCGGAGGATGGCGCGGTTCGGAGGAGTCCCTCCGCACAACCGCAACTTCACCGGCCGCGAGGACGTCTTGGCCCGGATCCACGCCTCCCTGTCGGACCCGGGAGGCGACTCGTTCCTGTTGGCGGGCGGCGGGGGCATCGGCAAGACGCAGATCGCCATCGCCTATGCGCACACCTATCGCGGATCCTACGACCTGGTCTGGTGGTTTCCGGCGGAGAACCAGACCGACATCCAGCAGTCCTATCTCCGGCTGGCCAGGCACCTGGGTGTGCGCGACGACCTCGGTGCCGAGGAGACCGTGGTCCAGGTTCGGGAGAGGTTGGAGGGCGACCCCGGTGTCGGCACCTGGCTTCTCATTTTCGACGACGTCTCCAACCTGGACGATCTGCCCCTCGATAACCTGCCGCACAGCGTGGACGGGCGCGTCCTGGTCACCTCGCGGGACAAGAACTGGATCACGAACGGGCTCAGTGACGGTTGCTCCGTTCCCACGATGAGTCCCGACGAGAGCGTGGCACTCCTACGCAAGGTGTGCCCAGCCGGGCTGGAGGGCGGATCAGCCGCCGCGCAGATCGCGGCACGGCTCGAACACTTTCCCCTCGCCCTGGCGCAGATGGGCGCCTATCTGCGCGACTCGCTGCTGAGCACCGACGAGTTCCTCGAACTGCTGGACACCAAGTTCGACGACCTTGTGAGCCAGGTCGAGTCGGACGGCCTCTACCCCCGTTCCCTGGCTGCGGCATGGAAGCTCCAGCTCGACGACCTGCGGCGCGGCACCGGGAGGGACCGGGAGCTCAAGCACATGGTGCGGGAGTTCATCCAACTGTGCGCCTTCTTCGCGCCCAAGCCGCTGTCCAGGACCCTCTTCCACCGGGCGGCGGGGTTGAGTACCAGCTCCCACCTCTCCCGTGTCCTGGGCAACGACATGGTCCTGTCGAAGGTCCTGACCTACGTGGGACGGCACAGCCTCGCGGAGCGGGACCTGGCGCACAACACCTTCCAGCTGCACGTGACCTTCCGCAGTGTCGTCCAGCAGAGCCTGGACGACGAGGACCGGCTCGGCTACCGCCTGCTGGCGCACCGGCTACTGGCCCAGAGCGACCCCCTGGGCCCGGGCCGCCCCGAGAACTGGGACACCTACCAGCTGTTGTTCGCCCACACGCACGCCTCCGAGGCTTGGCGTAACAGTGATCCCCAGGTCCGCAACCTCATGTACAACACCATCTCCTACCTGGTGGAGACAGGAAACTACACACCGGCACTGCAGTTGACCGACCGTTGTGCGGCCAGCTGGTACGACGACGTCTCGCAGCGCTTCCAGGTCCAGCTCCTGCGCAACCGGATCCTACGCAGCCAGGGGCACAACCGTACAGCGTTGGCGGAGGCGGAGCATATGCACGCCGAACAATCCGAGCTGGAAGGAGCCGAGAGCGAGGAGGCCCTGGCTGCTCTGAGGGCGCGCGCCATCGCTCTGGCCAACCTCGGACACTTCACTGAGGCCGAGGAGCTCTTCCGAGGAATCTACGAACTACGGCTCGAACGGTACTCCGAAGAGGAGGAGACTCTGGTGGCGGCGCACGACTACGCCACCATCCTGCAGAATCTCAGCCGATACGAGGAAGCGCTGCGAATCGACCGGCGCAACGCTGAGCAACGTGCCCGGCTCCTCGGAGAGAACGCGATCTCCACTCTGCGCAGCCGCCTGTCCGTGGGGGTCAGCCTCATCGCGGTCGGACGGCTGGAGGAGGCGGAGGAGGTGCTCGAGGACTGTCAACAGCGCTTCGAGGTCACAGGAGCAGCCACCAGTGTGCACTCTGTGGACATCCCTCTATTCCTGTCGGTGATCCGACGCAGGCTGGGAGACCACGAACGAGCGCTGGAACTGTCCCTGCGTGTGGAGACAGGACACCACAAGAAACGTGTTCAACAGGGCGTGACAGCTCTTTACTTCTGGGCCGTGCACACCGTGAACCTGGCCTTCGGAGGACGCGTCGAGGAGGCCTGCCGACGGGCGGAGTACCTTCTGGGCAATGTGGCGGAACACTACCCCGACCACCATCCCTTCCCCTGGGTCGCACGTGTGAACGCCGCCATAGCGTTCAGGACCTCGGGAGACCTCAAACGCGCATTCGAGCTTGACAGCGCGGCTTTGGAGGGACTGGTGCGGATCTACGGTGAGAGCGAAGCGACCACGATCCCTGCGCGAATCAATCTGGCGAACGACTTCTTCGCCTTGGGACGGATCCAAGAAGCACGGACACGCGACGCCGACGGTGTGGAGCAATGCCGTGCGAGTCTGGACGAGAACCATGTGTCGCTGCTGATCGCCCGCCGCAACCACCTGATCAGCCGGAGAGCGCTAGGCGAGGATGTTGAAGAGGAATGGGAGGGGCTGCGTCAGGAGTGCATCGCCAGGTTCGGTGCCGAGCATCGCTTCACCACCACGATGTCACGCTTCATACGGCTCGACTGCGACATGATTCCCGTAGCCCGCTGAATACCGGTTCGTGTGCTTCCTGCTCAGGGCAGCACCCTGAGCAGGGGCAACCACGCGCCTGGAACAAAAAACAGAACGGGGCCAGCAGGATGAACCGAATCGCGGAGCAGGACACCACCCGAGGAACAGAGCCGTACCTCGCAGCAATCCGCCTCGTCCATCGACCTCGACGACTTTTTCCAGAGCGCCGTGCCGATAGACCCTCCCCGAGAAGGACGGCCATCGCTTCTTCTGGTCACCATGGGCTCCAAACGCCATCGCTTTCGCTGGGGGCGGACCTCGGCTACCTCTGTCTCTCGTACAGTCCCTCACATTTTACGTTCCGAAAGCGAGAACAAGACAACCCTCTCTGTGCATTTATGAGGCTGCTGTGAACAGTGTGATTGATTTCGTCACCGACGACGATGTGATCATCAGTATCGAAACGACACCCGTGAGGCGGGACGGCGCCTCGGACGTCTCCCTGCAGGTCGACCCGGCGGAGAAGATTCCGCTGGAGAAACTGGTCCTGCGTATCGAGAAAGTGGCCGAGGCCGTTTCCGGCCAGCTCGCCAAGCTCTCCGCGTCGGGGCTGGGCCCCAGCGAGACTGAGATCGAGTTCGGGGTCAGCGTGAGCACGGAGGCCAACGTGATGGTGGCCAAGGGCAGTGGCCAGGCCACTTTCAAGGTACGGATGGTGTGGAACCGGGACAAGGGCTGAGCGCACACGGCGGTGGCCCGGGTCGCACGCCACGACCCGGGCCACCGTCGGCGGGAGGGGAGCCCTCCGGCTCTTCTAGTCCCAGTCCAGGCCGCCGCCGGTCTGGTACTCGATGACGCGGGTCTCGAAGAAGTTCTTCTCCTTCTGGAGGTCCATCATCTCGCTCATCCACGGGAACGGGTTCTCCGTCTCACCGAAGATGGGCGCCAGGCCGATCTGCTCGGCGCGACGGTCGGTGATGAAGTGCATGTACTTCTCGCACAGCTCGGCGTTGAGGCCGAGCACGCCGCGCGGCATGGTCTCGCGGCCGTAGGCCACCTCCAGCTCGCAGGCCTCGGTGAGCATCTGCCGGACCTCCGCCTGGAACTCCTCGCTCCACAGGTGCGGGTTCTCGATCTTGATCTGGTTGATCACGTCGATGCCGAAGTTCAGGTGGATCGACTCGTCGCGCAGGATGTACTGGTACTGCTCGGCGATGCCGACCATCTTGTTGCGGCGGCCCAGCGACAGGATCTGCGCGAAGCCGGTGTAGAACCACATGCCCTCGAAGATCACGTAGAAGGCCACGAGGTCGCGCAGGAAGGCCTGGTCGGCCTCCGGGGTGCCCGTGCGGAACTCCGGGTCCTCCAGGTTCTGCGTGTACTTGAGCGCCCAGGCGTCCTTGGCGGTGATCGAGGGGACCTCGCGGTACATGTTGAAGAGCTCGCCCTCGTCCAGGCCGAGGCTCTCGCAGATGTACTGGAAGGTGTGGGTGTGCACCGCCTCCTCGAAGGCCTGGCGCAGCAGGTACTGGCGGCACTCGGGGTTGGTGAGCTGCCGGTACACGGCCAGCACGATGTTGTTGGCCACCAGAGACTCGGCGGTGGCGAAGAAGCCGAGGTTGCGCTTGAGCATGAGGCGCTCGTCCTCGGTCAGCCCGTCCCTGGACTTCCACAGCGCGATGTCGGCCTGCATGGCGACCTCGGTGGGCATCCAGTGGTTGTTGCAGCCCGCGAGGTACTTCTCCCACGCCCACGTGTACTTGAGCGGGAGCAGCTGGTTGACGTCGGCGCGGGCGTTGATCATCGCCTTGTCGTCGACGTTGACGCGCTCGGCGTCGCGCTCGATCTCACCGAGGCCGCTGGTGGCGCTCGCGCTGTTCTCGGAAACTGCGGTCATGCTGGGGTTTTTCCGTTCTCCGGACGTACCGGAAGAGTCGTGGCTGGGTGGAGGGGACGGACGCCTGCGCGGCCCGGGGCCCGCCGGAGGGCGGGGGCGGCACGACGCCGCCCCCGCCCTCCGGCCGCCGCACGGGGCGCGCGGCCGCCGGTGCTACTGGCAGGCCTCGCACTCGGGGTCGTCGATCGAGCAGGCCTGGCCGTCGATGATCTCGAACTCGTCCTCGTCGGCCGCGCCGCCGGTGGCGGGACGCGGGCTCGGGGACGGGCTGGGCGCGGGGCTCGGCGTCGGAGCCGGGGCCGCCGGGGCCGGGCTCGGCGCGGGCGAGGCGGCCGGGGCGGCGGGGGTCGCGGCGACCGCGTTGAGGCGGCCGTCGGTGCCCTTGAGCGTGCTCTTCTCCACGTGGGTGGCGCTCTGCGAACGCAGGTAGTAGGTGGTCTTGAGACCGGAGCGCCACGCGCGGCGGTACAGCGAGTCCAGCTTCCTGCCGCTGGGGGCCGCCATGTACAGGTTCAGCGACTGGGCCTGGTCGATCCACTTCTGGCGGCGCGAACCGGCGTCCACCAGCCACTCGGGGTCGACCTCGAACGCGGTGGCGTAGAGGGCCTTGAGGTCGGCCGGGACGCGGTCGATGGCGCCCAGGCTGCCGTCGTGCATCTTCAGCGCGGAGACCATGTCGTCGTCCCACAGGCCGCGGGCCTTGAGGTCGCGCACCAGGTAGGGGTTGACCACGGTGAAGTCGCCGGACATGTTCGACTTGACGTACAGGTTGCGGTAGACCGGCTCGATCGACTGGCTCACGCCGGTGATGTTGGCGATGGTCGCGGTCGGGGCGATGGCCATGACGTTGGAGTTGCGCATGCCCGTGGTCTTGACGCGCTCGCGCAGCGAGTCCCAGTCCAGGGTCTCGCCCCGGTCCATGTCCAGGTCGCCGTCGCGCGACTCGGCCAGCAGGCGCAGCGAGTCGATCGGCAGCACGCCGCGGCTCCACAGGGAGCCCTCGAAGCTCTCGTAGGAGCCGCGCTCGGCGGCCAGCTCCATGGAGGCCTCGATGGCGTAGTAGCTGATCAGCTCCATGCTCTCGTCGGCGAAGGAGACCGCGCCGTCGGAGGCGAACGGGGTGCGCAGCTTGAACAGCGCGTCCTGGAAGCCCATGAGGCCCAGGCCCACGGGGCGGTGGCGCATGTTCGCGCGGCGCGCCTCGGGGATCGTGTAGAAGTTCACGTCGATGACGTTGTCGAGCATGCGCACGGCGGTGCGGACGGTGCGGCGCAGACGCTCGGCGTCCAGGCCGTCCGGGCCCGTGTGCTGGGCCAGGTTGACCGAGCCCAGGTTGCAGACCGCGACCTCGTCGGCGCTGGTGTTCAGCGTGATCTCAGTGCACAGGTTGGAGGAGTGCACCACGCCGACGTGCTGCTGCGGCGAGCGCAGGTTGGACGGGTCCTTGAAGGTGATCCACGGGTGCCCGGTCTCGAACAGCATGGTCAGCATGCGCCGCCACAGGTCGACGGCCGGGATGGTCTTGGAGACCTTGATCCGGCCCGCGGCGGCCTCGGCCTCGTAGTGGGCGTAGGCCTCGGCGAACTCGGGGCCGTACTTGTCGTGCAGGTCGGGGACCTCGTCCGGCGAGAACAGGGTCCAGCTGCCGCCCTGCTCCACGCGCTGCATGAACAGGTCCGGAACCCAGTTCGCGGTGTTCATGTCGTGGGTGCGGCGGCGCTCGTCACCGGTGTTCTTGCGGAGGTCGAGGAACTCCTCGATGTCGATGTGCCAGGTCTCCAGGTAGGCGCACACCGCGCCCTTGCGCTTGCCGCCCTGGTTGACCGCGACGGCGGTGTCGTTGGCGATCTTCAGGAACGGCACGACGCCCTGGCTCTTGCCGTTGGTGCCTCGGATGTGCGAGCCCAGGCCGCGCACCGGGGTCCAGTCGTTGCCGAGGCCGCCGGAGTACTTGGACAGCATCGCGTTGTTGCTGATGCCGTGGAAGATGGCCTGGAGGTCGTCGCCCACGGTGGTGAGGAAGCAGGAGGACAGCTGCGCCCGCACGGTGCCCGAGTTGAACAGGGTGGGTGTGGAGGCCATGAAGTCGAACGAGGACAGCAGCTCGTAGAACTCGATGGCGCGGGCCTCGCGGTCGTCCTCGTTGAGGGCCAGCCCCATGGCCACCCGCATGAAGAACGCCTGCGGCAGCTCGTAGCGCACCTCGTCGCTGTGCAGGAAGTAGCGGTCGTAGAGGGTCTGGATGCCCAGGAAGGTGAACTGCTCGTCGCGCTCGGGGCGCAGCGCGGCGCCCAGGCGGGCCAGGTCGAACTTGGCCAGGGCCGGGTCGAGCTGGCCGAGGTCGATGCCGCGGCCGACGTAGGCGGCGAGGTAGGCGGCGTAGCGCTCGCCCATCTCGGACTGCCCGGCGGCGTCGGGGGCGCCGCTGATGAAGGTGAGGGCCTCGCGGCGCAGCTTGTCCAGCAGCAGGCGGGCGGCCACGTAGGAGTAGTCCGGGTCGACCTCCACGAAGCTGCGGGCGGCCATGACCAGGGCGAGTTCCACCTCGGCGTCGGAGATGCCGGGGTAGAAGCCGCGACGGGCCTCGGTGAGGACCTTCTCCGCCGAAACACCGGTGAGCCGCGCACAGGCCTCGGCTACGACGTGCTCGATCCGGTCGACGGCGGCGGGGGGGTTGCCGTCCTTGCTGGACCGAACGGATGCGGGCACGGCCTCGACGTCAAGGGTCATACAGCGGCTCCAACCTCGATAGAAGAGTCCCGGCGGGGAGGGGACGAGAAGCGAGGGTCGCGCGGCGCTCCCGGCGGACCGGCGCACTGGGTGCGCTCGGTCGTCCGGCCGGCGGGCCGCGGCGGCTCGTTCTCGAAGCCCCGTCGTCGGCACACACTCAGGTGTGCATCACCGGTGGCGGGTGCGCGGGGACCACGGCACCGGGGGTTCCGCGGGGGTTCCCGGTACCTGTGACGGCCTCTTCGTCCGCTCACCGCTGCGGGGACGGCCCGACTCGCACCGGGTCCCCTCTGCCTCACCCCGAGGGGTGAACCACCAGCGGGAGAGATACTACATCTAGGGGATGGTGCGTTGGAACACCGCAAGATGATGGCGTGTCATCGGTTTCTCAGGTTCTTCGACGATTGTCGAACACACCCTGGAGGCGTGGTATGAGGGGCTCTGGGAGGCCCGTCTGCGCGGGGGCTGAGCGCCCCGCCGGGGCGGCCCTGGGGCGGCCCTGGGGCGGCCCTGAGGCGGCCCGACACAGCCTAGGTCGTCCCCGGGGCCGTCCGCACCCGGCCCCGCCCGTGCCGCCGCCCCAGTCGGCCCGCAACGCCCGCGCACGGGGGCCGCACGGCTTCGCGGAACCTGGCGTACCCGGTCGTGCGGCCGCGGCCCCGGGGCGCCGCGGAAAAGCGCTCCGGGCGGGGTCGTCCCGGGCGTGTCGCGACCCCCGGGAGGGGAAACGTCGGAAACCTCACTCGCCTCGGCCGGCGCCGGCCGAGGGGGCGGACGGAAGCGGCGCGGCCCTCACCCGGCGTCGAGCCGCCGGTCCAGGTCGTCCTCGTCCAGGCCCAGGTCGACGCGGACGCGGAACCGGATCCGCAGCAGCTCCAGCAGCAGGTCGTGGACGTAGGGCGAGGAGTCCAGCCCGAGGAAGCGGTGTGCGCCGACCGTGGCCCAGCGCTCGGCGCCCTCCAGGTCGTCGTGCGCGTACAGGGCCTCGGCGACGTGGATGTAGGTCTGGAGCCCCGGGGGCTCCTCGTTCTCCAGGCGTTTGAGGTGGGCGTAGGCCGACCCGACCTCGTTCAGCTGCAGCAGCGCACCGGCGCTGAGGGCCCGCGCGTCGATCACCGTGGGGCCGCCGTCGTCGATCGCCCTCTGGTAGGCCGAGCAGGCGCGCTCGAACTCCTGGGCGATCTCCCACTGCTCCCCCGCGCGCACGAACAGCTCCGCGCGGGAGATCTCGCTTCCGGCGTCGACCCGGTTGGCCAGGTCCATGAGCTGGGCGGCGACCCGTCCGTGCTCACCGGACCGGACGGCGTGGAATTCCAAACGGTCGAGTTCTGCCGTCGTCACGTGGGTCAACCGCATCGCCCCCATCACCTACTCGCACTCCCCGTGCAAGGATCTCAGGGCCTGGCACGCTCCAGTGCCTGCCAGAACCCCTGGCGCAGTCCGTCCCGGACCTCGTCACGCAACAGGTGGTCGATCGGCAGCGAGGAACCCTGGAGCAGACGCGCCTCCAGGTCGGAGGGCATCCGGGGCCTGCGGGCGAGGACGGCCTCGACCCACAGGGCGGGCGCCTCGCGGGCGATCGACTCCGCGAAGTCGTTCCCTTCTTTGTGCGCAACATGCACCGCTTCGTCAACGGTATGCGTGGCGGGACGCGTCTGCTGGGGATATCCAGGACTGGGACGCGGTTCCCGGTGGTCGCCGGTGGAGAACCGGCTGTCGTGTTCGGGACCAGTAGGCTGCGGTCCCCCGTAGGAGGGGGCCGCCACACCGCGTTGGGCGGTGTCAGTTTCCGTACTGGTCCCATAGGTAGGGTTTGCGTCGTTCGCACCCCCGAAGCCGGGGTTGTCCCCCGGACCGAACCTGGGGTCCTGGGGCGGCGCGCTCCTCTGCGGTGGCGCGTGCCCCGGTTGGCCGTGTCCCGGCTGGCCGTGCTGGCCCGGCTGCCCGTGCTGGCCCGGTTGCAGGGGCTGCCCCTCCTGGGAGAACGAGCGCTGCGGCCCTGTCCCGCCGGCGAAGGACTGCTGTGGCCCGGTTCCGCTGGCGAAGGACTGCTGCGGCCCCGTCATGTGCTGCTGCGGTGGCGGTGCCTGTCTCGCCGGCAGCCCGTAGCCCCCCTGGTCGGCCCCGCGCAGCGACTGGTGCCCCCCGGTGACGGGGTAGCCCCCCTGGCCGCCCGGCGCCGGGTGCCCCCCGGTCATCGAGGCGCCCGGATAGGCGCCGTTTCCGCCCACGTTCGGCGGGACCTGGCCGCCGGAGGGGAAGCCGTTGGCGTCGATCGGGCCGGACTGCTGGTTGTCCGTGTTCGGACCGGCCAGGTGGTCCCCGCCGCCGCGCTGCTGGGCGAGGGACCTGCGCATGGCGCGCAGCTGGTCCATGGCGCTGCCCTGGGGGACGGGCTGGCCGCCGGTTCCGGCGAACATCGCGTCCAGGCCGACGGCCGACGAGGAGGCCGCCTCCACCCGGCTGCCGCCGGGCTGCGCCGCCGCGACGGGCTGCCTCGGGGTCTCGGGCGCCGAGCGGGCGCGGCCGTTGGAGAACGGCGTGGTGGTCTTGGCCGCGGTCTCCTGGGTGGAGCCGCCGCTGGAGAGCAGGTTGACGTGCGGGCGCAGGTGGCCCGCGCCGATCTCGATGAGGTCGTCGCACTCGCGGCGCAGGGCCCGGGAGATGGTCCAGTTGCCCTCGACGGAGACGTGCACGACGGTGACGCGCACGCCCATGTCCTGTACGTCGGCGACGACCGGCGCCATGTCCTCGTCCCCGCTGACCAGGACGGCGTCACACAGGACGCCGCTACGGGCCAGCGTGGTGAGGTCGCGCTGGACGTAGCTCTCGACGCCCTCGCGGCGGCCGGGCCTTATCCGCGCGCCGCGGAACTTGATACCGGGGATGTCGGCGATGCCGTCCTGCTCCTGGGTCCGCCGGTCGTCGGCGACCGCCTCGTACCAGTAGCAGCGCAGGAGCGGCAGGCCGGTGCGGTCCCGCGCGACCTCGTTGAGGAACTGGACGAGACCGGTGTAGTCCCAGGAGACGGAGTCCCGGTTGCGGGTTCCGTGCACTGCCATCGCGCCGTCCGCGAGGAGGTACCCCGCGTCAACGAACAACGCGCAGCGGTCCACTGGCACCGACCCCCTTCCCTGTTGTCTCTGGGCCATGTCCATGACCGGGCCACAGCCTAGCCAAGTCTGTCTGGTTTTGCGTGCCCCTTCTGAATACACAGAGTTATTGGCCTGCTACGTAGAGGCTGTTTTCCGGAGGGGGTCGGGGCTCCGCAGCGGCCGGACAGGCCCGGACGGGGTGGGTGGAACCCCGTGCCTCAACTACGCATGGGGGCCGTCAGGACCACCGCCCCCACCATCACCGCGTCCTGTTCCGTCAGGATTCGGATGTCCGTTTCCCGGCCAAGTACTGAGTCGAATCGGACCACGTCGGTGCCGAACGCGAGCGGGTCGCCCACCGCGCCGCGGGCGGATCCGGTGAACGCGTTGTCCGCCCGCCCGTGGCCGCCGACCGGCGCCGCCGCCGCGCCGTCCACGGTCACGCGGTCCCCGCCCAGGTCGGGGTCGCCCTCCCACGCCACCACGTCGATCCGGGCGGGCACGGCGGCGGGCAGCAGGCCCGACACCGCGAAGGGGCCGCCCCCGTCGCCGTGGAAGGAGACCCGGGTGTCGTCGAGGACCATCACCTGGTTTCGGGTGCCCACCCGGGGATCCTCCAGCACGACCACGAGGCTCCAGCCCGCGTAGTGGCCGCGGCCTTCCAGCACGGGGGCGTCGCCGACCCACCACTGACCACCGCCCTGGGCCCGCACCAGGTCCGTGACCTCGGCGAACGCCTGGTAGGCGGGGTAGCCGGGCAGCTCGGCGACACGGTTGCCCGTGGCCTCGACGGTGCGGTAGTCCGCCATGCCCGGGCCCCTGACCCGGACGGAGGGGGCGTCGGGCGTCCCGGTCCCGGAGAAGTAGAGCCCCGCCCAGCGCACCACGCCGCCCTCGGGGAGTTCCCAGGTCGCGGAACTGGAGGAGGTGGTGGAGGGGTCGTCGTCGGCGTCCAGCGGGACCATCGTCCAGTGGTCGTTGTCCAGGTGCGGTCCCCGGCGCAGCCTGGCGCGGGCGCAGGGGCCGTCCTGTGCCTCGGGAGCGTCGTGGAACCCGGGGGTGTCGTGGGGTCCGGCGGCGCCGTGGGCCACCGTCGCCGGGCCGCGGGCACCGTGGCCCGCTGCGCCTCCGGGAAACGGGTCGCGCACCGTTTCCATGGGCACATCGTTGTCCGGCGCACCCGCTGTCCCGTCAGGAGCCCCTTCGCCCTCGTGGTGACCAGGGACCACATCCTCCTCCGTGGTCGCCCCGGCTTCCGGCGGCTCCGGGCTCGGGGAGGCGGGGGCGTCCGGAGCGGGGGAGGGCTCCGGGCGCGGCTCGGTCCCGGGGCCCGGCGGGCGCGGGTCGGGGACGTCGGGGGCGTACGGCCAGTCCCACCACGGCCACGGCCAGCGGCCCCTCCGCTCCGGTTCGACGCAGGTCATCAGGGCGTTGCCGACGCTCTCGGCGCGTACCCGGCCCGCGGTGGCGTAGCGGGCCGTGACGCCCTGCGCGCTCACGCCCCGCTCCCCCGTCGCCTCGGCGGTCACGCCCTCCGCGGACACCGACACCGCCGCCGGAACCCCGACCTGGGCGTCCGGGGCCACGCGCACGTCGATGAACTGGGTGCCGTCCTCCCCCGCCGCCATCCCCGGGTGGACGCACCGGCCGCCCCCGCTGCCCGCGGAGCAGCTCCAGTCGCCGTGTCCCGCCGCCGTGGGAAGCGCGGTGCCCGCACCACCAGAGGAGACCATCTCCACGCCCGGCGGCAGGGTGAGCAGGGCGACGACCTCCTCGGCCGCGCCGCCGCCGATGTTGCGGACGTCCAGGACCATGATCCCCTCGCTGCCGGGGAGCAGGGAGCCGACCGGGTCGATCCCCGCGGCGAACAGGGGCCCCGGCTCCCGCGCCACCTCCTCCTCCGGTACGTCGGCGGGGGGCACCGCCGGGACCGGCTCGGCGGGCTCGGGCCGCTCGTCCGCGTCGGGGCGCGGCCGGTCGTTGGCCGGAGGAGAGGGCCGCGGCGCGTCCGGAGCGGGCCCGGGCGCCTCCGGGGCGGGCGGTGCCGGAGGCTCCCACGGGGCCGCCGCCGGGGGCGGCTGCTGTTCGGGAAGCGGTTCCGGCGCGCTGGTCAGGGCCAGGGCGACCGCGACCGCCACACCGGCCGCCGCCGCGCCTCCGGCCGCCGCCTGCTGCTGGCGGCGCGACATCCTCCCCCACCAGGCGCCCCCGGCCGGGGTGGCGGAGAGGTAGCCCGCCGCCCCCGCGCCCGCCACCAGCGGCAGGACGACGCCGCGCAGGCCGACGTTGACGTCGGTCAGCTCGGCGTAGACCGCGCGGCAGTCGGCGCAGCCGTCCATGTGCCGGTCGACCTTGGCCGTGTCGCGCCTGGACAGCCCCTCCCTGACGTGGGCGCCGAGCAGGCCGAGGGTCGGGCGGCAGGCCTCGGCGGCGTTCCCGCCCGCCAGGTGCATCTGGAGGTAGGCCTGCCGCAGGCCCTCCCGCGCCCGGTAGGCGAGGGCGGCGACGCCGTTCGGCTTCATGCCGAGCACGTCCGCGACCTCGGCCGGTTTGGCCCCCTCGATCTCGGTGTGCCAGAGCACCGACTGCCAGCGCTCGGGGAGGGAGAGGAAGGCCCGGGCGATGAGGGAGCGCTCCAGCCCCTCCAGCGCGGGGTCGACGAAGGGCTGGCCGGGGACGAGGCTCTCCATGTCGTCGGTGACGACCTGCCGCCTCTCCCCGCGCCCCCGGTCGTAGGCGGCGTTGCGGACGGCGGTGAGCAGGTAGGGGCGGAAGGAGTCCTGCGGCCCCCCGCCGCGCTGGATGACGCTGAGCACGCGGGTGAACGCCTCGGCGGCGGCGTCCTCCACCTCCGCCTCGCCGCGCAGCAGTTGCCGGGCCAGTCCGCGCGCCGCCGCGGCGTGGCGCTCGTAGAGGGTGGCGTAGGCGCCGGTGTCGCCGTCCCGCACCCACTGAATCAACTCACCGTCACCGACCAGAGTCTCTGTGTGATCGTCGGGGACGTCGTTCACCCGGCGTCCTTTCTGGGGAGTGTGCGCCGCGATCCGGGGAGGAGCCCCGGTCCGGCGCTGGAGGACACGTGCTCGAAAAATATCCCGCATTCGCGTCACAGCCGCCACCGATCTCCGTAATCAGGGGTGAGGGAGGACGGAACGCGCCGAGCGGACGCGGACCCGCCTCCGCGGCAGGACCGACGGACGGGAGCGACGCCATGGGAGATGCCGAGGTGAGGACCGGGACGCGCGACCGTACGGCCCGTGCCCGGGGACTGCGCGCGCCGTGGGGCCGGCGGAGCCGGGAGGCGGGGTGGGACCCGCCCGAGAGCTGGTGGACGCCCGCCGTGGACGCGGTGTGCGGGGCCTTCGCGTCGGGGGACGACCTGGCCGGTCCCTGCGGTCTCCTGGGCGGGGCGCGGGCGCGTTCGGGGGTGGGGATCGGGCAGAGCCTGGACGACCTGTCGGCGTTCACCTCGGTGGCGGGGTGGCGGAGCCCGCCGCCGGTCCTGGTCCGGGCGCTGGCCGAGGGGTGGGCGGACGCGGGACGCGGCTGGGACACCTGCCGGGACCCGCTGACCGGCCTGGCCACCGCGGAGTACCTGCGGACCCGGCTGGGTGAGCTGTACCGGCACACCGGCGCCGGGGCGCCGCCCGCATCGGGGCACCGGTTCGTGGTCGTGGCGCTGGATCCGGGGATCGATCCGTGGCGGCGCACCGCGCGGTTGATCGTGCTCGGCCACGAACTGCGCGGGTTCTTCACGCGCGGGGAGTCGGTGTGCCTGCTGGCCCGGGGGCGGATCGCGGTGGTGGCCCCCGAGTCCGCGGACTTGGACGGCGAACTGGACGCGCTGCGCCGGGGGACCTGCTGGGAGCACGGGGCGGCCGTGTGGACGGTGCCCCTGCCCGCCAGCCACGGGGAGGCGATGGCCCTGATCGGCGGGCTGGAGGAGAGGAGATGACCTGAGGACGCCGTCCCAGCGCCGCGAGGCCCCGGCCTGAGCGGCCCGGCGCGGGACGGCCGAGCCGACCGGACCGGTGCTTCGCCGAGGGGACGGACCCGGACGGTCGGCGCCCGCCGGACCGGGTTGTCCGGGTTCTCTGGCCCGTGGAAGGGCGGCCCGTGAACCGGCCCGGCGGATGGGGGGCGCCGTACGGCGTCTCCGGAGGCGCGTCCGCAAGGGGAGGCGGGCGCGCCTCCCCCTGCCGTCACCCGACCACGGGTTCATCCGAGGTTGAGGCGTCCTCCGGTCACCGCGAAGACGGCTCGGCGCCAGGGGGAGGCCGGAACGCTCCGCACCGCGGCGATCCTCTGCTCGTATCCGCCCTGCACGGGGGTGCGCACGTCGCCCACGGCGTCGATCCAGGACTCGATCCCCTGAGCCGAGGGGGACTGTGCCGAGGGGGGCTGTGCCGAGGGGGCCTGTGCCGGGGCCTGCGTTGACTGTGCGTTCGCGGCCGGGGCGTACGGGGTCGGCGGGTCCAGGCGGCCCTCGGTGCGTGGGACGCCCCGACCGGGTTCCGGCTGCCCCGCACCCGCGTAAGGCGCGGCCGGAATGTCCGGGAACCCGGTGGGCTCCGGTGACCGGCCGCCGTAGGTGAAGTACGGAGCGGCCTGCCCCGGCTCCCCGGCTCCGGGAGGGGCGGACCCCCGCCCGGCGCCCGGCGAGGGAGGTCCGGCGGCCTCCGCGGAACCGGCCTCCCGCGGTGCGGGCCCGCTGACGGCGGTGCCCGCCTCGGGGGGCGCGTCGGCGGGC
The DNA here is from genome assembly GCF_028993595.1 of Nocardiopsis camelliae. Classification (GTDB taxonomy): domain Bacteria; phylum Actinomycetota; class Actinomycetes; order Streptosporangiales; family Streptosporangiaceae; genus Nocardiopsis; species Nocardiopsis dassonvillei. The sequence goes on from NZ_CP118614.1 coordinate 6,496,935, forward strand.
CGGGCGGGGGCGACGGGGCCGGAGTCCTCCGGGAGGGGCTCCCCCGTCCCGGCGTCCGGCACGGAGGCGACGGAGGCGGCCGGGCTGTGGGAGGCGGCTCCTCCGCCGGTGTCGGAGGAGTCGGCCTCCCCGGACCCGCGAGCGCCGTCGGCCTCGGGCCCGGCTGGCCGGATGCCCGTGCCCGCGACGGGGGCGGCCGGGTCCGAGGAGTCGGCCGGGTCCACGGTCGGCGGGGCCTGGACGCGCACGGTGTCCGTGTCGGGGCGCACGGGTTCGGGGCCCTCGGCAGAGGGATCGGTTCCCTCCGGGTGGCCGGGCTCCGCGGCCTCCGGCTCGGGTGCGGACGGGGAGGCGCCCCGGTGGAGCGCAGAGCCGTGTTCCTGCGCGGCCTCGGGGGCGACCGGGTCCGGTGAGGTCTCCGAGGCCGTTGAGAACTCCGATGAGCCCGTGTTCTCCCCGGCCCACGGGGTCTCCGGGCCCTCCTCCCGCGTCTTGCGGGCGCGCCGGTCGGCGCCCATGACCAGGAAGACGTCCGTCTCCTCCGCGTCCGGGTCCGGTGAGTCCTCCCCGTCTCCTGGGTTGACGGTCACGGGGTCCGCCGGGCGCGGCGGACCGACCCGCCGGGGCTCGCGGGTCGCGCCGGGAGGTACCGGCGGGCGCGACGCCTCGGAGGAGGAAGAGGTGGTACCGAACCAGGCGCGGGCGGGCGGCAGCTCCTCCCGGGGCCGGGTGCCGGAGGGCGTGCCCCCGTGCGGCGGCGCTTCCTGTCCGCCCGGCGGTCTCCGGCCGCCCGTCCGCTCCTGTTCGCGCGGCGGCTCCGGCCGCGAGGGGGCCGACGGGATCGCGGGAGGTGCCGGAGGCGCGGCCGACGCGCTCCGGTCCGCGGGCACGGCCGGATCCGGCCGCGGCTGCCATGGCGCCTGCTGCCCCGGATGCCGCGGGGGCTGTGGCCGCTGCGACGGCTGCGGCCACGGTGTCCGCTGTTCCGGCGGGCTCTGCGTTGGGCCGGGCCCGTACTGCTGGGGCCCGTGAGGCTGCTGAGGTTGCTCGGGAGGCGCCGGAGGCTGCTGGGTCGGCGGTGCGGGCATGGGCGTCCCCGACAGGAAGGCCTCGGCTATCGAGTCCTGCGCGAAGGTGCGCGGCGTCGCCGTTCCGCCGGGCGGGGTGGGGGGCCGTTGCGGCCCCGAGTGGCCCGCCCAGGGCGCCCGGTTGGGGCCGGTGGGCTCGTGCGGCCTCGGCGGCTCGACGGCGTAGGGCGTCGGAGGAAGCGCTCCCGGTCCCGGATAGCCCGACACACCGCCGGGCGGTGTGCCCTGGCCGTGTCCGGGCGCGTCGGGGAACCAGCCGCCGGACGGGGCCGGCTGGGGGCCGCTGGGCCCGCCCCGCTGGCCGTACGCGTACTGGGGGCCGCTCGGAAGGCCCTGGTCGGCGGCGGGCCGCTGCGGACCGCTCGGCGCGCCCTGCGGACCGTGGGGAGGCTGACCGCCCGCGGAGGGCTGCGGACCGCTGGGCACCGCACCCCCACCCGGGAAACCCCGACCGGCGGCGGACCACTGCGGCCCGCTCGGCGCCGCGCCGCTCCCCTGCTGGCCGTACGGGTGCGCCGTGCCCTGCCCCGGGTACGGCGTGTGCGGAAGGGGCCGCTGGCCGCCGGACGGCGCACCCCTGTCCGGTTCCGGCCACCGCGCGGCCTCCTGGTCGGCGGCGGACCGCTGCGGCCCACTCGGCGCGCCCTGCGGACCGTGGGGAGACTGCCCGCCCGGAGAGGACTGCGGACCGCTGGGCACCGCACCCCCACCCGGGAAACCCCGACCGGCGGCGGACCACTGCGGCCCGCTCGGCGCCGCGCCGCTCCCCCACTGCCGGGCGTCGTGACCGCCGGACGGCGCGGGCTGGCCGTGCACCGGCCCGGCGTACCGTCCCGGTCCGCCCCACTGCGCCTGCTGTCGATCCCCCTGAGCGGGGTCCCCGTGCGCGGGAGCCCCCGGCCGCCAGCCGGTCGGGTTCCCGGCGTCCGGCGGCGCGACCGGGTTCCCCCGGCCGTCGCTCTCGTCCCGGGCCTCCTGCTCCCCGGGAGGAACTCCCTGTTCCGGCTCGGGTCGCTGCTCCACGGCTACTCCCCTCCTTCGACGCGGGCACGGACCGGACCGGCGCCGTCCACCGAACGGTCCAGCGCCTCGGCGGCCACCAACTGAACGGTCCGGTGGGTGGCCTCACGGATGAATCCGGGGCGCACGACCGTGCCCTGGGCCAGGTGCCGGTCGTGCGGCAGGACGATGACGCCCGCGCCGCTCTCCGCGATGATCCCGGTCGTGCGGGCCACGTCGAACCCCCGGTCCTCGCGCCGCCGCTCGTCGAAGACGACCACCACGGTCCGCCGTACCTCGTCCTGTCTACCGTCCGCGACCAGCAGGTCCAGCTCGCGCCCGACCCGGATCGAGGCCTCCCGGGTCGCGCGGACCACACGCACCCGTGCGTGGGCGGCCCCGCCGACGGCCTCCACGAACGCACCGCCCGACTCACCGGCCACGAGGGTCACTCCGAAGAACCGGGAGATCGGCAGCAGCCCGGACATGTAGGCCCCGGCCCCGTCCGGGGCGGCCCGCACCGTCCACAGGCGCTCGTTGGCCTCGCTGAGACTGGCGCGCACCGACTCGAAACCGGTGGGGTCGACCCCGCCCAGGTCGCCGGGCTCGTCCAGGCCCAGCCGCTCGGCCAGCGACGGTGCCCGGCCGGTGGCGTCCACGGCCAGCACCCGGTCGTGGCGGAAGTGCGCCAGCGAGCGGGCGACCAGCGCGGTCACCACCGACGCGTCGGCGCCCGAACCCAGGTCGTCCACGACGATCCGGCGCCCGGTCGAGGTGGGGCGCTGCAACCGCCTCCCCAGCTCGATGGTGTCGGCCACCTCGTCCGCCGCCCGGAACGGGCGCAGCGCCGCCCGACCGACGCGGCGCACCCAGCGGTCGCCGCGCACCGGCCGCGTCCCGGAGGCGGCCGGAGCGGCTCCGGCCGGGGAGGCCCCGCCCGGGGCCCGCGTCTGTGAGGCGTTCATCGTCCCCCGCTCAGAAGGTCGTGAGGAGGCGCTGGAAGGTGCCGAACGCGCCGATCGCCAGGGGCACCAGCACGACGACGGCCACCGCCTCGAACCGGCTGGTGACTCCGCGCAGCCGGGCCCGCACGTGCTCGGGCTGCTCGATCGACAGCACCACCGCGGGAACGGCGGCCACCGCGACCGCGATCCCCAGCGCGGGCCACACCCCCCAGGGCACGGCCTCGGCCCAGGCGAGGAGGAAGGCCACCAGCACCACGAGGCTCGCGGCGATGAGCACCGACTTCTGCGCGACCAGCGGGAACAGCCGGGCCCGGCTGGCCACCACCAGGGCGAGCACCACCGACAGCCCCGCCGTCCACCAGTCGAAGTGGGTGGCCAGGCCGATCCCCGCCGTGGCCGCGGACACCGCCACCGCGATCGTGGCGATCACCAGGCTCCGGTGGGCCCCCGCCACCGAGGTGAGCACGTCGCTGCGGGTCACCGCGTCCCCGGAGCTGCGCCGGTCGTCCAGGACCGCCAGTCCGGAGAACATCAGCGCCAGGCGGAGCAGCAGGCTCAGCAGCACCACGCAGGCCACCGCCATGACGACGGCGATCTGGTAGGCGGGCAGGCCCAGCGCCGCGCCCGCCGACCACACGGCCGCCAGGGCGAGTCCGACACCGCCGCCGGTCAGGCCGCCCCTGCCCAGGCCCGACGTGAGCCCGAGCAGCAGGACCAGGCCCGCGACCAGGGCGGCACCGCCGCCCCAGCGGGCCCACTCGGGCCAGCCGAGCTGGTCGCAGGCCAGCCACAGGGCGAGACCGCCGACCGCGGTGCCGCTGATCGCCAGCGCCGTACCCAGGGGCTCCCGCCAGGTCGGGCCGATCGAAGCGCCCGCCGCCACCAGCACGGCGGCGACCGCGGCCAGTCCGACGAGGCCGCCGTTGCCGGAGAAGTACCCCTGCACGATCCAGGCCGCGCCCACGGAGAGGGCGACCAGTGAGACGGTGGCGGTCCAGCGGGCCGCCACCGGGTTCCAGCGTCCCTGGTGGTCGTCCAGGGCCATCGAGACCGCCTCGGGGACCTCGTGCACCACCGGGGCGGGCACCGGTTCCTCCGCCCGGACCAGCCGCAGCACCGCGCCGTCGGTGATCTGCCGTTCCGCGAGCGTGGTGTCGCCCTCCAGGACGATCCCGGAGGCGGTCACCAGGTGCCGCAGTCTGGCGGGGTTCTCCACCTGGTCGCCGAGGAGGTCGAGCACCTCGGGCATGAGCGCGCCCACGGGCTCGCCCGCGGGCAGGACGGCGTCGACCCTGCGCTCCTCGCCGACGAGGGTCACGCGGCTCCAAGCGGTCATTGCCTTCCCATCCTCGCTCCTGCGTCACCGGTGGCCCTGGCCACCGCTCTCGGGTCCGGGGTACGGGTCCCGGGGTTAGGTCGTGTCCTCCAGCCGGACGGCGGGGGGCTTGCGGCGCCGTGCCTAGCCGGGCACGTCGCTGACGGCGATGCGTTCCAGGTAGCCGTTGCCGATGAGCCAGCGGATCGTCGGAACGGCGGGTACCTCGGTGAACCCGGCCGTGTCGAGGGTGAAGCGGACGCCGCCGCCGGGGTGCTCCACGCTCGCGGGGGCGCTGGTCGCGCTCACCTGGAAGGGGTGGATGACCCGGTAGCGGTGGTAGAGGTCCTCGCCGTCGGGGCCGGTGCGGGCGTGGTCGGGCAGACCGCGCTCCCCGAAGGGGGTGCCGTCGGGGAACAGGTAGCGGCCGCTCTCCTGGCCGAACGCGTCCACGACGTCGCCGACCGCGAGCCCGTGCAGGTAGGAGCCGCCGCTGCGCTCCCGCAGACTCTCGCGCACCGTGGTGACCAGCTCCGCCGTGGCCTCGTCGGTCTGCCGCTCCTCGGCCTGGGTGAGGACGGTCGGCTCGGGCTCGGTGGTGGCCAGTTCCTGGTAGAGCCAGCGGGCCGCCTCGTCCTCGGTGGTGAACTCGGGTCCGGTGCGGCCCTGGTCGAAGTCCATGACGGCGGCGGACAGGTAGCCCTCCGCGTCCTGGCTGAGCAGGTAGTAGCTGTCGAGGGTCCCGGGCTCGGGGCGGGGGTCTCCCGGGAGCACGTACAGGCTCTCGGGGACCCCGGCGGCGTCCAGCTCCTCACGCAGGTCGTCGAGCGTGACCTGCGCGCCGACCCAGTCGCCCGGAATGGGCGGGACGGCGTTGTTGGCCGGTCCCGACGCCTGCTGCTCCTGCTCCACCCGCTGGGTGCTGAGCTGGTTGCTGACGAAGGACCAGCCGACGGTGCCGCCGCAGATGACCGCGGCGAGGCAGGCGCTGATCGCCACCTTGCCGAAGTTCTCGTCCAGGCGGCGCCTGGTGCGCTGGCCGCCGAAGAGCACCGCCTCGCGCAGGCGCTGTCGGCGCACGGCGACGGACTCCAGCAGCTGACTGTCGTAGTCGCGTGCCAACCGTGCTCCTCACTGCCTCTCGTGCGTGTTCCGTGCCCCGGGCGCGGTCAGATGTTCATGACCGCGCTGTTGGCGCGGCTGAGGGTCTCCTGGGCGGTGGAGTCGTTGGTGGACAGCGTCTCGCGCACGAGCCGGATGATCTCGCGGACCTCGTTACCGGCGTTGTGCCACTTGAGCTCCTTGGCGCTGTACTCCTCGGACACGCCGGTGGCCTCGAACTCGGCCATGGCCTGGCTGACGTCGGTGTCGTGCTCGCCGATCAGGGTCTCGAGGCGGTTGGTGATCGACTGGATGTTGCCCTGGACCTCCTGGGAGGCACCGAGGTCGTAGGCGTTGTTGCTCATGGACGCTCCTTACGGGGGGTCAGGGGATCAGCGGAACTTGGCGGCGTCGAAGTTGGCCGAGCCCATGCTCTGGTTCGCGTCGTCGGCCATGGTCTGGTCACCGGTGACGAACGCGGCGTTCATGCCGCCCTGGCCCTCCTGGATGGAGCCGAGGCCCGCGCGCAGGTCCGCGGTGATGCCGTCGGCCCTGAGCTTGAAGGAGTCGAACGCGGCCTTGCCCGCGCCGTCGAACTTGCCGGACAGGGGCTCGGCGGCCTGGACGAGTTGCTGGATGAGGCTGCTCAGCTCGTCACCGGTGGTGCCGGTGCTCTGGGACAGGGTGGTCAGGGTGCTGTCGCCGATCTGCCAACGTGACAACTTTTCACCTGCTTTCCTCGGGGGTCCTCGCGAGGCTGTTCGCCTCCCGTGGGGGAGGACGCACGCGGAGTGCCCGTGGTTCGGAAGAAGATCCGCGACCGGGCAACGGACTGGATCCCCTCATAGGGGAGGATCTGCATCATACAAGTGGCCTCTGACGTAGGCCCAGGGACGATCCCCGCCTGTGGACGGCGGCCGGTGAACGGCGCGGACACCTACGGCGCACCGGCCGGGCCCGCTTGCGCAACGGGTCCTCCGGGACGGACGCCCCGGACGCGGCCGCTCCCCTCCCCGCCCCCGGCGCGTGGCCGTATCCGGCCAATCCGAACGCGGTCCCGGCACCGGCCGAGGCCCCTCCACCGGTACCCGGCCGCGGCTCCGAACGGGGTCTCGGGGCCTGGTGACCGCCCCGCGGCGTGCGCGCGGCCCCGTGCCACGGTGCTCCGCTGCGCGGGGCGCCCCGCAACCGCCCGGGAAACGGGGACCCGGGAGAGAACCCCGCGGGCGCGCCCGGGATCCCACCCTCCCGGTACCGTCCTCCCCCGGAGTGTTGAGGAGATCCCTTGAGCCACGACGCGGTCGCCCTCCTGGCCGGTCCTCCCGACCGGCGCGCCCTGACCAAGGCCCTGGTCGCCGCCGGACCGGACCTTCGGGTCCGGTTCGCGGCCGACGGCGCCGTGGTCGAACTGCTCGACTCCGGGGGCCGCCTGGTCGCGGCCGTGCAGGCGGCCCAGCGCCTTGCCCTGTCCGCCGAGGCCGAACGGCTCCTGGCCGACGGCGTGGTCGACGACCTGCCCGCCCAGCCCTACTGGGTGGAGGCGCGCGGCGCCGAACTCGCGGACACCGACACCGCCGGGGCCGTCGGCCGGTTCGTCCGCCACCTCGCGGACAGGCTCGGCGGAGTCGTGTGGGAGCCCGAGCCGCGGCTCTCCCGCGTCGACGCCTTCCTGGACGGCTCCACCGACCACCCCGCCGTCACCGCCCGCACCGACAAGGCCGCGGTGGTGGTGCAGGACCGCCCCCTGGTCCCCATGTCCCCCTGGATCGTGGACACCGTCGCCGCCCACGGGCGCGAGGGCCGGCGGCTCCAGGTCGTCACCCCCTCCACCAGCCGCCTCACCCACGCCCTGCACTCGGTGCTGGCCGGCCCCACCGCCCGCTGGGTGGTCCAGGCCCCCGACGGCGCCTACTACGACGGGTTCTCCGGGGTGCCCCTGGTCTGGGACGAACGGGAGGCCTTCGTCCTGGACCGGAGCGCCCGGGCCGAGGACGGGCCGCACGAGGCGTTCCGCGCCCGGGCGGCGGAGGCGGAGGGGGCCGGCTCCCACCTGCTCGTCGAACTGAAGGCGGAGCACCCCGCGGACAACGGCCTGGTCCTGGGCGAGGCCGCCGAACTGCTCGCCGAGCGCCTGGGCGGCCGCGCCCCCGCGCTCTGGGGCACCAGCGAACCCCTCCCCCAGGAGTGGAACCGGGCGGCGCTGACCCGGCTGTGCCGCGAACGCGCGCCCGGACAGACCTGGTTCGTGTTCACCGGCCCTCCCGAGGGCGTGCGCGAGGAGGGCGTGCTCCCCTTCAGCGGCACCCAGCGGGTGGCGCGCACCGCGCACGGGGTGCGGGAGAGCGTCTCGTTCGCGGTGGCCCGGCCCGCGGGCGAGGAGCACGACCTGGACGCCCTGTCGTCGGTGGTCCGTACACTCACCGAACGCGACGTGCTGCGGACCATGACGGTGCGGCGCGCCGCCGGGCGGCCGGACCTGACCCACCAGCCGCGCTGGTACGGTCTCCCCCTGCCGGTCGGCCTGGCCGTCGGGGTGGAGGGCGTCTCCTCGATCGGCACCGACCGGGCGCTGTCCGCTCCCGTGCGAGGGGTGCCGTTCGGCCCGCCGCTCACGCCCTCGGTCTGGTACCGGGTCGGGGACGGCACCGAGCCGGACGGCTGGCAGCGCTTCCGCGAGCTCATGGACCACCTGCACCCCGACGGCGTCCGCGCGGGCTGACCCGCGGACCCGGCCGTGCGCGCGACCGAACACCAGCAGGGGTCGTCCACAGGCGAGAAGCCCCTCCGACACCGTCTTCGATAGGATTTTTCCGCCCCCGCGCAGCCCCGCGCCCTCGTCTCCCCGCCCCTGCGCCGAGAGGAAAGCCGATGAGCCTTCGCGTCGTGCACCGGCCGACACGAACCGTGCATCCCACTCCGGTGCAGGAACCGCACGAGGTGGAGGCCCCGCCGACCCTGCCCGACGGCAACGCCCAGGGCAACCCGCTGATGACCATCCTGCCGATGGTCGGCATGCTGGCGTCGATGACCATCATGATGGTCATGCGCAACCCGGCCTTCATCGCGCTGGGCGGCGTCCTCCTCGTGGTCGCCCTCCTCGCCGCCGTGGTCATGCTCTTCTCCCGGCGCGGCCAGGTCGCCCGGCAGCGCCGCAACCAGCGCGAGCTGTACCTGCAGTACCTGGAGGAACTGCGCGAGGAGCTCACCGCCTGGGAGCAGGGCACCCGCGCCCACGCCCGGCTGCTCGACCCGCCGCCCGAGGCCCTGTACGACGTCATCCGCGACCCCACCCGGCTCTGGGAGCGCCGCCGCAGGCACCGCGACTTCCTGCGAGTGCGGGTGGGCACCGGCCTGACCGAGGGCCGCCCCCTCCGGCTCGCCGAGCAGGGCACGGCCCTCATGCCCACCGACCCGTTCATGCTCTCCGAGGCGCAGGCCGCCATCCGGCGGTTCGCCTCGGTCCCCGAGATGCCGCTGACCCTGCCCCTGGACATGGCCGGGAACGTCAGCGTGATCGGCGAGCGCGAGGACGTGATGCGCGTGGTGCGCGCCCTCGCCGCCCAGTTCGGCGCCTTCCACGCCCCCGAGGACGCCGGGTTGGCGGTGTCCTACCCCGCGGACAGGGCCGAGGACTGGTCCTGGCTGCCGTGGCTGCCCCAGGTCCTGGACCCGCAGCGCCGCGAGGGCGGCGCGGCCGTCCGCCTGATCGCCCCCGACCCGGTCAAGCTGGGCGGCCTGCTCGCGGACGAGCTGCGCTCGCGCACCGACTTCGCCTCCGAGGTCCGCCGGGGCATGGGCAAGCGCGAGGCGTACCGGATGCTGCGCCGGCTCCTGGTCGTCCACGACACCCACGGCGACGTGGCCGCCGAGCTGGTCCGGCCCGACCACGCCGTGGACCCCGTCGACCTGGGCGTCACCGTGCTGCACCTGGTGTCCCGCCAGATCGACGAGCCCAGCGACGTGAACGTGCGCGTCACGGTCACCGGCGACCAGGTACGCGTCGAGGAGCTGCGGGGCGCCGACCCCGTGGTCACCACCGGCACCGTGGACGACGTCTCCGACGCCACCCTCACCGGTCTGGCCCGCATGCTGGCCCCGCTGCGCCTGTCCCCGGAGTCGGTCGAGGAGACGGCCCAGGAGGGCGGCAGCGTCGACTTCCCCGCGATGATGGGCGTCCACGACCCCGGTTCCATGGACGTGCCGCGCCTGTGGGCGCCGCGCAGCGAGCGGGCGTTCCTGCGCGTGCCCATCGGCGTGGACGACATGGGCCAGCCCGTGGTGCTGGACCTCAAGGAGTCCGCGCAGCTGGGCATGGGGCCGCACGGCCTGTGCGTGGGTGCCACCGGTTCGGGCAAGAGCGAGATGCTGCGCACCCTCGTGCTGGCGCTGGCCGCCTCGCACCCGCCCGAGCGGGTGAGCATGGTCCTGGTCGACTACAAGGGCGGCGCCACGTTCGCCCCGTTCGAGGACATGCCGCACGTGGCCGGGGTGATCACCAACCTGGAGGACGACGCCGCGCTGATCGAGCGCGTGTACGCGAGCCTGTCGGGCGAGGTGCAGCGCCGTCAGCAGGTGCTGCGCGACGCCGGGAACGTGTCCAACATCGGCGACTACACCTACAAGCGCGAGCACGACCCCGGCCTGCCGCCGCTGCCGCACCTGCTGGTGATCATCGACGAGTTCGGCGAGCTGCTCACCGCGCGCCCCGACTTCATCGAGCTGTTCCTGTCCATCGGCCGCATCGGGCGCAGCATCGGCGTGCACCTGCTGCTGTCCAGCCAGCGCATCGAGGGCGGCAAGCTGCGCGGCCTGGACACCTACCTGTCCTACCGGCTGGGCCTGCGCACCTTCTCCGAGGAGGAGAGCCGCACGGTCCTCAACACCCCCGACGCCTTCCACCTGCCCTCCCTGCCCGGGTTCGGCTACCTGAAGGTGGACACCAGCGTCTACCAGCGCTTCAAGGCGGGGTACGTCTCCGGCGCCTACCGCGGACCGGTGGCCGAGGAGGAGCCCACCGAGGGCGCCCCGTCGGTGCGCCGCTACACCGCCTACAACGCCGACGCCGCGCCGGCGGAGGCCGCCGCCTCGGGGTCCTCCGGCGAGGACGTGCCCATGCCCTCCCGCACGGTGGGCCCGACCCTGCTGGACGTGATGGTCGGCCAGTTCGGCAGGCACGGCGAGCGGACCCGGGAGATCTGGCTGCCGCCCCTGCCGTCCGCGACCACGCTGGACGCGGTGGCGGGCGAGCCGGAGGAGAGCGACCGCGGGCTGCGGCTGCCCGGCGAGCACGAGGCGATGCGCGTGCCGCTCGGCCTGCTGGACGACGCCGCCAAGCAGTGGCAGGGCGTGTGGAAGCTCGACCTGACCGCGTCCGGCGGCCACGCCGCGGTCATCGGCGGCCCGCAGAGCGGCAAGACCACCCTGCTGCGCACGCTGGTGCTGTCACTGGCGCTCACGCACACCCCCGCCCAGGCGGCCGTGTACTGCCTGGACCTCATGGGCGGCGGCATGCAGTCCCTGGCGGCGCTGCCGCACGTGGGCGGCGTGGCGGTGCGCACCGACGCCGAGCGGGTGCGCCGCACGGTGGAGGAGGTCCAGGGCATGCTCGAACACCGCCAGACGGTGTTCCGCGAGCGCGGGATCGACTCGGTCGCCCAGCTGCGCCGGATGCACGCGCGCGGCGAGGTCCCCGAGCTGGCCAGCGCCGACGTGGTGTTCGTCGTGGACGGCTTCGGCGCGCTGCGCAAGGACTTCGAGGACATCGACCCGATCGTGACCGAGCTGCTCCAGCGCGGCGGCGGGTTCGGCGTCCACGTGGTGGCCGGGATGCTGCGCTGGAACGACGTGCGCATCGCCGCCCAGTCCAACTTCGGGCAGAAGGTGGAGCTGCACCTCAACGACGCGTCGGACTCCACGATCGACCGCAAGCTCTCCGAGACGATCAGCGCCCGGACCCCGGGCCGGGTGCTCACCGACGCCGAGCTGTTCGGCCAGGCGGCGCTGCCCCGGTTCGACGGGGTGGCCGACAACGACAACCTGGGCGAGGTCGTGGAGAAGGCCGTGCGCGCGGTGGACCGGGCCTGGCGGGGCACGCGTGCGCCCCAGGTGCGGATCCTGCCGCACCGGCTGTCCGCCCGGACCCTGCCCACGGCGGAGTCCGAGCCCAAGGCGGTGCCGATCGGCGTGGACGAGCGCGCCCTGGAACCGGTGCTGCTCGACCTGTTCGAGCGGGACCAGAACCTGCTCGTCATGGGCGACGGGGAGTGCGGCAAGACCAACCTGCTGCGGCTGGTCGCCGAGGGCCTCGTGGCGCGCTACTCCTCCGACGAGGTGGTCTTCGCGGTGATGGACCCGCGCCGGACCCTGCGGGGCGTGGTGCCCGAGGAGTACATGGGCGGGTACGCGAGCAACCCCCGCGTGTGCGCGGGGCTGGCGGGCGGCGTGGCCAAGGAGGTCGAGGGCCGCCTTCCCGAGGACGGGGACGTGGACTCCCTGGAGCCCGGTTCCTTCAAGGGCCCGCGCATCGTGGTGCTCGCCGACGACTACGACGTGCTCACCACGGCGGGGCAGAAGCCGCTGGCGCCGTTCGTCCCGTTCGTGCCCAACGGCCGCGACATCGGCCTGCACTTCGTGGTGGCGCGCCGGGTGGCCGGTGCGGGGCGCGGGATGTACGACCCGCTGGTGCAGGCCATGCGCGAGATCGGCACGAGCGCCCTGGTGATGTCCGGCGACCGGAGCGAGGGCCAGATCCTGCCCCGGGTCTACGCTGCCAGCCAGCCCCCCGGACGCGGCAAGTGGGTGACCCGCGGCGGTTCGTCGCGGCTGGTGCAGACCGCGCTGCGCGAGCCGTACGAGGAGCGGCCGTGACGGCACCGTCCGCTGTCGGTGGACGGGAGTAGAGTGCGGGTGCGCTTCGGGGGATCGCCGACAGCCGGTGTCCGCCCGAACCGCGCCCGTGTCCACGGCATCGGACGGAACACGCGCCACGGTCCCGCGCTCCGTGGCGCCCCGACACCATCACCCACCGAAAGCACCTGACGACGTTCGGCAGGAGAGCCATGCAGCCCCCGCACCAGCCCGCCGGTGGACAGCCGGAGCACGGTTCCCCGTACGCGGGGTACGACGTCCAGCCCGCCTACCAGGCCCCCTACGCCCCGTCCGGCGGGCAGGCGCCCGCCCACCCCGCGCCGTCCGGGTACCAGACCCCGCCCGTGCCCGCGTATGCGACGCCGCCGCAGGCCCCCATGTACCCCCCGCCCCACCAGACCCCTTACGCGTACGGGCATCAGGGCTACTACCCGCCGCCGCAGAGCTGGCTTCCGCCGGCGCTCACCGACCCGGGGCACTGGAGCCCGCACAACCCCGAGATCGGCCGCGCCGAGATGGGTGTGCGCTTCTTGGCCCGGATGGTCGACACGATCGTCTTCGGTTTCCTCTGGTTCGCCATGATGCTGCTGGGGACCTTCGTCAGCGCGGCCCTAGGAGGCGGCGAGATCGACGGTGGCCCTGGTGAAACCACTTTCATGGTGGTCTACATCTTCAATTTCTTCCTGTTGCCCATCGTGTTGGAGTGGCTCCAAGTCCGCCTGTGGGGGCGGTCGGTCGGCAAGATGCTCCTGGGCCTGTGGGTGGTGCGCTCCGACGGCAGCGGAAGGGTCAGGGCCGGTCGCGCGTTCGTGCGGGCGCTGCTCTACGCGCCCGGGCACACCAACCTGGTCAACTGGCTCCTGCCGTGGTCGATCACCAACGTCCTGTGGCCCCTGCGCGACAAGAGGACCCGCAAGTGCCTCCACGACAAGGCGGCGGGCACGGTGGTCGTCCAGGTCCGCCGCTAGCGGTTCCGTCCCGGCCGTACGCTCACGCGGGGCCGGAGCGGGTCCGGGCCGCGGGGCCGACGCCCCCGCGGCCGGTGCTACTCCGTCCCGGCCCCGTCCAGCCCGAAGAACGGCAGGCACGGCTCCAGCCCCGCCACGGTGACCGGGACGGTGCGGTGCGCCGCCCAGTCCGACCTGGTCAGCCGGTAGTGGTTCCTCACCACCCGTCTTCCCCTGACCTCGATCAGGTCGAACCCGTTCCCGCGGTACCCCAGGCGTTCGCAGACCCGCTCCGAGGCGGTGTTGCCCTTGAACACCGACGACACCGCGGCCACGGCGCCCAGCCCCTCGAAGGCCAGGTGCAGCACGGCGGCGCGCATCTCGGTGCCGATCCCCCTGCCCTGGTGGGCTCTTCCCAGCCACGATCCGGTGCCCACCTGGCGCGTGACCGCGAAGTCGCGCGCCCGCATGTCCTGGATGCCCACCACGGCGCCCTCGTGGACCACGACGAGGTTGAGGCCCCAGTCCCGCGGCTTCCACGAGGCGAGGACCCCGAGGTTGTGCTGCACCACCCCGAGGGCGAGCTCGTCCGGCGGCCGGTCGGTCCAGGGTTCGGTGAAGGGCATCGTGTCCGGGTCGTGGACGCCCCCGATCGCGACCTCGGCCAGTCGCCCGAGGTCGTCGAGGGACGGGAGCCGCAGTTCGAGGCGCGGTGTGGTCAGCCGCAGGCCCAGGGGCGGGAAGTGGTCGGTGATCATGCGCCGATTCTCCGGAGCCCGCCCGGCGGTGTCATCCGGTTTTCCCGCCGCCCCGGCTCCGCGGTCTGTAACCGCGCACCCCGCCCGCGGCACCGCCGGGGAGCACCGACCGGCCTGGAGGGCTCGGCACCGGCCCCGGGCGGCGTCTCAGGAGCCGCCGCGCAGCTCCACCAGCAGCGCGGCCAGGGCCTCGGACGCCTCCTCCGGGGCCGCCTCGCGCACGCTCCAGCCGCGCAGACGCGCCAGACGGGCCGCATGGCGCAGGCCCGGGTCGGTGAGCAGGTAGCCGCACGGCGCGTCCGGCCAGTCGGAGACCATCGGCAGCGGCTCGGTCCGGTAGCCGGCGGGCTCCCCGGGAGGAACCGCCGTGTCCGGGGCCGCGTCCTCGGGGCTCTGCGTCCTCGCGACGTCCGCGCGGGTGGGGCTGCCCGGCTGGGGCAGGAACGCGTCCACCAGCACGTAGCCGAACACCGGCCGGTGCGCCGCCCGCTGGGCCGCGCCCACGGCGCCCAGCAGCGGTCCGGCACCGCCCTCGGCCACGAGCGCGGTCGGCGCGTCCGGCGCGACCAGGCGGTTGACCTCCAGGCTGGCGCGGGCGACGTAGCGGGCCGCGTGCGGCGGGTGTTCGTCGCCGCCCACCTCGGGGCGGACGGCGGTGATGCCGTACCCGGACAGCCGGTCGGCCAGGCCGGGCAGCCGCGTGGGTTCGCCGAGGGTCGGGGGGAGCAGGACGGCGATCACGCGGAGGTGCCTCCCCGGGTCTCGTCGCGCACCCACTCCAGGTAGGCGGGGTTGCCACCGGTGACGGGCACGGCGACGACCTCGGGAACGTCGTAGGGGTGGGCCTCGCCGAGGTGCGCGGTCAGCTCGTCCAGCCGGTCGGCGGCGGTCTTGAGCACCACCGTCCACTCCTCGTCGGCCCGGACCCGGCCCTCCCAGCGGTAGAAGCTGGTGATGGGCCCGCTCACCTGCGCGCAGGCCGCCAGCCGGTGCTCGACCACCGACCGCGCCAGCCGTTCCGCGCCGTCCCTGCTGTCGACGGTGGTCTCCACCCGGACCGTGTCCCCGGACTGCGGCATGGCCGTCCCTCCCACCGGGGGCGACGCGGTGCGCCCGCGTCCCGTCCGGTGTTCTAGGCTCACTGATCATGAGCGAACGTGATGAACTCCTGCGTCAGATCAACGATAAGGCGGTCGTGCGCGGCAAGGTGACCCTGTCCTCGGGCATGGAGGCCGACTACTACGTCGACCTGCGCCGGGTCACCCTGGACGGGAAGGCCGCGCCGCTGGTCGGCTCGGTCATGTTGGACAACGTCGCGGACCTGGAGTTCGACGCGGTCGGCGGCCTGACGCTGGGCGCGGACCCGGTGGCCACCGCCATGCTGCACGCCGCGCACGCGCGCGGGCGCACGCTGGACGCCTTCGTGGTGCGCAAGGCGGGCAAGGCGCACGGCCTCCAGAAGCGGATCGAGGGGGCCGACGTGCGCGGGCGGCGCGTGCTCGCCCTGGAGGACACCTCCACCACCGGCGGCTCGGTGCTGACGGCCGTGGAGGCGCTGCGCGAGGCGGGCGCCGAGGTGGTGGCGGTTGCGCTGATCCTGGACCGGGGCGCGCGCGAGCGGGTCACCGAGGAGGGCCTGGAGTACCGGGCGGTGTACGGGGTCTCCGACCTGGACGTCTAGCGCGCGGGCCGCGGGGCGCCACGGGGCGTTCCGGCGGCCCTTCTCCGTGGGACGGGTGCCGCCGAGGGGTCCGCGCCCCGGGCGGCCTCAGCCGTCCTGCGGGTCGATCGTGAAGCTGAAGCCGGGTTCGCGGTCGGAGATGTCGCGCTCGTCGCCGTCGACGAAGACCTCGACGGCGGCGGGGTCGCCGATGGTGACCTCCAGACCCTCGTCGGCGGTCGCGTAGTTGACCGACTGGCCCTGGCTCATGTTCTGGTCCATCAGCACGTCGCCGCCGGGGATGCGGACGAAGACGTCGCTGGACTCGCCGACGACGCGGACGTACAGGACGCCCATGCTGCTCGGCTCCGCGCTCTCGGCCGCCGTCTCCGAGGCGTTGGCGCTCACGCTGGTGCCGGGGAGGGAGCGGTAGAGGAAGAAACCGCCCAGGGCCAGGAGCGTCACCAGGAGCACGACGGCCCCGACGATGGCCATCACCTGGCCAACGCCGCGAGGATCATTCCTATGCCTTCCCACGGCGTTGAATGTAGCGCGTATCACGGCAAAAAGCGACAGCAGTCGCCTGGAAGCCCCACGCCTCCCGCAATTCCGTCACAACGGGGATGAAGGGGTCACTCTCCGTCGAACCGGGCGCGCGGAGCCCGGGCGCCGACCCCCGCCAGCTGCGCCTACACCGACAACCTCGGGCAATTTGGTCTAGACCTTTTCAACGGCTCCGGGTATTCGGGATACTTGGGTGACACCTGGTGGACACACCCGGACGCACGGCCCGAGGGCCGCCTCCCCCCGACGTCCGTCTCCACCGGGGCAACGCACGTGGGGTGCCGTCGGCGTGATACCGGCGGCCGCTCGCTCCAGGCCGAATCCAGGGAGAGTCAAGCATGCCCATCGCCAGCCCCGAGGTCTACACCGAGATGCTGAGCCGCGCGAAGTCCGAGGGCTTCGCCTACCCGGCCATCAACGTGACCTCCAGCCAGACGCTGCACGCCGCCCTGCGCGGCTTCGCCGAGGCCGAAAGCGACGGCATCGTCCAGGTTTCCACCGGCGGCGCGGAGTTCCTGTCCGGCGCCACGGTCAAGGACATGGTCACCGGCTCGGTCGCCTTCGCCGAGTTCGCCCGCGTCGTGGCCGAGAAGTACTCGGTGAACATCGCCCTCCACACCGACCACTGCCCCAAGAACAAGCTCGACGGCTTCGTCCGCCCGCTGCTGGAGATCTCCAAGGAGCGCGTGGCCAAGGGCCAGGAGCCGCTGTTCCAGTCCCACATGTGGGACGGCTCGGCGGTCGAGCTGGAGGAGAACCTCCAGATCGCCGAGGAGCTGCTGGCCGCCTCCAAGGCCGCCCGGACGATCCTGGAGATCGAGGTGGGCGTCGTCGGCGGCGAGGAGGACGGCATCGTCGGCGAGATCAACGAGAAGCTCTACACCACGCCCAACGACGCGCTGCGCACCGCCGAGGTGCTGGGCCTGGGCGAGAAGGGCTACTACCTGACGGCCCTGACCTTCGGCAACGTGCACGGCTCCTACAAGCCGGGCTTCGTCAAGCTGCGCCCGGAGGTGCTCAAGAAGGCCCAGGAGGCCGTCGCCGAGAAGTACGGCCGGGCCAAGGCGTTCGACTTCGTCTTCCACGGCGGCTCCGGCTCCACCATGGAGGAGATCCACGAGGCCATCGAGTACGGCGTGGTGAAGATGAACGTCGACACCGACACGCAGTACGCCTACACCCGCCCCGTGGTCGACCACATCATGAAGAACTACGACGGCGTGCTGAAGATCGACGGCGAGATCGGCAACAAGAAGGCCTACGACCCCCGCGCCTACGGCAAGGCGGCCGAGGCCGGCATGGCCGCCCGTGTGGTGGAGGCCGCCCAGCACCTGAAGTCCGCGGGCAACAAGATGAAGTAGTCGCGGCCCGCCACCGGTTCGGCGGTCCGCGAACGGTGCCCGGCGGCCTCGGCCGCCGGGCACCGCGTTTTCCTGGGACCGTGGCGGCTCAGCGCCTCCCCGCTTTCCGTGCGCGGATCCGGCGGGAGGGGGAGCGCCTGGCCGAGTGGCGCGGAGCCCTCCGGCGGACCGGGCCGCCCGGTGGCAGGATGGGAACCATGAACCTGCACCAGAACCTGCTCAACGAGCCGCCCGAGACGCGCCTGGCCGACAACCCCGAGGCCCGCGAGGCCCTCGCCTCCGCCGACGACCCCACGCCGGTCGCCGGGCGCTTCCCCGAGTACTCGGCCGCGTGGGCGCGGCTGGCCGAGCTGGCCCTGGCCGACGGCCAGCCGGTGGCCGCCTACGCCTACGCCCGGACCGGCTACCACCGCGGCCTGGACCAGCTGCGCCGTTCGGGATGGAAGGGCCACGGCCCGATCCCCTGGGAGCACGAGCCCAACCGGGGCTTCCTGCGCGCGCTGCACGCCCTGGGCAGGGCTTCGGCGGAGATCGGCGACAACGACGAGGCCGAGCGCTGCGCCACCTTCCTGCGCGAGTCCAGCGCCGAGGCCGACAAGGCGCTCAACGGCTGACGCGCCCGCCCGCCGGTCGTCGGGTCGTCCGGGATCGGTACGGGTTCCGGACGGCCCGTCCACGCCTCGCGGTCCCCGGTTCTGGTGGGGCCCGTGTGTCGCACGTGCCCCGGTGCCCCACTTAACCCGGATGCCCTGGTCGTGTACCCTCAATACGCAACGGCCCCTGTCGCAGCCTTGCGCCAGGGGTTTTCCGTGTTCGGGGCCGGAAAGCCCCGGGTCAGGTGTCGAGCGAAGAGGTAGAGACCAATGCCGGCGATCACGCTCGTGGGTGCCCAGTGGGGCGACGAGGGTAAGGGCAAGGCGACCGACCTTGTCGGCGACCGCGTGGACTACGTGGTGCGCTACCAGGGCGGGAACAACGCCGGGCACACCGTGGTCATCGGCGACCAGAAGTACGCACTGCACCTGCTGCCCTCGGGCATCCTGTCCCCGAACGTGGTGCCGGTCATCGCCAACGGCGTCGTCATCGACCCGGGCGTGCTGCTGGAGGAGCTGCGCGGCCTCAACGAGCGCGGCGTGGACACGTCCCGCCTGCTCATCTCGGCGAACGCGCACCTGATCATGCCCTACCACCGGGCGCTGGACAAGGTCAGCGAGCGCTTCCTCGGCAAGGGCAAGATCGGCACCACCGGGCGCGGCATCGGCCCGACCTACGCCGACAAGGTCTCCCGCCAGGGCGTGCGCGTCCAGGACATGTTCGACCCCAAGATCCTGCGCAAGAAGATCGAGCTGGCCCTGCACGACAAGAACCAGCTGCTCACCAAGGTGTACAACCGGCGCGGCCTGGAGGCCGAGCCGATCATCGAGGAGTACCTGGGCTACGCCGAGCAGCTGCGCCCCTACGTCGCCGACACCTCCCTGATCCTGAACAAGGCGCTCGACGAGGGCAAGACGGTGTACCTGGAGGGTTCGCAGGGCACCCTGCTGGACATCGACCACGGCACCTACCCGTTCGTGACCTCCTCCTCCCCCACCTCGGGCGGCGCGGCGGCCGGGTCCGGCATCGGCCCCACCCGCATCACCAAGGTCGTGGGCATCCTCAAGGCCTACACCACCCGCGTGGGCTCGGGCCCCTTCCCCACCGAGCTGCTCGACGAGCAGGGCGAGTGGCTGCGCACCCAGGGCGGCGAGTACGGCGTCACCACCGGCCGCAACCGCCGCTGCGGCTGGTTCGACGCGCCCATCGCGCGCTACGCCACGCGGATCAACGGCGTCACCGATTTCTTCCTCACCAAGCTCGACGTGCTCACCGGCCTGGAGCGCATCCCCGTGTGCGTGGCCTACGAGGTCGACGGCGTCCGCCACGACGAGATCCCGATGACCCAGACCGATTTCCACCACGCGAAGCCCGTCTACGAGTACCTCGACGGCTGGTCCGAGGACATCACCGGCGTCCGGACGTTCGACGAACTCCCCAAGAACGCGCAGGCCTACGTGCGTACCCTTGAGGAGATGGCGGGGGCCCCGATCTCCGCCATCGGCGTCGGACCCGGCCGCGACGAGACGCTCCAGCTCCGCTCCCTGGTCTGACCCCCCGTCTGTCCGCCTTCAACACGAAGAGGCCCCCAGTAGTGAAAGCCCTCGTTCTCGGCGGCGGAGGCCGCGAGCACGCTCTGGTCCGCGCCCTGTCCCTGGACCCGGGTGTCACCAGCATCCACAGCGCCCCGGGCAACCCCGGCATCTCGGAGCTGGCCGAGAACCACGTGCTCAACGTGACCGACGGCCTGGCCGTCACCGAGCTGGCCGCGCGCATCCGCGCCGAGCTGGTCGTCATCGGACCGGAGGCCCCGCTGGTCTCCGGTGTGGCGGACGCCCTGCGCGACCGGGGCATCCCGGTGTTCGGCCCCGACCAGGAGGCCGCCCGCCTGGAGGGCTCCAAGGCCTTCGCCAAGGAGGTCATGGAGGCCGCCGGGGTGCCCACCGCCAAGGCGCGGGTGTGCAGGACCGCCAGCCAGGTGTCCGAGGCGCTCGACGAGTTCGGCACGCCCTACGTGGTCAAGAACGACGGCCTGGCCGCGGGCAAGGGCGTCGTGGTGACCGAGGACCGCGCCCTCGCCGAGCAGCACGCCCGCGAGTGCGGCCGCGTGGTCATCGAGGAGTTCCTCGACGGCCCCGAGGTGTCCCTCTTCGTGCTGAGCGACGGGCTGCACGCCCTGCCGCTGCTGCCCGCGCAGGACTTCAAGCGCGCCTACGACGGCGACCAGGGCCCCAACACGGGCGGCATGGGCGCGTACGCGCCGCTGCCGTGGGCTCCGGCCGGTCTGGTGGACGAGGTCATGGAGTCGGTCGTGCGGCCGACCCTGGTGGAGATGAACCGGCGCGGCAAGCGCTACCAGGGCCTGCTGTACGTGGGTCTGGCGCTCACGTCGCGGGGTCCGCGCGTGGTGGAGTTCAACGCCCGGTTCGGCGACCCGGAGACCCAGGTGGTCCTGGACCGTCTGGCCACCCCGATCGGCGCCGTCCTCCAGGCCACCGACACCGGAGGCCTGGGGAGCATCGGCTCCCTCCAGTGGAAGTCGGGCGCCGCGGTCACCGTGGTGGTCGCCGCCGAGAACTACCCCGGCGACCCGGTCAAGGGCGACGTCATCGGCGGCCTGGACCAGGCCAACGCGCTGGAGGGCGCGTACGTGCTGCACGCGGGCACCGACTGGGAGGGCTCGGGCGGCGTCAAGGCGAGCGGAGGCCGGGTGCTCAACGTCGTCGGCACCGGGATCGACCTGCGCCAGGCGCGCGAGCGGGCCTACGAGGCCGTGGCGCGCATCGAGCTGCGCGGCTCGTTCCACCGCACCGACATCGCCGAGCGCGCCGCGGCCGAGCTGTAAGCGGGGTGCGGGCACGCCTGAGGGCGGGCGTGCCCAGGGCACCCCGATGGGGAGGGGGTTCGAGGCCCCCTTTCCAAGTCCATCACGGACCGGGGCACGTTCCACAGCCCCTTCCCGAACCTGTGGACAACCCGCCCGGCGCCGCCCGGCGGCCGGTGCGTAGGAGAGGGGAAGCCATGAGCGGTTTCGTCGTCAGGCCCGAGCCCGTCCGGGTCGAAGGGCTCACCCACCTGCACACCGGCAAGGTGCGCGAGCTGTACGCCGCGGCCGACGGGTCGCTGGTGATGGTCGCCAGCGACCGCGTGTCGGCCTACGACTGGGTGCTGCCCACCGAGATCCCCGGCAAGGGGCGGCTGCTCACCCAGCTGTCCCTGTGGTGGTTCGAGCGGTTGGGCGGCCTGGTGCCCAACCACGTCGTGTCCGACGTCCTCCCGGAGGGCGCCCCCGCCGACTGGGCGGGCAGGACCCTGGTGTGCCGCAGGCTGGACATGGTGCCGGTGGAGTGCGTGGCGCGCGGCTACCTGACCGGTTCCGGCCTGGAGGAGTACCGGGCGGACGGCACCGTGTGCGGGATCGCGCTGCCCGACGGTCTGGTCGACGGCTCCGAGCTGCCCGAGCCGATCTTCACCCCGGCGACCAAGGCCGAGGTGGGCGACCACGACGAGAACGTCTCCTTCGGGGCCGTCGCCGCCGCGCACGGGGACGAACTGGCCGCCGAGCTGCGCGACCTCACCCTGCGCGTGTACGGACGCGGCCGGGAGCTGGCGCGCGAGCGCGGCATCATCCTCGCCGACACCAAGTTCGAGTACGGGCGCGACGCTTCGGGGAACCTGGTGCTGGCCGACGAGGTGTTCACCCCCGACTCCTCCCGCTACTGGCCCGCCGACACGTGGGCGCCGGGCGGGCCGCAGACCTCCTTCGACAAGCAGGTCCTGCGGGACTGGCTGCGCTCGCCGGAGTCCGGGTGGGACCGTGCCTCGGAGACGCCGCCGCCGGAGCTGCCCGAACACGTGGTACAGCGCACTCTTGACCGTTACGTGGAGATCTACGAGCTTCTGACCGGGACGAAGCCCGCTCTGTGAGGCACCGCGCGGGGGTGATTCGACGCACGCGACCGCCGATTCGCGTCCAAGAGCACGTATGGTGGTGACGTTGTGCGGGTCACCGGAGGCCGGCGGACAACCATACGCACGGCATCCCCGGTCTTTCCCGTTGGCGGAATACCTCTTTGGCCGTTTGGCGGGACTCCATCCCCCGATCTGCGGGTATACCACGTCCTGGACCGGTACATGCGAACGGGTGCTATAGAGTTCTCGCGAACACCGGTTCACTGGCCGCGCAGGTCACACGCATGATGTCGCAACGTTCCAGGGGAAACCCGCGTCTCATACGCACACAGGCGAAGCCCGACGAGGGTGACCTTTTTTCCACATCTGCCTCACAAAGGAGCACATGAGCATGGGCCAGGAGGTTCGTTACCGCGTCCGCGGCGGACGCCCCCTCAGTGGAACGGCGTTCATCCAAGGCGCGAAGAACGCCGTCCTGCCGATGATCGGGGCCGCCCTCCTCGCGGCCAGGGGCCGTACGGTGCTGCGGAACGTCCCGGTCATCGAGGACGTCTACCGAGCTCTGGAACTCGCCGAGCACGTGGGTGCCAAGGTCGAGTTCCACGAGGCCGAGCGCACCGTCGTCATCGACGCGTCCAAGCTCAACGACCCCGAGCGGGCCGTCCTGCCCGCCGAGATCGCGGCCCGTTTCCGCGGCTCCGTGCTCTTCGTCCCGGCGCTGATGCACCGCACCGGCCGCGCCCGCATCGAGGGCGTCGGCGGATGCAACCTGGGCAGCCGGAACCTGGACTTCCACTACCGGGGCTTCGCGCGCCTGGGCGCCGAGGTCACCGAGGACCCCGAGCGCAACCACATCAACGTCGAGGCCAGCAACCTCCGCGGCGGCCGCCTGTACCTGGACACTCCGTCCCACACGGGCACCGAGAACCTCATCATGGCCGCGGTGCTGGCGCCCGGCACCACGGTGATCGAGCACGCGGCCCTGGAGCCCGAGGTCATCGACGTCATCAACTTCCTGAGCGCCATGGGCGCCAAGATCAGCGGCGGCGGCACCGGCTTCATCACCGTCGAGGGTGTCAAGGAACTCACCGCGGTCGAGCACACCATCATGTCCGACCGCATCGACGCGGGCGTGTTCGCGATGACCGTCGCCGCCACCGGCGGTGACGTCAGCCTCGTGGGCGCCCAGCTGGACCACCTGGGCGTGGCCCGCTGGAAGCTGGAGCAGATGGGCGTGGGCTTCTCCCAGGAGGGCGCCGTCCTGCACGTCCACCGGGACCCGTCGGTGCCGCTGCGGCCGATCAACGCCGTGACCTCGCCCTTCCCGGGCTTCGCCACCGACCTCCAGTCGCCGCTGATGGCCCTGGCCACCCTGGCCGAGGGTGAGAGCTACATCCACGAGGCCATCTACGACGGCCGGTTCGCCCTGGCCGACGAGCTCACCAAGATGGGCGCCAAGATCGAGGTCGAGGGCACCCGCGCGATCGTGCACGGCACCACCAACCTGCGCGGCACCGAGGTCATCGCCCACGACCTGCGCACCGGCGCGGCCCTGGTCCTCGCCGGACTGGTCGCCGAAGGTGAGACAATCGTGGCGCCCGGCTATCTGGTGGACCGCGGTCACGCTCAGTTCGCGACCCGGCTCGCTGCGCTAGGCGCTGACGTGGAGCGCGTCGTCGTCTCGTAGGGAGCCGAAAGCGCAGTTCAAGCCGGGGTGGGAGCCCGCCTCCCACCCGGGCTTTCGGCGTTGATATGGAAAACGATCTTCTTTGGCCCCGCACAATGGGTACGATCTCGGCAATCATGCCGTGACAGAGATCGGGTCGGGAAACCAGTGGGCGCACATAGTGAAGAGCGTGGAATGGTAGCGGGGAGCAACCCGAGGTGAGTGCCCAGCGTACTGGCGATTTGACGATCGGCGTCATAGGACCCCATGAGGTGGTCGAACGGGTCATGCTCATGGGTCCGGGGTCCACGGGGCCCCTCAACGCCAGACTCATCGCCGCCGCGTACCGAGATGAGCAAGAGGCGACGGACAAGGTCGTCAGGCTGGGTTCGGCGATCGACGCGTACCTGTTCGCCAGCCCTGTCCCCTACGAGTTCGCGCGCAAGGCCGGTGTGCTGACGATGCCCGCCACCTTCGTGCCTCTCGGCGGGGCGAGCCTGCACGAGGCCCTGCTCCGAGCGACCCTGGACGAGCGCTACGACCCGACCAGAGCCAGTCTGGACGTGCTCAGCCGCGCCGACGTGGTGGAGGCCTACTCCGAGGTCGACCTGCCCGTGGACGGGATCCACGTGCACGAGGAGCTCACCAACACCGCGCAGCTCACGTCCTTCCACGAGGGGCTGTGGCGCCGCAAGGCCACCAGGATGGCCATCACCTGCGTGCGCGGGGTCGCCGAGCGCCTGGAGGCCATCGGCGTGCCGGTGGTCCGGCTGCGGCCCACCAACGCGGGTGTGCGCAGCGCCCTGCAGACCGCGGGTCTGCTGGGGGCGCACCACCGCCTGGAGGAGGCCCAGCTGGGCGTGGTGGTGGTGGACGTGCCCACCCTGCGGGACTCGACGCGGCGTTCGACGCCCCGGTACTGGCGGGAGGAGCTGCGGCTGTCCCTGCACCGGCTGCTGCTCCAGGAGGCCCACCGGATCAACGCCACGGCGCACCGGCTGGACGACCATTCGTTCATGGTGACGGCGACTCGCGGGTCGCTCGTGACCGCAACCGAGGGTTTCCGGCAGCCGCCGTTCGTGGAGCGGATCAAGGCGGAGCTGGGGATCGCGATCGAGGTCGGCATCGGCATGGGGCGGACCACCCAGGACGCCGAGGCCCACGCCCGGGCCGCGCTGAACCGCGCCCAGGCGTCTCGGCAGAGCTTCGCGGTGGACCGCGAGGGCCGTTCCCTGGTGCCCGCCCAGCGCGCGCCCGCACGGCAGTCCTCCGAACCGCTGCGGACCAAGGGACGCGAGACGCTGATTCGGCTTTCGGAGAAGATCGCCGAGGAGGACGGGCCGCTGGTGGTCGACGCGGAGAACGCCGGGCGGATGCTCGGTGTCACCTCCCGGACCGCGCGCCGGCTGCTGCGGACCCTGGTGGAGGAGGGGCTGGCGTGGCCGCTGCCGCCCAACCGGACCCTCCAGCCGGGCCGCCCCCGCCAGCTGTACCGGCTGATCGTGGAGAAGCTCGACAAGGACGCCGCGGGTAAGTAGCCGCGATGTCCGTGGACCGGGGTTGGGCTTCTCGCCCTCCCCCGGTCCCCGTACGTCCGGCCCGTCGAACGCGGGCCGCAGGGTCATCGAACGGGGAGTGCGGTGCTCACACGGCTGGAGGTCGACGGGTTCAAGAACCTGCTGAACCTCGAGGTGGACTTCGGCCCGTTCACGTGTATCGCCGGCGAGAACGGCACGGGCAAGTCGAACGTGTTCGACGCGATCCAGTTCCTCAGTCTGCTGTCCAGCCGTTCGCTGATCGAGGCCGCGTCCGAAGTGCGGGGCACTGACCGTGAACGCTCGGGCGACCCCCGTGAGCTGTTCTGGAACGGTTTCGGCTCCCATGACCGGCGCATGCACTTCGCAGCGGAAATGCTCGTCCCCGAGCGCGTCGAAGACGACTTCGGCCGTGAGGCCAGCGCGACGAGCACCTACCTGCGCTACGAACTGGAACTGGGGTTCCTGCCTCCGTCCGGGGCCGACAAGGTCGGGCGTCTGACCCTCCTCGGAGAGCGGTTGAAGCACATCAACCTCACCGAGGCGCCCCGTCGCCTGCGTTTCCCCCACAGCAAAAAGGACTTTCGGGACTCCGTCCTCAAGAACAAGCGCAGCGGCCAAGCCTTCATCTCCACGACATACCAGGACGACCAGCCCATCATCAGTATTCATCAGGATGGCGGGAGCCGAGGTCAGCCCAAGCCCGCTGCGGCGTCCAGGGCACCGGCGACAGTGGTGAGCACGGTGACGAGTAGCGACGATCCCACGATCCTCGCGGCGCGCAGGGAGATGCAGTCCTGGAAGCGCCTGGCGTTGGAACCGACCGCCTTGCGTACCGCGGACAGGTACACGGACCCACAGACGATGGGGGCGAACGGGCTCCACCTGCCGGGAACGCTCTTTCGCATCTCGCAGCAGGAGTCGCACGGCGATGCCGACCGCGTTTTCGCACGGGTGTCCGGCAGGTTGGCCGACCTCGTAGGGGTCTCCGTGGACGAGCTGCGCGTTGTCGAGGACGAGGTGCGTCAGCTCCTGGCCGTCGAGTTGCAGGAGGCCAACGGTCTGCGAATCCCCGCACGCAGCCTCTCCGAGGGAACCCTGCGGTTTCTGGCGCTGTGTGTCCTCCTGGAGGACCCCTCCGTACAAGGGCTGCTGTGCATGGAGGAACCGGAGAACGGTATCCATCCCGGCAATCTGCCCGCGATGGTTGACCTCGTCAAGGATCTCGCTGTCGACCCCTTCCAGGAACCGGGCGAGGACAACCCCTTCAGACAGGTGCTCGTCAACACGCACTCGCCCGGAGTCGTCCAAGTCGTCGACCCCGCCGACCTCCTCTTCGCCGACAGCGTCCGGCGCAAGCGCGCCGACGGGCAGATGACCCACGCCCTCAGACTGCGTCCCATCACGGGAAGCTGGCGAGCCAGGACTCCGGGCAACGTGTCCGTCACACGACCGGATATCCTCCCCTACCTCACTGCCCCGCCCGGTGCCCAGTTGACTCTGGAGGGGATGTGACCATCCGTATCCTCTTCCTGGGCGAGGGGTCCAGCGATGACGGCATAGCTGATCACATCGAGACCATTGCTGCCGATCGCGGTGTAGAGGTGAGCATCACCAATCCGGAGCTGGACCGGCTGGGAGATGTGGGTCATGCGCTACCGGACAAGCTCGGTGCGGTCAGGGCTCTCGGTGGCGAGTACGAACTCGTCGCTGTTCATCGAGACGCGGACGGTACGGGCCGTCAGGCCCGTATGAGCGAAATCGAGACCGCGGTGCGTGAGCACATGCCGCAGGTCGTCCACGTACCCATCATCCCGGTGCGCATGACGGAGGCGTGGCTTCTGGTGGACGAGAGCGCGATCCGCAGGGTTGCCGGGAACCCCAACGGACGTTGCAGGCTCGGGTTGCCGCCCTTGAAGCGGATGGAGTCGGTCAACGATCCGAAGGCCGAACTGAAGCGGGCGCTGGCCACGGCCTCGGAGCTGACGGGAAGAAAACTCGAACGGTTCAACCGCCGGTTCTCGGAGAACCGGCGGCAACTCCTCCAGCGTCTGGACTCGGATGGTCCCATCACGACGCTTCCATCCTGGCGAGCGTTCGTCCGGGATGTGGAAGCTGGTCTTCAGTCCCTCGGATGCTGAGACCATCGATCCCTCGGTGCCGTCAGCACCTTCCCCAGGTTGTCGACAGCCCTGTTGCTTCCCCGCGCGTGTACGTGGCTGTCAGCCGCGCGAGTGGATGAAGGCACCGGGACTGGCGAAGCTCGCCCTCAGAACGCCTGTGAGACGCGTGAAAGCGTCGCACGGGGGCGCGACCACGACCGGGGGGCGCCCCGTCCGTGTGCGCGGCTGTGGAGCCGTGTGAGCGCCGTGTGAGCGTGCTCGGGGCGGCGGTTCGGCGTGCGCGGGGGCGGCCGGTTCGGCGTGAGCAGGGCGGGCGGTGGAGACGGCCGGGAGGTGGCGCACGGCCGTCCACAGGCTGTGGAAGCCGGTTGCCCGCCGGACGGGCTCGTTGGGACCCTGGAACACGGGGGCGCCGCACGGCGGCCACGGCGGACCGCAGCGCCCCCGGATCGAGGCTAACCCCGCCCCGCCCGTCCCCACCAGCCAGCGTCCACAGGCTGTGGACAATTCAGGTGACCCGCGACCGCCCGCCTGTCAGGCTTGCGCGCATGAACGACCACGAGGACCACGACGGCGGCGGCAGCGCTCCGGGCAACGGAAGCGGCGGCACCGGAACCGGGCGCCGACGCCTCCTCCTCATCGGCGGCGGCTCGGGCACCGGCAAGACCACGGTCGGCTGGGAGGTCTCCGTCATCCTCCAGCGGCACGGAATCGCCCACTGCGTCCTGGAGGGCGACTACATGGACCAGGTGCACCCGGCCCCGCCCGGCGACCCCCACCGGGGCGGGATCACCGAACGCAACGTCGCGGCGGTCTGGGCCAACTACGCGGCGCTCGGCCACCGCCGCCTCGTCTACACCAACACCGTCAGCGTGCTGGAGGAGGACATGCTCCGCCGCGCCATGGGCGGCGGGGACATCGGGGTGACCCGGATCCTGCTCACCGCGGGCGAGGCCACCGTGCGCGCACGCCTGGCGGTGCGCGAGACCGGCTCACAGCTGCTCCCCCACGTCGAACGCAGCCTGAGGGCGGCAGCCCGCCTGGACGCCGAGGCGCCGGCGGGAACCGTGCGCGTGGCCACGGACGGCCGCACCGTCGAGGAGGTCGCCGCCCGGGTCGTGGCCGCCGCCGACTGGTGAACCCCGGCCCGCCGCGGTCGGCCCCACGGGTCACCGGCGCCCTCCGGCCGGACGCCGCGCGGCTCCCGGGCCGCCCGCGGGCCGAGCGCCTGGAGGAAGCCGCCGCCTGCCCCCTGGGCCTCTGCCGGGAAGGTGCGCGGCCTCGTCCACAGCCTGTGGACAACCTTCGGCCGTGCGCAGACACAGAAGCACGGACGCACGGCCCCGAGGGCCTACAACGGGGCCTCCGGGGTCCCCGCGCCGGACCGTTCCGCGCACCACCGCGCGGTGTCCCGCAGGGATGGGCGGTCCCGCGCCGTGTCGAGCAGCCGGACGGCCTCGGCGAGCCGCCGCTCACAGCGCACCGACGCCACGCTCCCCAGACCGGGCAGCACGTCGCGCACCAGCACGGTCTCCGCCTCCTCCCACGACCGTGCGCGCGCCAGCGCCCACAGCCGGCTCACCGCGGCGTGGAACAAGAACCGTCCGCTCCCGCCCGTCCCCGCGGCCCGTCCGCCCGCCCCGATCAGCTCCGCCACCCGGTCGAAGGCCTCGACGGCCGCGCCCGGCTCACCGGCGTCGGCGCCGACCATGCCCCGGTGCCAGGCGATCTCCGCCTCGGTCAGCCACCACGTCCACGCCGGATCGCCCCGGCGCGGCCCCTCCAGGTAGCGGCTGAGGGTCTCCCCGATCAGCTTCCGCGCCCGGGTTCGCTCGCCCTCTTGGGCCGCGGCACGCGCCAGTCTCAGGGTGAACAGGGTGCGCACGCTTCCCGCCGGTCCCGCCGCCAACGCCGCCTCGCACACCCGCCGGGCCTCGGTCGGCCGCCACAGGTGGACGTCCTGCATCGCCAGCTGGCTGAGCGCGAAGTACTCCATGGAGCGGTCGCCCGCCCCGCCCGCGGCGTCCAGCGCCGCCAGGGTCATCCGCCGGGACAGGCGCTGGCGTTCGGCGTCGAAGGCCACCCAGCCGGTGACCTGGTGCAGTTCGGCGGCCGCGGCGAGCACGTCCGCAGAGTCGGGAAAACGCGTGCGGACCGCGCCCCGGGCACGGGCGGCGGCGCGCGCCGCGGCGTCCACGGTGTCGCGGGCGCCGCCCCGGGTGTCCAGGGCGATGACGCGCGCGCTGACCGAGCGGACGGCCTCGGCGACCCGCTCCGGCGGCGCACGGAGTATCAGCGCCTCCGAAAGCCCGAACGCCTCAGGAGCCACAGGGTTCACCAGCCGGTTCCCCGCCCTGTGAACGGCGCGGGGAACCGGCACGGCGGGGCTAACGGCGCTTGCCGTAGGAGGTGGCCACCGCCAGGAACGCGTCGTTCTCCTCGGGGGTGCCCAGGCTCACCCGGGCGCCCTCCCCCGCGAACGGGCGCACGGAGACGCCCTCCCGCGCGCACGCCTCGGCGAAGTCGAGCGTGTCCTCGTCCACCCGCAGCCACACGAAGTTGGCCTCGGTCGGCGGAACCGTCCACCCGGAGGCGATGAGCGCGTCGCGCACCCGCCCGCGCTCCTCGACGGTGGCCGCCACGCGCTCCAGCAGCTCCCCCTCGGCGGCCAGGGAGGCGATCCCGGCGGCCTGGGCGAGGTGGTTCACCGCGAACGGGACGAGGGTCTTGCGGACCGCCGCGGTCACCGGGGGGTGACCCACGAGGAAGCCCAGGCGCACGGCGGCGAGCCCGTAGGCCTTGGAGAAGGTGCGCAGCACGGCGATGTTGGGCCGGTCGCGGTACAGGGAGACGCCGTCGGGCACCCGCGGGTCGCGCACGTACTCGCGGTAGGCCTCGTCCAGGACCACCAGGACGCTCTCGGGGATCCGGTCCAGGAAGGCGACCAGTTCCTCCTCGCGCACGGTGGTGCCGGTGGGGTTGTTGGGGTTGCACACGAGCACCATGCGGGTGTTCTCGGTGACCGCGTCGGCGATCGTGTCGAGGTCGTGCGCCTCGTCCCGGAGCGGGACCCGCACCGAGGTGACCCCCGCCAGCTCGGCGAGCAGCGGATAGGCCTCGAAGGAGCGCCAGGCGTAGACGACCTCGGCGCCGGGCTCGCCGACGGCTTCGAGCAGCTGCTGGAGCAGGCCCACCGAACCGGCCCCCAGGGCCAGGTGCTCCTCGGGAACGCCGAGGCGGCGGGCGAGTGCGGAGGTGAGCTCGGCGGCGCCCGGGTCCGGGTAGCGGTTGAGTTCGGCCGCGGCCGCGGAGATGGCCTCACGCACCGACGGGAGCGGCCCGTAGGGGCTCTCGTTGGAGGACAGCTTGACCGAACGCCCGTCGGGACCGACGACCTTCTTGCCCGGCTTGTAGGGCGGGATGCTCTCCAGCACCGACCGCAGATATGGCGATTTCGACTCCGACACCGTTGTCCTTCCTCAATACTTTGTGCTAACCCCGCGACACGCTCAGCGACATCGCGTCCGGGTCGGTCACCGCTCCCAGCGGAAATATCGCACAAACGAGGAGATATCACCATGCACTTGCGTCCTTGCCCCACGAACTCGGCACGGAACGACGCTGGTCAGCTCCCCGGGCCGCGCGAGAGGCGAGGACTCGTCCGGTCATGGGCCCTTCCCGTGGCCGTGCCCGTCGCGGTCCTGCTGAGCGCGTGCGGCGGCGGCGCCGCCGAGCAGGCCGCCGACCCCGGCGCCGAGGCCGCGGAGGCACTGCACGAGGCACAGCCCCTGCACGTCCGCGACGCCACCTTCGTGGCCGAGAGCAGCGAGCGCGGCACCTACTCCGAGCTTGCCACAGTGCGCTACAGCGAACAGGTGCGGGCCTCCGCCGAACTCGACAAGCCCGAGTGCCTGGACGCCGCCAACCAGTGGGCCGCCCTGGACGGGGTGCGCGACTCCCCCGCCTCCGTGGCTGCCTACGAGTGGCCCGAGGGCGCGGTCACGCACATGCTGGTGCGTCTGGACGAGGCCACGGCCGCGGAGGCGCTGTCCAGCACGCCGCCGCGGAGCTGCGACGAGTACACCGCCGCCCACGAGGACGGAACCTCGACCGAGTACAGCGTCAGAGGCCTGGAGGACGTGCCGCGGATCGGTGACGAGTCGCGGGCCTTCGCCGTCGAGGTGGAGTCCGGGGACGACAGGAGCCGCATGGTCAGCCTCATGTACCGCAACGGCGACCTCGTCGGCAGCACGTCCGTCCTCGGAGACGGTGAGCCGGAGGACTACGAGACGATGCTCGTGGAGTTCAGCGAGGCCGCCGTGGAGCGGCAGCGGCAGATGCTCGGGCCGGAAGCCGACCGCTGACCACCGGAGCGGTTCCCGGGCCGGGGCCGGGCCGGACCAGGGGCCGGGCCAAGGGCCGGGGCAGGGGTCACGTCCGGACCGGGTGCGCGGCGGCACCGCCGACGGGCCCCGGAGACCGGAGCCCGTCGGCGCGCCCTCATCCGGCCGGGGTCGGTTCGCGCCCGCCCCGGTCCGTTCCGCCGGTGTCCCGCTCAGCGGAGCCCTGCTGCGCCGCGTCCCGGCCGCCCTCCTCGCGTCCGCTCGGACCGCGCTGCCCCGGAACGCGTTCACCCCGGCCCCCGCTCTCCCGAACGCCTTCGTCCCGGGCGCTCCCGTCGGGACCGTCCGCGACGAGGTCCCACACGGCGGAGCGCTCCCGGGCGGTCCGAAGGCTCAGCTCGGCCCTGGCCTCGTCGTGCCGCCACGCGTCCCGCCTGGCGGCCTCCCCCGGGTGGAGGAGCTTGCGCGGCGGGCCGGTCAGCTCGATGCGGGTGACCGCGCCGAAGGAGGCCACCACCGCTCCGCTCTCGCGGTCCACCAGGGCCGCGCGCACCGCGGTGCCGCGCCTGCCCCCGGCTCTGACGGCGTACACCACGTCGACCCGGCGGCCGTGCCGCACGCCGTCGTAGCGCAGGAACCTCCAGCAGCCCTGGCGCCACACGTCCTCGGGTTCGGACCCGAGCATCACCGGTTCGTTGACGCGCCACACGTCACTGCCGTGCAGGGTCCGCACGGTACGGCGCAGCGGTACCTCGCGCAGCGCGCAGGGCTCCTCGTGCAGGGTGCGTGCGGCCGCGGTGCGCAGTTCGGGGCTCAGCAGCGCCAGGACCAGCAGTTCGGCGCCCAGGACTCCCGCGTGCAGCGGGGTCGGCGAGGCGACCACCTCCCAGCCCGCGGGTTCCAGGCCGAGCGTGGCCGGGGCGGCGGCCGACAGCAGCCCGGCCCGGGTCAGCGTCCGCCAGCCGATCGGCGCCTGGCTCAGCCCGCCGAAGCAGCCGCAGCCCGCCTCGGGGTCGCGCCTGCGGATCACCACCAGGACCACGACCGAGACGGCGAACACGGCCGCGGTCAGCGCCCGCACCGTCTCGCCCAGCAGGCCGGTCAGCCCGAGCAGGCCGAGCGCCAGCGCGGCCTCCAGCAGGCCGGTGCCGACCGTGGACGCCCGGCGCAGCCGCTCGGGCGCGAGGACGGCCAGGCCCGTGGCGGCCGCCCGCCTGGTGGTCTTGGCGACGGCTCCGGCCAGGAGCAGCACCGCCAGGAGCGGTAGCTGCACCTCGCGGGCCGCCTCGACGATCTCCGGCAGCATCGGTCATCCCTCCCCGTCGTGGACGGTGACGGTCGCGTTGAAGCAGCCGTCCTCCAGCCGCCCGCCGAGGGCGACGAAGCCGGTCATGGTGAGGGAGGCCAGCCGTCCCGCGCTCTGGCCTCCGCAGGAGGAGCACAGGTCGCACAGCCAGCTGTCTGCCGCGGCGCAGTCGACCACGGGAAGCGCCGCGGACTCGTGCGTGCAGTCGTTGCGCAGGCTCAGGGTCGCCCCGGTGGACAGCAGCGGCAGCGGAACGCAGGAGGTGCGCCGGTCGCAGGGCCCGTCGTGGCCGACGGGGTCGAGCGCCGGGTAGGCGATCCCGTCGACGTGGGCGCGCGGGTCCGCGTGGGAGGAGCGGCCCCACGCCGGGTCGTACCAGGTGGCGACGCCGCTCAGAGTGGTGGCGCGCCGGCGCGTGGGCGGCCGGTGCGGTGTGGCGCCCAGCGGATAGGGCGGCTGGGTCGTGGCGGGGCGCACGGCCAGTACGGCCCCCTCCTCCCAGACGCCGACGGCGTCGAAGACGTAGCCGGGTTCCAGCCGCGGGTGGCGGACGGAGATCCGGCCCGAGGTGCGGTAGGGCAGGACGACGGTCTGGCGCGGACGCCCGTGCCCGGGGTCGATCTCCAGGGTGTCGCCGTCGCGGCTGACGATGACGCCGGTGGCGCGGGCGGCCTGGGCCCACACGCGTGCGGCGATGGGGTGGCCGCCGGGTACGCGCAGCACCACGGCGTCGTCACCGGCGCGGAGTTCGCCCGGTCCTACTTCCCCGCCCCGCCAGAACACGGTGGAGCGGTCGTACATGAAGTGCTCCTCGCCGCCAGGCACGGCCAGGCAGAGGATGCGCGCGTTGGCGCTGACGACCACGCCGCGCGCGACGCGGTGTCCGAGCGGTGTGGGTTCGGGTGCGCTCGCGGCGCCGAGCACCGCGGCTGTGAACCTTCTGCGGTCCCGTCCGATCTCGGTGGTCACTGACATCTCGACTGAGCCCCCTCACCAGTACGACTCGTCGCTTCGTCCCCGTTGTCCAGACATGTTCTCGGTGCCGCGGCCCCCACGACACGTGGGGCACCCCATGGAACCAGAGAGCGGATTCCGCGCACACCGGGCTTCGCACATCGGGCGACTCGGGATCGCCCCACCACAGCCTGTCGTTACAAAGCTACGCATAGAACCCATAAATCTAGAAAGATTCATAAACACCCACAAGATCCCCCAAACCACAGGGGTTCCCGTTCGTTCACCCCGGCTCCCCTCCACCGGCGGTACCGGTCCCCGAGGCGAGGCCCGGCGAACGGCACCGGCCCGTGCCACGGGCTTGTCGGCCGCCAGTGCCGCGACTCGCCGGGGGCGGCGCGCGGACACGACGGAAGGCCGGACGCCCGCGGTTCTCCGGCGGGCCGTTTGTCGGCGCGTGGGACACACGTGCCCGGATGTTTGCGTCGGCTGTGTGAGAGTTGGAAGGGAGGAACACGACGAAAGCCCACGCAGCGCCCGTGAAGGTCGGTGGTCGGCGTGACAGGGACGACCCGGACGCCCCGGTACGACGAGTTCAGCCACTACGTGGCCGAGCGCGGACCGGCCCTGCTCCGGATGGCCCGGTCGCTGACGGGCAGCCACGCCGACGCCGAGGACCTGCTCCAGGCGGCCCTGGTCAAGACCTTCCTCGCCTGGGACCGGATCGCCAACCCGAAGGCGCGCGACGGCTACGTGCGCAGGGCCATGGTGAACACGCAGATCTCCGAGTGGCGGCGCAACCGGCTGGACGTCTACCCGACCGACGAGATCCCCGAGCAGCGTGTGGACGATCCCACCTGGCGCAGCGACCTGGCCGACGTGGTGGAGCGCGCCATCGACCGCCTGCCCTCCCGGCAGCGGACCACGGTGGTGCTGCGCTACTACGACGACCTCACCGAGGCGCAGATCGCCGAGCGGATGGGGGTGACGCTCGGCACGGTGAAGAGCACGCTGTCCCGCGCCGTGGACAAGCTGCGCCTGGACGCCGACCTCATCATCGAGCGCACCATCGGCTGACCCGCTCAGGCCGGTCCCCAACCGCATCAGCGGGCGGCGCCCTCCCGGCCCCGCCCGCACCGGCCGCGGGGCGCGGCGGGGGCATTCGTTTTGCGCAACCGTCCGTGGTGTCTGTAGGCTTGTCCCAGCCAGGAGGATTCGCCTAGTCAGGTCTATGGCGCCGCACTGCTAATGCGGTTAGGGGGCAACCCCTTCCGGGGTTCAAATCCCCGATCCTCCGCAGGTCAGAAGGGGGCTCACCCATCGGGTGGGGCCCCTTCGTCGTTCCATTCCAGGCCGTGTGAGGCCAAACGGTTGGCCACGACCTCACACCGCGCCCAACCGTGGCCGACGGGGAATGATCGCCGTGGTCGCCTCCGCAGCCGCCGCCGCGGCCTCCGACACCACCGGCGTGTACGTGTCCGCGGTGGAGCTGTGCCGGGAACGGCCCAGCGTCGCCGACACCACCTTGGTGCGCCGCTACCTGCTCCCCGAGCTGGCCAAGCACCACGCCATCGACGTGTACGAGATCGAGACCGCCCACAACCCCATCCGAGCCAGCCGAGTGGACGGCGCGGAGATCGACCCGCTGGCCGCGAACAACGAGGTGGAGTTCACTCCGCTGTGGGTCGACGTGCCGTTCCCCGAGGTGCCGCGGGTCGCACAGGAGGAACACGGCCGTGGACGACATCCAGGCCACCGCCGCCGCAACGCACCCGTGACCTTCGGGAACCCACTGGAGAATCCCAGAGTATGATCCCAGGCCGGGGAATGGGGCGCCGATCCGCGCGGGTTCTCCCGGTGTTACGTTCGTGGCCGCGTAGCGGCGACAGGAGGTAGAGGAAGGAGTCGCGTATGCCGTTGGACCCGAACATGTCCGACTCCTCACGCGACGCCATCAAAGTCCTCACCGGCATCAAGGTCCCCCGCGCCGGCCTCTACCAACTCGGCCACGCCTCCGAGATCTACAACAGCCTCACCCAACGCCTCAAACACCTCGAAGAACTCCTCGCCCTCAGCCGCTCCCACGCCCGCCGCCACTTCGACGGCAAAACCGCCGACAGCTACGAACGCTCCCTGGACCAGTTCACCAAGGGCGAGAACAACTACGTCGGCTCCGCCCAGGACAACTCCACCGTCATGTCCACCGAACTCTTCAAGGCCCGCGCCAACGTCGAGTACATGCACATGATGGTCATCGGCCAGTTCATCCAACTCCTGGTCGAGATCGCCTGGGCCATCGCCACCGCCAAGTTCACCTTCGGCGCCTCGCTGAAGTGGATCCCCGTCTTCAAGGCCATCCGCAGCCTGGCCATGCGGCGCATCCTGACCTGGCTCGCCTTCACCGTGCCCAGCCACCAGATCCTCAGCCAGATCTACGCCAGCATGGACAGCATCATCCAACGCATCCAGATCGGTAAGGGCACCCGCCACAACAAGGACCGCGAACTCACCAAAAGCTCCCACCTGGGCGCCATCGGCGAAGGCCTCATCTCCGCCTTCGCCGCCCTGGGCCTGGACACACTCTTCGGCAACAACCTCGTCAACCTTCTCAAGACCGGCCTCAAAGACCTCCACGGCCTCCCCGACCCACCACCCCTGACCCGCACCGGCCCCGACGGCGGACCCCCACCCCCCGGCCCCCTCAACAACACCCCCGACACACCCCCCGGACCACCCAACGGGGGCCCCGACGGGCCCCCCACCGGCCCCGTCAAAGACGACCCCCCCACCGGCCCCGTCAAAGACGACCCACCCGCCACCAACCCCGACCGGGGACCCGACACACCCACACCCAAGGACGACCCGACCAGCGGGCCACCGGCGTCCCCGTCCCTGAACCAGGACCTGGCCACCCTCTTCACCCGCCACAACGAAGAACTCCTGGCCCCCTACCACCCCGGCAGCCCCATCGGCGCAGGCGCCTTCGACAACGCCGCCAAAGCCGCCGCCGCCCGCGAGGAGTTCGCCGACCTCTTCGCCCGCCACTTCGGCGACCACCTCGGCGAGAGTGCCGCACGCAACCTGGGCCGCGACTACGCCAACACCCTCACCCGCAACTGGAACAACCCCGCCCTGGGACAACAGCTACGCCAGACCATCGGTGACCGCCTACCCCCCCACATGCGCGACCACCTGGCCGACGTACCCGTCAACCTCAACCGGCCCCTGGCCGAGTACTTCTCCACCACCGGCGCCTACGCCCAGCAGACCGGCGGCACCATCGGCTCCGGAGCCCTGGAGGGCTACCTCGGCGAAGGCCTGGGCAGCGTCATGGACGGACGCGGCTGGGAAGCCTCGGTGTGGTCGGCCACCGCGGGCGCCTCCCAAGCAGGCATCCAACAAGGCGCCACCGACAGCGCCCTGCACGGCCTGGACCTGTTCAGCCACAGAGACCACACCCCACTCCCACCACCCCAAACCGAAAGCAACAGCTCTGCCGGGAGAGGGTCCGGAGCTCCCGGCAACGGGAACGGCTCACCCCTCTTCGAAAGCGGATCCGAACGGTGGGACGACGGGTCCAGCGGAGAGAACCGGGGCGGGGCGGACCGGGAGGACCGCGGAGGCGGACGCGAGGGCAACAGCGGTCCCGACCGCGACAGCGACGAACCCCCTGCCCCTGAGTCCGGCGGCGGGCCCCAACGGGGAGACGAACACGACGACGGTCCCGCCCCGTCCCGTCAGGGCGACGAGTCGTCCCCGTACGGCCGCAACGAATCCCCCGAGGTCGACGACGTTCCCGACCTGGTCAGCGACACCGACAGCGAACCGGGCGACCCCGACGACCTCGGCCCGAACGACAACGCCCGCGTACGCGAGGACGAGGACACCCGCGCCCCACTCCCCGGTTCCCTCACCACCCCCGACCCCGCCAAGGACCCCCTCGGTACCACCGACACCAAACACCCCGGCACGAGCGACGACCTCTTCCACCCCGGGATGAACAACGGCCCCCTCGCCGTCAACTTCCTCAACGCCATCACCCCCGACAACCCGGGGATGAACACGCCCCCCGGCGTCGAGCAGACCACACCCGACCCGGGCAACAACGGCGGCACGAACACAGCCGACCGCTCCACCCCCACACCAGAGCAGCAGCACACCCCCGCCCCCGTCACCGTGGCACCGCCAGCCGGCCACACCACCCCGCCACCCGCAAGCGCACCGCAGAACCCGCCCTCCGACAGCGGCGGACGCTCGCCCCAGCGCACCGGCGACACCCGCACACCGGACCCGTCCGCGCAGCAGTCGACCGGCGACGACGCGCGTAGCACCGCCGAGAGCACGTCACAGCCGGACACCGCACCCGCACCCGCACCCGAGCAGCGGACCGCATCGGAGGACGTCCCGCCGTCTACGCCGCCCGTCGCCGAAACCGGCAACGGCCAGCACGACACCGACCTCAGGACGGAGAGCGCGCCGCCCCAGCCGCCCGTCACCGAGAGCGGGGGCGACCAACACGACACCGGTCCCAAGTCCGAGAGCGGACCCCCTCAGCAAACAGAGGACACCGGGCACACCACTCCCGAGCGCGACGCCGAACAGTCCGCCGAGCGCGACGAGGACGACGGCGCCGAGTCCGTACACGGGGAGGACCCCGCCGAAGAGGGGGGCGGCCAGGAGCAGGACGGCCAGGAGAGCCGCAAGGACGCCCCGCCCGCCACCGAGGCCACGACGCCCGACACGACCGAGGGCACGCCGGTCCCCACGCGGAGCACGGCCACGGACGCGCCTCCGGCACCGCCCGCCGCCGGACCCGACCGCGCGGCGGACAGCGGACCCGACACCCCCGGCAAGGCGCCCACCGACCCCACCGCTTCCGGGATCGACCCGCGCGCCGACGCCCGCGCCGCGTCGGTCCTGGACCGCCTGCCCGAACTCACCCGGGCCCTCGCGGACAACGACATCCCCGGAGCCCGGGCGCTGGGCGCCGAGTTCTGGAGGCAGCTGCGACCCGTCGAAGGTCCGGACCCGGAGAACCGCTCCATCCACGAGGCGCGCACGCTCGCGCAGGCACTGGTGTACACCGTCTCCGACCCCTCCGACAGGCGCGTCCCGCTGAGCGGCGAGTCCATCCCTGCCGAACGCGTCCGGGACGCCGAGGTCCTGGCCCGCGGCATCGGCCGCCACCTCCAGGACCGCCACGACCCGGTCCGCGCCCGGCTCTGGCAGCCCGGCGGGCGGCTCACGACGGACTACGTCCAGTACGCGATGCAGGACCCCGCGGACCGGGGACCCTCCCCCTACGGCGCACCGGACACGGTCAAGACCGTCAACACGGCGCTGGTCGACGGCGACGAAGACGCACCGGCCCCGGAAGGACGGTCCGAGGAGCCGCCGACACCGCCCCGGACAGCGACCGACACACCGCCGGCGCAGCCGCCCCGTCCCGCGAGCGGCGCACCCCCGAGCGACCGGATGGAGCCGGAGCCGGGGGAGCGCCCCGCGGACGCCTCGCTCCTGGACACGTTCCACAGCGCCCTCAACGAGCAGCCCCCGCCCGTCCGGAGCGGACCGGTGACCGGGGAGGAGTCCTCCGACCCGGGGGACGGACCGCCCCCGCAGCCGGTTTCAGCCCGATCGGCGCCCGAGCCGAACACGGACGACGAGATCACCGTGTTCCTGATGGAGACGACGGACCAGGACCCGGCCGAGGAGGACGGACACCTCCCCGAACCCGGGGCGACGCGCGAGCGGGAAGACGGGATGACCGACCTCCTGGGGCTGGAGGACCCGGCCGCCCGCGCCGCGGAGCTCGATGACCCGGGCACCAACCCGCACACCTTCGACGCGCTGCCCCGGGACCAGCGCGAGACCGTCGTCGCGCAGGCGGCCACAGACTGGCTCTCGTCCCTCACCTGGCTCCCCTCGCTCGACACCGCCTCCGTCCGGAACAGGCTGGAGGACCTGACGTACGACGCGGGCGACAACGCCAGCAGTGAAGACCTCAACGGCTGGCCTCTCTACGAGAAGAACGGGAGGCGGTGGCCGACGCTCGCCGAGATCCGGGAGCTCAACTCCCAAGGCGGGAACACCCGCACCCTCATCCGGCTCATCGACGACGTCTTCAAGGCGCCGGACCCCCGCCAACGACTGCGCCACTGGTACGACAACGCGGACGAGGCCGGGGCCCTGGCCAGGGCCGCCGACGGCGCCTACCCGACGGCCGACCAGGTCCTGGACACCCTGCGTACCCTGGACGCCGCGACCGACCGCCCGCTTCCCGGCCCCGTGGAGGTGACCTTCGCGCTGAGCGGGGACGAGGGCCTCCACGGGCTCGACGGGTACGTCGAGGGCGACCCCTCCTCGCTGGTGGGCACCGAGCAGCGGGAGGCGGGGTATCTGCGCACCTCCCTGGACCGCTCACCGGCTACCGGAGGCGACGGCGACGGTAAGGTCCTGGTCCACCTGAGCGTGCCCGAGGACGGGCGCGGCCTGTGGATCGGCGACAGGGCGGGCACATCCGACCCGTACACGCTCCTCCTCCCCCGCGGCACCGGCTACCGCGTCACCGACGTCACGGAGTCGGACGGGATCGTGGAGATCACCGCCGTGGCCCTGCCCGCGGAACCGCGACCGGTGGCCGCGCCCCCGACAGAGCCCGCCGCCGTCCACGACGATGCGGACCACGAGGGCGACGAGACCGACGACGGCGCGGAATCGGACGACTCGGACGCAGAATCGGACGAATCGGACGACTCGGACGCAGAATCGAACGACTCGGACGACTCGGACACGGACACCGACGACAGGGGCACCCTCGACGAGAATGGCATCCGCCGCTTCGACTCGCCCGGGGAGATCGACAGGCAGGACCGGTGGCTCCAGGACCCGGCGAACAACCCCCACGCCTTCGACACCCTCACCCCCGATCAGCGCGGGATGGTCGACGCCTACACCAGGTCCGCCTGGATCACCCGTGTCGCCCGCATCCGGCCCTTCCTGCCCCAGAACGTCGTGCGACAACTGATGGAGTGGCGCTCGCAGTCCCGGGCCGAGGCGGCCGACCCCGACATGGCGCAGATGGCCCACGGCTGGGACCTGTACGAGGCCAACGGTCTGGCCTGGCCGTCCGTGGAGCGGCTGCGCCAGATCGCGGCCTCCCCCCAGCCGCTGCCCCCGCGGACCCGGGGGCTCATCCGGTACATCCTCGACGCCCCCGACCCCCGTGCCGAACTCGACCACTGGTTCCACAACGCGGGATACGCGGGGGTCATCGCCCGGCTCAACGGGGGCGTCTACCCCGACGCCAACGCGGTCCGGCGGCTGTTCCGCCTCATGGACGGCGCGGTCGACCGCCCGCTGCCCGAGGGCATGGCCGTGTCCCGCGGCATGCAGTCGATCAACCACCTCCTGCGCACGACCGGGGGCACGGACCCCCGCGCGCTGGTGGGCACCGTCCACACCGAGCCCGGCTACATGTCCACCACCCTGGGCGACTCCCCTTTCAAGACGGACGCGGACGGATTCCCCTTCCTGCTGCGCCTGGACGTGCCCCAGGGGATCCGCGGCCTCTGGATCGGTACACGCAGCCACGATCCGGAGCAGATGGAGCTCACCCTCGGCCGCGGCACCACGTACCGCATCACCGGCGTCGAGGAGAGGATCGACCCCGAATCCGGCGGCCCGCAGTTCGTGATCACCGCGACCGTGGTCCCCCTGCCGCGGGCGGTGCCCGACCTCTTCTCGGAGGGGAGCACAGGCGAGGACGGCGTCCGCAGATTCTGGAACGCGGAGGAGGCCCACTGGTACGGCCACCGCCTCCACGACCCGGCGCACAACCCGCACGCCGTCAACGCGCTCCCCCGGGCACGGCACGACCTCGCCCGCGCCCTCAGCGCGCTCGCGGGCGGGTTCGACCACACCAGGACGGACCCGGACGGTGCCCGGCAACTGCTGGACTCCCTGCGCGCGGCGAGCCATGTCACCCCGGCCTCCACCCCGGCGGAGCAGCAGCGGCTCCTCGGGTGGGAGCTGTACGAGGCGAACGGCCTCACCTGGCCCTCCCCCCAACGGCTGCTCCAGCTCCTGCCCGCGGAGCGGGTGCGCAACCCCGCGCGGGCGCAATTCATCACCGGCATCCTCAGGCACGGCCCCCAGGAGGCGGCCCGCAGGCTGAACGGGCTGTACAACGCGGCCGGGCCCGCCGGGGTCCTGGCCCGCGCGAACGGGGGCACCTACCCCTCGCCCGAGAGGCTGCTGGACATGCTGGCCTCCTATGAGGACGCCGTCCGCCGTCCGCTGCCCGACGCGGTCGAGAGCACCTGGTACCTGGACCAGGCGACTGCGCGGCGGTTGCACGGATTCGACCCGCGCGACCCCTCCGCGCTGGTCGGGACCGAGCAGACCACCCGGGGGTACACCGCGGTCGCGCTCAACCCGCGTCCGGTCGGCCCGGGCGAGGGGCCGGCAGCGGTCGTCCGCCTCGTCCTGCCGCCGGGGGCGCACGGCCTCTGGCTGGGCGGCGCGGGCCCCCGCCCCCACAACCAGGAGATCGTCCTCCCGCCGGGGACCAGGTTCCAGATCGACTCCGTGGACACGTCCGGCGACCGACCCGTGATCACCGCGCGGGTGCACGCGCCGGCGGACGACACCGCCACGCCCGCGGTGGTGAATGCGCCGCCCGCCGCCGGGGACGCGCCCGACTGGACGAACAACACCGCCACAGGGACCGCGCCCGACGGGACGAACAACACCGCCACAGGGACCGCGCCCGACGGAACGAACAACACCGCCACCGGGCCGGACACGCTCCGCGCCGGGCACGAACCCGGTGACGGACGGGGCCACGTCGACGGGAACGGGATCCGGAGGTTCCGCACCGAGGAGGAACTCGACGCCTACGACCTGTGGCTCCACGACCCCGCCAACAACCCGCACGCCTTCGCGGCTCTGAGCCCTGAGCACCGGAACAGGATCACGGGCTACACCATCGACGGCTGGCTCAACACCGTGGCCCGCAATTCCATGGACGCGGAACGGGTGGGGATCGTTCTGGACCTGATGCGCCAGGACACCGTCGCGTCGTTCGAGACCAACCCCATGGGCTCGCGCGGCTGGGAACTGTACGAGATGAACGACCTCGCGTGGCCGACCCTGGACCGGCTGCGGGAACTCCTGGAGCAGGGGCGCGTTCCGGAGAGGGCCGAGGGCTTCGTCAGGTACATCCTCGACGCGCCGGACCCGCAGGAGGAACTCGACAACTGGCACGTGCGCGCCGGTGAGGCCGGGGAGGTCGCCAGGTCGAGCGACGACGCGTTCCCGCCCCCGGAACGCACGCTCGAACACCTCCGGACCCTGACGGAGGCCATCGACAGGCCCATGCCCGAGGGGATCGAGGTGATCCGCGGGCTGGAGGAACTGGACCACCTCGAAGGCTTCGACGGCAAGGACCCCTACTCCCTCGTGGGCACCGTCCACACCGAGCGCGGGTTCATGTCCACGTCGCTGGGGCACGAGCTCGCCGGGGTCACGTCCAATTACGCGCACGCGTTGCACCTGACCCTCCCCCGCGGCTCCCGGGGCGTCTGGATCGGTTCGGAGAGCAGGCACCCCGAGGAGCGCGAGATGATCCTCCCCCCGGGTACGACCTACCGGATCACCCGGGCGGGCTGGGGCGGCTCCCGCGGACTGGAGGGCCTGTACATCGAGGCCGAGGTGATCGTGCCGGAGCGTCCGGTTCCCGAACCGGACCAGGCGGGGACCGAGGAGTCCGCCGACCTGCACGTGTTCACGGCGGAGACCGACACGGACGCCACCGTCACCGGCCCCGACGAGCCCGGACTCGGTGCGGACGCGGAGGCCGGAATGGCCGCGCTCCTGGGACTGGAGGACTCCGGGCACGAGAGCGACGGAGACGACGCGTACGACGACCGGCCCCTCCTCGACCGCGACGACTCCGACGACGAAGCGCCGACGGGCCCGGCCGGGCGCACCGACCGGGCCCCGCTCGACCGCACGGACGACGGCGGCAGCACGGTCGCGGCCCCCGAAACGCGCGGCGGAGAGGACCGCGGGTTCCGCACCCGGGAGGAGCTGGACGCCTACGCGGAGCGGATGGAGGACCGGGACGGTGAACCGCACACCTACGGCGCTCTCCCGCCGGAGCTGCGCGCCCTCATCGGCGAGCACACCGCGTACCCGTGGCTCAGCAATCTCGCCCGGCTCGGAACTTCCGACCCGGCGGTCATCCAGGACAGGCTCGACTTCTGGAGCAGGACCAGCCTCGACAACGCCTCCGACCCCGACGACCCCAACGGGTGGGTGCTCTACGAGGCGAACGACCTGTCGTGGCCCTCGCTCAGCCGGGTGCGGGAACTGTACGCCGGGGGAGGCCGCTCCCCTGCGTTCAAGGCGATCGCGGCGGACATCTTCGGTTCCTCCGATCCGCAGCTGCGGCTGGACCACTGGTACGAGAACGCGGACGACGCGGGGGAGGTCGCCCGGGCCAACGGCGGTGTCTACCCCACCGGGGACCGTGCCCTGGAGATCATCCGGGACATGGACGCTGCCGTGGACCAGCCCCTGCCCGGCCCGATCGCGGTGTCCTTCGTGCTGGATGTCGGCCGGGACCTCCCCGGACTCCACGGATACGACTCGGACGACTCGGACGACCCGACCGCCATGGTGGGCAGGGACCAGCGCGAGCAGGGGTACACCACCGTCTCCCTGGGCGACTCGCCCTTCACCACCGCGCCGAACGGCACCGTGGCGGTCGTCCGCATGGTCCTCCCCGAAGACGCCCGGGGCCTGTGGATCGGTGACCAGGGCGCGACGGGCGACCGGTACGCGCTGGTCCTGCCCCGGGACTTCGGCTACCGCATCACCGATGTCCGGATCACCGACGGC
Organism: Nocardiopsis camelliae; assembly: GCF_028993595.1. Taxonomy (GTDB): domain Bacteria; phylum Actinomycetota; class Actinomycetes; order Streptosporangiales; family Streptosporangiaceae; genus Nocardiopsis; species Nocardiopsis dassonvillei. The sequence goes on from NZ_CP118614.1 coordinate 6,541,898, forward strand.
GGAATGGAGATCGACGCCGAGCCGGTCTCCGCGGACATGTCGGCGCGGGAGCCGTCCGCGGAGGACGGGGACGACGACTCGGACGCCTCCACAGTCGCGGACGAGGAGTCGCGCCCTCCAGCGGGCGACGGCCGCGGGCACATCGGCGACGACGGATACCGGCGCTTCCGCGCCCTGGGGGAACTGGACGCCTACGACCAATGGCTCCAGGACCCGACCAACAACCCCCACGCCTTCGACACCCTCACCCCCGACCAGCGCGGGATGGTCGACGCCTACACCAGGTCCGCCTGGATCACCCGGCTGGCCCGGGTCCGGCCCCTGTCCCCGACCGGTGTGGCGCGCCAACTGGCACTGGTACGGGGCGAAACCCAACAGGAGGCCGAGCAGCCGGCGACCGTGACGACCGCCCACGGCTGGGACCTGTACGAGGCCAACGAACTCACCTGGCCCACCCTCGACCGGCTGCGCGAGATCCGGGCCAACCCGGAGGGCCTCCCCCCGCGCACCGTCGGACTCATCGACTACGTCCTCACCGCCCGCGACCCCGCCGCGGAGCTGCGCCACTGGTTCCACAACGCCGGGTACGCCGGGGTCATCGCCCGCCACAACGGCGGGACCTACCCCGACGTGGACCGCGTCCTGGAACTCTTCCGCCTCCTCGACGACGCCACCGGCAGCCCCCTTCCCGAAGGCCTGGTCGTCTCCCGGGGCATGCACTCCATCGACCACCTGCTGCAAGCGGCCGGCGTGTACGACGCCGACGACCTCGAAGGCACGGTCCACACCGAGCCCGGGTACATGTCCACCACCCTGGGCGACCGGCCCTTCAAGACCGACGCCGCACCCTTCCGCTACCTCCTGCGGCTCAACGTCCCCCAGGACGCGCACGGCCTCTGGATCGGCTCCCGCAGCCACGACCCAGAACAGCGCGAACTCACCCTCGCCCGAGGTTCCACCTACCGGATCACCGGTGTCCGGGAGACGTTCGACATGAACACGGGCGGGATCGTGACCGTGCTCTCCGCGGAGGTGGTCCTGCGCCCGGAGGCCTTCGCGGACCCGCTCTCGGACGGACGGGTGGACGCGTCCGGTGTCCGACGGTTCCGGACCCCCACGGAGGCCCACTGGTACGCGCACCAGGCCGCTCACGCGGAGAGCGGCATGCCGGGGCTGGACACCCTCCCCGCGGAGGCACGCCGCGTCGCCAAGGCGTTCTCGAACACCCCGTTGCTCGCGGACCTGGCGCTGGTGCCCCCGGGCGACATGCGGACGCAACTCGACCGGTTGCGCTCGATGAGCCGTCCCGAGCAGCCCTCGATCGCGGACTCCCGCGGCAGCAGCGGCTGGGAGGTCTACGAGGCCAACGGTCTCACCTGGCCCACCCCGGAGCGGCTGCGGGAGATCGTGGACGCCGCCGAGGAGGGGACCCCCGGAACGCACTTCCTGCGGATGGTCCTCGCGCTGGGGCGCCCCGAGGAACGGCTGGCCAGTCTGTACCACAGGAGCGGTATGGCCGGGGCTCTGGCCGCGGCCAACGGGGGGACCTACCCCTCCGCCGAGGGTGTGCGGGACCTGCTCGAAACCTACGACGAAGCGGTGGGGCGCCCGCTCCCGGAGGCGGTCGAGACGACGTGGGTCCTGACCGACACCGACGACCTCCGGTTCCCCGAGGGGTACGACGAGAGGGACCCCTCCGGCTTGGTGGGCACCGTCCAGAGCAGTCCGGGGTACACCACGGTCTCCGTGAACCCGGAACCGAAGGGCCTGGGGCACCCCGCGGCGACCGTCCGGCTGACCCTGCCCGAGGGCGCGCACGGGCTCTGGCTGGGCACGGAGGGCCCCCGGCCGTCGAACCACGAGATCGTCCTGCCCCGAGGAATGTCCTATCGCGTCACCGGCGCGGAGACGACCGCTGACGGCCTGCTGCTGACCGCCGAGGCCATCCTGCCGGTGCAGGCCGACACCGCGTCCGGGGCCCGGCCGCCGGCCGTGGAGGAGGCCCCTCCCGCGACCGGCGGGGGGACCGGTCAGGGCACGGCCGCCCCCGACGAGGGGACGGGACACACGGCGCCCCCCGGCGAGGCGACGGGACACACAGCCACCCCGGACGCCTCCGCCACCGACGCCGGGCTCCCGGTCGGCACCGGTACCGCCGACGACGACGGCAGGGGGTACGTCGACGACTTGGGCGTGCGGCGGTTCCGCTCCGTGGAGGAGACCGACGCCTACGGCCGCTGGCTCCACGATCCGTCGAACAACCCGCACGCCTTCGACTCCCTCCACGAGCGGCAGCGCGGCGACGTGCGCAGCTACACGGCCGCCGGATGGCTCAACGAGGTCGTCCGCGAGAACCTCTCGGCCGAGCAGGTCCAGAACGCCCTGGACGAGGTGCGGGAGGCGACCCACCTCGAGACCAACACGGACCCGATGGAGGCCCGCGGCTGGAGCCTGTACGAGCTGAACGACCTGTCCTGGCCCACCGTCGAGCGCCTTCGGGAACTCCTGGCGCAGGACCGGGTGCCCGAACACACCGCGGGCTTCGTCAGGTACATCCTCGACGCGCCGGACCCGGAGGCGGAGCTGGCGGGCTGGCACGAGAACGCGGGTGGCGCCGGTGTCCTGGCGCGGTCCAACGGGGACGTGTTCCCCACCACGGCCGAGGTGGCCGCGTTCCTGGACCGCCTCGACCGGGCCGTCGACCGCCCCCTGCCCGAGACGGTCGAGATGGTCCGCGGCCTGTACGAGGTCTCGTTCCTCGACGGGTACCAGGACCTGAACCCCTACTCCCTGGTGGGCACCGTCCAGACCGAGCCCGGGTTCATGTCCGCGTCCCTGGGCAACAAGCTGGCCGGGCACCACCAGACCGAATCCGGGAACGTCATCCACCTGACCGTGCCCGCGGGCAGCCGCGGGCTGTGGGTCGGCGAGAGGAGCGAGTACCCGAAGGAGCGCGAGGTCATCCTCGCCCGGGGCACCACCTACCGGATCACCCGCGCGGGATGGGGCGGGGCGTCCGGACTGCCGGGGTTCCACATCGAAGCCGAGGTGGTGGTCCCGCCGCCGGAGACCGTTCCGGCCCCGCAGCAGCGGGCCGGGGACACCTCGGACGTCCAGGTGCTCACCGTGCGGACCGACACGGACACCACCGTGACCGGTCCCGAACAGACGGGACTCAGCGGTGGCACCGAAGCCTTCCTGACCGCGCTCCTGGGGCTGGACGACGCCGCGGCCTCCGCGGAGGGCTCCGCCGGTCCCCCGGAGTCCGGGACACAGGCCGCCGGGCCGGACCTGCCCGAAGACCGCCCCGGACGGGTCGACCCCGACGGCGTGCGCCGGTTCGCCACCGACGGCGACGGCGCGGGGTACGGGAAGCTCGTCCTCGGCGACCGGTTCCCGTCCCTGAGCCCGGAGCAGCAGAACTCCGCCCGGGCCTACACGAAGAACGGGCAGTTCTACAACGACTTCTCCCGGAACGCCAGCCCCGAGTCCGAGGTCCTGCGGCTCAGCGAGCAGCGGTTCTTCGGTTCGTGGGTCGAGAAGTGGTTCGACGGGCACACCCCGAGCCGGGAGAACGCGGAGGAGACCTGGGGCCTCCTGCGCGAGGGGATGGACGTGCTCGACCGGGCGATGGAGCCGGTTCCGGAGACGGTCGAGGTACGGCGCTCGGTGTTCGGTGTGGGCTTCATGGCCCCGCCGGGTCAGCCCTTCCACGACCCCACGGACCTGATCGGCACGGAGTTCCTCGAACGGGGGTTCCTCTCGGGGTCGCTGGGGGTCGAGACCGTGAACCGGACCGCCGCATACCAGTTCCACCTGGCCGTGCCCGCGGGGCACCCCGCCCTGTGGATCGGCGACGGCAGCGTGCACCGGTCCGAGAGGGAGCTCCTCCTGCCGCGCGGAACGCGCTTCAGGATCGATGACGCGCTCCAGGACCCCGGCACCGGGCAGTGGACCCTGCGGGTCACCGTGCTGCCGTTCACCCCGCGACCGTGACGGAGGAGGAGGGATGACCGACGAGGAGCGGGCCGCGCGGGACGAGTTCCGCCCGGAGTTCACGGGCGCCGAGCCCCGGTTCGCCGCCGACACCGACGGGCCGGTGCTGCACGTCCCGGTGCTGAGGGAGGACGGGAGCGTGCTGGGCCGCCTCTGGGCCTCGCGGGACGGGGCCGCCGCGGGGTTCCTTCCCGTGCCCGGTCCGGCGGGTCTGAACGCCAAGGGCGCCTGGGTGCGCCGTCTGATCCTGGCCCGGGCCCAGGGGCTGGACGCCCTCGGCGCGCTGGCACGCTGGACCGGGGCCCCTCAGGACGACCGGGCCGGGGCGGTCCCGCCGGGGAGCGTGCCCGAGCACGCCGATCGCCCGGACGGGATCCCTCCCCCCTGATCCGGGCAGGACACCCGGTACCGCAGTGGCAGTCGGAGACGAGAGGAAGTGGGGACGGCCATGGACGATGAGCGCTCACCCGAGGACGGATACCGCACGGGCCGGGGCGGAGCGGACCCCGACCCGTCCCGCGGGGCCGACGGCGCCGGGAGCCCGGCCCGTGCACCGGGCGCGGGGCAGGGGTCGTTCGACCGGTGGAACGACGAGGCGCTGGCCCCGGTACTGGTCGGCCGCTCCTACGTCCCGACCACCGCGGGCCCCGTGCTGTACCTCCCCGTGCACCGGGACGGCGGTCTCATCGGGTACCTGTGGGCCTCCGAGACCGAGGAGGCCGGCGACTTCCAGCCCCTCCTGCCGCCCGACACGGCGGGCAACGCCGCCCGCGGCTGGTGGACGATGGAGCACGTGCGCCTGCGCGGTGAGGGGTTGTCCGCGCTGGAGGCGCTCCGGTCCTGCGCCGGGAGGGTCGACGATCCCCAAGGGGGACGGGTGGACGCCGACGCCCCCGAGTCCCGTGCCGCGAGTCTGGAGGAACTGCGCGCCCTCGCCCGCGGCTGAGACACCGGCCCCGGACCCGAGGAGATCCGGCCGCCCCGGCCGCTGGACCGCGCGGGCGGCACGGGTGCCGGCGGGGCGCGGGGCACCGCTGCGGGGCGGACGCCCCGGGCGGTCTCAGAACGAGCGCTCGGCGATGGGGTGGTAGGCGCGCTCCCTGCCTTCGAGGGTGTCCGTGACCACGGCTCCGAGGCTGTTGCGGATGTGGGAGCGCACCAGTCCGGCCGCGGCGGCGCCGTCGCCGACGACGACGAGTTCCAGGATCTCGTGGTGCTGGTTGAGGTCGAGGGTGCGCGGTTCGGCGCCCGCGGGCAGCTCCAGGCCGATCCGCCGGTACCGGTCGGCCTTGTCCCACAGGTCGTCCAGGAGCCTGGTCATCACGCTGTTGTGCGAAGCGGCGTAGATCGACCGGTGCAGGGCCCGGTGCGCCGCGATGGCCTCCTCCCCCCAGGTGCGGGTGACCGGCAGGAGCCGGTCGGCGGCCTCCCTCATCGCGGCGATGTCGCGTTCGGTGCGGCGCAGCGCGGCGAGTTCGGTGGCGGAGGGCTCCAGCGAGAAGCGGGCCTCCAGCAGCTCGCGCGCCTCGGAGGCGCTCATGGGCGCCACGCGCACGTCCCGGTGGGTGTCCATCACGACCCAGTCCTCGCTGGCCAGTCGCCTGACGGCCTCGCGCAGGGGCGTGATGCTCATCCCCATCTCCTCCGCCAGTTCGTACTGCGGCAGGCGTGAGCCCGGGGCGAGCTCACCGGAGGTGATGCGGCGGCGCAGCTCCGTGTAGGCCAGCCCGCCCTTGCTGGAGAAGACGTTCGCCCCGGTCATCGTGACCTCTCTCACCAAAATCCCGCTCACGGTCTTGTGACCTCCGTCTCGGCCAGTATAGGCTCCGCATAACTTATAAGTGACTTATAAGATCAAGTTCGGCAGGAAGAGACCCATGCGAATCGTTTCCGCCCACGTCGGCACCATCCCCATCAGCTCGTCGATGCGCAACGCGTACATCGACTTCAGCAAGATGGACTGCACGGTCCTGGCGCTGGTCAGCGACGTGGTGGTCGACGGCGAACCCCTGGTGGGCTACGGCTTCAACTCCAACGGCCGGTACAGCGCCACGGCCATCCTGAACGAGCGGATGCTGCCGCGGCTGCGCGAGGCCGCCCCGGAGGAACTGCTGGACGGGAACGGCGAACTCTCGCCCGCCGGGGCGTGGGACGTCATGATGCGCAACGAGAAGCCGGGCGGGCACGGCGAACGCTCCGTCGCCGTCGGCGTGGCGGACATGGCGCTGCACGACCTCGCCGCCAAGGCCGCGGGTGTGCCGCTGTACCGGTGGATCTCCGACCACTACGGCGACGGCGAGCCGGACGAGGACGTCTTCGTCTACGCCGCCGGAGGCTACTACGCGCCCGGCAAGACCCTGGAGGACCTCCGGGACGAGATGCGGGGCTTCCTCGACGCCGGGTACGAGGTCGTCAAGATGAAGATCGGCGGCGCCGACCTGGCCGAGGACCTCAGGCGCATCGAGGCGGTCATCGACGTCCTGGGCGGCGACGGGTCCCGGCTGATGGTGGACGTCAACGGCAAGTTCGACCTGCGGACCGCGCTGGAGTACGGCCGGGCCATCGACCGGTACGGCCTCTTCTGGTACGAGGAGGTCGGCGACCCGCTGGACTACGCCCTGAACGCGACGCTGTCGGAGGACTACCGCAACCCCATCGCGACCGGCGAGAACCTGTTCTCCCTCCAGGACGCCCGGAACCTGATCCGCTACGGCGGGATGCGCCCGGACCGCGACTTCGTCCAGGTCGACCCGGCGCTGAGCTACGGGCTGACGGAGTACCGCCGGGTCCTGGACATGCTCGCCCGGCACGGCTGGTCCTCCCGCCGGTGCATCCCGCACGGCGGGCACCAGTTCTCGCTGCACATCGCCGCCGCCCTCAAGCTCGGCGGCAACGAGTCCTACCCCGGGGAGTTCCAGCCCACGGGCGGCTTCGCCGACGACGCGGTGGTCACCCGCGGCCGTGTGGCGCCGGGCGACCTCCCGGGCATCGGGCTCGAAGGCAAGGCTGAGTTCTACGAGGTCCTGCGGGGCCTGCACGGCTGACCGCCCGGGAAGGGCGGCTCCCGCGGCGGTCGCGGACCCGGGAGCCGCCGCCCCCGCACACGACCGCTCCGAGGCGGCGCGAACGGCCGTCCGGGCCACGGGCGCCGCCGACAGAGCCGCTGCCCCGACCGGAGACGGTCCCCTGTTTACCTCGCGGAGTCCCCACGGCCCCGTTCCCCGGCCGATACCGACCCGCGTACCCCCCGAACCGGTCCCCCGCCGCGCTCCGCGCCGGGCGAGGGGCCAGAAGAAGGTGCAGTGATGGCAACCTCTTACCCGTACCCCCTGTGGGAGAGCCTGTGGGCGTCGCACAGGGAGATCAAAGGGCTCCTGACGTTCTCCGGACGCGGGAGGTCGCGCCGGGCCGAGCCGGTGTCCTCCGGCGACGGGCCCGCCGCCGCCCATGAGGGCCCCGGGGCCGCGGAACCGGACGCGGAGTCCGGCGGGCCCGGCCCCGGCTACACGCCCGCGCGCGTCACCGGGCTGGTGCTCGGTCCGCTGCTGTTCGTGCTGACGCTCGTGTTCTTCGAACCCGAGGGGCTCTCCTCGGCGGGGCGGGCGGTGCTCGCCACCACCCTCTGGGTCGCGACCTGGTGGATCACCGAGGCGATACCCATCCCGGTCACGTCCCTGCTCCCGGTCGCGCTCCTGCCGCTGACCGGCGCGCTGGAGGGCGACGCCGTGGTCGCGGCGTACGGCAACGACATCATCTTCCTGTTCCTCGGCGGTTTCTCTCTCGCGATCGCGATGGAGAAGTGGAACCTCCACCAGCGCATCGCCCTCTCGATCGTCGCGGCGATCGGCACGAGCCCGCGCCGCATCGTCCTCGGCTTCATGGTCGCGACGGGCTTCCTGTCGATGTGGGTCTCCAACACGGCCGCCACGATGATGATGATCCCCGTCGGGCTGGCGGTCGTCTACCAGGCGTCCCGTTCGCTGCGGGGCGGGGAGTTCGCCGACGACCTGCCCAGGTTCGAGAAGTCCGTGGTCTTCGGCATCGGCTACGCGGCCACCATCGGCGGTCTCGGCACGCTCATCGGGACACCGCCGCTGGCCGTCCTCGCGGCGACCTCCGGGGAGCTCTTCGGCGAGAGCGTCTCGTTCGGCGGGTGGATGCTCTTCGGGGTCCCGATCGCCGTCGTCCTCCTCGTGCTCGCGTGGTTCTACCTGACGGGCGTCAAGCTCAGGGTCCGCTTCAAGCAGCTTCCCGGCGGCAGGGAGATCATCCGGGAGGAGAGGAGGTCCCTCGGCCGGATGTCCACCGAGGAGAAGCTCGTCCTCTGCGTCTTCCTCGGCACGGCGTTCATGTGGGTGACCCGGTCGTTCCTGTGGGAGGGCCTCCTCCCGGGGATCAGCGACGGGGTCATCGCGATCGTCGCCACCGTGGTCCTGTTCACGCTGCCGACCCGCGGCGCCGGGGAGCCGAGGATCCTCCGGTGGGAGGACTCCAAGAAGATCCCCTGGGGGATCCTCCTGCTGTTCGGCGGCGGGCTGGCCATCGCCGCGGGGTTCGTGGACACCGGCCTCTCCGCGTGGATCGGCGAGCAGCTGCGCGTGCTCGACGGGGTCGACGTGATCCTGACCATCGTCATCGCCACCGCGCTCGTGCTGTTCCTGACGGAGATCACCTCGAACGCCGCGACGGCGACGATGATCCTCCCGGTCATGGCGGCCCTCGCGGTCTCCCTGAACATCCACCCGTACGCGCTGATGGTCCCCTGTGCGATGGCCGCGAACTGCGCGTTCATGCTCCCGGTGGGCACCCCTCCGAACGCGATCATGTTCGGCACCGGCAGGGTGACGATCATGGAGATGGTCAGGAGCGGGTTCTGGCTGAACCTCATCGCCCTCGCCCTCGTGGTCGCGGGGACGCTGTTCCTGCTTCCGCCGCTGTGGGGGATCGACCTGATGACCCTTCCCGCCGCGTTCCGGTGAGCGGTGCGTCCGGTTCCGGCGGAGCGCGCCCGGAACCGGACGCGCCGGTGCCCCGGCGGCGCGCTCTCAGGGGCCCTCGTCGGCCCGGTCCTCCCCCTGCCCGAAGGACCGTGCCTCCCCGGAGGAGCAATCCCGGAGCGTCCCGGCCAGGGCCGAGGCGACGAGGGCGACGGAGCGGTCCCCGTCCCCGGCCAGCCGGTCCAGGATCCCGCGTACGGCGGTTCCCCCGATCTCGACCAGCGCCTGGACGAGACGGATCCGTGTCGCGGAGTCCGCGCCGGGTGCGGCGAGCTCATCGGTCAGGGCGGCCGTGATCCGGTCCGCGCACGCGGGGTCCCGGGACAGCCCTCCCAGCGCCTCCGCCGCCTCCACGTCCCTGCGGCCGTCGACCACCATGCCGACCAGCGCGGGCACGGCCGCGGCCTCGCCGTGCCCGGCCAGGGCCAGGGCGGCGTGCCCGCCCACCACGGGGTCCGGGTCCCCGAGGGCGTCCGCGAGCACCGCGGCCGCGCCCGGGGACCCGGGCATCCCGGCGATCGCCAGCACCGCACGCCGCCGGACGTCGGTGTCCTGCGACCGCGCACCGGCTGCCAGGGTCGCCGGGACGTCGCCGTCCGAGCGGGCGAGCGCCCAGCGCAGGGCGCCCGCGACGTGGGGGTCGGCTTCGCTCAGGACCGCCCCGGCCAGCAGTTCGGCGGAAACCGACGCGTCCCCCGGCCGGGACAGGACGGCCTGCTGCCTGCGCGCGGCGCTGGTCGCGTCGAGCCCCCGCATGAGCTCGACGACGCCCAGGACGTCCTGCCAGTCGGCGGGCTCCGACGCGTCGATCGCGCGGAGCCGCCGGAGCAGTTCCCGTTCCCGGGTCAGGCGCTCCCGCGTCCACCGGATGAGGTCGCCCACCAGGGCGGACGGGGTGAAGGCCGGGTCCTCCAGCGCTCGCCCGATCTGCTTGAGCGAGAGCCCGAGGGTCCGCAGGCTCTCCACCTGGAAGATCCTGCGGACGTCCTCGTCGGAGTACTCGCGGTAGCCGCCGGCGGTGCGGCCCGTCGGCCGTACCAGCCCCAGGGCGTCGTAGTGGCGGAGCATGCGGGTGCTCACCCCGGAGCGGCGGGCGACGTCACCGATCAGCAATCCGCGTCCTCCGTGTCCTCGGCGGCCACCGCCGTCTCGGATGCCCCCGCCGTCCCGGAGGCCTCCGGCGCCCCGGAGGCCTCCGGCGCCCCGGTGTCCGCCGACGCGACCGCGGCGGCGGCAGCGGCGGCCCGTTCCGGGCCGAGTGCGACCACGCGTCCGGCCTCCTCGACGGCGGCGTCGAAACCGCTCTCCGGGTCCCGTCGGAGCAGCTCGGTGGCACGGGCGTGCGCCGCCACCTCCGGGTCGGGGTCCTCCGCCGCCCTCTCCAGGGCGGGCGCGACCACGTCGCCGAGGTCGACGAGGGCCCGGCTCAGGCTCAGCCGCACATCCCGGTCGCCGCGGCCGAGTTGGCGGACCAGTTCACCGGCCAGGCCCCTCCTCTCCTCATCGTCCTCGGGTGCGAGGGCGACCGCGACGCGCCACGCGGTCCGCGCGACCCGGTCGTTGGCGTCGCGCAGCATGTCGCGGGTGATCCAGGCCCGCGTGCTCCCGTCACCGATCTTGGAGAGCAGGTGCAACGCCTGGGCGCGGGCCTGGACGCGCTCGGAGACGAGCTCCCGGCGGATCCGCGGCAGGACGGTCTCCGGCGGGAGGCGGGTCAGCGCCCAGGACAGCATGTCCCGTACGAAGAAGTCGGGCTCGACCGCGCACCGTTCGACGAGCGGCTCCAGCAGCGAGGGGTCGGGGTCGGACCCGGCCGCCAGGGCGGCCTGGAGCCGGACCGACGTGTTCCGGGCGGACAGGGCGCCGGCGACGCGGGCGCTCTTCGGGGTCGTGTTGGCCGTGTTGATCGGAACCACCTCCTGCACCCGAGTGAAGACCCTGTCACCGTGTCAAGGTCAAGCCCGTGCCCGGCGAACGGCGTGCGCCCCGCGCGGGGGTCAGGTCACCAGCCCCTGCCGGTAGGCGTAGACCACGGCCTGGACGCGGTCGCGCAGGTCGAGTTTGGTGAGGATGCGCGAGACGAAGGTCTTCACGGTCTCCTGGCTGATGAACAGGCTCGCGGCGATCTCGCCGTTGGACAGACCGTTGGCGATCAAACGCAGGACCTCCAGCTCGCGGGGGGTCAGCCGGGCGTCGGCCGCGGCGGCGTCGGGGGGCCGGATCCGGGCGGCGTACCTGCCCACCAGCTGTCGCGTGACCTCGGGGTCCAGCAGCGCCGCGCCGGTGGACACGGTGCGGATGCCGTGCAGCAGCTGGGCCGGGGGCGCGTCCTTGAGCAGGAACCCGCTGGCGCCCGCGCGCAGCGCCTCGTAGACGTACTCGTCGAGGTTGAACGTCGTGACCACCAGGACCTTGACGGGGCGGTCCACCCCGGCCCCGGCCAGGCGCCGGGTGGCCTCGATGCCGTCGAGCACGGGCATGCGCACGTCCATCACCACCACGTCGGGGCGCAGCCGCTCGGCGAGTTCGACGGCGGCCGCGCCGTCCCCGCACTCACCGGCGACCTCCAGGTCGGGCTGGGCGTCGATGATGGTGACGAGGCCGGTGCGGATCAGCACCTGGTCGTCGCAGACCAGGACCCGGATCGGCGCGCTCATGCCCGGTCGCCCACCGGGGCGTGCGCGGGGATGGTGGCGTGGACGGCGAATCCCCCGCCCTCGCGCGGGCCCGCGGTGAAGACACCGCCCAGGACCTCGACGCGTTCGCGCAGGCCGACCAGGCCCCGCCCGCTTCCGCCGGGGGAGACGCCCGGAGGCCCGGCGTGGTCGGTGCTGACGTTCACGGTGATCTCCTCGGGGCGGTGGCGCACCCGCACGGTGGTGGGGCTTCCGTGCGCGTACTTGAGGGCGTTGGTCAGGGCCTCCTGCACGACGCGGTGCGCGACGAGGTCGGCGCTGCCGCGCGAGGAGGCCGGGGTGCCCTCCTCGCTGAACTCCACCGGCTGCCCGGCCCGGCGCGTCTGCTCCACCACGGTGAGCAGCCCTTCGTCGGACGCGGGTGCGGAGTGGTCGGGGTTGAGCAGGTCGAGCAGGTGGCGCAGGTCGGTGATGGCCCGCCTGCCGGTGTCGGTGACCGCGGTCAGGGTCTGGTCGAGCCGGTCGGGCGCGGAGGTCAGGTAGCGCGCCGACTCGGCCTGCACGACCATCGCGGTCACGTGGTGGGTCACGACGTCGTGGAGTTCGCGGGCGATGCGGGTGCGTTCGGCGGTGCGGGTGGCCTCGGCGACGAGGCGGCGGCGTTCGGCCTCGGCGAGGCGGGTGGAGCGCAGCCACGACCCGATCCCCCAGGCCAGGGCCAGCGCCCCGTAGAACGTCACGTACCCGGCCGGGGTCTCGCCCGTTCCGAGCCGGTCCACCCCGACCGAGAGCACCACGTAGGCGGCCGAGGCCGCGAGCACGGTGGCCCACCGGTACCGGTGGACGTGGGCGCCGGCGCTCACCAGCGCGATGGGCAACGCGGTGCCCGCGAACAGGTGGTAGCCGTTGAGCTGGTCGAGGGCGAAGCCGCTCGCCACCAGGGCCAGGGTCAGGATCGGCCACCGCCGCCGCCCGGCCAAGGGCAGCGACTGGAGGGCGATCGCGACCAGGCCCAGGGCGTCCAGGGGGCGGTCGGCCACCCCGCCGAACTCGGTCCCCTGCCCGTGCAGTGACGGGATGAGCGAGGCGGTCAGGAGCAGCAGCCCCAGGGGCAGGTCCCGGAGGGTGACATCGAGTCGCTGCCACAGTTCGGGGAGCCGCCGGAGACTGGTCACTGGGGAAGTGTAGTGGTGGCGGCGGGGCGCTCGCCGCGCCGGCGGACGGGGACGATCCGGTCGCGGCGGCGGGCGATCCACATGAGGACCACGGTGACGATGACGCAGAACACCACGGAGTACATGCTGCCTTCGGGGCCGAAGTCGCCGCCGGTGATGATCGTGGGGCCCGAGATGGTGACGTCCAGCAGCCCCTGGGGGGTGTTGCTGCCCGAGACCGCGGTGCTGAAGATGGCGGATCCGGCGATGTTCCAGCCGAAGTGCAGGCCGATGGGCAGCCACAGGCTGCGGGTGGCGATGTAGGCGGCGGTGAGCATGCCGCCGGCCTCGATGGCGATGGCGATGGCGCCCCACAGGGTGGCGTGCGGGTTGATCAGGTGCACCAGGCCGAAGGCCAGGCCGGTCAGGGCGAGGGCGATCCAGCTGCCGGTGCGCTCCTCGATGATGCGGAACAGCACGCCGCGCCACATCAGTTCCTCGGTCACCGCGACGGCGGCCATGAAGCCGACCAGTCCCAGGGCGCTCATCGGAGAGCCCAGGCCGTTGACCTGGTAGCCGCCGAGGAAGACGATGTTGACGATGACCAGGGCGAACAGTCCGACGCCGAGGAGGGTGCCCCAGCTGGTGGCGGAGGCGGCGCCCTTCCAGGCCAGTTCGGTCACGGTGCGGCGCTCGGTGCGGCGCACCACCCACCGGTAGACGAACACCGAGGCCACGGCGACCAGGAGGCCCAGGACCAGGGCGACCAAGGGGACGTCCTGGAACGCCATGACTCCCTGTGCGCCGATGAAGGCGACCGCGGCGACGGCCAGGAGCTGCCAGACAAGTCTCATCGGGATTCCTTCGTTGGGGGTTTCGCGTCTGGCCGGAACGCTACGGAAGGCGGTGGTGCGCGGTCGTCACCGTGGAGTGGACACCTGCGCGTAGCTCGCACGGGGGACACGGGGGCGCGGGGCGGACCTTCACCGGTCCCCTCCGGTGCGCGGCCCGCGCCCGTCCGCGGCGGTCGGCGGTCTTCCGGAGGCGGTAAGCGGGGCGCGTCCCGGCGCCCCGGACACGGCAACGCGGCCCGGGAGGGGCGCGTCTTCGCAGGTGAACGGGTACCGCCCCGCGCAGGGGCGGGGTGTGCGGCTCGGCGCGGGCGGACGGGCGCCGCCCCGGGTCGGCTGCGTGGCCCGCCCCGGTAGACGGCCGGCCCGTCCCCCGGAGGAGCCACACACAGGTGTCCACCGTGAGGTGACGACCCGGGCGCCGCCGCGTCCGTAGGTTCTTCCCCAGTCGCGGAGTGCCGGTCCGCGGGAGCGGGCTCGACTCCCTCTTCCCCGGCCCCGCGGCGCCACTCGACGACCCCCGTCCCGATTCCCCCGCTGGAGGCCCCGGTGTCACGCACCATCCGGACGACCGCCCTGACCGCACTGTGCCTGGCCGTGGCCGGGACCGGCCTCGTCGGGTGCTCCGACGTGCGGTCCGGCCTGGAGGACGTGGGCGCCGGCCTGGAGGAGGTGGAGTCCGGCCTGGAGTCGGCCGCGGAGGACGTGATGACGGACAGGGAGCTGTTCACCGGGACCAAGACGCTCGACGTCGAGGGCGGTTCCCTGAACGTCTCCTGCTCCGGTGCCCCGGCCGACGAGCGGCCGGTCGTCGTCCTCATGGCCGGGATGGGCGACGGCCTGGACACCATGGCGGATTTCCAGGAGACCCTGGCCGAGGGGGACCGGGTCTGCTCCTACGACCGGTTCGGCGAGGGCGGGAGCGACCAGCCGCCCGGCCCCCAGAGCGTCGCCGACGTCGGGCGGACCCTGACCGCCGTCCTGGACGACGTCGCCGGTGACGGCCCGGTCGTCCTGGTCGGCCACTCGCTGGGCGGGCTGATCGCCGCCCGCTACGCCCCCGACCACCAGGACCGGGTCAGGGGCCTGGTGCTCCTGGACGCCACGTCCCCGACGATGCTCGACGACATCACCGAGGTGATCCCCGAGTCGGCCACCGGCCCGGGCGCCGAGGTGCGCGAGCAGAACCTCGCGGTGTTCGGGGGCGAGAACCCCGAGGGCATCGTCATCGACAGCGACGCGGAGGTCCGCTCCGCCGGGGACATCCCGACCGAGGTCGTCCAGCACGGGGTCCGGTACCTCGGCGAGATCCCCGAGTACGGCGCCGAACTGGAGCGCGTGTGGACCGAGGGACAGGAGCAGTGGCTCCAGGTCTCCGGCGACAGTCGGCTCAGCACCGCCGAGGAGAGCGGCCATTACATCCACGTCGACCAGCCCGGACTGGCCGTCGAGGCGGTCCGGAGCGTCACCGACCGGGCCGCCGCCTGACGGCACCGGCACGGCTCGGGCGTGGTGACCCGGCCCTACGGCCCGGGGCCCGCGCGTGCGGGTCCCGGGCCGCGGACCGGCCCCGGAGGCGCCGCGGGCCGCGCCGGTTCCGGCAGCCCTGGGGGCACCGGAGCCCGCGCGTGCTCCGGGGACCGGGGAGGCGCACCTGGACGGTGGGCGCCTCCCCGGAGCCGTGTCCGGACACTCAGACGGGCCCGTCCCGCAGGCCCGAGGTGATCCGGTGGTAGAGGCCGCCGGAGGTCAGGCCGCCGTCGACGACCAGTTCGGCCCCCGTCACGTACCGGGAGGCCTCCGACAGAAGGAACAGGACGACGTCGGCGACCTCGCCGGGTTCGGCCACCCGGCCCGCGGGCACCGAGCGCAGGCTCTCCTCGACGAAGTCGTCGGTCCCCGAGCGCAGCAGCGGGGTGTCCACCAGCCCGGGGTGCAGGGAGTTCACCCGCACCCCCCAGGGCGCGAACTCCAGCGCCCCCACCTTGCTCAGGCCGCGCACGCCCCACTTGCTCGCGCCGTAGGAGGCGGAGAAGTAGCCGGTCATCCCGGCGATGGAGGACACGTTGACCACCGAGGCCGACCCCGACGCGCGCAGCAGCGGGGCCATGGACCGCATTCCGTAGAACACGCTGGACAGGTTGACGTCGAGCACGCGACGCCAGTCCTCGTCCGTGGTGTCGGCGATCCCGAAGCGGTGGCTGACCCCGGCGTTGTTGACCAGCCCGTCCAGGCGTCCGCCGTCCTCGTCCGCGATCCGGTCGCGCAGGCGCGCCCAGTCGTCCGGGTCGGCGGCGTCCAGGCGGGCGAACCGGGCCGTCGCGCCCAGCTCACCGATCTCCCGGGCCGTGTCCTCGCCCCGCTCCGCGTCCAGGTCCGCCACCCAGACCCGGGCGCCCTCGCGTCCCAGTGCCAGGGCCTCGGCCCTGCCCATGCCGCCCGCGGCGCCCGTCACCAGGACGACCCGCCCGGCCAGTCCGTGTCCGGTTCCGCCGCTCGTCGCGTCCGCTGTCCTCATGTCCCTCGTCCTCTCAGTCGATCGGCAGTTCGGTGCCGCGGGTCTCGGTGACGAACAGGACGGCCACCAGCGTCACCAGGGCGGTGAGGACGAAGTAGCCCGCGGGCGCCAGCGGCTGGCCGGTGGCGCTGATCAGCCAGGTGGCGACGAAGGGCGCGGTGCCGCCCAGGAGCGTGTTGGTGACGTTGTTGCCGAGCGCGATCCCGCTGTAGCGGGTGGAGGCGCTCAGCATCTCGGCGTAGGTGACGAACGAGGCGCCGTTGACGACCGAGACGCACACGAACAGCACCGTCTGGCCCACGATCGCGGCCCAGGCCGGACCAGCGGACATCATCATGAACATCGGGAAGCCCAGGAGCGCGGCCCCGACGCTGCCGATGAGGATGACCTTCTTGCGGCCGATGGTGTCGGCCAGGTAGCCCGAGAGCGGCAGCGTGGCGGCGCCGACGACCATGGCGACCGAGGTCGAGGCGAAGGCCAGCTGGGCGGAGTGCCCGGCCGTGGTCTGGAGGTAGGTGGCCGCGTACACCGAGACGATGTAGTAGCCGCCGGTGATCACCGCGCCCAGGCCGATGATCTTCAGCACGGACCGCCAGTTGGTGACCAGCAGGGTCCGGATCGGCATGCGCTCGGTCTCGCCCTTGTCCTCCAGCTGCTTGAACTGCGGGGTGTCGTCCAGGTGGCTGCGGATGTAGAGGCCGATGACGCCGATGGGCAGGCTGAGCAGGAACGGCAGGCGCCACGCCCAGTCCAGCATCTGCTGCTCGGTGAAGACCGTGGTGAAGGTGAGCGCCACCAGCGAGGCGAACAGCGAGCCGAAGTAGGTGCCCGAGTTGACCAGGGAGGTCTGGGTGGCCCGCCAGCGGGCCGGGGCGGACTCGGCCACGAAGGCGTTGGCGCCGCCGAGTTCGCCGCCCGCCGCGAAGCCCTGGACGCAGCGGCACAGGACCAGCAGGACGGTCGCCCAGACGCCGAGCGTGTAGTAGTTGGGCAGCACTCCGATGGCGGCGGTGGCCAGGACCATCAGCAGGATGGTCCAGGACAGGGCCCGCTTGCGCCCGTAGCGGTCCCCGATGTGGCCGAAGAGGATGCCGCCTGGCACGCGCATGAAGAACGCGACGGCGAACGCGGCGAACGTGCCCAGCAGGGCCGCCGTCGGGTCCTCCGAGACGAAGAAGAGCATCGCCACGAACGTGGCCATGTAGCCGTAGATGCCGAAGTCGTAGTACTCGACGACGGTGCCGATGACCGCCGCGCGGATGACCTTCATCCGCGACTGGAATCCCGCCTCCGGCGCCGGTGCTGGCCCGGACGCCGACTGCTGGTGGAGTGACATGCTGCCTCCCTGGGGAGAGGATCGGATCGGTGTGTGCGCCGCCCGATCCCTTGGTCGTGGGGGATGGCGGGGGGCCGGGGCGCGTGCTGTCGACCGTGAGGACGGTGGGAGCCGTGCGCCGAGGGGACCGCGTGAAGCGTCCGGTGCGGTGGGGCGGAAGGTGCGGGGCGGGTGCGCCTCAGGACATCCGCCCCGGGGCGTGTCCGGTGGCGCCGCCCGTCACGCGACGGGTTGCGCCCGCCGGGCGGGTCCGGTCCGCGCGCCCGCCGCTCCCCGGCCGGCGACGCGGCCCATGGTGAGGGCGTTGGCGACCGCGTTGCCGCCGCCGACGTAGCGGGGGCCGAGGACACCGGCGCCCGCCTCGCCCGCGGCGAAGAGCCCGGGGACCGCGGTGCCGGTGCGGTCGCGCACGGCTGCGGCGGAGTCGATCTCCAGACCGGCGTGCGTGCAGACGATCTCGGCCGGGAGCACGCGGGCCGCGTAGTACGGAGCGGTGTCCAGGGGCTCGGGGTCGGTCTGCGCCCCCTTGCCGCGCAGGGTCAGGTGGCGCAGGAAGTCCGGGTCCCGCCCGTTCGGCAACTGGGAGTTCCAGGTCCGCACCGTGGTGAGCAGCGCGGCCTCGGGAACCCCCATGAGGGCGGCCAGTTCCTCCAGGGTGTCGGCGCGCAGGGTGCGGCCCGCGTCGGCCTCCTCGGTGACGCGTTCGGGCGTCCAGTCCGCGTACCCGGCGGGCAGCGAGGCCCGGGCCCGGTCGTCGAACACGCACCAGGCGGAGCCGCCCTGAGCGTCGATGATGCCGGTGGAGACGGCGTAGGAGGCGTCCTCGTCCATGAAGCGGCGCCCGGCCCCGTTGACGTACACGCGGGAGAGCGGCGGGAAGCCCGACTGCCAGTGGTGCTGGCGCTGGAAGTAGACGGTGGGCAGCCGCAGCCCCCAGCCCGCGCCGGTCACGGAGGCGCCCACCTGTTCGGCGAAGCGCATGTGGTCGCCCCGGCTGCCGGGCGCGGCCACGACGAACGCGTGCTCGCCCGCCTCCAGGGCGTCCGGGTAGTACTCCTTGAGCAGTTCGGGGTCCCGGGCCAGGCCGCCGGTGGCGACCACGACGGCGTTCGCGCGGACGGTGACGCCGTCGGCGACGACGCCGCTCACCCGGCCGTCCTCGAACAGCAGGTGCCGCACCCGCGTGTTGAGCACGGTCTCGACCCCGAGGCGGCGGCAGGCCGCGGCGAGCACCTGAACCAGTCCGAGCCCCTGGTCGGCGGGGACGTGGGCGCGCCAGACGTCCTCGACCCCGGCCCGGGTCAGGCCGGGCATGTGCGCGTTGGTGGAGGTCCGGGCCGGGAATCCGGCGCCCAGTCCGATGAGCCATTCCAGGGTGGGCCCGGCGTTCTCGCAGAAGGCGCGGACCAGCCCGGGTTCGAGCATCCACTGGTTGAGGTCCATGTAGTGCTGGTAGAAGCGCTCGGCGCTGTCCTCCACGCCCGCGCCGCGCTGGACGCTGGTCGCGGCGGCGGTGAAGAGCCCCGCCGAGAGCTGGGTGGAGCCGCCCAGCTCGGACTCGGACTCGAACAGCAGGACGCGTGCGCCCTCCTCGGCGGCGGTGACGGCCGCGGCGAGCCCGGCCCCTCCCCCGCCGATGACGACGACGTCGGCGGTCTCCTCGTCGTCGTGGTCGTGCTGGCCGACGTGCTCAGACATGGCGGGACCCCCCGTCGACGGCGATGCTGTGCCCGGTCACGTAGCGGCTGCTGTCGGAGAGCAGGAAGAGCAGGACGCCGACGACCTCCTCGGGAGAGCCGACCCGGTGCAGCGGCACGTTGTCCAGGGCGGCGGCCAGGGCCTCGGGGTCGTCCTGGAGCCAGCGCGTCATCTCGGTGTCGATGAAGCCGGGGGCGATGGAGTTGACGCGCAGCCCCTTGTCGCCCAGTTCGACGGCGAGGGACTCGGTCAGGTGGGCGACGGCGGCCTTGGACGCGCAGTAGGCGGCGCGGCCCCGGCGCACGCGCACCGCCGACACCGAGGACATGTTGACGATGACGCCGCCGGGCCGCATGAGGCGGGCGGCGGCCTGGGCGCCGTGCAGGACCCCCTGGACGTTGACGTCGAGGACGGCGGACATCTGCTCGGCGGTGATCTCGCCGACGGTGGCGTACGGGAAGACACCGGCGTTGTTGACCCAGTAGTCGAGGGAGCCGAACTCGTCGACGGCGGCGCGGGCGAGGTCGTCGTGCTGCTCGGGCACGACCACGTCGACGCGGCGGGGGGCGACCCGGCCGGGCCGCTCGCTCAGGGCGCCGTCGGCCAGGTCGCGGTTGATCTCGTCGGCGACCCGCTTCATGTCGACGTCGTTGATGTCGGCCGCGACGACGTTGACGCCGCGGGTGGCCAGGGCGGCGGCGAAGCTGCGGCCCATGCCGCGCGCCGCCCCGGTGACGACCGCGGTGCGGCCGGCCATCTCGGGGTGGACGGCCTCCATCACGCGGTGGACGACGCGGGCGGGGCCGGTGCCCTCGTGCTGGGTCATGGTGTGCGGCCTTTCCTTGGTGGGGCGGGTCCGGGTCTGGTGGCGCGGGTGCGGTCGGGCACGGCCGGGGTTCAGCGGGTGCGGGTCCGGTCGGGCGCGGTCGGGGTTCAGGCGGTGTCGTCGCGCCGGACGCCCCGGCGCGCGACGCGCCAGTCCTGTCCGTCGTGGACCAGCCGGTCGCTGACGGTGGTGAACCTCAGGATTGCGGTGTCGCCCGTCACACGGGTGCCGATGACCTGAAGATAGGCGCTGACCTGCGCGTGTGTGGTGTCCGCGGACTCCACGAAGAGGTTGGTGACCACGTGGCGGCGCACCTCGCCCGCCTCCCGGGCCGCGTGCGCGAAGTCCTCGGCGAAGGCCCGCAGGCGGTCGCGTCCCACGACCGGCGCGGGATAGGTCGGTGAGTGGAACTCGCCGTCGGGGGCGAAGGTCCGCGCCCAGGCGTCGGCGTGGCCGCCGTCGATCAGGTGGGACTGGCGCGCGTAGAGCTGGTGGATGCACGTGACCAGCGATGCGTCCATAACCTCCCCCTTGATGTGCGATAATCGCACTAGGTGTGCAATTAAGGCTTAACGTATGTGTCACACGTCACCTGCGTCAAGAGGTGGGAGGTGTATCTTCGCGGTGCGAGAGGAGCCAGATGCCCGAGACACCGGCCGACAGGCCCAACACCCGGACGTCCAAGACCCTGCACAACGGGATCGAGGTGTTGGAGCTGCTCAGCCGCAGTCCGCACGGACTGTCGCTCACCGAGATCGCCGAGGGGGTGGGGGTGCACCGCACGGTCGCCCACCGACTGGTGCGCACGCTGGAGGAGCACCGGCTGTGCAAACGCGGCCCCTTCAAGCGCATCACCCTGGGGCCCGGACTGGTCGCGCTGGCCGAGTCGGTGGAGGCGGACCTGCGCCAGGTCGCCGGTCCGGTCCTGGCCGAGCTGGCCGAGTCGCAGGCGGCCACCGCGCACCTCGTCGTTCCCGAGGGTGAGGGCGAGGCGCGCGCCCTGATGGTGGTGGAACCGCGCGGGGCCACGGCCCACATCGCCTTCCGGACCGGGCGGGTCGATCCCATCGACAAGGGGTCGGCCGGGCTGGCGCTGCTCGCGGCCATGCCGCCCCGGCCCGGGGAGCGCGAGGAGGTCGCCCTGGCCCGCGAGCGGGGCTACGCCGTCTCCCACGCCGAGGTGACCAACGCGGTGACCGGGGTGTCGGCGGCGGTGGTCGGGACGCGTTCCGAGCCGGTGGCCAGCGTCGGCGTCTCGCTCCTGGAGCTGGACGACCCCGCCCCCTTCGGCGCCGCCGTGCGGGAGGCGGCCGGCCGGATCGCCGGGATGGTGCACCTGCCCTGAGCCGGGGCCGGGCGCGATCGGCCGGACCTTTTCCCCTGGCCGCAACCGGGGGAGAAGACGCCGGTTATCGGTGCGTTGGAGCCGACTCGTCGCGCCCCCGCACACATCACGTTCCTCTGACCAGTCGGAATGCGCCGCCCCGAGGCCCCGCTTTCGGCCCCCGGGGCCCTTGGCAGCTCCCCCTCAGTACTGGAGAGTGTCCGCGCGGACACGCAAGGTCCGCAGTATCCAAGGAGAATCCCGTGCGCGTTTCCACAGCCCTCCGCGCGGCGACCACCGCCGCGTCCGCCGCCGTCCTGTGCCTCCTTCCGCTCTCCTCGCCCGCGCAGGCCACCGTCGACGACGAGCACTGCGTCCTCGTCCTCGACGAGCTCCGACACGGTCAGGAGGAGTCCGCCGTGCTGTCGTACGCCTGCTTCCCCGACGCCCGGTCCCGCGACAGGTCCCACCAGGCCGCGGCGGACACGCTGCTGATGACCTGGTACGACCTGCCGGACTTCGCCGGAGGCAGCACCCAGGTCCGCGGAGACTTCGGCGGCTGCGACGGGGACGGCTACGGCATCGCCTACGTAGGCGACGACTGGAACGACCGCGTCAGCTCGTTCCGCACGTTCAACGGCTGCAACACGGTGTCGGGGTACCACCACGCGAACTACGGGGCCGACGCGTACTACTGCGGCAAGTGCGGCGACAGCGGCTTCAGCGAGTCCTACGTCGGCTCGGGGGCCGACAACGCGATCAGCTCCTTCTGGATCAGCCGCCTGTGAACCGGTCCCGCCCCGCCCGGCCACGGGCGGGCGTTCCTCAGCGGCCCGTGCGCCGCTCCGTCGTCGGGCTCACCGCCCGTCGAGGTCGGCCAGGACCGCGGCGGCGGCCCGCGCCCCGCTGACCAGCGCCCCCTGGAGCGAGGGCGTGTCGCGGTGGTCGCCCGCGACGTAGAGGCCCTCCTCCAGGCGGACCGGACGGCGCAGGTCGCCCAGGGGCGGCGGCGCCGCGGGCAGGGCGTCGGGCACGTGCACCGTCTCCAGGTGTTCCCAGTCCCCGTCGCGCGTGCCCAGGATTCCGGCGGCCTCCGCCCGCACCTCGGCCTCCGGGGGCTGGTGGGGGCCCACCGTGGAGGAGGCGATCAGCGCCCGGCCGGGCGGCGCGTAGGACGGGGCGGTGGCTGTCAGCACCATGACGCTGCTCAGCCTGGTCCCGCTGCGCCGGGAGCGCCCGTCCACGTGCAGGAGCGGGTCGTCGTCGGGTCCGGCGGGACGGGAGTGGTAGTAGGTGGTGGCGGGGTTGAGCACCGGCGCGGGCAGCGAGGGCAGGAGCCTGGGCGCCGCGCCCGGGCCGACCGCGACCACGACGGCGCGGGCCCGCACGGTGCCCGCCTCGGTGCGCACCAGCCCCGGCGCCACCTCGTGCGCGGGCGTCCCCAGCAGGAAGCGCGCGCTCCCGGCGCGCGCCGCGAGCTGGTCGGAGACGGCCTGGATGCCCGCCTCCGGAACGGCCAGCCGACCCCGCGCGAAGCTGCGCCAGACCAGGTCGTTGACCCTGCTGGACGTACTCAGGGACTCGTCCAGGAAGACGCCGGTCAGGAAGGGGCGCACCAGGGTGTTCACGGCCCGTTTGCCCAGGCCGAGGCGGCGCAGCGCGGTGAGGGTGTCGGTCTCGGGCCTGGCCTTGATCCGGTCGGCCGGTTCCAGGGCGTCCGCGGCCACGGCGCGCAGCAGGCGGAAGAGGTCGGAGGGGCGGACGAGCGATCCGGACAGCAGGGACAGCGACGACAGGGCGCCGGAGGGCGACGGGTGCAGCCGCAGCAGCCCCCGGTCGGTGCGCACGGCCATCCCCTTGGGGAAGGACCGCAGGCGCAGGGCGTCCAGGTCCAGGCGGCGGCGCACGGCCGGGTAGGCGGTGTTGAGGATCTGGAAGCCGCGGTCGAGCACGTAGCCGTCCCGCACGTCGCTGCGGACGCGTCCCCCCACGGACTCCCCGGCCTCCACGACGGTCACGTCGAGCCCGGCGGCGGCGAGGTCGGCGGCGGCGACCAGTCCGGCCATGCCCGCCCCCACGACCACGGCGTCGCAGCGCTGCGGCAGATCAGTCATGGCGCCAGCGTAGGTCAGCCGCCCGCGCCCGGCCCGGACGCGGACCGGCGAGCCGCGCGGGCCCGGGGCCCGGAGCCCGGGGCCCGGGGCCCGGAGGGGCCCTCCCGGTCGCCCGTGGGGCTCCAGAGGGACTGGAACGGTGCCGGGAGGCCGAAGGAGTTCCATGAGGGTTCAAGGACCCGGGGTCTCGGATGCCGCAGAGGGGTCTCCTGCGGCTCCGCCCCTGCTCGGGGGCGGATGTGCACCAAAAGCCTTTTCGGCGACCGGCCCCGCCCCTTACGGGCCTCCGTCACCGTCCGTAACCACACAGGGCGGTCGGTTGCTTTTCGCATCCGAACACGCTGGGTAACCACATGGCGTCTCTTCGTCCTCGCAGCTCAGGCGGCTCACATGTCCCATGACCACGGCATTCCTCCCCTGACCACCGTCAAGCCCTCCGACAAGCGCTATCCCGCGCTCAACCGGGGGTTCAACCAGCGCTGGATCGCCCGTCCCGACTACGTGCGGATGGTGGCCACGCCCGAGGGCGCCGCCCGCGCCCTGTCCGAGGCGGTCAACCAGACGGCGGCGGACACGGACCGCACGCGGATCACGGTGCGCTCGGGCGGCCACTGCTACGAGGACTTCGTCTGCGGCGACGACGTCCGCGTGATCCTGGACGTCAGCCCCATGTGCGGGATCGGCTACGACCCCGAACTGGAGGCGTACTGCGTGGAGGCGGGCGCCACCAACTGGCACGGCTACAGCCACCTGTACCCGCTCAGCGGCAGGGCCCTGCCTGGCGGGTCCTGCTACTCGGTGGGTGTGGGCGGGCACATCACCGGGGGCGGCTACGGTCTGCTCTCCCGCCAGTACGGGCTCACCGTGGACTACCTGTACGCGGTGGAGGTGGCGGTGGTACGCCCCGACCGCTCGGTCGAACTCGTCCTGGCCACCCGGGACGACCCCGACCCCGACCGCCGGGAGCTGCTGTGGGCGCACACCGGGGGCGGCGGCGGGAACTTCGGGATCGTCACCCGGTTCTGGTTCCGCGACCTGCCCGAACCCCCGTCGAACGTGCTGCTCAGCGGCCTCTCGTGGAAGTGGTCCGACTTCACCAAGGACGACTTCGCCGCCCTGGTCACGGCGTACGGCGAGTACTTCCGCGACCACCAGGACCCGGACGAGGCGTCCGGCAGGCTCTTCGCGCTGCTCAAGCTCAACCACGTCAGCAACGGTGAGATCGGCCTCGTCGCGCAGGTCGACGCCGACGACTCCGAGGGCGGACGGGCCATGGAGGAGTTCCTGGACGCCGTAGACGGCCGGATCGCACCGAAGTCCGGGCAGATGACGACCCCCATGGGGGAGCACCCCGCGGTCCGGGGCATGCAGACCCCCCGGAAGCTGCCCTGGCTGACGGCCACCCAGGTGCTCAACGGCTCCGGCGAGAACCAGTGCGGCAAGTACAAGTCGGCCTACCTGCGCAGGCCCTTCAGCCCGGCGCAGATCGAGGCCATGTGGGCCTACCTGGGCAAGGAGCACTACACCGACTACGTCAACAAGGAGGCCCTGATCCAGGTCGACTCCTACGGCGGGGCCGTCAACCAGCCGCCGGTGGACACCGCAGTGCCCCAGCGCGACTCCGTGCTCAAGGTGCAGTACCAGGTCTACTGGAAGCGCACCGAGCCGGAGTCCGACGTGGCCCGGCACATCGCGTGGATCCGCGACACCTACCGCAAGACGTTCGCCTCCACCGGCGGGGTCCCCGTGGTCGGCGACGCCACCGACGGGTGCTACGTCAACTACCCGGACGTCGACCTCGGCGACCCGGCCTGGAACACCTCGAAGGACCGCTGGTCGAAGCTCTACTACAAGGACTCCTACCCCCGGCTCCAGCGGGTGAAGGAGCGGTGGGACCCGCTCAACGTGTTCCGGCACCGGCAGTCGGTCGAACTCCCCGCGTCGGCGGGCGGTGCCGGTCAGGGCTCCGGGGCCTCCTGAGGGGACCGGCCCCGCTGAGGGGACCGGACCCGCTGAGGGGACCGGCCCCGTACACGCGGTGTCACCCCGTGCGCGCCACGGGGTGACACCGGTCGTGGACCAGCTGGTCAGCCGGTGTAGTTCGGGTCCGCGGGCATGGGGACCGGAGCCGCGGCCTCCTCGATCTCCCGCTCGCGGTCCCGCTGCTCCTGCTCGGCCGCCTCGTCATCCTCGGCCGGGGCGGGCTCCTCGGACGGAACCGCGCTCTCACACGGCTCGACCCCCGCACCGGACTCCTCGCCCGGCGCACCCTCACCGGGCGCCCATCCGCCGGGCTCCTCGGACGGGGCCACGGCACCGGAGTCCTCGGCGGGGGCCACGGCACCGGAGTCCTCGGCGGGGGCCGCGGAACCGTCCTCGGCAGGCAGCCCCGCGCACTCGGCCGGGGCGGGGGCGGGGGCGGACGATTCGTCGGCCCAGACGGGAGATCCGCCGAACAGGGCGGCGGCCGCGAAACCGGCAACGATCAGGTAGTTCTTCAGACGCATGTCGGTCCTCGTGTGTGGGTTCGTGTGCGCGGGATACCGTCCCGCGCGGCGGTCCGGAGCCGGTCGCCTCAGCCGGAGATCTCGACCGGGGTGCCGATCGGCAGGTTCTCGGCCATCCAGGTGATGTCCTCGTTGGAGACCCGGACGCACCCGTGGCTGATCTCGCGGCCCAGGGCGTCCTCGTCGTCGGTGCCGTGCACGGCGAGCTGGCCGGGCCCGCCGGCGAACGTCTCCAACGTCTCGGAGAACCCGCTCAGGCCGAAGGCGTAGACCCCGTAGGGCCCCTCCGGGTCCGGCGGCTGGAGCAGCTCGGTGAAGTAGTAGCGGCCCTCGGGGGTGGGGGTCTCGCCCTCCCCCGTGCCGATCACCCCGGTGCGCACCTCCTCGTCCCCGTCGAAGACGGTGAACTCGAAGTCGCCGGTGTCGACCTCCACGCGGTACGCCGTGGAGGTCAGCCACACGTCGTCGCTCCTCACCCAGCCCGTGCTGCCGTTCGGTCGGACCGGCAGCAGGACCTGGAGCCACTCGCCCTCGTTGCGCTCGACGAGGAACGCGCGCTCCACCCCGAAGTCGTTCGGACTCGCGAGGGTGTGCAGCACCTCCTCGCCGCCGGGCTCGGCGTGGACGTCGACCCCGTCGCCGACGACCGTCGCGATCTCCACGCCCTCGACGCCGTTGCCGGCGGCGTCGACGGGCGCGTCCTCCGACGCCGGTTCGTCGGCCGTGGCGGACGAGCAGGCCGTGAGCGCTACCAGGACAGCGGCGGCCGCGAGGGACGTCAGAGTCCGGCTGGGGCGTGCGGGCATCGTTGGGCGCATGGGGTTTCCGTCCGGCTTCGTTCGGGGAGGCGTCCGGCGTGCTCGCGCTCCGGACGACAACGAACACTGGCCGACGAATGTGAAGAACCCGTGTGCCCGTCGTGTGGGACCTGTGTGGTGACCTGCGGAGGCTCCACCGGCCCGCCCCGGCGCCCTCGCGCGCACGCGTACGATCGAGCCGCACCGAGGCCCGACCGGGCCGGAAGCCGATCGGAGGTCACCGTGTGCGCGCATGTGCTGGTCGCCGAGGACGACGTCAACCAGGCCGACCTGATCCGGCGCTACCTGGAGCACGAGGGGCACTTCGTCCGCGTCGTGCACGACGGGCGCGCGGCGGTCGCGGCGCACCACCGGGACCGCCCCGACCTGGTCGTCCTGGACGTGATGATGCCGGTCATGAGCGGCCTCGACGCCTGCCGGGCCCTGCGGGCGGAGTCCGACGTGGCGGTGCTGATGCTCACCGCCCGCTCCACCGAGGAGGACCTGCTCACCGGCCTCGACCTGGGCGCGGACGACTACGTCACCAAGCCCTACAGCCCGCGTGAGCTGATGGCGCGGGTGCGCACGCTGCTGCGCCGCTCGCGCAGGGACCCCGCCGACGCGGACCGGGTGCTGCACGCGGGCCCGGTCTCGGTGGACCCGTCGCGCCACGCGGTGCGGGTGGACGGGACTCCGGTCACGTGCACGCCGGCCGAGTTCCAGCTGCTCGCCGCGCTCGCCGCCCAGCCGGGCCGGGTCCTGACGCGCGCCCAGCTGCTGGAGCACATCCACGGCATGAGCCGGTTCATCACCGAGCGCACCATCGACGTGCACGTGAAGAACCTGCGCCGGAAGCTGGAGCCGGACCCGCGCAGACCGGTACGGCTGGTCACCGTGTACGGCGTGGGCTACAAGCTCGTGGGGAAGGCCGATGGCCGGTCGGCGTAGGGGCGCGCTGCGGCACAGCCTGCTGGCGCGCCTGCTGGCGAGTTCGGTGCTGGTGGCGGTCTGCTCGATCTTCGCGACGGCGTGGCTGGCGGTGCAGAGGACGTCGGAGTCGCTCACCGTGCAGCAGGGGGAGACCCTGGCCGTGGACACACGCATCCACGACACGCTCGTCGCCTACGCCGCCGCCCACCCCGGGTGGGACGGCGTGGGCGAGACGGTGCGGTACCTGTCCGAGGACACGGGTCGGCGGATCGTCCTGACCACCGAGAACCACGGGCTGGTCGCGGACTCGGCCGAGGAGGTCCGGCCGCTTCCGCCGCGGACGACCTCGGTGGTCGATCCGCTGGCCGTGGACGTCACCCTCGCCTCCGACGTCACCGGGCGCATCGACCCCCGCGCGGTGGGGCCGTTCGCGCTGCCGGAGCGGGAGCGGCTCCACCTGGCCGAGCGGGCGGAGAACACCGCGTCCTGCCTGCGCGACCTGTACGGGATGGCGGTGGAGGTGGAGGCCGGGCCCAGCGGACGCCCCGCCGTCACCGTGGCCCAGGCGGACCGGTACGCGTGGCTGGACTGCGGGCTGGAGGCGCTGGAGGAGCCGACCGACGGCGAGCGGGAGGCGCTGGAGGAGCTGAACGGCCTGGTCAGGACCTGCCTGGGCGTGGAGACTCCCGAGGAGGCGGAGGCGGAGTACCGGATGGACGGGGTCCTCGGGGTCCCCGTGGCGTTCTCCGTCAGCTCCGCGACGGCCCCCGGGGGCTTCGCGGACGAGGCCCGCGCCCCGCGCGACCTCCCGGCGCCCGGGGAGGAGACGGTCGCTCCCGGAGAGGTGCCGGGCGACCCCGGCGGCGGGAATCCCGTGCCCGTGGAACCCTCCGAGGAGGTCCGGGACCCGGCCGGGGGCTCGGGCGCGCCTCCCGCTCAGGACGAACCGGCGCCGTCGCGGGAGCCGTCGCCGCCTCTGGTGCCCCAGGAGGTCCCGACCCCGGGGGCGGTTCCCGAGGAGATGGGCGGTTGGGGGTCCGGGGCGCCCCAGCCGCCGCGGTTCGACGCCCGCACCTCCGGGTGCCTGGACTCCGCCCGGCGCGAGCAGCTGGACCCCTACGTGGCCCCGGCGGCGCTGCTGTTCACCGACGATCCCGAGGCGGAGGCGTCGGGTGTCGTGCCGCTGACCGGCGAGGGTCTGGGCCGGGTCTTCGGTGTGGTGCTGCTGGTACTGGTGTTGACGGTGGTGGTGAGCGTGGCGGTGTCCACGCGGCTCGTCCGCCCGGTGCGCGCGCTGACCGACGCGGTGCGGCGGATGCGCGAGGGGCGGGGGGACTCGCGGGTGGAGGTGCGCGACTCCGGCGAGCTGGGCCAGCTGGCGGACGCGTTCAACGAGATGGCCGAGCACCTGGAGCGGTTGGAGAAGCAGCGCCGGGCGATGGTCAGCGACGTCTCGCACGAACTGCGGACGCCGCTG
Organism: Nocardiopsis camelliae; assembly: GCF_028993595.1. Lineage (GTDB taxonomy): Bacteria > Actinomycetota > Actinomycetes > Streptosporangiales > Streptosporangiaceae > Nocardiopsis > Nocardiopsis dassonvillei. The sequence continues at coordinate 6,571,059 of NZ_CP118614.1, forward strand.
AGCAACCTGCGCGGCTGGCTGGAGGCGGCCCAGGACGGGGTCGCCGACCTGGACCGGGAGCGGATGGGGATGCTGGTCGGCGAGACGCTGCTGCTCCAGGACATCGTCGACGACCTCCAGGACCTGGCGCTGGCGGACGCGGGCAAGCTGCGGCTGTCCCCGGAGCCGGTGGACGCCGGGGCGCTCGTGGAGCAGGTGGTGGACAGCCAGCGGCTGAGGGCCGCCGGGGCCGGGTTGCGGCTGGTGGCGGAGGCCGGGGACGAGGCCGGGCATGAGGCCGGGCATGAGGCCGGGAGCGTGGTGGTCGTCGCCGACCGGACCCGGCTGGTGCAGGTGGTCGGGAACCTGCTGGGGAACGCGCTGCGGCACACCCCGGCGCCCGGAACGGTAACCGTGCGGGCGCGCCGCTCGGGCGGGGAGGCGGTCGTCGAGGTGGCCGACACCGGTGTGGGCATCCCGGCGGAGGACCTGCCGCACGTGTTCGACCGGTTCTGGCGGGCGGACAAGTCGCGCAACCGGCGCACCGGCGGGAGCGGGCTGGGGCTGGCCATCGTGCGCAACCTGGTGGAGCTGCACGGCGGGTCGGTGGCGGTGGAGAGCGTCGTCGGTGAGGGAACCACGTTCACGGTGCGGCTGCCGCTGGAGGGACCGCGAGGGGTGGAGGAACCGGAGTGGCCGGAGGGGTCGGAGTGGCTGTCGGAGGACTGAGGGGGTCGTGCCGCTGGTCGCCGGGGCCGGAAGGCGGAGCCCAGCGCGGCAGCCGGTGACGGTGGACCGTACATGGAAACGCGTGCGCGGCCGGAGACGGTCACGCCGCGCCCGGTATGCCCTGTCTCGTCTAGGATTCAGGCAGGCGCGGCACCGGCCCGACCGCGTTTCCCCCTGCCCCGGGCCCGCGGAGGATGCGTGCACCAGCCCCCGAACGTCCGTGTCCCGAACGTCGGTGAGGGCTACGCCCGGTCGTACGGCCGCTGGGTGACGGCCTTGGCGGTTTTCTTCGGCGTGTTCTTGGGGTCCCAGGCCCTCAACGGCGGAGCGATGATGCTCTTCGACGTCTCGGAGGACGTCTCCGGAGTGTTCCGGGGGTGGGGGGAGTTCGCGGCGGTCCTGTCGCCCGCGGCCGCGACCGTGGGCCTGGCCGTCCTCCCCCTCTCTCTGTTGCTCCCCCTCCTGTCCCTCCGAGGGCCGGTACGGCCGGGACGCCTTCCTCCGTGGACCACGCCAGCACAGGCACGGACCGCGAGGGCACTGGTGAGCGAAGGTGTGCTCAGCAACGATGCCTGGACCGACCAGGTGGCCCGGGCATGGGCGGACACCATCCTCTGGAACGCGGGGCACCTGTCCTCCCCGGCCTTGCGTCTGATCCCCGTCGCCTCCTGCGTCCTGATGCTCGCGATGGGTGCCGCCGCCTTCGCTTCGGGGGCCCGGGCGGGCGACCTGAACCAGATGGCACTCCAGGCCAACTGCCTCGCCTTCTTCGGAGCGGCCCTGCTCCTGGTCCCGTTCCAGACCCGGCTGGTGGGAAGAGCACGTAGGTTGCGCGCACTCCACGAAACCGCGTACGGAAAGGTGAGCCGATGAACAAGCAGCGCCCTCCCCTGTTCGTCCGGATTCGTGACTACGCCCGACGCAACCCGGTCGGCTACGGGGTCGTCAACGGAATCCTCGCCGGAATCCCCTTCGGCACCATCATGGCGGTGACTCTGTGGTCCACCACCCAGATCTCTGACCCACTCCGGCTCGTGGGGGCCGGGGTAGCCCTCGGTGTGTTCTTCGGCGCGGGCATGGGCGTGTTCGCCGTGCTCATGGTGCGGGTGATGCCCCAAGAGCCCCTTCCGCCGGAAACTGACCGGGCCAGGCTGCGTGAAGCCGGGCGGCTGGTCCGCCGGGGAACCCCCGGGGCTGACCCCGTGGTCAACCAGATCGCCCGTCATCAGGCCGAGACCGCGCTGAGGCAGCCCTACTGGCCCAAGACCATGGCCACCATCTTCGGCCTGGGCCTCGCGCTGAACCTGTGGTCGGTAACGATGAGCACCACCGGGCCCGGGTTCTGGGGCAGCGTCGTGGGCCTTGTGGTGTTCCCCCTCATGCTGTTCGTGGCGATGCCGCTCACCGCACGCCAACGCAGGCGGGCCCGGGCCTTCCTCACCGCGTTGGAGGAGGGCCCGGGCCCGCGCCCGGACGCCCGAGCCCTCAGCGGCCGAGCGCCCGGAACCGCCGCACGCACAGCGGGAAGAAGACCGCCGTGAGCACCAGCGGCCAGACCACCGCCATGAGCACCGCGTTCTGCGCGATCCAACTCTCCCCGCCCCACCCCGGGTTGCCGAACAGCTCCCGGGTGGCGGCGACCGTGGACGACAGCGGGTTCCAGTCCGCGACCGCGCCCAGCCACACCGGCATGGACGCCGTCGCCACGAAGGCGTTGGACAGGAAGCCCAGCGGGAACTCCAGCATGTGCACGGCCGTGACGGCGCCCTCGCCCCGCACGGCCAGGCCCACGTAGACGCCCACCCACACCAGCGAGAAGCGCAGCAGCAGGAGCAGCCCGATCCCGGCGGCGGCTTCACCGATGCCGCCGTTCCACTGCCACCCCACCAGCAGGCCGCACAGGACCAGCAGGCCCAGGGTGATCGCCGACCGGAGCATGTCCGCCGCGCACCGGCCCACCACGACGGCCGAGGGCGCCATGGGCATGGAGCGGAACCGGTCGGTGACCCCGCGCGCGGCGTCCTGGGACACGGCGGTGACCGTCTCGCCCACCCCGAAGACCATCGCCATGGCGAACATGCCGGGCATCAGGAACTCCCGGTAGTCCCCGCCGCCGGGCACGGTCATCGCCCCGCCGAACAGGAACCCGAACATCAGCACCATGACCACGGGGAACAGCAGTCCCGCGACGAGTTGACCGGGCTGGCGCAACCAGTGCACGACGTCGCGCCGGGCGATGGTCCACCCGTCCGCCAGCGCCCAGCGCAGCCGGTCGGCGGGCGCGGACACCGCGCCCCGGATGACGGTGTCGTTCATCGGCTCTCCCCCACTCGGTCGTCGCTGTCCTCGTGCTCTCCGCGCTCGCCGTGTTCCCCGCTGTCACCGCGTTCCCCACGAACGTCGTGGCCGTCACCGCCACCGGCGTCGCGGTCACCTCCGTCACTGACGTCACGGCCGCCATCGGCGTCACGGTCGCTCCCGCCACTGCCGTCACGACCGCCACCGCCGTTACCGACTTCGCCAGCTTCACCGACGCCCTCACGGCCACGGCGGTCCCCGTGGCCGTCGCGGTCACCGTGGTCACCGCGGTCCCCTCGGTCGCCATGACCGCCGGTCAGGTGCAGGAAGACCTCGTCCAGGGTCGGGCGGCGCAGTGCGACGTCCTCCACCTCGATCCCCTCCTCCTCCAGCGCCCTCACCACTTCGGTGAGGGCCGCGACCCGGTTCCGAACACCGGCGCCGATCCGGCGCGCGTCGGCCTCGACCTCGGGCTGTTCTCCGGTCACCCGGCCGATGAGGGCGGCGGCCCGGTCCAGCGCGGCGGCCTCGTGGAGCACCACGTCGAGCCGGTCACCGCCCAGCCGGGACTTGAGTTCCTCCGGCGTGCCCTCGGCGACGACGCGGCCGGAGTCGACCACCGAGATCCGGTCTGCCAGTTGGTCGGCCTCCTCCAGGTACTGGGTGGTGAGCAGCACCGTGGTGTCGCCCGCGACCAGGGCGCGGACGGCGTTCCACACCTCGTTGCGGCCCCGGGGGTCGAGTCCGACGGTGGGCTCGTCCAGGAACAGCACGGGCGGGGACAGGATCATGCTCGCGGCCAGGTCCAGGCGGCGGCGCATGCCGCCGGAGTAGGCGCTGACCGGCTTGCGTCCGGTGTCGGCCAGGCGGAAGCGTTCCAGCAGCTCGTCGGCCCGCGCGGCGGCGCGCCGGGCGCCCAGGTGGTAGAGGCGGCCGAACATCTCCAGGTTCTGCCGTCCGCTGAGCACCTCGTCCACGGCGGCGTTCTGGCCCACCAGTCCGATGCTCCGGCGGACCGCGTCCCCCTGGGAGGCCACGTCGTACCCGGCGACGTGCGCGGTGCCCTCGTCCGCGCGCAGCAGCGTGGCCAGGACGCGTACGGCGGTGGTCTTGCCAGCGCCGTTGGGCCCGAGCAGCCCGCACACGCTGCCCGCGGGCACGTCCAGGTCGAACCCGCGCAGCGCCCAGCTCTTCCCGTAGCGCTTGCCCAGACCGCGCGCGGTGACCGCGCCTCCGGTCGTGTTCACAGCGTTCCCCTCTCCACGCTTGTCGTACGCCGTACAGTACGGCCTACGATCGAGGGAACACAAGGGATTCGGAGATAATTCCGTACGGCGTACAGAATCTTTTTTCCGGCCTGGGACGGGGCGTCGCCTCCGCTCCGCGCCGGGGTTCAGGCGGTGGGCCGCTGGTCGGCCCGGAGCAGTCGGCGAACCTCGGCCGGGACGAAGCGCAGGTGGCCGCCGGGGGTGCGGACCACGGGGATGCGGCCCTGTGCGACCCACCGGTTCACGGTCCTGGGATTGACCCTGAACAGGTCGCCCACCTCGGCCACGGTGAGCAGGGAAACGGGCAGGTCGGTGCGGGGTGCGTGGGCCATGGGAGTCCTTCGTCAGGGGCGTGGCGGGGCGGAAGCCAAAGGGGTTAAGGGTGGAGGGCCGCGCGCCGGGGGCTCGGAGCCACCCGGCGCGCGGCCGGTTCAGGGAGTGGGCGTGCACTGCCGGGGGGTGGACGGCGGCTTCTCCAGTGGCAGTGCCTCCAGCGGTGACCTCCACACGATCGGGTGGAAGCGGTGGTGTTCCCACGGGGTGCGGCACACACGGACCTGCGTGCCCTTCTGGGCGCCGTAGACCTCCTCGTGCTGCCAGGTCGAGCCCAGGTAGCGGACCCTCACTCGGTGGGCGCGGGCCCAGGCGCGCAGGGCCTCCCTGCTCTCCACTTCGTGCACCTCGAACACGGTCCTCGGTTCGCGGCGCGGCTCGGGCACGGCGGTCATGGCTCGTGCCCCTGCCGTTGACCGGACTCGCGCAGCTCGCGGGCGGCCTGCTGAGCCAGGCGAGCGAGCTTCTCCAGGGCGGCGACGCGCGCGGCGCGGCCGTGCGCGCTCCAGCCCGGGGAGAGGTCGACGTGGCAGGCGGCCACGGCCAGGGAGACGAGAGAGCCGGAACCGTTGGCCTCACGGCACAGGCGGACGTCGTCGCACGTCAGGTCCGTGATGGTGACGGCGGTGGTCGCGGACATCATCGCTTCGCCTCCCGGAGTACCTGGTGTGCGGCGGTGAGCACGATCGGAAAGGCGCCCGTGGCGACGCTGACCCATGCCGTGGGGAGCACGGTCAGAAAGGGGCGGACGCGGTTGCTGCGGCTACGGCTGCGGCGCGACCGGAAGGCGAGGGGAGTCACGCGCGCACCCCTTCGAAGGTTCGGGCGGCCTGGATGGCCTGGACAGTCTGGGCGGTCTGGGCGGCCTGGGCGGTGTGCCACTGGCGGACCACGGCGGCGAGGTCGGTGAGGTCGCCCGGTGGGCGCGGTGGCGGCGCGGCCGGGGTGATGACGTGCAGGAGGTCGCCGCCGAGGTGGTCGGGGACGGACCGCTTGTCTGTTCGCGCCTGTTCCCATGCCCGGTAGTAGGGCGGGATGAGGTCGCGCTCCACCGGGGGTTCGACGGGCTCCGGAGGAGGGGGCGGCGGGTCCTGCCACTCCCAGCGGCGGCGCACGGGCGTGCGGCGGCATGGGGCTTGGGTTCGAGCGGGAGGCGGCGCGGACCGCGTGTGGCGTCCCCGAGCGGGCGGGGCTATCGCCCGCCACAGCATGACGAAGAACTGGATCAGGTATCGCACGAGGCGACCTCCTGTTGATGTGCCGCCTGGAACGGGGCGACAGGGAACGAGTACAGTCCTCATCATGAACCCTAGAAATCTAGGATTCAAGTGCTACTCAATAGATTGCTAACCCTGAGATTGCTAAATGTCCGTTTCTCGCCTTTGGGGGCTACCATCAGCAGCACGAAGAAGCAGCCGAAGCGCAGCGGGAAGGCCGTGGTGGCAGCCAGTCCAACGATCCGGAGACGCCAGCTATCCGCCATCCTGAGAAGGATGCGTAAGGAGGCAGGTCTCTCCCTGGACGAAGCCTCGAAGCGGCTGGAGTGGTCCCGGGCCAAGCTCGGTCACATCGAGACCGGCGAGCGGAAGAAACCGTCCGTGGTCGAGATCAAGGCGCTCATGGCCGAGTACGGCGTCGGCCCTGAGAGGCCGGAGTACGAAGCGGTCCTCACCCTGGTCCGGCACGCGCAACAGCGCGGCTGGTGGACCAAGTACGACGACATCCTCAGCGGGTCCTACGTCGAACTGGAAGCCGAAGCCGACGGGATCTCCAACTACGAAGCGTTCGGTGTCCCGGGCTTGCTGCAGACCCCGGGGTACGCGCGGCTCATACAGCGCGCCCGGCTCTGGCGAGACCCCGACGACATACAGCGGGCGGTGGACGCACGCATCCGCCGACAGCAGATCCTCACGGGAGACAGCCCCACCCAGTTGTGGGCGGTCATCGAGGAACACGCCCTGCAGCGGTTGGCCAGCGTCCCGGAAGTGATGCGTGAGCAGGTCGACCACCTGGTCGAGTTGGCGGACAACTCCGGGCACATCACGATCCAGGTGCTGCCCACGGACGCCGGTGTCCACGCGGGGGCCATGGGCCCGTTCGTCATCATGGATTTCGCTGAGCCCGCCGACCCGATCGTCTATCTGGAGACGTACACCGACGGGCTCTATTTGGAACGGGAGGCGGAGGTCACCAAGTATCGGCGGCTGTGGGACCACATCCGCACGTCAGCTCTCGACGAGGAGCGGACCATCCCCTACCTGAAGAAGATGCTCACCCGATAGGAAGCCCCATGTACTCGTTCCCTGATGAAACCTGGCGTACATCGACGTACACACAGAAGGACAACTGCGTGGAGGTCGCCGACGCCCCCGGAGTGTCGGCCGTTCGCGACACGAAGTACCGCGACCGAGGGCATCTGCTGTTCGAGTCGCCGGAGTGGCGTCGGTTCGTCGACTGCGTGAAGACCGACGGCTGACCCAGTCCAAACGAAAGGCCCCTGGTGACCTTGGTCGCCAGGGGCCTTCGTGTACTCGTTCCGTGATCACTGTAGCGTCCGCGCCCGGCGGGTATTCGCAGGGCGACCCCGGGAGACGAGCCTGTACGAACGAGACACGGTCACGCCAGGGCCGCTCCACACCTGGTGGCTTGTGGCGGTCACGATGAGCCCGAAGTGCTCCCGTCCCGGCAGCCTCATCCACCCCCAGGAGACGGAGCACCCTTCCTTGATCGGGACCATCCCCGCGTGATCAGGGAGCGAAGGCTTCCTCCTCATTCTGGCGTGCCCAAAACCGGTCGACCCCACGGTGGTCTATCTGGAGACGGACATTGGTGAGATCTACTTGGAGGAGCCCAATGAGATCGCCCGATACCGGACTGCGATAAGCCACCTGCGCCTGGCCGCTCTTCGTCCCGGCGAGACGATCGCCCGCCTTTCACAGATGAGTGAGTAGAAAACCATGACCTCAGTTCCCACCCCGTTGAACTTCCGTAAGTCGAGCTACTCCTCCGCACAGGGCGAGAACTGTGTGGAGGTCGCGGACCTGCCCAGCGGTGCTGCGGTTCGCGACAGCCAGAACCCTGCGGAGGGACACCTGGCGTTCTCCTGCATTCAGTGGACGGCGCTCCTGGGGACTGTGCGCTCCAGCAGCCTGTAGACCGCCCACGAAGAAGGCCCCCGACGACGTGCGTCGAGGGCCTTCCCCGTGCTTATACCTAAGCACCCGCCACGGAGTGTAATCGTGTTCGCGTCCTTTCGACTAGATACCGACCCCGGGAGACGAGCCTGTACGAACGAGACACGGTCACGCCGGGGCCGCTACCAGGCGGGTGGGCTCGTCGAGTCACCCCTGGTGGCCGGTCGTGGTCATGGTGAGCCCGAAGCGCTCCCATCCCGACAGCCTCTTCCGCCCCACAAGAGGTGGGACACCCTTACCTAGAACCATCCCAGCGTGCGCGGTGAACGAAGGCTTCTTCGTCATTCTGGAGTTCCCCGAACCGGCCGACCCCACGGTGGTCTATTTAGAGAAGGACTCCAATGGGGTCTACTTGGAGGAGCCCGAAGAAATTGCCCGATACAGAAACCTGGTGAACCGCCTGCGCCTGGCCACCCTCCGTCCAAGCGACACGATCGACCACCTTCGACAGATGATCGCGTAGAAGACCATGACCTCAGTTCCCACCCCGTTGAACTTCCGCAAATCGAGCTACAGTCAGCCCACATCCGGAAACTGCGTCGAGGTAGCGGACACCGATACCGGTGCCGCCGTCCGTGACACGCAGAACCGTCACCTCGGTCACCTGGAGGCACCCTCAGCTGAGTGGGCAGCGTTCCTCACCAGCGTCCGTTCCCGGTAACACGCACAAAACAGGAAGCGCCCGTGCACCAGGACCAGAACGACGAACAGTCGCCCTTCCACAAGGCGAGTTACAGCGCGACCAACAACGACTGCGTCGAGGTCGCTGAAACCGAGGACGGAGCGGCCATGCGTGACACGAAGAACCGCGCGCAGGGGCACCTCATGTTCACCACCACCGAGTGGGCAGCGTTCATGAGCACCATGCCGAGGTAACAGGACAACATGACGAGAGGCCCCGGTGACCAAACCTTCGATCCCCACTGACCTCTTCCGGAAATCCTCCTACTCCCAGCCTCAGAACTGCGTAGAGGTGGCGGACATGCCGACTGGTTCCGCCGTACGAGACACCCAGAATCGAGAGCAGGGCTACTTGATGTTCGCCCCTCGCGAGTGGGCTCAACTGGTGACCACGGTGAAGAACTCGCAAGGCTAGAGGCCGACAGCAGGGAAGCCCAGGCCAAGAGGCCGGGGCTTTCCTGTGTTCAATTCCCGAGATCGCCCTACCGCCCAGGGTTGACGGGCACTATCCACCTACAATGGCTGGTCGTGGTCACGGTGCGCCCGAAGCGCTCCCATCCCGGCGAGACGATCGACCACCTTCGACAGATGATCGCGTAGAAGACCATGACCTCAGTTCCCACCCTGTTGAACTTCCGTAAGTCGAGCTACAGCCAGCCCAGTGGCGGCAACTGCGTCGAGGTCGCCGACGCCCCTGGAGTGTCAGCGATTCGCGACACGAAGTACCACGACCGAGGGCACCTGCTGTTCGAGTCGCCGGAGTGGCGTCGGTTCGTCACCTCCGTGAAGACCGACGACTGACCCAGCCCAAATGACAGGCCCCTGGTGACCTTGGTCGCCAGGGGCCTTCGTGTACTCGTTCTGCGGCCACGGAAGCTCCCGCTTCCGCGAGTGCTAGATCCCGGGAGAGGAGCCTGTACGAAACGAGACACCGTCACGCCGGGACCGCTACCAGGCGAGTGGGCTCGTCCAGCCACACCTGCTGGCCCTCGGTGGTGACTGTCAGCCCGAACCGGGCCCGGCCGGGCTGTCCCCAGCCGACCCAGGTGAGGTAGGCGCGCTCCAGTTCCTCCCACAGGGCCCGAGGCCCCTGCTGCTCGACGCCGCACCGCGTGTACCGCGGATCGTAGGCCACGCGTGCGGCCGACCCGTCGCCGTCCCAGAGCCAGAGCTGGAACGTGCCCGCCTCGCCGTTCGCGCCATGCCCGAACAGACCCGGGAGCATTCCCGCGATGGCGACGTGCGCACCCGGGTCGGCGCCGACAACGCGCCGCGGATCGAGCAAGGTGGAACCTTCCCGCCAGTCGCCGCCCTCGTCGGCCGCTGGGGCGGGCGGGCGCTGGGAGCGCAGCATCATGTACGTGCTGCCGTTGGTGAACCGGCCGACCGCACAGCCTTGACCGATGGCGGTGAGGCGGGTCTGGTGGCCATGGCCGAAGCCGGGCACCCACGGCAGGACGATGCGGCCGCCGGGCCGGGTCTGCGCGACCCAGGCGCGCGGGACGGTGCGGACGCCGCAGGTGACGTGTACACCGTCGTAGAGGGCCCCGTCCGCCCAGCCGTCCGTGCCGTCACCGACGACGAGGGTCGGTGCCAGCTCGGCGCGCTCCAGGTTGGTGGCGGCTTCCTTGGCGACCTGATCGTCGACCTCGATGGTGGTGACCGCCTCCGCTCCCAGCTCGGAGGTGAGCAGGGCGGCCGTCCATCCGGTGCCGGTGCCGACCTCCAGGACCTGGTCGCCCGGATAGGGGTCCAGCAGTTCCAGGAAGTCGACCACGATCCCGGGGGCCGACGCGGAACTGGTGTAGTCGCCGACGCCCACGGACAGCTCGGTGGCGCCGTCGTCGAGCTGGGTGACGATAGCGGTGTCGGTGTACACGGCGGTGCGCCAGGCGTCGGGGGCGGCGTCACGGTCGATCGGGTACGGGGGTGAGCCGTCCACCGGCACGGCCATCGCAGCGGCCGGGATGAACAGCTCCCGGGGGACGGCGGCCAAGGCGGCGTGCCAGCGCCGGTCGGTCAGGTACCCCGACCGGCTCAGGTCGTCCGCGAGGGACGCGGGGCCCGTCATCCCTTGGGCTTCTCACGGGTGCCGCCGCCAGGTGTCGGGGAGTCCGGCGAAGGCGGTTCGGGCTCGAACGGCCTGCTGGGCTTGGGCTGGCCCTCATGCTTGGCCATGGCGCTCCTTACACAGGGGAACAGGTCACACAGAGGGTAACCCTCCTGCCACTACCTGCCATGAAAATCGGCCGGTCCCGGACAGCGCCGGTTGCGCGGTGCCGGACCGGGGTAGCGCTGGCTCCCAGCCGTTCGTGTCTGTCGCCTTCCCTGTCGGCGATCACAGCCTGGCTGTCGAAAATCTCCATGGGACCATCCCCGCGTGCGCGGGGAGCAGTCGACGTGCTCATCCTGGAGGAAGCGGCCATGGGGACCATCCCCGCGTGCGCGGGGAGCAGCACGCCAGGCGGCGAGACAGGTACACGGCGGCGGGACCATCCCCGCGTGCGCGGGGAGCAGCACGCCAGGCGGCGAGACAGGTACACGGCGGCGGGACCATCCCCGCGTGCGCGGGGAGCAGATCACGGGCACGTGGATACGCCGGAACAGGCCGGGACCATCCCCGCGTGCGCGGGGAGCAGTCGCCGATCCCCGGCACGGGACGGCCCGCTCGGGGACCATCCCCGCGTGCGCGGGGAGCAGGGCACCGACAGCGCGGGCGGCTACCTGGTGCCGGGACCATCCCCGCGTGCGCGGGGAGCAGCGCCGATCTCGCCGGACACCGTTCCCACGGTCGGGACCATCCCCGCGTGCGCGGGGAGCAGTGGGCCAACGACCCCGCGGCGGCCACCCAGAAGGGACCATCCCCGCGTGCGCGGGGAGCAGGGCACCGACAGCGCGGGCGGCTACCTGGTGCCGGGACCATCCCCGCGTGCGCGGGGAGCAGCGCCGATCTCGCCAGACACCGTTCCCACGGTCGGGACCATCCCCGCGTGCGCGGGGAGCAGGGAGTGACGACCAGGGCGACGATCGCCCACGGGGGACCATCCCCGCGTGCGCGGGTAGCAGGGCGACGGCCACCTCGAAGAGATCACGGAGCTGGGACCATCCCCGCGTGCGCGGGGAGCAGACACGCCCGTCCTTGACGAGGAGTCCGTCGGGGGGACCATCCCCGCGTGCGCGGGGAGCAGCAGGTCGGCGGTGCTCACCACCCGTCCCCCTCGGGACCATCCCCGCGTGCGCGGGGAGCAGGATCCGCGCAAGGAGGCCGGTACCGGGTGGCTGGGACCATCCCCGCGTGCGCGGGGAGCAGTCAGCGAGACCACGGGTTCGCCCTGGTGGACGGGGACCATCCCCGCGTGCGCGGGGAGCAGCTAGGTATCGGCCAATATCCGTCCTCCGTGACGGGACCATCCCCGCGTGCGCGGGGAGCAGGCCCTGGTGGTGCTGCTGCCCGTGCTGGTCGCGGGACCATCCCCGCGTGCGCGGGGAGCAGAACCCCGCCATGGACCGGGCCCACCGGCGGAAGGGACCATCCCCGCGTGCGCGGGGAGCAGACTGGGAGCGTGGACCTGTTCCAGCCCGTCTCGGGACCATCCCCGCGTGCGCGGGGAGCAGGGGACGCCCGTTTTCTCGGCCAAGCTGCGGATGGGACCATCCCCGCGTGCGCGGGGAGCAGCTGTCTCCCTTGCGGAGTCGGTGCGCCCAGGCGGGACCATCCCCGCGTGCGCGGGGAGCAGCCCTGCCCGACTTCGAGGCTGAGGCGTCCCTCAGGACCATCCCCGCGTGCGCGGGGAGCAGGCGTCCTTCCTGACCGGGCCTTACGGTGCCGCGGGACCATCCCCGCGTGCGCGGGGAGCAGCCGCGTAGGACGCGTTGCCGGTGTCGGTGCTGGGGACCATCCCCGCGTGCGCGGGGAGCAGCGGGATGCGGAACGCGCGCCTCCAGGGCTGCTGGGACCATCCCCGCGTGCGCGGGGAGCAGACTCGCTGAACTGGGAACTTACCAGCGGCAAGCAGCCGAATTTCCAACTTCCCGAGAAACAGACATTCCACCCACAAAGCCGAGTCCGATCCAACCGATGATTCCACACAGGCCCACGCGTTCACCGTGCCGAACGGGCACACGATCAGCGAGCCGCCCAGAACCAGGAAGTCACACCCCTGCGACACCGCCGATGACGTGCGGGTGGGCCCTGGGCTCCTCCCCCTCCATCGGCAACTCCACCACGGGCACGTACCGGCCGACCGCCTCCCCGCCGTACTCGTCGCTGTAACCGAGGGTCCCGCCGCCCGCCCGTACCTCGTGGGCGCTGTTGAGCAGCATCAGCTGGGAGGCCACCTCCTCCGCGGTGGGCGGGCCGCCGTCCAGGTCCATCCCGTTGGTCATCCGCACCGCACTGGCCGCCACGGCGAACGCGTCGTGGTTGACCAGGGCGTATCCGTTGTTGAGTGCGTCGGGACCCTCGCCCCCCACGTACTCGCGGAAGGCGCTTACGAAGGACCCGTAGTGCGGCGGCGCGTTCTCGGGAACCTGTCCAGTACTCCAGCGCGGATCGATCGACGAGGCGTAGACCAGGGTGATGTCCCCGTCGCGCAGGTAGCCCATCACCTCCTCGTCGTCCACGGCGGTCAGGCCGATCACGGAGAACAGCACCCGGAAGTGCTGGTCGGAGCAGGCCCGGCTGGCCAGGGAGGCGAGGAACTCCTTGAGGTCCGGGGCCCGCCCCGCGAAGAGCACCGTGTCGGTGTCCGAGGCGCACACGTTGAGGGTCACCGTGTGGAACAGGCCCGCACGGGGCGGGTCCCCGACGGTCGTGCCGGTGTACTCCTGAGGGTGCCCGGTGATGTACACGCCGAGCTGGTTCTCGTAGGCCTCGCGTAGTGAGGAGACGAACAGGTCGGGTTCGTTGGCGTCGTAGACCAGGCTCGCCCTGGGCGTCTCCTCCAGATCGTCGAGGTAGGCACGCAGCGCCCGCACGTACTCGGTGTTGCTGGGCGCGGCGCGCATCAGGCCCGGCGTCTCGGGGTGGGCCAGGCCGTCAGCGGTGACCGCGGCCGAGACCATGGGGATGCCGTGCACGTCCAGGCGGGCGGCCACGTCCCGGGTGGAGCTGACGCTCACGCCCATGCCGATCACCGCAACGAGGGGATTCTCCTCGTCTTCGGCCATGGCCACGAGTTCGTCCACCACCGGCTCCCAGCTCTCCTGCTGCCCGCCCACGTTGGCCAGGTGGAGCTGGATCGCCGGCCTCCGGTCACCGAAGTGGGGGGTGTGGTTGGCCCGCATCTGGGCGGTGTGGGCCCCCTCCAGTGACCTGACCATACGGACGGGGTCCATGGGGCTGACGTCGCCGAAGGTGAGCGTGCCCAGGAGGGCGATGCGGACGACGTGCCCGTCGGCCTCCTCCGCCACCCGGGTGTTCTCCTCAGCGATGGCCGCCTGCACCTCGGTGTACTCCTCGTGGTAGATGTACGACCCGTCGGTGACGCCCACGCACTGCCCCTCGGACAGGCGCACGCCGCTTCCGGGCCCGCCGCAGGTGAACACGTCCCAGTAGAGGGCGACCGGAACCAACAGCAGGAGGACCAGCACCGGGACGACCAGCTTCCACCAGCGCCGCAGCCGCCTGCGGACGAGGGAGCCCGGACCGCCGGGCACGTGCGGGGACAGGGGGGCGTTGTGGGGGCCGGTCATGGTCGTCCCTTCTGTGGTGGGCGGTCGCTCACGCCTTGGCGCCGAACTTGGCGACCAGACGCAGGTGCCACGCCGCCTCGTCGAAGATGTGCGCCGCTCCCTTCGGAGCCCGTCCGGCGAGGTCGTTCAGCGCCATGTGGCAGACCGAGTGGAGCGCCCCGGAGCGGAAGAGGTCGGGGTCGTTGAGGATCTGGCGGGCCGCGACGAGCTTGAGGACGGTCTCGGTCTCCTCACCTCCCTCCGCCCCCTCCGGGGCCGCGTGCCGCTGCCAGGTGTGCGTCCACGCGTCCAGGAGCGGGAACGACGGACGGACCCGCAGGGGCGCCGCGGTGACGCCCCGCAGCAGGCGGACCCACTCCTCGCCGCCGATGTCGGGTGCCTTGAGCCAGCCCTGGAGGTGCCAGGCCACGCGGGTGAGCTGCCCCGCGCAGAGGCGGTGGTAGATCGCGCACTCGGCGGAGCGCCGGTTGTCGGACTCCCCGCTCTGGTAGTGGTCGGCGAGCCTGCGGTGGACGGCGTCCCAGTCCCCCGGGGCTCCGCTCGGGCGCCGGGCCAGACTGCGGGACAGGAGGCGGCGCAGCACGGTGGTCGCCTCCGGAGCAGCGCGGTCCCACAGGGGGTGGTCGAGGAGGCGGTCCTCCTCGACGCGTTCGGTGAGCTCGCCCGACCGGTTCAGCCACAACCCCGCGTCGGGGTCCCTGGCGGCGGAACAGGTGACCAGCGCCTCCCGCAGGCGCTGGTCGAGGCGGTCCGGGTCTACGCCCAGGGCCGTGGCGAGCATGCCCTCCTCCACGGTCACGGCCGACTCCAGCCTGGTGGCCGGGTCGACGGGGCGGTGGGCGAGGGCGGCGTGCAGGCTGGTGCCCCGGACCGCGACCCAGGCGTCGGCGAGCTGGGCGGTGGTTCCGGGGTGTCCTCCGGTGAAGTCCGCGAGGAGGTCGACGATCTCGTTGGAGACGTGACCGCTGCCCTTGGCGCGGGAGCGGGCGCGCGAGAACAGTTCGCCGATGGCGCGCCGGTCGAGCGGTTCCAGGGGGGAGAAGCGCATGTACTGCCGGGTGTCCTCGTAGAACCGTTGGAGGGGTACGCCCTCGACCGTCTCGGACGAGGTGGCGACCACGGTGAACGGTTCCGGGAAGCCGACGCCGCCGAGGAGCCCGCTCCGGGCGAAGGGCGCCGGGACCTCGGCGAGGGACCGCAGGAGCACGGGCCCCACGCCCCGGTCGGCGTTGTCCAGCAGCAGGACCGGGGTGGGCTGGTAGCCCACGCGCCTGGCCGCGTGCTGGAGGTCGGTGAACAGGGCCTCGCTCAGGAAGCGGGCCACCTTCTCCCGGTTGGAGATGCGGGACACCGCGTCCACGGCGTCGGGCTCGCGGGCTTGGAGCCACAGGTGGTAGAGGGAGTCGGCCACCTGTTCCCGGGCCTGCCCGCCCTGGCCCTGCGCGCGCATCCACTCGAAGACGCGCTCCAGGACGCGGGCGCCCATGCCGGACACGGCGGCGGCCCACCGGGCGAGGTCGACGGGCAGCGGGTCGACGCCGACCAGTTCGGCGGGCGGGATGAGGTCGCCCGCCTCGCTCAGGAACCTGCTCAGCCGTCCCATTCCGCTGGGCCACACCTGGTCCACCAGGGCGGTGATCTCGGCGTGCGCACGGTCGTTGCGGCTCCTGATGTCGCCCTCGTCGCCCGGCGCCGCGTCGGCGTCGATCTCCAGGCGGACGGTGATCAGGCTGATCCAGAGCCGGGGGAACTGGAGACGTCCGTAGTAGCGCAGGGCGCGGGCCAGGCCCCTCTCCTGGTGGGAGGAGATCGCGGCGAAGGCGTCGGGAACGCTGGAGTGGTACCTGACGTCGGCGAGGTCGAGGTGGGCGTGGGGGACGCCGAGCCTCTCCAGTTCACGGGCCTTGTGCAGGGCGAAGTGGGACTTGCCGTACCCCCGGGGGCCGTGCACGAGCAGGACGGGGCGTCGGCGGCCGGGCGGCCCCGACCAGCCGGGGTCCACGAGTTCCTTGTAGCACACGGCCTGCGCCTCCTGCCCGACCGGTGTCTCATGACCGTCCGGCACCTGCGCGCCATTCGTCACGACCCGATGGCCTCCCTCTGTCCGCTCCCGTTCCGACTCGCCACCGACATATGATGCGCGCCCTGCTGCGGTTTATGGCCATATCGGGTTTTTGTGACGTACGCGTTATGAGAAACATCCGCATATGAGCGCTCTGTTTTCTCATGTGAAGATTGATTTTGGTGTTTCTGATGTTGCTGATGGTGCTTCTGAGAGCGCGTTAAAAGCGCGTACTCCGGAGTTTTCCACAGAAGTAGGAGCCGCCTTCCGGCGCGGCGTCGGCCCTGTTTCCATGAAGGTGAAAGAGCGAGAACCCCTGGTCCGACGATCCGAACGGAGGCCCCGTGACCGGCACCGAGGCGGCACCCGCCCCCCGCACGTCCGCCGCCGACACCGGCCCGCGTCCGCGCGTGCCCGAACCCGGCACACCGGACGCCCGGGGCCCCTGGCGCTACCTGTGGTGGCTCATCGCCTCCCAACCGTGGCGAGTCCTGGCCGGAGCCTTCTGGGGAACGGTCTGGATGGTCGGCCTCATGGTGATGCCCTACCTCATCTCCCGCGCCGTCGACGACGGACTACGGTCCGGGGACCGGGGCGCGCTACTGCTGTGGGTGGGCGCCTTGGCGGGCACGGGGATCCTCAACGCGGCCGTGTCGATCATGCGCCACCGCACCATGACGCTCGTGCGGATGGACGCCTCGCTGCGGACCATGCGCGTGATGGCCAGACACGCGGCCCGGCTGGGCGCGGCGCTGCCCCGACGGCTCTCCTCCGGAGAGCTGTCCGCCCTCCAAGTGCTGGACGTGGGCCGGATCGCGCACACGCTCACCATGACCGGGCCGGGAGTCGGCTCGGTGATCGCCTACGCCTCGGTCGCCGTCCTGCTGCTGACCGTGTCACCCCTGCTGGCCGCAGTCGTGCTGATCGGCGTACCACTGCTCGCCCTGACCCTGGGACCGCTGCTGCGCAGCCTGCGCGGCGGGCAGAGCGGCTACCGCGAGCAGGAAGGGCTCCTGACCACCCTGGCGGGCGACATCGTCGCCGGGCTGCGCGTGCTGTCCGGCATCGGCGGACGGGAGCGGTTCGCCACCCGCTACCGGGAGCGCTCGGCCTCACTGCTGCGCCAGGGGTACCGGCTCGGCGCGACCAACAGCTGGTTCGAGGCGGTCAGCTCCTGTCTGCCGGTGGTCTTCCTGGCGGTGGTCACCTGGATCGCCGCCCGGCTCGCGGTGGCCGGGGAGATCACCGTGGGCGAGGTGGTCGCCGTGTACGGCTACGTGGCCGTGCTCATCATGCCGGTGTTCTTCCTGATCGAGGCGGCCAGCGCCCTCACCCACGGCCACGTGTCGCTGGAGCGGGTGGTGAAACTGCTGAGGTCCGGGCCCGACCTGCCGGAGGGCGGCGGCGCGGCTCCCCCGGAGGGCCCCGCCGAGCTGTTGGACTCCGAGAGCGGAACGCGGGTGCCGCCGGGGTCGATGACCGCCCTGGTGTCGCTCCGGCCCGGGGACGCGGCGCTGGTGGTGGACCGGCTGGGCCGCTACACCGACTCCGACGCCCGCTGGGGCGGGGTGCCGCTGCGCGACATGGACGTGGAGCGGGTGCGCGACCGCGTCCTGGTCGGCGACAACGAGTCGTACCTGTTCGCCGGTCCGCTGCGCGAGGTGATCGCGGTGCACGGCGGCCGGACTGACGAGCAGGTCATGGAGGCGCTGCGGACGGCAGGGGCGCTGGACCTGGTCTCGTCCCTGCCAGACGGACTCGACTTGGCGGTGGAGGAGCAGGGCCGCAACCTGTCCGGCGGGCAGCGCCAGCGGGTGCGGCTGGCCCGCGCGGTCCTGGCCGAACCGGAGGTGCTGATGCTGGTCGAGCCCACCTCGGCGGTGGACGCGCACACCGAGGCGCTGGTCGCGGCCCGGCTGCACGAGGCGCGCGAAGGGCTCACCACCGTGGTCGCGGGCACCTCGCCGCTGCTGCTGGCGCGGGCGGACCGGGTGGTGCTGCTGGACGAGGGGCGGGCGGTGGCGGTGGGCACGCACGGGGAGCTGGTGGCCACGCGGCCGGACTACCGGGAGCTGGTCCTGCGCGGAGCGGACGAGGGGAGCCGGTCGTGAGCACCGAGACAGGGAAGGGCACAGAGACCGGCGGGAGCACGGGCACCGACAGGAGCACGGACGCCGGAGAAGTAAGGGAGACCGGAAAAGGGGCGGGGGCCGTCGCAGGCGCGGGAGCCGAGGCGGGAACGGGAACCGGGCAGGTCGTCGGCGACGGGCACGGGGCACGCACCGGGGAGGAGGAACGGCTGCCGGTCGCGGAGCCCGCCCAGGCGCGCCGGGACGCCTGGCGGCTGGTGTCGGCCGACCGCGCGGGGCTGTCCGCGACGCTCGCGCTGACCTGCCTGGCCAGTGCGGCCGGGCTGGCCGGGCCCTACCTGCTGGGCCGGATCATCGACCTCCTGGAGGCCGGGCGGGCCACCGTCGCAGCGGTCGACGGGTTGGCCGCCGCCGTCCTGGCCTGCGCGCTGGCGCAGCTGGTGCTGACCCGGTACGCGCGGCTGGGCGCGTACCGCTTCGGGGAGCGGGCACTGGCGCGGCTGCGCGAGGAGTTCGTGGACCGGGCCCTGGCCCTGCCCGCCCGCGTGGTGGAGCGGGCGGGCACCGGGGACCTCACCAACCGGGCGTCCGGCGACATGGGGGTGATCGCGACGACCCTGCGCGGAGCCGTCCCCGAGGTGTTCCCCGCCCTGGTCCAGATCCTCTTCCTGCTGGCCGCGGTGTTCTGGCTGAGCCCGTCCATGGGTGTGCTGGTCCTGGTGGTCGTGCCCCCGCTCTGGTGGGCGCTGCGCTGGTACCTGCGCCGGTCGCGCGCCGCCTACCTGGCGGAGGGGGCGGCCGCCTCGACGGCGCTGGCGGGTGTGACCGCCACCGCCGAGGGCGGGCGCACCGTGGAGGCGCTGGGGCTGCGCCGGGGGCGGGTGGCCCGTACCGACCGCGACACGCTGGAGCTGTACGGGGCGCGGCGGCGCACCCTGCGTCTGAGATCGGTGCTGTTCCCCGTCGCCGACGTCGCGTTCTCCCTGCCCGCCGTGGTGGTACTGCTCGGCGGCGGCCTGCTCTACCTGGAGGGCGGGGTGAGCCTGGGGGTGGTGGTGGCCTGCTGCCTCTACATGCGCCAGATGGAGGAGCCCGCCACCGGGATCATGTACTGGGTGGAGCAGTTGCAGCGGTGCGGGGCGTCGTTCGCGCGGGTGCGCGGCGTGGGCCGGGTGGCGGCTCCGGTGGGCGCGGCCCCGACACCCGCCGATGACCGGATCGAGGTCCGCGGCGCCCGCTACGCCTACACGGCGGGTACGGACGTCCTGCGCGGGATCGACCTGACGGTGCGGCCCGGCGAGCGGCTGGCGGTCGTGGGCCCCTCGGGAGCGGGCAAGACCACGCTGGGGCGGTTGCTGGCCGGGGTGGACGCGCCGGACTCGGGGAGCGTGCTGGTGGGCGGGGTGCCCGTGGCCGACCTGGACCCGGAGGAGCTGCGCCGCCGCATCGTCCTGGTCAACCAGGAGCACCACGTGTTCGCGGGGACGCTGCGCGAGAACCTGGCCCTGGCCTCGGAGGAGGACGACGACGCCGACCTGCTGTCCGCGTTGGAGGCGGTGGACGCGGACTGGCTGCGGGAACTGCCGGAGGGACTGGACACCCCGCTGGGCGCGGGCGGCACGGCGCTGGACGCTGCGGCGGCACAGCAGCTGGCCCTGGCCCGGGTGGTGCTGGCCGACCCGCACACGGTGGTGCTCGACGAGGCCACCTCGCTGCTGGACCCCACCACCGCCCGGGCGGCGGAGCGCTCCCTCGCGGCGGTGCTGGAGGGCAGGACGGTGATCGCGATCGCGCACCGACTGCACACCGCGCACGACGCCGACCGAGTGGCGGTGGTGGAGGACGGCCGGATCACCGAACTGGGCGCCCACGACGAACTGGTGGACGCGGGAGGCGCCTACGCGGCCCTGTGGAGATCCTGGCACGGCACCACCTGAGCCCTTGAACACGGAGGCCCGTGGAGACCACAGTGGAGCGACGCTGTGCGCCCCTCACCGACTCACAGCTTGAAGACCACCACGCGGTCACCGCAAAGTTGGTCCATGTCGTCCTTGTCGGAGGTGAAGACGGTGACGGGCTCCTTCACCAGCCTTCCGAAGAGGATCGCGTTTCCGGACCAGTTCGGCATGGCGGCGCTCGATCTCACAGTGCTCAGCCTCGGCCTCGGCGAGTTCCTCATCGGTGATCGCACCGTATTCGGACTCCCACCATTCAACGTACTCGTGGAGCCGGTCGCGCTCGTGCTGACGCTCGACGGCCTGAGCAACGTAGCGGCTGAACCCACCGGGACCCACCTCGGCGCGGATGGCTTCGGCTAGTTCCTCCGGAAGGGTTACCAGGTACTTCCTAGTTGCCATAGCGCGAACCGTACCTCTCACTCTGAAAGGTGGCGGTTAATTTTTCGTGAGCCTAATGAGCGGGTTCCTCACCGTTGGAGTTTTCGAGAATCCCCGGACGCGGAGCGTCCGTGTCGGTCAAGAACGCTCCTTCCGGCTCAAGCCCGCCCCGCGTGCGCGGGGAGCACCCCACGAGGGCGGAGGCCACTTGCTTAGGGCTGGGACCATCCCCGCGTGCGCGGGGAGCACACGGCAGCCAGGGTCGCGTTGCCGAAGTCGCCGGGACCATCCCCGCGTGCGCGGGGAGCACCATGACCGGTATTACCAAGTCAGTGCCCCTAAGGGACCATCCCCGCGTGCGCGGGGAGCACGTGAGGAGAAAGCCCTCCCAGTTGCCCTCGGCGGGACCATCCCCGCGTGCGCGGGGAGCACCCAGAATCCGGCGACCGGAGCGGTCGGTCACGGGGACCATCCCCGCGTGCGCGGGGAGCACGCTCGTCGCGGCTTGCGAGGAGTTTGTCGACCGGGACCATCCCCGCGTGCGCGGGGAGCACGCCGAGCGCCGAGGCGATGCCGTTCCGGACGCGGGACCATCCCCGCGTGCGCGGGGAGCACACCCCAGCGCCCGGCCGGAGCGCTTCGACGAGGGGACCATCCCCGCGTGCGCGGGGAGCACCCGGAACGGGAGGAACAGCATGGGTGGACAGGGGGACCATCCCCGCGTGCGCGGGGAGCACACCGAAGAGGGTACGAGGGGATGCCTGCATGGGGGACCATCCCCGCGTGCGCGGGGAGCACTGGTGGACGACTTGGCCCATGCGAGCAAGGTGGGGACCATCCCCGCGTGCGCGGGGAGCACCTGGTGCCGCTGGCGGCGGTGACGGCGCTTCCGGGACCATCCCCGCGTGCGCGGGGAGCACGTTGGGGCATGCGACCAAGCTAGTTCAGATCTGGGACCATCCCCGCGTGCGCGGGGAGCACAGCAGTAGAAGAAGAGGCTGTCATGCCTGAGCGGGACCATCCCCGCGTGCGCGGGGAGCACTGAGACACCGGCGGAACCACATCCCAGTACTCGGGACCATCCCCGCGTGCGCGGGGAGCACGACGGGTGCGTGGTCGACAAGGCCACGGGGGAGGGACCATCCCCGCGTGCGCGGGGAGCACACGGACGAGCAGTTCAGCGACTACGACGACATGGGACCATCCCCGCGTGCGCGGGGAGCACTCCTCGAAGTAGGGCAGAAGCCTCGCTTCGATGGGACCATCCCCGCGTGCGCGGGGAGCACTCACTGGCCTGGAAACTTACCAGCGGCAAGCAGCCAAATTTCCAACTTCCCGAGAAACAGACATTTCACCCACAGAGCCAGGTCCGAACCGACCCATGGTTTCACACACAGGACCGGCGGACTCGCCCCATTGCCCAGGACCGCGACCAGCGAGACACCCGCACAACGCACCCAGACCGGAGGCCACCCCCGGAGTGTCGCCGACCTGCGGCACCATGGAGGCGACCACCGCCGCCGGCCCCGAGGAGCTGCCATGTCCGACCAGCGCTGTGCCTGGGCCCGGGGGTCCTCCGAGCTGATGGTGGCCTACCACGACCACGAGTGGGGCAGGCCCTCCCGCGACGACGCGCACCTGTTCGAGATGCTCGTCCTGGAGGGAGCGCAGGCCGGGCTGTCCTGGTCCACCGTGCTCAACAAGCGGGAGAACTACCGGCGGGCCCTGGAGGGCTTCGACCGGGACCGGATCGCACAGTACGGCCAGGAGGACACCGACCGGCTCCTCCAGGACGCCGGGATCATCCGCAACCGGCTCAAGGTGGCCTCGCTCCCCCGCAACGCCCGGGCCTTCGGGGACGTGCGCGAGGAGTACGGCACCTTCGCGGCCTACCTGTGGGGCTGGGTGGACGGAACGCCCGTGGTCAACCGCTTCACCGAACCCTCCGAGGTCCCGGTGAGCACCCCGCTGTCGGACCGGGTCAGCAAGGACCTGAAGAAGCGCGGCTTCACCTTCGTGGGCACCACCATCGTCTACTCCTACCTCCAGGCCGTGGGTGTGGTCGACGACCACCTGGTCGCCTGCCCGGCCAAGCCCTCCTGAGCCCCGCCGCCGTCCCCGGTCAGTCGGCCCCGGACGCCTCCACCGGGGCGTGCCCGCGCTCGGTTCGCCACCAGCGGCTTACCCCGACCTCGCGCAGGAACGCGTGGTCGTGGCTGGCCACCAGCAGGGCGCCCCGGTAGTCCGCGAGGGCCTCGGCCAGCTGCCGCTGGCTGTCCAGGTCGAGGCTGTTGGTGGGCTCGTCCAGCACCAGCAGCCGGGGCGGCTCGTCCGCCAGCAGCAGCCGGGCCAGCGCCACCCGGAACCGCTCGCCGCCGGAGAGGTCGCCCGCCCTCTGCTCCACCCGGTCCCCGCGGATGAGGAAGCGGGCCAGACCGGCCCGCACCCGGTGCGGCGTGGCGGAGGGCGCCGCCGCGCGCACGTTGTCGAGCACGCTCAGGCCGTCGTCCAGCACGTCCAGCCGCTGCGGCAGGTAGCCGATCCGGTCGGCGGCGTGCACCACCTCGGCCTGCGGGTGGCGTCCCCGGCCGACCACCGCCCGCAGCAGGGTGGTCTTGCCGGACCCGTTGGGCCCGACCAGCGCCACCCGTTCGGGCCCGCGCAGGTACAGCCGCCCGCCACCCGGGGTGCCCAGCTCCAGGACGCCGTGCCCGGCCGGGACCTCGGTTCCGGGCAGGGCGATGCGGATGGCGTCGTCGTCGCGGACGGCGTCCTCCGCCCGGCCCAGCTCCTCCCTGGCCCCGACCAGTTTGGCCTCCTGCATGAAGCGGTGCTTGCCCGCCGCCACCTGGGCGTCGCGCTTGCGCTGCTTCATGACCACGCGGGGCTCGCGCTTGGTGTCGTACATCTTCTTGCCGTAGCGAACCCGCCTGGCCAGCTTGACCTGGGCGTCGGCGAGCTGGCGCTTCTCCCTGCGCACGTCGGCCTCGGCCACGCGCACCATGCGCCGGGCCGCCTCCTGCTCGGCGGCGAGCTGCTCGGTGTAGGCGGAGTAGTTGCCGCCCCACACCCGCACCCTCCCTTCCCGGAGTTCGGCGATCTGGTCGACGCGTTCCAGGAGTTCGCGGTCGTGGCTGACCACGACGAGCACCCCCTGCCAGGAGGCGACCGCGTCGTGGAGCCGCTCCCGGGCACGGCGGTCCAGGTTGTTGGTGGGCTCGTCCAGCAGGGTGACGGCGGGGCGGCGCAGGGCCAGCCCCGCGAGCGCGACCAGCACGGCCTCCCCTCCGGAGAGGGTGCCAACGGCGCGGTCCAGCGGGCCGTCCCCCGCCAGGGCGACGCCGAACCGTTCGAGCTGGGCCAGGGCGCGCTCCTCCACGTCCCAGTCCTCGCCGACGGCGGCGAAGTTCGCCTCCGTGGCCTCGCCCGCCTCGATGGCGTGCAGCGCGGCGCGGGCCCGGTCGACGCCCAGCAGTTCGGCGACGGTGCGGCCGGTGTCCAGGGTGAGCCCCTGGTCCAGGTAACCGACGTCGCCGTCCACGGACACCGTGCCCGACGCCGGGGTCAGCCGCCCCGCGACGAGGCGGAGCAGGGTGGACTTGCCGCTGCCGTTGCGGCCGACCAGCCCGGTCCGCCCGGCACCGAAGGCGGCGTCCAGGCCGGTCAGGACGGGCGTGCCGTCGGGCCAGGCGAAGGACAGTCCCGTGCAGACGACGGAGAAGGCAGAAGACATGCGGACCTCTCGATGGTGGTGGAGAACTGCCGGGAACCCTGGGTGCGGCGGAATCGGCCCATCGTGATCTCCTCCTTCGAGAGCTTTTGACGCGACTGCTGTCGCGTTAGGAGAGCATGACACGGGCGGACTCCAAATGCAACTAGAGTTGCGTTATGACCTCTGACACGGGAACCCCGGGCGCCGCCAGACCCGGCGGACGCACCGCGCGCAACACCGCCGCCGTACTCCAGGCCACCCTCGACGAGCTGGGCGAACACGGTTACGCCGGACTCACCGCCGAACGCGTCGCCACCCGCTCCGGCGTGCACAAGGCCACCGTCTACCGCCGTTGGGGAGGGGTGGACGGACTCCTGTCCGCGGCGCTGGAGTGGTCCACCACCCGCGACTGGGAGCCCGAGCGCACCGGCTCCCTGCGCACCGACCTGCGGGCCCTCAACGCGACCGTGCTGCACGGCTTCACCGAGGCCCCCGAGGGCGCGATGTCCGCGGCCTCCATCGCGGCCGCCTTCGCCTCCCCGCGCGTGGCCGGGGCACTGCGCGTGTTCATGGCCGACCGCCACGCGCGGGCCGCCGTCCTGGTGACCGAAGCCGTCGCCCGGGGCGAGGCACCCGAGGGCACCGACGCCGAGGAGGTGGTGCGCTCGGCGATCGCGCCGGTCTACTACCGCCTCTTCGTCAGCCGCGAACCCGTCACGTCCGCCGACCTGGACCTGGCCGCCCTGGTCACCGCCGAGGCCGCCGCCCGGGGCGTCTTCGTCCGTAGGTCCTGAAACCCGGCGCCGCCCCAGCGCCCCGGACCGAACGCGGGAGAGCCCGCCGCCCGGGACGCCTTCCTCCCGGCCTGGATGTGGCGCCGCCCGGGGCGCCCTCCGTATGCCCTGATCCCACCTCGGGCTTGGAATCACCCGGAGGCCTTCCGCACGCCCTGTCCCCACCTCGACCCCGGAACCGTCCGGTGCGGGCTCCGCGTCCGGCCCGGACTCGGAGGAAAGCGCGCGACCGCACGTGGACCCCGCGCCCCTCCGGCCCCAGGCACCCTCGGGCCCCGCACCCCTTCAGGCTCCGCGCTCCCTCTTGCACACCATTCCCGTACGCCGTACTGTACGGCTTACGGAAACCAGGATCCCCCAGTGGACGGATGGAGAACCATGACCTTCCTCGTCGCCGGAGCCACCGGCAACGTCGGCCGCCACGTCGTCGGGCAGCTGCTTGACGCCGGGCACCCCGTACGCGCGCTGACCCGCTCCCCCGGCCGGGCCCGCCTGCCCGAGGGCGCGCAGGTCGTCGGCGGCGACCTCACCGACCCGGACGGCCTCGCCCCGCACCTCGAAGGGGTCACGGGGCTGCACCTGATCACCTTCGGCGGGGACGACTGCAGCCCCCTCACCTCGTCGCCGCGCCTGGTCGAACTCGCCGCGAAGGCGGGCGTGCGCAGGGTGTCGGTGCTGTGCGACTTCTATCCGGGACCGGTGGAGGAGGCCCTGGCCGCGAGCGACCTGGCCTGGACCCTGCTCCAGCCGGTCGAGTTCATGGCCAACACCCTGGAATGGGCCGACTCCGTGCGCGCGGAGGGAGTGGTCCGCGAGGCCCGCACCACGCCGAGCGCCCTGGTCCACGAGGCCGACATCGCCTCCGTGGCGGTCACCGCCCTCACCGGGGACGGCCACGGCGGCCGCGCCTACCCCCTCACCGGTCCCGAGGCGCTGACCCCGGCGGAGCGGGTGGCCGTGCTCTCGCGCGGGATCGGCCGCGAGGTCGGGCTGGTCCGCCTCACCCTGGAGGAGGAGGCCGAGCGGCTGCGCGCCCTGGGTCACGACGAGGAGTACGTGGCCTTCGGCCTCCAGCTGGCCACCGACCCGCCCGAGGTCGGCACCAGGGTCCAGGACACCGTCGAGCGGGTCACGGGCAGGCCCGCGCGCACCTTCGCCGAGTGGGTTACGGAGAACGCGGACGCCTTCCGCCCGCAGGCCTGACCGCGGGACGACGATCCTGGTGGCGCCCCCGGCGGGCGCCTTCCGCCCGCGGAACTGACCGCGGGACGACGATCCTGGTGGCACCCCCGGCGGACACCTTCCCCCCGCGGGCCCGATCCGCAGGTCTGACCCGCGGACCGCCGCGTCCGGCCGGGACGCTCCCCCGGCCGGACGCGGTCCGCCCCTCGAACCTCCCGACGCCCCGGCTCCCCCGCGACGCCGTACAGCGGGGCGTGCGCCTGTGGAACACGCCCTAGACTGGCCGGACAGCGGACCGAGAGCAGGACGGCCGATGCCCACGCAGTACACCAAGAGCGGCGATCCCGCGCGCAGTCTCGCCCTGCTGTGGCGGACCCAGGAGCCCGTCAGCCGCCGCAACAAACCGGACCTGAGCGTGGACCGGATCGTGGCCGTGGCCTCGGAGATGGCCGACACCGACGGGCTCGCCGCGCTGTCCATGCGCAAGGTCGCCGAACGCCTGGGCGTGGGGACCATGTCCCTGTACACCTACGTGCCCGGCAAGGGCGAGCTGGTCGACCTCATGCTCGACGCCGCCTACGCCGACATGTACGCGGACGGCGAGCGCCCCGAGCACTGGCGCGAACGGCTGAGCGCGGTGGCGTACGCGAACTGGCGGCTGCTCCTGCGCCACCCCTGGATGCTCCAGACCCCTCGGGGCCGCCTCCTGGGCCCCCACCTCATCGCCAAGTACGAGTACGAGCTGTCCGCCGTGGACGGCCTGGGCCTGTCCGACGTCGAGATGGACTCCACGGTCAGCCTGGTCAACAGCTACGCGGAGGGCGCCGCCAGCCAGGCCGCGGCGGTCAGCGAGACCGAACGGGCCACGGGGATGACGGACGGCCAGTGGTGGAGCACCCACGGCCCGCTGCTCGCCGCGTTCACGCGGGACAGCGACTACCCGCTCGCCTCGCGGGTGGGCAGCACGGTGGGTAGGGAGCACAGGACGGTCTACTCGTCCGACCACGAGTTCGCGTTCGGTCTCGAACGCGTCCTGGACGGCGTCCGGGTCCTGGTGGAGTCGCGCTCCGCCCGGGGCGCGGAGGAGTCCTGAGGAACGGGGCACCCGGGGTCAGGGGGTCGCGCGGCGGCCCTCCACCGGCACCGCGCGTCTGGTCGGCCGACCCTCCCGCCTCCGGCGGCGGACGCCGACCGCGCTAGACCACCGCGTCCCCGCCCCGGACGGGGACGAGTCCGCTCCGGAAGGCCCAGACCACCAGCTGGACGCGGTTGCGCAGTCCCCGTTTGGCCAGGACGCTGGACACGTGTGACTTGATGGTCGTCTCGGACAGTCCGAGGACCCCGGCGATCTCGGCGTTGCTGGCGCCGGTGGCGACCAGCGCGACCACGTCCTTCTCGCGGTCGGTGAACTGCTCCTTCCAGCACGAGTCCGGGTCGTCCGCCCCGACGCACACCGCCGCCTCGTAGCGCACGAACTCCTCCACGACCGTGCCGACCACGGCCGGATCGAGCACGGTGTGCCCCTCCCGGAGCGAGCGCACGGCGTCGGTGATGACGGACATGTCGCTTCCGGTGAGGATGTAGCCGCAGGCACCGGCCCGCAGGCAGCTGACGAGGTTGTCCCTGTCGTTGGGCACGGCCAGGGCGAGGACGCGAACGCGGGGGTCGTCCAGCTCCGAGAGCTCGCGGACCACCTCGTTCCCCCTCTCCCCCAGGGCCGCCATGTCGACGACGGCCACGTCGGGACGGAGCTGCCGTGCCCTGGCCACCGCCGCTCGCAGGTCGCCGGTCGTTCCGACCACCTTGATGTCTTCCGTCGCTCCGAAGGCCGTACACAATCCCAGCCTCACTACGTCCTGGTCACCGATAATCAGTACGCGGGTAATCAGTTGACCTGTCCCCTTTTCGTGCGAAACCTCCGGGGCGTGGGGGCGGGGGAACCCGGAGTTGTCCATTGGAAAGAAGCCAGCCGTCCTTAAATCCCCGATACCTTACGGACAAACCCTTCGCCCTTGGCCGCATGTGGCCAGCGGAGAATAAAACCGAAAAAAACGGTCACGGCCCGTGTTCACGGAGTACAGAGGTCCGAGCATCGCGCCGGGATCCTCATTTCCTGCCCCGCGGGCAATCGCGCCCGGGCAGGCCGCACTGTTCCCGGAGGCTTCGAGCCGTAACCATTTCCTTTTCCATAGGATATCGCCGTGGGTATCGGACGGGGAATTCCCCTCTTTCTGGAATCCCGTCCCCAAAGGACGGCCCCTCATCCGCCCCAGGCGACCGGAAGGGAGTGCACCCCGTAGACGGCGGAGGTGTCGCGCATACGAACGCTGTGCGGCGGGACGGCCAGGCGCAGGTCAGGTATCCGCCGGAACAGCGTGCCGTACCCCAGCCGCAGTTCCGTCCGGGCCAACTGGTGGCCCAGGCAGTGGTGGGCGCCCAGGCCGAAGGCCAGGTGCATGGGGCGCTCCCGCCCCGGGTCGAGCACGTCGGGTCCGGGGAAGGCCCGCGGGTCTCGGTTGGCGGCGGACAGGGAGACCACGACCGCCTCCCCCGCCCGGACGCGCTCCCCGCGCACCTCCAGATCCTCGCGGGCCACCCGCATCGCCCCGAACTGCATGATCGTCAGGTAGCGCAGCAGCTCGTCCACCAGCCGCGCCATCGGCTTCGGGTCGGTGCCGGTGAGCGCCCCGCGCCACGGCCCGGGGTGGGTGAGCAGGGCGAACGCGCCCAGGGCGAGCATGCTCGCCGTCGTCTCGTGCCCGGCGACCAGCAGCAGGAAGGCCATCGCCGCGACTTCCCCGTCCGTCAGGTCCGGGGCGTCCAGCAGCCCGCTGAGCAGGTCCTCCCCCGGTTCGCGGCGCTTGCGGCGCACCAGCTCGGCCAGGAAGGCGTTGAGGTCGGCGAGCGCCGCCGAGACCCGCTCCCGGGGCTGTCCCACGTCGAAGGCGACCGCCGTGTCGCACTGGAACCGCTCGCGCTCCCCGTAGGGCACGCCGAGCAACTCGCAGATGACCAGTGACGGCAGCGGCAGGGCGTAGTCGGCCACCAGGTCGGCGGGCGCGCCCGCCGAGAGCATGCGCTCCACGTGCTCCTCGGCGATCTCCCCGATGCGCGACTCCAGCAGGAGCATCCGCCGCCGGGTGAACTGCCCGGCCAGGCGTCTGCGGTAGCGGGTGTGCTCGGGCGCGTCCATCCGCACGAAGAAGCCGGGCGCCGCCGGAGGCGCCGGAGCCTGCCCCGGCGGCGGGACGCGGATGTCCTGCCGCGCGCTGAAGCGCTGGTCCACCAGGACGTCGCAGGCCAGCTCGTAGTCGGTCACTAGCCACCCCTCCGTCCCGTCGGGCAGGGCCAGCCGGGTGATCGGCGACCTCTCGCGCAGTTCGGCGAAGCGGGGCGGCGGGTCCAGGGCGTGCTCACGCGCGGTGGGCAGGCTCACAGGGCACGCCGACGGTGTCGGGGCGTCGGCCATGGACGTGCTCCTCTCGTCGCGGGGGCCCGCGCTCACGGGCGCGCGGACGCACCGGCGTGTGCGGCGGCCATCGCGGTGACCAGGGTCGTGTGGTAGCAGGTGCGGAAGACGTAGGCGGTGGCCCGCTCCCCCGTGCGCCCGGCCAGGACCCCGGCGTCGAAGGGCGGGCCGGGCAGGGAGCCGTCGGGGCGCTGGGCCCCGGCCAGCCGCTCCCAGGCGCGCCGTTCCAGCGCGAAGGGCCCTCCTCGGACGATCCGCGCGCACAGGAGCAGTTCGGCGGCCAGGTCCAGGTGTCCCTCGTCCAGGTAGGCGCGCAGCAGACCGTCGAGCACACGCCCCGTGCGCGCGGCGTCCCCCGGCAGCGGCCGGGCCCCGAAGTCGGTGGCGTACAGGACGGCGTGCGTGACCCCGTAGGCGTCGTACTCGCCGGTGCCGCCCGCGTGCTCGGCCAGGCAGGCCTCGTAGAGCGGCGCGGCGCCGGGCAGGTCCGCGGGGGCGGCGAGCCCGGCCAGGTCGAGGATGTGGCGCAGTTCCAGGGCCAGGACCGGTGAGGCGCCCGCGCCGGGCAGCCGCGGGGGCCGCCGCCCGGCGGAGGCTCGGGCGTCGGCGAGGGGCCCGTCCGCCGGACGGCCCAGGTCGGCCAGCAGCGCCGCCGTCCACAGCCGGTAGGGCGGGTTCTCGCCCTCCCCGCCGGTGGTGGTCGCGGCGACCGCATCCCGGGCCAGGTCAGCGGCGGCGCGCTCCAGTTCCGCGGCTCCGGGCGGGGCCGGGTCCGTCCGGCGCAGGAGGCGGCAGAGCATGAGCAGCTCCATGACGGTGGACCCGGCGAAGTCGCGCGGCGGGAAGTGGTCGTCCCAGCGCGGCCCGAACCACTCGGCGTGGTCGGTGAGCCAGGCCAGGGCCGCGTCCAGGACGCCGGAGGCGGTGCTCGCGTCCGTCCGGGCCGTCGCGCCCGTCCCGCCGGTGGCGGCCATCGGTCCTCCCCGTCGTGCGCCGGGCGGGTCCCGGCGGTCTCCTCTTCCCTGCCGACGCTCCCGACACTAAGTCGGCCCCGCGCACGGCGCCTCGGTCCGGAGGAGGAAATACGCGCCCCTCCCGCGGACCGGCCGGGGCCGTCCGGGCGGCGGAGCCTCCTACCTGGGGAGGAGGATGAGCGAGAATGTCCGGGAATCGCGCCGGGAAGGGCGTCGGGAAGCGGTGTGGGGCCCCGGGTCGCGGGTAAGTTGAAGCCCGCGTTCACGGAGAGCGACCATCGAGCGACACTGGAGTGGGAACGGTATGGGAGACATCGACCTGGCGCTGATCGGGGACCTGTACCGCAGGTACCGGGACCCCCTGGCGAAGGTGCGGGACGCGCAGCGCGAGTTCCTCCGGCGCACGCGCGGACGGATGACGCCGCAGCTGGACGACCTGGAGGCGGAGATCACCTACCTGCTGCTGCGCGAGACGCGGCCGGACACGGTGATGGAGCTGGGGACCTTCCACGGCTGGTCCACCACGTGGATCCTGTCCGCGCTGCGCGACAACGGCGGGGGGACGCTGCACTCCTTCGACATCGTGGACAACGTGGTGGCGAACGTGCCCTCCGAGCTGTCCCTGGGGCGGTGGGAGTTCCACAAGGGCGACGTCCGCGAGAACATGTCCCAGGTCCCCGAGGGGATCGGTTACCTGTTCGTGGACGCCGCGCACAACGGGCGGTTCGCCAGGTGGTACCTGGAGGCGCTGTTCCCGCGCGTGGCCCCGGGGACGCCGGTCAGCGTCCACGACGTCTTCCACGGCAAGCGGGCCCTGCCCTTCACCGAGGGCGCCGTGGTGCTGTCGTGGCTGCGCGAGAACGGCACGGACTTCTTCACCCCCTCCCGCAAGAAGGCCCCCGCGCCCTACACCGCCCTCCTGGAGCTGCGGGAGGACCTGGGGCTGGGTGAGCCGGTGCGCACCAGCACCGACAACCCGATGATCTACTTCCGGATGCCGCAGCACCGGGGCGCCCGAACCGGGAACTGAGGCGTCCGCGCCGGGGCGCGGAGCGCCCGCTCCGGGCCGGGTCCCGGGCCGCGCGCACGGCGCCCCGGCGCGACGGAGCGCCCCCGCCGAGCAGGGCCCCGGAGCCGCGCACGCCGGTGACGCCACGGGGTGACGGGGCACCCGCGCCGGTCGGGGCCGCCCGGTCTCAGACCGGCACCGGCCCCGCCCCGCTGCTCCGCCACAGGCGGGCGTAGACGCCCCCCGACGCCGACAGCTCCCCGTGCGTGCCCGTCTCGACCACCCGCCCGCCGTCGAGCACCGCGATCCGGTCCGCGCGGGCGGCCGTCGCCAGGCTGTGGGTGACCACGAAGGTCGTCCTCCCCCGGGACAGACGGTCCATCGCCGTCAGCACGGCGCGCTCGGTGCCCGGGGCCAGCCCCGCGGAGGGCTCGTCCAGCAGCAGCACGTCGGGGTCCACCAGCTGCGCCCGCGCCAGCGCGACGAGCTGGCGCTGCCCGGTGGACAGGCCGCGCCCGCGCTCGCCGACCGGGTGGCGCATCCCCCGGGGCAGGGCCGCCACGGCGTCCAGGGCGCCGACCGCGCGCACGGCCTCCTCCACCTCGCGGTCGCCCGCCCCGGGGCGTCCGTAGCGCACGTTGTCCGCGACGGTCCCGGTGAACAGGTGGGGCTCCTGGGGGACCACGCCGAGTCTGCGCCGGTGCTCGGCCGGGTCGAGGTCGCGCACGTCCGTCCCGTCCACCAGGACCGCTCCCCGGTCGGGGTCGTGGAAGCGGGCGATGAGCCTGACCACGGTGGACTTCCCGGCGCCGGTCCCGCCGACCAGCGCCACGGTCTCGCCCGGGTCGGCGGACAGGGTGATGTCGGCCAGGGCGGGCCCGCCCGCGCCGGGGTAGGTGAAGCCGACCCCCTCCAGGCGCACCCGGCCGCCGCCCCGCCGGACCGGTGCGGGGACCGCCCGCCGGGAGGCCGCGGCGGTGGGCGGCGTGCGCAGCAGCCCGCCGATGCGGTCCACGCCCACGCGCGCCTGCTGGTAGCTGTCGAAGACCACCGACAACTGCTGGAACGGGGCGTAGAACATCCCCAGGTAGAGCAGGAACGCGGTCAGGACGCCCACCGACAGGGTGCCCTCCGCCACCCGGTACGCACCCGCCCCGAGGACGGCGGCGGTGGACACGTCCCCGAGCAGGGTGACGAACGGGAAGTACAGGGCGATGTGGCGCTGGGCGGTCAGCCGGGTCCTGCGGTAGCGGTCGGACAGGGCGGCGAAGCGCTCGCTCGCGCCGTCCTCGGCCCCGGCCGCCTGGGACTCGCGCGCCCCCGCCACCTGTTCCTGGAGGTCGGCGTTGACCTCCCCGATCCGTTCCCGGGACAGGTGGTAGGCCAGCGACACGCAGCGGCGGAAGTACAGGGTCGCGGCGAGCAGCACCGGCAGGACCGCCAGGGCGACCAGGGCCAGGCCCGGGTCCAGCAGCAGCATCGCCGCGACCATCCCCAGCACGGTGGCGCCGTTGACCACGACGATGGTCAGCCCGCTCTCCACGAACGTGGACAGCGCGGTGACGTCGGTGGTCATGCGGGTCATGGTCCCGCCGCCGCGCTCGCGCTCGTGGAAGTCCACGCCGAGCCGGTGCAGGTGCCGGAAGACGCGCAGGCGCAGGGCGTACAGGGCGCTCTCCCCGGTCCGGGTGACCACGCGGGGCTGGAGGGCCAGAACCCACCAGTTGACCGCCACCAGTGCCAGGGCCGCCGCGCCCGCGGCCGCGACCGCGCCCGCGTCGCCGGGGGCGACGCCCCGGTCCAGGCCCCAGCGCAGCACCACGGGCAGGGCGGTGGTGGCCAGGGCGTCGGCCAGGACCAGCAGGACGGCGAGCGCCAGCAGGGCCCGGACGGGGGCCAGCACCCGGCGGACGCCGAAGCGCGCTCCGGGCTCCTCCGGCGGCGTGCGGTCCAGGCGCCCGGCGGGGCGGTCGTCGGCGGCGGGCAGCGCCGCCTCGTCGGGGTCGGCGGTCTCCGGCACGGGTTCGGGCCACAGGGGGGAGCCGCCCCCGTCGGAGGTCGGGGCCGGCTCCTCGACGCCGCCCCCGTCCCCGGCGCACAGCCGCGTGAAGAGCGGGCAGCGCCGGGTCAGTTCCGCCTCGGTGCCCACGTCCACCACCCGGCCGCCGTCGAGCACCGCGATCCGGTCGGCGAGGGCGAGGGTGGACCTGCGGTGGGCCACGAGCAGGACGGTGCGGTCGGCGGTGACGTCGGCGAGCGTGGCGACCATGGCGGCCTCGGTGGCGGCGTCCACGGCCGAGGTGGCGTCGTCCAGCACCAGGACGCGGGGGTCGCCCAGGAGCGTGCGGGCCAGGGCCACGCGCTGGCGCTGGCCGCCGGACAGGGTCAGGCCGCGCTCGCCCACGGGGGTGTCGTAGCCGTCGGGGAGCGCGCGGACGAAGCCGTCGGCCCCGGCGGCGCGGGCCGCCGCGCGGACCTGCTCGCGGGTGGCGTGCGGGCGTCCGTACGCGATGTTGTCGGTGACCGTGCC
Organism: Nocardiopsis camelliae; assembly: GCF_028993595.1. Lineage (GTDB taxonomy): Bacteria > Actinomycetota > Actinomycetes > Streptosporangiales > Streptosporangiaceae > Nocardiopsis > Nocardiopsis dassonvillei. Next base: position 6,605,393 of record NZ_CP118614.1, read on the forward strand.
GGAGAACAGGAACGGCTCCTCGAAGGCCACGCCGACCGCGGCGCGCAGCGAGCGCAGGCGCAGCGAGCGCACGTCCACCGCGCCGCCGGGAGGGCCGATCCGCACGGCGCCGCCGGTGGTGTCGTAGAAGCGGGGCAGCAGCAGCGAGACGGTGGACTTGCCCGACCCGGCGGGGCCGACCAGCGCCAGGGTCTCGCCGGGGCGCACGCGCAGGGACAGCCCGTCGAGCACGGTGGAGTCGCGGGTGTAGCCGAAGCGCACGCCGTCCAACTCCACGCCGACCGGCCCCTCGGGCACGTCGGCGGCGTCGGGCGCGTCGGTGACGTCGGGGCGGGAGTCGGCGAGGTCGAACACGCGCAGGGCCGCGGGCCGCACGAGCTGGGCGCTCATGACCAGGTTGGACAGGGACGCCGACGGCGCGGTGAGGGTGACCATGTACCCCGAGAAGGCGACGAGGGCGCCCAGGGACACCTCGCCGCGCGCGACCAGCCACGCGCCCGCCACCAGCACCGCGGCCTGACCGAGGTAGGGCAGCACGCCGAGGGTGGCGCTGGGGGCCGCCTGCATGCGGGCCACCCGCATGCGCTCGCCGAACAGGCGGGCGGCGAGGTCGGCCAGGCGCCGGGTCTCGCGCTCCTCCTGGCCGAAGGCCTTGACGACGCGGACGCCGGTCACGGTCTCCTCGACGTGCTGGGCGATCTCGGCGGCGCGGCGCTGCACGGCCATGGTCGCGGGCGGCATGCGCCTGCTGACCCGCGCCGTCACCACGACGAAGGAGGCCACGACGGCCGCGGCCACGACGGTGAGCGCGGGGGAGAGCCACAGCATCGCGGAGAAGGCGAACACGATGAGCACGAGGCCGCCCAGGGCCTGCGGCGCGGTGGCCAGCAGCCCCTGGACCAGTTGCAGGTCGGTGTTCGCGCGCGACATGACCTGGCCGGTGCGCAGGGTGTCCTGTCTGCCGCCGTCGAGCCGCTGGACCGAGTCGAACACGGCCGTGCGCAGGTCGTGCTGGACGCCCAGGGCGAGCTTGCCGGACAGGAACTGGCGGGCAAACGCCCCGGCGAACTGGAGCGCGGCGGCCCCCAGCAGGGCGAGGGCGAGCACGCCGATCCGGTCCGTGCGCCCCTGGACCGCGTCGTCCACGGCGATCTGGGCGGCCAGCGGGGCCAGCGCGGTCAGCCCGGTCCCCAGGACGGCCGCAGCGGCCACCCCCGCGGTCAGCCCCGGGTGGCGGCGGCAGGCGGACAGCAGCCGCAGGACCCAGTGGCGGCCCCGGTCGGCGGGCGCTTCGGTCGGCGGGGAGCCGGGCATCAGACCTCCGGTGTGACGGGGCGCGCCAGGACGAGCTGCTCCCACGCGGGCCGCGTCCCGGTGGCCGCGTACAGCAGTGCCAGGGCCACGCCCGCGTCCCCTTCGAGGAAGGAGGCGTCGCGGATCATCCCGGCGGGGTTGAAGTAGGTCAGCGGCCCTTCGGCGCGCCGCTCGGCGAGCCAGCCGGTCCAGCGCCGCACGCACTCCAGCCCCTCGGACAGGCCGTGGTCGTCGTGGGCGCGGCGGCCGAACCAGACCAGTCCGGCGGCGCCGTGGCACACGCACCCGTCCGTGATCCCGCAGTCGCGCTCGGGCCGGGTGGCGACCGCCAGGGCGGTGGCGCGGGCCAGGTCGGCGTCGCGCGGGTCCCCGGTGACCCCGGCGGCCGCGGTCAGGGCCAGGGCGATGCCGGGGTCCCCCGAGCACCAGGTGGCGCGGGCGGGCGTGTAGCGCGTCTCGACCCGGTGCGGGAAGACGGCGTGGGAGAAGTCGCCGCGCTGGGCGCGCAGCCAGCGCACGGAGTCGTCGAGCAGCGGGCGTGCGCGCGGGGCGGCGGCCGTCCCGGCGGCCGAGGCGAGGTAGGACACCAGTCCGGCGGTGCCGTGGGCGGCGCCGAGCACCCGGCAGCCCGCGGACTGGTCGGCGCGGCGCGCCGGTGAGTCGCCCAGGCGCAGGAACAGGCCGTCGTCGTCGCGTTCGGCGCGCTCCTCGACCACGTCCAGGACGCCGGAGGTGGCCTTGTCGCGGAACCCGGCGTCGGGGTGGGCCAGGGCGTAGGCGCCCAGGCCCAGCACGCCCATGGGCAGGTCGACCTCGCCCTCGGCGGGGTAGTCGGCGATCCACCGCAGGACCGCGTCGTCCACGGCGCCCAGTCCGGACGGCTCGGTGCCGCGCTCCCGGGCGAGCCGGAGCGCGGTCCACCCGGCCTGGGCGGCGCCACGGTAGAGCCAGGGGCCGGTGCCGCCGCCGGAGCGCAGCAGGCCCATCGCCCCGTGGAAGGCGTCCTCCGCGCGGTGGTCCTCGCCGAGGGCGCGGGCGAACTCCATCCGGGCCACGGCCTGGTCCAGCAGCAGCGGGAACGTGGGGTTCTCGCGCACATGGGCGTCCGTGTCGGCCAGGAACCGCCGCGCCAGGTCCAGCGTGTCAGCGTCGTTCATCGCTTCTTGCCCTCCAGTGCGTGCAGGCGGCGCAGGTGGCGCCGGGCGAGTTCGTGCGCCAGGTACTCCATGCGCACCGCGTCGAAGGCGAAGGTCCGGTTCAGGTGCAGGTGCAGCGCCGACCCGAACACCGACCACCGGCCGCGGGTCCCGGTGCCGGGCTCCAGGGCGGCGGCCAGCGCGCCCAGGGCCTTGGCCACGTCCTCGTCGGGTCGGACCCCCTCCACGTGGGCGCGCAGGGCGGACTCGTGCGCGCGGGCGAACTTGCCGAGGCGGTTGCCCTCGCGGGTGGGGGACACGTCCAGGCCGCCCTGGCACGCGCGCAGGAACGCGTCGCGCTCGTCGGAGGCGGCGAACAGTTCGGTGCACCAGTGGGCGACGTCGGCGACCGCCCGGTAGAGGCGGGCGGACTCGTCGGCCAGGTCCGGCAGCGCGGCGGCGACGCGGTCGCTGGAAGCGGTGAACAGCTCCTCGGCCGCCCGCAGGCCCTCGGTGCCGCCGTAGCGCGCCACCTCGGGCACGTACTCGTCCAGGACGACCCGGCTGACCAGGCCCTCGGCGGCCAGCCGGGCTCCGAGGGCGTCCACGGCGGTGAGCACGCCGGGCCGCGCGGCGGGTCCGGCCGGGCGGACGCGCACCCGCACGTGGTAGCCGTCCCCGTCCTGGTAGCGGAGGAAGAACCACTGGTCGGCCCGCCCGGCGGCGCGCAGGTCCGTGGAGAGCCGGTGGGCGCGCGACACCACCCGGTCGGCGGTGGCGTGCCCGCAGTACAGGCGCGCGTAGACCCAGGCCCGGCCGTGGCCGCGGTCCAGGAGGGCCGTGCCCGCGCCGGTGCCGGGCGGCTCGCGCAGGACGGGTCCGGTGGGCACGACCACCTCGGCGACGTGGCCCCCGCCGGGACCGCGCACGGCGGGCGCCTCGGCCTGGGGCATCTCCACGAAGGCGGTGTCGCGGTCTCCGGCGCGCGCCAAGGCGGCGCGCACCGAGGCGTCCTCGCGCAGGTCCACGGGGAGCACGTGGTCGTACTCGCCGGTGCCCACCCAGGTGCGCCCGCCCAGGCCGGGCAGGCGGTCGCGCAGTGCGGCGGCCGGGGAGGGCGCGGACAGGACCGCGGCGACGTCCCCGGGGCGCAGCAGCCAGCGCTCGGGGGTGACCACGACCCGGCCGCAGGTGACGCGCGGCAGGTGGGGCAGACGGGCCAGCGGACCCCACGACCAGCCCGCTCCCCCGGACGTGGCCAGGTGGCCCAGCACCGCGTAGACCGGGTCCAGGCCGTGGAAGTCGACGTTGTGGGCGGTGTTGAGCTCCACGAGGACGGGGCGGCCGGTGCGTGAGTCGCGCAGCCGGAATCCGTCCGGGCACAGGCGCAGGAGCAGCCGGTCCAGGTGCAGGGTGCCCCCGTGGGCGCCGGTCAGGGCGATGGTCTCGTCCAGCAAACGGGGGCGCACCAGGACGTTGCCGATGCGTCCGCCCGGGTGGTAGACGAGTTCGGCGTGCAGGGGCTCCTCCGCCGCGTCCCCGGCGCGGTACCGCTCGCGGGCGCGGTCCACCTGCTCCCGGGCGCGGTCGGCCACGGCGGGGCGGTGGAGGCCGAACCGGGCCACCAGGGCGTGGGGGGTGCGGCCGACCCCGCCGACGAGCATGCTGTGCGGTCCGTCGTGGGAGGCCGGGTCGGCGTCGCCGAGCAGGACGGCCAGCAGCGCGCGGGAGCCGTCGGTGTCGGCCTCGGGCAGGTGGGCGATGTCCACGGAGCCGCCGTCGAGGTGGCCGCCGTCGGCGGTCCAGCGTCCGAGCAGGTCGAGCAGCTCGGGTTTGACGGTGGGCTCGGCGGGGCGGGAACCGGTGCGCAGGCCCGCCCTCGCGGCGAGTTCGGAGGCGCCGCGCTGAGCGGGCCGCAGCACGCCCGACTCCAGGTCCAGCGCGCTCAGCAGCGGCACCTCGGCGTCCTCGAAGCGCTGGGCGAAGGCGGCGCGGAAGGAGGCCGTGTCGAAGCCGGGGCCGCCTCCGGGGGAGGAGAGGGCGGCGAGGCGGCGCACGGCGGAGCGCAGGTCGGCGACGGTGCGCCGGTCCAGGCTGGCGGCGCGCATGGCGAGTTCGGGGTGCAGGTCGAAGCGTTCGGCGTACTTGGTCCGGGCCAGGGCGGGCGCGTGGTCGGCGGCGCGGTCCCATGCGGTGTCGAGCCGGTCGCGCAGCCCCGGCTCGAAGGGGCGCTCGCCGGCGGCGTCGGTCAGCAGGACGCGCACGGCGGCGGCCCGGTCGCGGTCGCCGACGGCGTCCAGGAGGCGCACGGCCCGGTCGGCGGGCTCGTCGCCGGGGGCGATCAGGCCGTCGGAGGGCTGGAGCAGGCCCCTGTCCCGCAGGCCGCGCACGAAGGTGCGCAGGCGGTCGGGCTCCACGCCGGGCAGCCGCTCGGCGAGCGCGTCGGCGAGGTCGGCGGCGTTCGTCTCGGCGCCGCCGAGGGCCTCCAGGGCAGTGTCGATGGCCTCGGTGCGCCGCACGCTCACCACGGCCGCGGTGGCGTCGCCCGGAGCGGCGAAGCGCACGGCGGAGGGGCCGACGCGGGCCAGGGGGTTGAGGCGCAGGGGGACGCGGTCGGGGTCGGCGGCGGCGAGGGCGTCGGCGACCGTCTCCTCCAAGGCGCGCACGTCCACGCGCACCCGCACGCGGTGCCGGTCGCGCCGGTCGGCCTCCAGGTCGCGGCGGTCCCCGACCGTCAGCGGCGCGGTTCCGGCGAACAGTCCGTAGGGGGTGGCGCGCCCGCCCATGCGCGCGAGGTAGCGCAGCAGGGTGGCGCGGGCGCGCTCCCCGGACGCGGACGCGGTGCGCAGGTGGGGGTCCGCGGCCAGGTCGACGGCCATGGCGGCGACGGGGTCGTGGACGTCGCCCGCGGCGACCATGCGGGCGGACTCCTCGACGCTGAGCAGGGGTACGCGGACCAGGCCGAAGTCCGATCCGCTCACCGGGCACCGCTTCCCGTGGCGGCGGCCCCGGCGGGAAGGGGCCCGTCGGCGGGCGCAGGACGGCCGGTGGGTGTGGTGGTGCCATCGGAGGCGGCGCCGTCGGGAAGGGCCGCGGCCCCGGCGGGGGAGGCCGCGCGGCGGCGCACGGCGGCGAAGACCTCCTCCACGGCGCGCAGGTGGTCCCCGGGGTCGCTGGACAGCTCGGTGACGACCGCCTCGTCGGCGCCGGTGATGGCCAGGACGCGGTGCACGGCTTCGGCGCACTGGTCGGCCGTGCCCGCGCAGTTGACCCGCACGCCCTGGCGCAGGCTGTCGGCGCGCGCCGCGGCGGGGTCGTCGTTGGCGACCAGGGCCAGGGCCACGGCCGTGCGCCCGCCGGGGCGGGCCGCGCGGTAGGCCCTGAGCGTGCTGACGCAGGCGTCCACGTCGGTGTTGAAGAACAGGGCGTGGCAGTAGTGGGTGCCGGTCCTGGCCGCGATCTCGGCGGAGCGGTTCCCGGCGCCGTGCGACCAGAGCTGGAACCCGGTGTCCACCGGATCGACCCATTCGGCGCCCCCGCGCAGGAGGGAGACGGTCGCGTCGATGACGGCGCCCACGTCCTGGCCGCGTTCTCGCAGGTGGGCGAGGTCCTCGGCCGCTCCCCCGCTCACGTCGCCCCGGCCGAACCCGACGTCGAGGCGGTCGGGGCAGAAGTGCGCGGCGGCGGCGACGTCCTCGGCGGTCAGGTGGGGGTCGCGGATCCTGGACAGCGTGACGGCGGTGCCCACCCGCACGCGCCGGGTGTGGCTGCCCAGGACGGCGGCCAGCAGCAGCGGGTTGGTGCTGGGCACGCCGGAGGCGTGGTGCTCGGGCAGCCAGACGCGGCTGTAGCCCAGGCGCTCGGCGAGCAGGGCCGAGGCGAAGGCGGTGTCGCGCTTGTCCCGGACGGGTCGGCCCTCGGTCAGGTCGAGGTACTCCAGCAGGCCCAGCGGCGGCGCGGCGTCCGGCGGCGTCTCCTCGCGGTCCTGCGCTGTGTCGTCGTGCATGGGGGCTGCCTCCTCGGCCGGGTCCGCGCCCGCGGCGCCGCGCTCGCGGAAGGGACGGGGAACACCTGTGGATGTGCCGCGGGGCGGCGGTCGCCGAGCGGCCGCCGCCCCGGGCCTGGTCGTGCCGGGCCGCGGTGGTTCAGGGACGGGGTTCCACCGTCACGGACGGCCGAGTGCCGTCCACGGCCTCTGTGGGGACTGCGGGTCCACCCCCTAGCAGGAGACGGTGTTGGCGCTCGGGCAGGGGGTGCCCCAGCAGGTGGTGCCGAAGGTGATCGGGCCGGGGGCCTCGGCGCCGCTGTTCTCGACGGACCGGCCCGAGCCCGGGGTCTCGAAGGTCTCGGCGTCGACGTCGAGGTTGATCTCGGGGCGGTTGCTGGCGGAAACGGCCATGGGAATGCCTTTCTCGGAACACGGCGACCGTTTTGTCGGTAACGCCTGTTGCGAAATACACATTAGGCTCCGGCCGCGCTGCGGTCTTCATTCACGCGGACCATTTTCCCCTCCTCCTTCGGGACGGGTCCGCGGCCTTCCGCGGGACGACCCCCCGTACCCGGGTGCGGGGGTCGCGCAAAGGAGGCCCCCACCCGAAGGAGGGCCGCGAATGCCCGCGATCCGGGAAACGGACCCGCTTCCACCTGCTTTTATCCCTGACCCGACCGACACGGCGACTGCGGCGCCGCCACCCGCGGCCGGGGCCGCGCCTCCCCGTGTCTCCGCCCCGGGGAGGAGACGCGCCGACCCGAGACGGAAAACCCGGATAACAGCAGAAAGCCGTAAAAATAACCCGGAAAATGGGAAAACCCCGACCGCCGATACGGCGGCCGGGGGCCGGAAACCGCGTCAGAGGACGCCCTTGTGCCGTTCCTTGACGAACTCGGTGATCGAGGAGACCACGTAGTCGATCATCTCGTCCGTGAGCCCGGGGTAGACCCCGGTCCAGAAGGTCCGCTCCGTGGCGATGTCGCTGTTCTCCAGGTCTCCGGACACGCGGTGCGGCCGGTCCAGGTAGGCGGGGTGCCGGGTCAGGTTGCCCGCGAAGAGCAGGCGGGTGCCGATCCGCCGGGACTCCAGGAAGTGGACCAGCTCGGCCCGGTCGAACGGAGCCCCGGGGTCCACGGTGACCACGAAGCCGAACCAGCTCGGATCGCTGTTGGGCGTGGCCTCCGGCAGGATCAGGCCCGGAAGCCCGTCCAGGCCCTCCCGCATCCGGCGCCAGTTGCGGCGCCGGGCCTCGCCGAAGGAGTCGAGCTTGTCGAGCTGGCTCAGCCCGAGCGCCGCCTGGAGGTCGGTCGCCTTCAGGTTGTAGCCCACGTGGGAGAACGTGTACTTGTGGTCGTAGCCGGGGGGCAGCATCCCGAGCTGGTAGCTGAAGCGCTTGCGGCAGGTGTCGCTCTCACCGGGCTCGCACCAGCAGTCCCGCCCCCAGTCGCGCATGGACTCAACGACACGGGCCAGCATGAGGTTGGACGTGAGCACGCAGCCGCCCTCGCCCATGGTGAGGTGGTGCGCCGGGTAGAAGCTGACCGTCGACAGGTCGCCGAAGGAGCCCGTCACCCGCCCGTCGTGGAGGGATCCCACGGCGTCGCAGTTGTCCTCGATCAGGAACAGGTCGCGCTCCTCGGCCAGGCGCGCCATCTCCCGTGCCTCGAACGGGTTGCCCAGCGCGTGGGCGATCATGATCGCCCGGGTGCGCGGGCCGATGGCCTGTTCCACCCTTTCGACCGTGGTGTTGTACGTGCGCAGCTCGATGTCCACGAACACGGGTACGAGCCCGTTCTGGAGGATCGGGTTGACGGTCGTCGGGAACCCGGCGGCGACCGTGACGACCTCGTCGCCGGGGCGCAGCCGCTGGTCCTCCAGCAGGTGCGAGGTCAGGGAGGACAGCGCGAGCAGGTTGGCCGAGGAGCCGGAGTTCGTGAGGTGGGCCTTGCGCCTTCCGAGCCTGCGGGCGAACGCCGACTCGAACCGGCGTGCGCTGGGGCCCGCCGCGATGCGCATGTCGAGTGCGGCCGCGACCAGGGCCACCCTGTCCTCCTCGTCCAGGACCGCCCCCGAGGGCCAGATCTCCGTCACACCCGGAACGAACTCGCGTTCGGTGCGGGTGGACCGGTGGTGGTCGCGGACCGCATCGAGAACCGCCGCCGCCTCGTCACTCGTCGCCATGCGTGGTACTTCCCTCCTGGGCTCGCGGCCCGGACGGGAGCGGACCCCTCCGACCGCTTCCGCGGACACCGGCCCCTCCCGGCCTCCGGGCCCGGGTACAGCGCCGAAAGAATAGGGGAAGCGCCGCGCGGCACCACCCCCTTCAGGAGGGGGGAGCGGGCCCGCTCCCGCTCCGGCGCGGGCGGCGGCGCCCCCGCCCGCCGCGGCTCTGGCAGTATGGCCGCGCCGAGTCCGTGGCCGGCTCCCGCCGCCACCGGTGCCTCGGCAGCGGTCGACACGAGGGAGGTCGTGTGTCCTCGACGCTCGGGGGTACGGGAGCGCCGGTACGGCTCGGACTGGTCGGCTGCGCCGACATCGCCTGGAGGCGCGTCCTGCCCGCCGTTGCGGTGACGCCCTCGGTGGAGCTCGTCGCCGTGGCCAGCCGCGACCCCGCCAAGGCGCGCGCGTTCGCCGAGCGCTTCGGCTGCGAGGCCGTCACCGGCTACGCCGACCTGCTCGCGCGTCCGGACCTGGACGCCGTGTACATGCCACTCCCGGTGGGGCTGCGGCACGAATGGGTGGGCCGGGCCCTGGAGGCCGGGCTCCACGTCCTGTCCGAGAAGCCCCTGACCGTCGGCGAGCGGACTTCGGCCGAGCTGGTCGCCGAGGCCGGTCGGCGCGGCCTGACCGTCATGGAGAACTTCGCGTTCCGGCACCACTCCCAGCACCACGAGCTGAGGCGGCTGTTGGAGGGCGGCGCGGTGGGGCGCACGCGCGCGCTGATGTGCGAGTTCGGCGTGCCGGCGCGCACGCCGGGGGACATCAGGCACGACCCGGCGCTGGGCGGCGGCGCACTGCTCGACGTTGGCGTGTACCCGCTGGGCCTGGCGCAGTTCCTGTTGGGCGACGGCCTGCGCGTACGCGGCGGCTTCCTGGACCACGATCCGGACACGGGGGTGGACGCGCGGGGTTCGGTGCTGCTCTCGGGTCCGGGCGGGGTGGCGGTGCAGCTCGGGTTCGGCTTCGGGATGCACTACCGCAACACCTACACCGTCTGGGGGGAGAAGGGGAGCCTGCGGCTGGACCGGGCCTTCACACCGCCCGAGACGCTGTGCCCCACCCTGGAGCTGCGCACGGACGAGGGGACCGAGGACCTGTCCCTGAAGGCCGACCACCAGTTCCGCAACCTGTTGACGGCGTTCGCGGACAGTGTGCGGGGGCGGGCGGCCGTGGACACGGCGCCGGTCCTGGCCCTCGCCGGCCTGGTCGAACGCGTCCGCGAGGCCGCCGCACACTCCCCGGTCTGAGCGCGTGCGCGCCGGGCGTCAGCCCCTCGCCCGGCGGACGAGCGCGTCGGCGAGGTCGGACGGCGAGGGCATCGCGAGCATCTCGTCGTGCACGCGCGCGGTGCCCCGGGCCAGGAGCGGGTCCTCCATCAGCCGGGAGACCGCCTCGCTGACGTCCCCGGCGGTCATGGTCCGCTGGGGGACGGCGACGGCCGCGTCCCGCGCGGCGAGCATGTCGGCGAGCATCGGATCGTCGAACCAGCTGGGGACGATGACCTGCGGCACGCCCGCGTCCAGTCCCGTGAGCACGGTCCCCCACCCCCCGTGGTCGACCATGGCGGCGCAGGTGGGGGCCAGGGCGTGCAGGGGGACATACTCGACCAGGCGTGCGTTGCCGGGAACGGCGCCGAGCTTCTCCTGCTCGCGGGCGGGCAGGGTGGCCACCACCTCCACGTCCAGGCCGGCCAACCCCTCCAGAAGGTCCCGGAACACGTCCCCGCCCCGGTCCTGACCCATGAGCGTGGTGCCCAGGGTGACGCAGACGCGGGGTCGGTCGGGGGGTGTGCGCAACCAGTCGGGGACGACGGCGCGTCCGTTGTAGGGCACGTAGCGCACCGGCAGGTACTCCAGATGCGCGGGCGTGTCCACCCGCAGGGACGCGGGGACCTGCTCGACGGTGGCCTGGCCGTGGACCAGGGTCTCGGAGAAGTCCACCCCGTACCGGGCGGCCCGGGCCCCCAGCCACTCGGCCAGGGGGTCCTCCCTCCGGGAGGCGGGCTGCTCGCCCATCCGCGCCAGGAAGCGCGCGCGGGTGCGGGCGAAGATGTCGGCCCCCCACAGGTAGCGCACGTGCGCGGCCCCGCACGCCTCCGCGGCGATCGCCCCGGAGAAGCTCACCGAACCCCAGACCACCAGGTCGGGGCGCCAATCCCGGCAGAGGGCGACCAGGTCGTCGACCATGGGGTCGTTGACCATCCGCCACCACCACGGCACCACGCGGCGGTAGCCCTCCAGCAGGTACTCCCAGGGAACCCGTTCGTAGGGGTCGGTGACGCGGCCGAACAGCGGGACGTCGTCGAGGGTGTCGTGGAGGTCGAAGACCTTCATCGTGCGCCAGAAGGAGTGGTCCCTGCCGACGGCGGTGAAGGGCAGCCCCGCCCCCACCGCGACGGGCTCCAGTGCGGGCTGGCTGGCCACCCGGACCTCGTGCCCGGCGGCGCGCAGCGCCCACGCCAACGGGACCATGCCGAGGAAGTGCGGCTTCTCCGCGGCCGCGGCCAAGAGCACACGCATGTCCCGTCCCCTCCTCGAAACGCGTCGGAAGACTAGGGGAGGACGCGTCGGCCCGTCCAACCCCGGTCGGCACCGGGGCGCGCACGCGCCGCCTCCGCCCCCTCGTCCGGAGCTGGTAGACATGGCGCTTCCGCCGGAGCGGCCCCCGCTCCGCGCCCTCCACACCTCGGTGCCCCCCACCGACCGACGACCCCCAGGAGAGTGACCGTGCGCGTCGTCGTGGCGTCCCTCGCCGAGAAGACGAACTTCCTGAGCCTGGTGCCCCTGGCGTGGGCGCTGCGTGCCGCCGGGCACGAGGTCCGGGTGGCCAGCCAGCCCGCGCTGGCGCCCGTGGTGCGGGGGACGGGCCTGCCCTTCGCCGCGGTGGGACGCGACCACGGGTTCTGGCGCCACCTCACCGCCCGGTCCTCCTTCGACGGGATGCGGGGAGGCATCCCCCTCTTCTCCGTGTACGGCCGTGGCGGGCCGGAGGGTCCCTGGGAGGAGACCCTTGAGGAGTACCGGCAGGTCGTCACCTGGTGGTGGCGGATGGTCAACGACCCCATGGTCGACGACCTGGTCGCCCTCTGCCGGGATTGGCGCCCCGACCTGGTCGTGTGGGAGCCCATCACCTTCTCCGGGGCGATCGCCGCCGAGGCCTGCGGGGCCGCGCACGTGCGCTACCCCTGGGGCGCGGACGTGTTCGGCGCCGTGCGCGCGCGCTTCCTGGCGCGGATGGCCGAACAGCCCGCCTCCCGGAGGGAGGACCCCCTGGCCGAGTGGCTGGGGGCCAGAGCCGCCCGGCACGGCGTGGACTTCTCCGAGACCCTGGTCCACGGCCAGGCCACCGTCGAACAGGTCCCCTCCCCGCTCAGAGTGGACACGCCCGCGCACCTGGAGTACCTGCCGGTGCGCTACGTGCCCTACAACGGACGCGCCGTCGTCCCCGACTGGCTGCGCACACCCCCCGACCGACCCCGCGTGGCCCTGTGCCTGGGCACCAGCACGGCGGCGTGGCTGGGCAGGTTCGGGGTGGACGTGGCCGCGGTCCTGGAGGGGTTGGCCGACCTGGACGTGGAGGTGGTGGCCACCCTGCCCGCAAGTGAGCAGGAGAAGCTCGGCGCCGTTCCCGGCAACGCACGCCTGGTCGAGTACGTGCCCCTGCACGCCCTGGCCCCCACCTGCGCAGCCATGATCACCCACGGCGGGACGGGCACCGTCCTGACCGGTCTGGCCCACGGGGTCCCGCAGCTCGTCTCGCCCCGGCCCACCTTCGACGAACCCCTGCTGGCCTCGTCGGTCGCCGCCGGGGGCGCGGCGCTGGTCGTGGACCCCGACCGCCTGGACGCCGGAACCGTCACCGAGGGCGTACGCGCACTTCTGGAGGACCCCCGCCACACCCGGGCCGCCCACGCCCTGCGCGAACGGATGGACGCCATGCCCACCCCCGCCGACCTCGCCCACACCCTCACCACACGCCGGTCCGCATTCCGAAGCAAATGAAACCAGGCCGAAACGCCACATCGAAAACAACCGGAACATAAACGGACACTTTCTGTGGTTCACTGGCCCGGACCGCGGAACGCCACGGAGAAAAGGCGGCGCGGAAAGGGCGCGGCCGCGTCGGGGCGTAACGCGTGAAACAGCCGACCGACCGGCGGACCGCGAAGGCACAGAGGAGCGAGGAGGGCCCGTGCCCATCCTGGAAGTCCAAGGAGTGAGCAAGAGATATGGGAAGAACCTGGCGGTCGACGACGTCAGCTTCTTCATCGACGAGGGGGAGACCTACGGCCTGCTGGGACCCAACGGAGCGGGCAAGTCCACCACGATCGGCATGATCACCGGCATCCTGCGCCGGGACGCCGGGAAGATCCTCGTGGACGGCGTCGAGCACAGCGTCACGAACAGGAAAAGCAAGTCCCTCATCGGGTTCGTCCCCCAGGAACTCGCCCTCTACCACGACCTCAGCGCACGCGACAATCTGCGTTTCTTCGCGCGCATGTACGGGCTCTCCTCATCGGAGGCGCGGAGCCGGACCGAGGAGGTCCTGGAAACAGTCGGCCTCTCCGAGCGCGCCGGTGAGGCCGTATCCAAATTCTCCGGAGGAATGGCCCGAAGGCTCAATATCGGCCTCGGACTGCTCAACAACCCGAGGCTCCTCATCCTCGACGAGCCGACGGTCGGCGTGGACCCCCAGAGCCGCAACTCCATCCTGGAGAGCGTGGACGCCCTGACGCGGGGCGGCGTCTCCGTGCTCTACACGACGCACTACATGGAGGAGGCCGAACGCCTCTGCGACCGCGTCGGCGTCATCGAGGGCGGCCGCATCCGCGCCGAGGGCACGCAACGCGAACTGGTCGCCCAGGTGGGCGAGGACGATACGGTCCTGGTCACCCTGGACTCCCCCGGCGAGAGGCTGCTCGACGCCCTGCGCGCGCTGGACCGCGTGGACGAGGCGACCTGCGAGGGGAACCGGATTAGGCTCCTGACGCCCGACGCCCGGGACGTCCTGCCCCGCATCCTCGACACCCTGACGCGGGAGGGCGCCGGCATCAGGTCGGTCGAGGTCCAGGAGCCGGACCTGGAAGCCGTCTTCCTGCGCCTGACCGGGAAGGGGCTCCGGGAGTAGCCATGGCGAACGGAACCAACACCCTCTCCATGACCGCGGCCATCGTCGCCAAGGACGTGCGCCAGCGGCTGCGGGACGGCAGCCTGCTGGTCTTCGGGCTGCTCCTGCCGCTCGGGGTGGCCTTCTTCTTCAACATGCTGCTCGGCGACGGGACGTCCCAGGGGACGAGCTCGGAGTACGTGGTCGTCGACGGCGACTCCGGATCGCTCGGCGGGGGCTTCGTCGACGAGGCGCTGCGCCCCCTGGAGGACGACGGGGTGCTGGAGCTGTCCGAGGCCGGTTCCGAGCGCGAGGCGCGCGAGGCGGTCGAGACGGGGGCCGCCGACGCGGCCTTCCTCATCCCCGAGGACTTCACCGAGTCGCTAGAGGAGGGCGAGGACGCCGTCCTCACCGTCGTCGGCGACGCGGACTCCCCCGTGGCCACCCACATCGCCCGGGAGATCGGCCGCGCCTACGCCACCGAGCACCACCGCATCCGCCTCGCGATCGCCACCGGCTTCGACTCCGAACCCGACCCGGCCGCCGCGGCCCGGCTCCTGGAGGAGGCGGAGACGGCGGCGCCGCCGCTGACGGTGGTCGAGGACGCGGACCTGGAGTGGCGGGAGCTGGGCACCGCCACCTACTACTCGGCCTCCATGGCGTTCTTCTTCGTCTTCTTCGCGGCGATGTTCAGCGTCACCAGCATCTTCGACGAGAAGGCGGGCGGGACCCTGGCCCGTCTCCTGGCCAGCCCGATCCCGCGGGGGGCGATCCTGGTCGCGAAGCTCTCCAGCGGACTGCTCATCGGCCTGGCGAACATGGCGGTCCTGGCCGTCGCGACGACCCTGTTCTTCGGCGCCGACTGGGGCGACCCGCTGGGCGCGGCGGCGCTGATCACCACGGGCGTGCTGGCCGTCATCGGGCTCACCGCCGCCGTGGCGAGCTTCGCGCGCAGCTCGGAACAGGCCGCCAACTGGCTCTCGGTCCTGGCGATGCTGCTCGGAGCGTTCGGTGGGGCGCTGTTCCCGATCTCGCAGCTCAACGCGCTGGCGGTCGTCAGCTACCTGACCCCCCACCGGTGGTTCCTGCTCGGCCTGGGCGAGCTCTCGGCGGGAGGCCTCGGCTCGGTCCTCCTGCCGTGCGCGGTCCTGCTCGCGCTCGGCCTCGTCGGCTCGACCGTCGCGCTGTTCCGTATGGGACGGATGGTGAACTCATGAAATCGCTGACCATCGGCGTCCTCAACGTACGCCGCGTCTTCCGCGACCGGACGAACATCTTCTTCGTCCTGCTGCTCCCCTTCCTGATGGTCTTCATGATGGGGCTGATGTACGGGGAGGGGAGGCCGGTCCTGGGCGTCGTCGCGCCCTCCGGCGGAGGACTCTCCGAGCGCCTCGTGGACGCCCTGGAGGAGGACGAGCGCATCGACGTCCTGCTTCTGGACGAGACGGAGATGCGCGACCTGGTGGAGGCCGGGGACGTCCAGGCGGGCCTGGTGGTCCCGGACGACTACGGGGACCTGGTTCGCGACGGCGAACAGGTCGAACTGGAGCTCGTCACGCGCGGCAACGACTGGGCCGCCGCGGACGTGGGGACGTGGGTCCGCTCCGTGGTGGCGCAGGAGTCGGCGCTGCTGAGCACCGCCCGGGTCACAGAGGGCGTCCGCGACGACGGGTTCGAGGAGCGCCTGGCGGACGCGGAGGAGACCGAGGTGTCCGGCGTCCGGGTGGAGGTGGTCACCGCGGGTGAGGCCACGTTCCCCGAGGGGGTCTCCTCGCACAGCCTGGCGGCTCCCCCGCTGCTGCTGCTCTACACCTTCATCACGGCGCTGACGACGTCGCTGGGCATCGTCCAGGCCAGACGCTCGGGGGTCCTGCGACGCCTGTACGCCTCCCCCACCTCGGCGGGGTCCATCGTCCTCGGCGAGGCGCTGGGCAGGTTCCTCATCGCCCTGACACAGGCCCTGCTGATCCTCTTCGGGTCGGCCCTGCTGTTCGGCGTCGCGTGGGGGAACCTGTTCGCCACCTCGCTGGTGGTGACCGCGTTCTGCCTGGTCAGCAGCGGCGCTTCGCTACTGCTCGGCAGTCTGGCGAGGACCGAGGGCGGCGCGTTGGCGGCGGCGGTGGGCATCAGCCTCGGGGCGGGCGCGCTCGGCGGCACCATGCTCCCGCTGGAGTCCTTCGGCGACACCATGACCACCGTCGCGTTCCTGACCCCGCACGCCTGGGGCTACGACGCGTTCAGCGCGCTGGTCCGCGACCAGGCCTCACTCCGGGACGTGCTCCCGCACGTGGGCGTGCTCCTCGGGTACGCCGCCGTCCTCCTGGCGCTGGGCGTCTGGCGCTTCCGCGCCGCGGTCACCAGGTAGGCGGGCCCCGGCGGGGTGCCGCGCCCGGCCGTGGCCGGACGCGGCACCCCTTCTCCGGGGGCGGCGGCGGATCAGGCGGACCGGTCCGTCACCACCCGGTGGGAGGGCGTCAGCTGCAGCTCACGAGGCTGGCACCGCTGTTGAGGAAGGCGCCCTCCTCGACGAGGGTCTCCGCCTCCAGGGACTGCAGGTCGAGAACGTCGCTCACGGCCATTTCTTCACCTTTCAGGAGAAAGGAATCCCGGGCTGCCCGAGGCATTCGACCCGGGCCCGCACCGCGATCCGACCCGGCTTTGTGCCAGGGTCGTCTCACGATAACAGCGCCCGCCCCGCCGCTTCCTTCCCATATCCGAGAGCCTCTTTCCCCGAGTCCGGGAAAATTGACGGCGGCCCCGCGGCGGGGAATGGCGGGCGCACCTGGCGGGATGCGGCGGGAGCCGGGGCGGGGCGGCCCGGCGGCGGAGGCGGAACCGCCCGTACCTGCCGGAACGGAGACCGCGAGGCGGCTAAGGTAACCGGAGCCGCCCCGCCTGTGTCCCGCTGGCGGGACAGGCGGCGGGAACCCCCGATACGCCCCCATTCCCTCCGTCCCCGTTTTCGGGAACCCTCCCCCTTCCGGCGCACGGCAGGAACGGAACGGCTGCGAACCGACAAAGAGTTGAGGCAGGAGAGCGTGCCAGAAAATACCGTGGAAACACGCAGAGTCAGGCTCCGACCGGTTGAGAACCTGGGCTCGGACGCCGCCGTCCGCGCATTGGCGGAGAGGGGCGTCCCCGAATTCCCGGGAATGGACGACCTCGTCAGGCCGCTCCCCCGCGACGCCGCTGACGCGGCGGAGCAGTTCCTCGCCGTGGCCCCCTCCACCGGTGCCGTCCTGGGGTTCTGTTCGCTCTCGCGCCTGGACCGGGAGGAGCGGTGGGTCCAGGTGGACGTGGTCGTGGACGAGGGGGCCAACGCCGTCGGCATCGCGTTGGAGGCCACGGTGCTGACCGTGGACCGCGCCTTCCGCGCGTGGCCGGTGGACGAGGTCCGCTTCTGGTCCGCCGGCGAGCGGGCGAACGGCCTGCGCGACCACCCGACCATGGTGACCGAGTCGGAGCCCCCGCGGCGGCCCCCGGGCCTGGAGTCCGCCTCCCACTTCGTCATCCAGCGCGAGCGCTGGGAACGCTACGGCGCCAAGTTCGTCCAGCGCCTCTCCCAGGGGCCCGACGCGGGCTGAGGACGCCACCCCCACCACACCAGAGAAGAGGTTCGGCAACGATGGCCGCAGTAGACCAGAGCGAGATCCTGTCCCAGATCAAGGTCCAGGCGATGACCGTCCTGATGTTCACGTCGAACGAGCCGCAGTTCGACCTCCCCGAGCCCTCGCAGACGAGCGACCTGGACTCGTTCTCGATCGTGCAGCTCGTCCTGGCCCTGGAGGACGTCTACAACGTGTCCCTCCTGGAGGACATGTCGGAGTTCACCGGCAGCAGCTTCGAGGACCTGGCCGGGTTCGTGGCGGAGAGGATCCGGGAGCAGAAGGGGGCGCCCGACCGGGCTTGATCCCGACGGGGACGCCGTGTCCGCTCCGGGAGCGGACACGGCGTCCCCGTACTCAGGCGCGTCGGCCCTCGGCGGCCAGCTCCTCCAGCACCGGGACGAGCCCTGCCGGGCTGGTCATCCCGTGCGCCCTGTCACGCAGCACGCGGGCGCCCTCGGCGAAGCGGGGCTCGTCGAGCAGGCGCCCGACCAGGCGGGCGACCTCCGCGCCCGTCATCCCGGCCCCAGCCAGCGTGAGGCCCGCCCCCGTCTCCGTGATCCGCTCGGCGAGCAGCGGTTCGTCGAAGACGTACTGGGCCATGGAGAACTCGGGGAGGATGAGCTGCGGGACGCCGTGGAACACCGCGGTGCAGAAGGTCCCGGCTCCCCCGTGGTGGACCACCGCGTCGCAGTGGAGCATGAGCGCGTGCAACGGCACGTGCTCCACCACCCGGACGTTGTCCGGCAGGGTTCCGGCCCGCGCTCTCTGCTCGGCGGACAGGGTGGCCACGACCTCCGCGTCCAGTCCGGCGATCGACTCCAGCAGCTCCGCGAGGGGCAGCCGGTAGCGGTCGTCGAACTTCTCCGGCACGGCCGAGCCGAGGGTCAGGCAGACCCGCCTGCGCCCGCCCGGGGAGCGCAGCCAGTCGGGCACCACCGCGGTCCCGTTGTAGGGCACGTAGCGCAGGGGGATGTGGCGCACGCCCTCCTCGGGGTCCAGGCGCACACCCGGCGGATAGGGGTCCAGGGTGGCCTGGCCCCGGACCAGGTCCTCGGAGAAGTCGGCGCCCACGCGCCGGGCGCTGCGCTCCAGCCAGTCGGCGAGGGGGTCCTCGCGGTCGGCGGCGGGCCGCGCGGCGGCGCGTTCCAGGAACCGGCGGCGGGTGCGGGAGAACACGTCCAGCCCCCACAGGACCCGGACGTGCGCCGCGCCCGAGGCCCGGGCCGCCACCGGCGCGGCGAAGGTGGTCGGCTCCCACAGGACCAGGTCGGGGCGCCACGAGCGGCAGAGGTCGGTGAGGTCGTCCAGCATCGGCGTGTTGACCGGGTGCCACCACAGCCGGACGAACTCGCGGTAGCCGTCGAGCAGGTAGTCCCAGCCCAGCGCCTCCGGATCGCTCCTGGTCATGTCGAAGCCCCGGCTGTCGCCGAAGCCCAGGCCCTTCAGCGTGGTCAGCAGCTGGTGGAAGAGGTGGTCCCGGCCCACCCGGACGGCGGGCAGCCCGGTGCGCGCGGCGACGGGGACCAGCGCGGGCTGGCTGGCCACCCGCACCTCGTGCCCGGCGGCGCGCAGCGCCCACGCCTGCGGGACGAGGCCCAGCAGGTGGGTCTTCTCCGCCTGGCTGACGACGAGCACGCGCATGTGCGGTACTTCCTCCCGGTCGGGCCGGGCGGGGCGCGCCCCGCCCTCAGCCCAGGGTGTGCAGGCAGACGAGGAGGGTCCTCGCCTCGATGTTGAGGTAGTGGCCGTGCCGGACCAGCTCCATGAGCTGGGCGACGGTGACCCAGAGGAAGTCCGGGGGGACCTCCGCGGGCGTGTCCGGATCGGCCTCGACGATCCGGTACCTGGTCTGGGCGTGGTGGAAGCGCCCGCCCTCCTCCGAGAGCAGGGCGTCGTAGCGCACGCGGTGGGCCGGCGGCGACTCCGCCTGGGCGGCGAAGGGCTCCGGGCGGCCCAGGGCCTCCGCCGAGGCCGAGTACTGCACCGTCGGGGTGATCTCGACGCGGTCGAGGGTCCCCGGTTCGGCGCGTGCCCGGACCAGGACGTGGAGCACGCCGTCGATCTCGCGCACCAGGAAGGCGGCGAACCCGTGCCTCTCGGGGGCGAGCAGGGGCTGCGTCCAGGACGCGACCTCGCGGATGCGCGCCGAGACCGAGACCATGATGATCCGGAACCCGGGGCCGCCGGAGATCTCGTCCCCGGTCCTGCGCCACCCCTCGGCCCTGGGCAGCGGCAGCAGCTCGGAGCGCCAGTCCACGACCGTCTTGGCCTCGGTGAACCAGCTGACCACACCGGTCGTCGGGTGCAGCGCGCCGTCCCCGTAGGAGCGCGCGAGCGCCCGCCCGAAGGGGTCCGCGGGCTCCGGCCCCTCCCCGCGGGTCACGGGCAGGCAGGACAGCACCGTGCGGGCGTCCATGTTGACGAGGTTGTCCCGGCGCAGCATCCCGTGGATCTGCCGGAGCGTGAACCACCGGTAGTCCTCGTGCTCGGGGACGTCCTCGTCGGGGCCCACCTCGACGACGATGTTTCGGTTGTGCTTGCGCCAGAACCACTCGCCCTGCTCGGACTGGAGCACGTCCACCAGGACCCGGCCGCGGCGCGGGGCGCGGAAGTACTCCACGTAGGGGGTGGCCCGGCCTCCGTGGACCCCCGTGTAGTTGCTGCGCGTGGCCTGCACGGTGGGCGAGACCTGGCGGAGGTTGACGTTGCCGGGCTCGAACTTGGCCTGCATCAGGAAGTGGGGCACCCCGTCGAACTCCTTGACCAGGATGCCCAGGATGCCGATCTCCGGCTGGTCGATGACCGGCTGGTGGACCACCGCCCCGCCGGAGGCCACGCGCAGCCCCCGGACGGAGAAGAACCCGCCGCTCTCGTGGACGAGGTCCCCGGTCCCGGCGGAGAAGGACCAGCTGCGCGTGTGGTCGAAGCCGACCCGCTCGACGGAGAGCAGTTCGTGCCGGGGCCTGCTCTCCCACCACCGGGCGAACTCGGCGTCGGACACCAGCGGTACCGCCCGGTCCGACGCCGAGAGCGCGAACCGGGCTCCGTCCCCGGAAGCGGTCACAGCCTGGCCAGGGTCTTGGTCAGGGCCTCGATGATCCGGTCCTGCTCCTGCCGGGGCAGCGAGGGGTACATCGGCAGCGAGAAGATCTCGTGGGCCAGCTTCTCGGTCACCGGCAGGCTCCCGGTCTCGTAGCCCAGGTGGGCGAAGCCGGACATCGTGTGGACGGGCCACGGGTAGCTGACGTTGAGCGCGACGTCGTGGGCCTTCATCTCCTCGATGATCCGGTCCCGCTCGGGGTGGCGGACCACGTAGAGGTAGTAGGCGTGCTCGTTCCCGGGCGCCGTCGCGGGCAGGACCAGGCCGGTGTCGGCGAGCGCCTCGTCGTAGGCGCGGGCCACCGCCCTGCGGCCCTCGATGTACTCGTCCAGACGGCCGAGCTTGCGGCGCAGGATCTCCGCGTGGACCTCGTCGAGCCTGCTGTTCTGCCCGTTCGGCGTGACGACGTAGTAGCGCTCCTGGTCCATGCCGTAGTAGCGCAGGCGCCGGAGGGAGGCGTCGACCTCCGGGTCGTTGGTGATCGTCGCGCCCGCGTGGCCGTAGGCGCCGAGGATCTTCGTCGGGTAGAAGGAGAAGGCGGCGGCGTGGCCCATGGAGCCCGCCACGCGCCCGTGGTGGGTGGCTCCGTGCGCCTGGGCGCAGTCCTCCAGGAGGACCAGGCCGTGCTCGGCGGCCAGCGCCTCCAGCGGGGCCATGTCCACGCACTGCCCGTACAGGTGGACGGGCAGGATGCAGCGCGTGCGCTCGGTGATCGCCGCGGCGACCTGGTCCACGCGCATGAGGTAGGTGTCCGGGTCGATGTCGACGAAGACCGGGTGCGCCCCCACCAGGTCGATGGCCAGGACCGTGGGCGCGGCCGTGTTCGACACGGTGATGACCTCGTCGCCCTCGCCGACGCCCAGGGCGCGCAGGGCGAGCACGATGGCGTTGGTGCCGTTGTCCACGCCCGCGCAGTGGGCCACGCCGTGGTAGCGGGCGAACTCCTCCTCGAAGGCCACCAGGGAGGGGCCCCAGATCAGCTTCCCCGACTTGAACACCGTGTCCACGGCGTCGAGGATGTCCTCCCTTTCCTTCTCGTACTCCTCCAGGTAACCCCAGACATAGGTCGTCATGTGTTCCTCCGTTTTCAGGTCGCCAGTGGCCGAAAGAAACGGGCGCCCGGATCGTGTCGGCAAGGGGCCCCCGCGCGGCGACCATCCGGATCCGCACCGCTTTCCGGCGCACCGGGAGAATCGCCGGCGGGGGTTTCCCCGCAGGGGGAGTCAAAATACACGGCGGGTCCGCAACGGACCCGGGATCTCGGCTCAGCCGACCTCAATCATTTTCTTGGCAGCCATGTCCAGGGCCTTGGAAGCCCACTCCGGGAAACTCATACCAGAACTCTCGGCGGCTTCCTGCCATTGCCTCTTCCGCTCCGGATTAATGGCCACCTGAACGTATATGGTCTCCCGTGCGGGGTCCACTCCCCGGGCCTTGAGGCGGATGCGGCGGCGGAGCTCGTTGCGGGACCAGCGGCCCGCCTCGGCCTCGGCCAGCCAGCGCTCCTGCTCCTCCTCCGGGAGGCCGCACACCTCGGCGTGGTGCTGGAAGCTGAGCTTCTCGCGGCGCCGGGCGGGGACGAACTTCCTGGCCACCCAGGCGTAGTTGCGCAGGGTCTGGTAGTCGAGGGAGGTCTTCTCGATCGCGCGCTTGTACCGCTGGGGGTAGTTCTCCTGGCCGTAGATGAGCCAGTCCCCGAGCCACCAGGCGGACGCGTCGGAGATGACGAAGATGTGCTGTCCCCAGCGCTCCCAGTCGACCATGGCCATGCCGTCGGGCAGGTGGAGGCTCGTTCTGCGGGTGGGGTTGCCCGAGGCGCCCCGCCGACCGCCCGAGTCCGCGGCGGACCGGCTCCGTCTGGCTTCGGGGACCTTCGCCTGGGGGCTGGCGTGGCTGTCCGGATTCATCACTGCTTCCATGTGGGTCCCCTTATCGACCTTCCTGAGAGGGCAAGAGAACTCAGCGCTCGGGCCAGGATCAGTCGTCTTGTAAGACAAGGTGGTCTGATATCGGTAAGAGGGCTCACGGCGCATGTTCGCGGGCTGTGCGGACAAGGTCCGGGCACACGTCAACACCGGGTTCATGGGAGCACACGTGAAAAAGGGGAATGGTCGACGGAAGTCGATACTCAACCCCTCAGCGCAGATATGCGGTGAGCACAGAACGGACACAGTCTTCAAACTGGTTTAAAGAGGTCAAGAAATCAACTGGAGCCTGAAGACCCTCCCTGGCCGATGCCGCAGCGAAACCGGTCGTGGATAACCGGCGATAACCCGTCCGTCAACATGGCCGGTATCGGTCAACGCCGTTCGTAAAGCAGCGTATGAGATAGCTGAGCGTACAGGCAACCCCCTGATTATTAAGCACTTTGCGCTAGGCGGCGCACACGGTAAGTCGCGCAGGTGGGACGCCAAACCGCGCCCCGACCCCGACGACACGCGGCCCGACCGGCACTCACTCTCAGCGACGGAGCCCGGACGCAAGGAGGAAGCTCATGTGAGAAAAGGTTTTACCAATTCATTTGGGACCTTCGGCCTAGCATTTCTGACAGATAGCGAGGATCTCCGGTGCGTATCTTGTTCGCAACTTTCTCCGAGAAGACCCACTTCATCGGGATGACCCCCCTGGCGTGGGCGCTGCGCGCCGCCGGGCACGAGGTGCGCGTCGCCAGCCAGCCCGAGCTCGCGCCGACGGTGGCCGCGACCGGGCTGCCGTTCGTCGCCGCGGGGTCGGACCACGTGCTCCCCCAGGTGATCGCCTGGGTCGGGCGCATGGCGCGGGACATGCGCCCCGACTTCGACATGATGCGCGTGGCGGCCCCGGAGGCCCCCTCCGGGGAGGAGCTGCGGGCCGCCTACCGCGACGTGCTGGTGCCGCTGTGGTGGAAGGTCGTCAACGACCCGATGCTGGAGGACCTGGTCGCCTTCTGCCGCGAGTGGCGCCCCGACCTGGTCGTATGGGAGGCGACGACGTTCGCGGCCCCCGTCGCGGCGGAGGCGTGCGGTGCGGCGCACGTGCGCTTCCTGTGGAGCCTGGACCTGTTCGCCGCGATGCGCGAACAGTACCGGCGCCACATGGAACGACAGCCCCCGCAGGAACGCGACGACCCCCTCGCCGCATGGCTGGGCGACCGCGCCGCCCGCCACGGCGTCGACTTCTCCGAAACCCTCGTCCGGGGCCAGGCCACCCTGGACTACCTGCCCGCCTCCCTGGGCGTACCCGCACCCACCGGCGCCCACCGCCTGCCCATCCGCTACGTGCCCTACAACGGACGCGCCGTCGTACCCCACTGGCTGCGCACACCACCCACCCGCCCCCGCGTCTGCCTCAGCCTCGGGACGACGGCCACCCAGCGCCTGGGCGGCTACACGGTCGACGTCGCGACCCTCCTGGAGGGCCTGGCCGACCTGGACGTGGAGGTCGTGGCCACCCTGCCCGCAAGCGAACAGCACAAGCTGGGCGCCGTCCCCGACAACGCCCGCCTGGTCGAGTACGTCCCCCTGCACGCCCTGACCCCCACCTGCGCCGCGATGATCACCCACGGCGGGGCGGGCACCGTGATGTCCGGCCTGGTGCACGGGGTCCCGCAGTCGGCCGTGCCGCACCACATGTACGACGAGCCCCTGCTGGCCTCACTGGTCGCCGCGCAGGGCTCGGGAGTGGTCGTGGACCCCGCCCGGGTCACCCCGGAGGCCGTCCGGGAGAGCACCCGGCGCCTGCTGGAGGACCCCTCCCACACCGAGGCGGCGCGGCGCCTGCGCGGGGAGGTGGACGCCATGCCCTCCCCCGCCGAGGTCGCGCGCCGGCTGGCACGGGCCGCGGGGGAGGGAGGGCGGGTGGACCTCACACGGTTGTGACATCCGGGACGTAGTGGATCCAGCGTCCCCCGGCCTCGCGGAACCCCTCCTCCTTGGCCATGATCTCCTCGGCGTGGTTCCAGGCCAGCAGGAGGGCGCGGTCGGGGTAGGAGGCCGTGAAGGCGCCGTGGTCGCGCACCGGCACATGGGAGCCCGGCGTCAGGCGCCCCTGCTTGGCCGGCGTGGTGTCGCAGACGAACTCCAGCAGGTCGGGGCCGATCCCGCAGAAGTTGAGCACGGTCGCGCTCTTGGCGGTGGCGCCGTAGCCCACCACGCGCAGGCCCCGGTCGCGCAGCGAGCGCAGTTCCTCCACGAGGCGGTCGCAGTTGCCCCGCACCCGGTCCGCGAAGGAGGCCAGCGACTCCGGGGAGGTCAGCTCCCGCTTCCTCTCCTCCTCCAGGATCGCCTCCACGGCGGGGGAGGCGGCCCGGGAGCCCTCGCGTGCCAGGGTGTAGCGCAGCTCGCCCCCGTGCGTGGGCAGACGCTCGACGTCGACCAGCTCCAGGCCGAACCTGCGCGCCATGTTGCGCACGGAGGAGGCGGTGAACAGGAAGAAGTGCTCGTCGTAGAACTGGTCGAAGGACGCCTTCTCGCTCACGTCACCGAAGTAGGGGTCCTCGAAGACGAACACGCCCCCGGGGGACAGCAGCTCCCCGATCCCCTCCAGCACCGAGTCCACGTAGGGGATGTGGCAGAAGGTGTTGGCCGCGTAGACGACGTCGGCGGGCCCGTCCTCGGCCCGGATCTTTAGGGCCGTCGCCTTCTCGAAGAAGGCGTTGCGCACGCGCACGCCCTTGCCGCGGGCGACCTCGGCCACGGCTCCGGAGGGCTCCATCCCGAGGTGGCGCACGCCCGCGCGGGCCACCGTCTCCAGCATGACGCCGTCGTTGCACCCCAGCTCGACCACGAAGGGGTCGGAGCCGGTCAGGTGCTCCGCGAGGAGCTTCTCGGCGGTCGCCTCGAAGTGGGAGCGCATCACGGTGGAGCCCGAGGAGTAGTACGGGTACCCCTCGTGGAACATGCGTTCCCGGGGCACCTCCTCCATCAACTGCACCATCTGGCAGTCCGGGCAGAGCCCGACCGCGAGCCGGTAGAAGAACTCCTCGCTCGTGTCGTCGGGCGCACGGAAGGCGTCGGACAGCGGCTGGCGGCCGAAGTCCATGAACTGGGTGACCGTTCCTTCGCAGACACGGCACGTGGTGGTGGGGACCAACCTCAACTCCTCGGCTTCTCACGGACGTCGTCGGACGGGCGCGCCGGAGTCGGCGGCCCGGGGCGGTCGGGGCGGTGGCGCACCGGCCGCGGCGGGGTCAGCCGGTGGTGTTCTCCGGCTGTTCGAGCCACCAGGGGTTCTCCTCGGCCCACTCGATGGTCCGGGCGACCCCCTCCCGCAGCGAGGTGGTGCTCTTCCAGCCCAGGAGCGAGCGGATCTTCCCCGCGTCGGGGATGCGCCGGTCCAGGTCCTGGTAGGAGTGCCCGAACCTGTCGCGCGTGTCGATCGAGGTCGGGACGACCTTTCCGCCGGTCATCTCCACGATCAGGTCCACGGCCTCGCGGATGGTGACCTCGTCCGAGCTGCCGACGTTGAAGCACTCGCCGTCCGCCTCCGGACGGGTGCCGATCTCGACCGTCGCCTCGACGGCGTCGTCGATGTAGGTGAAGCTGCGGGTCTGGCCGCCCTCGTCGTAGACGACGGGGGGCTCGCCGCGCAGGGCGCGGTGCAGGCTGCGGCTGACGAGGAAGGCGGGGCGCTGGCGCGGCCCGTAGAGGTTGAAGTAGCGGACGATGGAGGCGTTGAGCCCCCGGCCCATGTAGCCGAACGTCAGGTGCTCGGCCAGGGCCTTGCTGGAGGAGTAGCTCCACCGGCTCGCCGAGGTCGTGCCGAGGACCCGGTCGGCGTCCTCCTTCCAGGGGACGTCGGGGTTCTTGCCGAACACCTCGCTGGTGCTGGCGAAGACCACCTTGGCCCCGGCGCGCTCGGCCAGGTCCAGGACGTTGCGCGTCCCCGTGAAGTTGACGTCGATGACCTCCATGGGGGACTCCAGGTACCGGTCCACCCCCACCACGGCGGCGAGGTGGTAGACCACGTCCACGCCCCCGCGGACCGCCTTGGCGAGCTGTTCGGAGGAGCTGACGCTGCCCCGGACGTACTCGACCTCCTTCCATGAGGGGGCGGGCGCGGGCCGGGCCCCCCTCGTATCGAAGACCACGACCTCGTCGCCCCTGGCGAGGAGCCGGTCCACGA
Organism: Nocardiopsis camelliae; assembly: GCF_028993595.1. Classification (GTDB taxonomy): domain Bacteria; phylum Actinomycetota; class Actinomycetes; order Streptosporangiales; family Streptosporangiaceae; genus Nocardiopsis; species Nocardiopsis dassonvillei. The sequence goes on from NZ_CP118614.1 coordinate 6,631,970, forward strand.
GGTGGCTTCCGACGAAGCCGTTCCCTCCGGTCACTACGGCGCGTGCCACGTGTCTACCGTCCGATCCCTCGGTAGGTGAAACCGAGCCCCGTCAGGGACTCGACGGTCTGGTCGTCGAAGTGGGCCCTGCCGTCCAGGAGGAGGCACTCCCGCGCCGTGAGGCGGCGCAGGGCCGCCATGTCCAGTGCGGCGAACTCGTCGTGCCAGGCGAGCACGGCGAGGCAGTGGGCCCCGGTCGCGGCCGCCTCCGCCGAGGGCGAGGGCTCCAGGCCGAACGCCTTGCGGATCTCGTCCGGGTCGGCGAGCGGGTCGTACACCGCCACGTCGGCCCCGGCGTCGCGCAGCGCCGCGACCACGGGCAGGGTCGGCGTGGACCTCAGGTCGCCGGTGTTGTTCTTGAAGGACAGCCCGATCACGGCCACGCGGGCCCGCTCGGCGGGGGTCCCCAGCGCGTCCAGCCCCTCGGTGACGAGCCCCGCGACGTAGCCGGGCATCGCGTCGTTGGCGCCGCGGGCCGAGACGACGGTTCCCAGGTGCACGCCCCTGTCCCGGGCGGAGCGCCACAGCATCCAGGGGTCCTTGGTCAGGCAGGAGCCTCCGACCCCGACCCCCGGGGAGAGGACGTTGATGGTGCCTCCGCCCTTGGGCACCTCGTTGGTGGCGGCGATGACCTCCATCGCGTCCACCCCGATCGACGAGCAGAAGCGGGCCAGTTCGTTGGCCAGGGCGATGTTGTGGTCGATCCACCAGTTGTTGAGGAGCTTGACCGTCTCGGCGGCCTCCATGGAGGAGCAGACGACGGTCCGCACGCCGAGCCGGGACTCCCAGAACCTCGCGGCGGCGGCACCGCTCTCCGCGTTCCACCCGCCGACGACCACGGGCAGCTCCCGGATCTCCGCCAGGGCGTTGCCCTGGGACAGCCGCTCGGGGCAGAAGGCCAGCCCGAAGTCCTCGCCGCACCTCAGCCCGCCGCTCTCCAGCAGGGGGACGACGAGACCGCGGGTCGTGCCCGGGGGGACCGTGCTCTTGAAGACGAGGAGCTGCCCGCGGCGCAGGTGGCGGCCCGCCTCGGCGGCCGCGCTCCTGATCTGGGTCTCGACGAGGGTTCCGTCCCCCCGGACCGGCGTGCCGACCGCGACGACGACCACGTCCGCCGAGGAGATCGCGGAGTAGTCGGTCGTGGCGCGCAGGCGCCCGGTGCCCCGCCCCCGGGCCACCAGTTCGGGCAGCCCGGGCTCCTTGAGGTGGCAGCGGCCCGCCTCCATCTCCTCGACCGGGTGGGCGTCCACGTCCACGCCCACGACGTTCACCCCGTTGGACGCGAGGCTGGCGGCCACGCACGACCCCACGTACCCCAGGCCGACGACCGAGACGGTGATCTCCTCCCGGTCCAGCAGGAAACGCATACGATCTCCATTCGACTCTCAGCCCGGCGCTACAGGGAAAACAGGCCCGGAGGGGCCTTGACAGAAAAAGGCGGGTTCCGCACCCGGCCATTCACCTGGCCCGGAGGCCGGGTTCTCCCACTCTTTCTTCACTACTTCCCGCGGCCAGCGGCGCACGGGGCAACATCGAGGGAATCATCGTCGGAATCGGAACAGCCAGCTTCTCTACAATCCCCTTTGTCGAAGGCAGATAAAGCACCGGCCGGATCGGCTGGGCAATGATATCCGCGCGGAAGCGGCTCTTGGCAAACCCGGTTGCGCGGTGATTGGACCGCCCGCCGGAAAGGTAACAGGCCCGCCACCGGAGGCGGCGGAACCGGGAGCGCCCCGGTCCCCGTCCCGGTGCGCGGGACCGCACACGAAGGACGGAGGCGACGGCCGTGCGCGTGCTGATCGCGACGCAGGCGGAGCGGACCCACTTCCTGGGGCTGGTGCCCCTGGCGTGGGCGCTGCGCGCCGCCGGGCACGAGGTCCGGGTGGCCAGCCAGCCCGAGCTGGAGGCGGTGGTCACCGGGACGGGCCTGCCCTTCTCCCCCGTGGGCAGGGACCACCTCCTGCGCCGGGTCATGCGGCAGTACCACGCGATGACCGGCGGGGAGGACGACGACTTCGACATGGCCGAGGACCGGGACGAGGTCCTGACCTGGAACTACCTCCTGGAGGGCTACCGCCTGACCGTGCAGTGGTGGTGGCGGATGGTCAACGACCCCATGGTCGACGACCTGGTCGCCCTCTGCCGGGATTGGCGCCCCGACCTGGTCGTGTGGGAGCCCATCACCTTCTCCGGAGCGGTCGCCGCCGAGGCGTGCGGGGCCGCGCACGTGCGCTACCTGTGGGGGGCCGACATCTTCGCCCGCACCCGCGCGCGCTTCCTGGCGCGGATGGGCGAGCAGCCCGCCTCAGAGCGGCAGGACCCCCTGGCCGAGTGGTTGGGGGCCCGGGCCGCCCGGCACGGGGTGGACTTCTCCGAGTCCCTGGTCCACGGCCAGGCCACCGTCGAGCAGGTGCCCGCACCTCTGAGGGTGGACACTCCCCCGCATCTGGAGTACCTGCCGGTGCGCTACGTGCCCTACAACGGACGCGCCGTCGTCCCCGACTGGTTGCGCACACCCCCCGACCGACCCCGGATCGGGCTCAGCCTCGGGACCAGCGCGAACGAGTGGTACGGCGGCCACCGGGTCTCCGCCGGGGAGATCCTGGAGGGGTTGGCCGGCCTGGACGTGGAGGTGGTGGCCACCCTGCCCGCAAGTGAGCGGGAGAAGCTGGGCGCGGTCCCCGGCAACGCACGCCTGGTCGAGTACGTGCCCCTGCACGCCCTGGCCCCCACCTGCGCCGCCATGGTCACCCACGGCGGCCCCGGCACCGTCCTGACCGGCCTCGCCCACGGAGTCCCGCAACTCCTGTCGCCCAACGCGCACATGTTCGACACGGTCCTGCTGTCCGGGCTGGTGGAGGGGGCCGGGGCGGGCAGGGTCGTGGACCCCGACCGCCTGGACGCCGCCACCGTCACCGAGGGCGTACGCGCCCTTCTGGAGGACCCCCGCCACGCGAAGGCCGCACACGCCCTGCGCGAACGGATGGACGCCATGCCCGCCCCCGCCGACCTCGCCCGCACCCTCACCAGGCTCACCCGCACCTGAACACGGCCTGCGGGAGGAGCACTCAGGCGCCGCCGCCACGGGCCGCCGTTGTCCCGCTGGCGGGACCGTCCCTCAGGCGGGGGGCGCCCAGTTCCTCCAGGACGCGGGGCAGGCCGCGCACCGCCTCCGCCGGCGAGGGCATGGCGGCCATCTCCCCGCTCAGGCGCCGCGCCGCCTCGGCGTGGGAGGGGTCCTCCAGCAGGCGCCGGGTCGCGTCGCGGACGCTGTCGGCCCCCGCCTCGCCCGACCGCACCACCAGCCCGGCCCCCTCCCGCTCCACCAGCCGCGCGAGCAGGGGGGCGTCGAGACGGGGGCCGGGCACGAGGAGCTGGGGGACACCGTGGGAGAGCCCGGAGCACAGGGTCCCCGGCCCCGCGTGGGTGATCATGACGTCGCAGGTGGGGGCCAGGACGTGCAGGGGGGCGTACCCCACCAGCCGCACGTTGTCCGGGACCGCGCCGAGCGCGGCCTCCTCCTCGGGGGGCAGGGTCGCGACCACCTCCGCGTCCAGTTCGCCGAGGCCGCGCACCACCTCGGCCAGGGAGAACGTGTGCCCGCCGAACCACTCGGTCGTGCTGCTCCCCACGCTGAGGCAGACGCGGGGGCGGGTGGGTGGTGTGCGCAGCCAGTGGGGTACGACGGCGCGTCCGTTGTAGGGCACGTAGCGGATGGGCAGGCGGTGGGCGCCGGTGGGTGCGGGTACGCCCAGGGAGGCGGGCAGGTAGTCCAGGGTGGCCTGGCCCCGGACGAGGGTTTCGGAGAAGTCGACGCCGTGGCGGGCGGCGCGGTCGCCCAGCCATGCGGCGAGGGGGTCGTCGCGTTCCTGCGGGGGCTGTCGTTCCATGTGGCGCCGGTACTGTTCGCGCATCGCGGCGAACAGGTCCAGGCTCCACAGGAAGCGCACGTGCGCCGCACCGCACGCCTCCGCCGCGACGGGGGCCGCGAACGTCGTCGCCTCCCATACGACCAGGTCGGGGCGCCACTCGCGGCAGAAGGCGACCAGGTCCTCCAGCATCGGGTCGTTCACCATGCGCCACCACCAGGCCGCGGTGTCGCGCACGCCCCAGCGCATCTCGTCCCAGGACAGGTCGCCGGGCCAGCTCTCCCCCACGTCGAACAGCCCCGGGGCATCGCCCTCGCCCCACTGCGTCACCAGCTCGAACCGCTCGCGCAGCAGGTGGTCCCGCCCGACCGGGACGGCGGGCAGGCCCGCGCGCCTCAGGAACCCCGCCAGGTCGGGCTGGCTGGCGACGCGCACCTCGTGCCCGGCGGCGCGCAGCGCCCACGCCAGGGACACCATGCCGATGAAGTGCGTCTTCTCCGCGTAGGAGGCGAGTAGTACACGCAAGGGGTCATCTCCCAGATGGAAGGCGGAACCCGCCTCCGGGGCCGGGGCGGGCGCCGCGCGGCTCGGCGGCGGAGGAGGGGGCCCTCGGCCGCGTCGGGTTCACGGGGCCCGGGATACGGTGCCATTCGTCCGCCGGGAGCGGGTCGGTCCCGGCCCGAATCCGCCGGACCGGAGCATACCGGCGCGGCCTTTCCCCGGAACGTGGCAGCCTTCCCCCGACGGCCTTTCCTGCTCCGGAAAAGCGGCGGCCTACCGGTGGGCTTCTGTAGCGGATGACAGCTCCGTCCGACCCCGAATCCCGTTTTCTCCGCGAGAGACACCATGAAACAGGGGAGAGAATGCAGTACACACGCCTTGGCCGGACCGCTCTGGAGGTCAGCCGGCTCTGCCTGGGAACGCTGAATTTCGGCGTGAACACCCCGAGGGACGAGAGTTTCGCGATGATGGACAGGGCCCTCTCCCACGGCGTCAACTTCTTCGACACCGCCAACCACTACGGATGGCAGGTCCACAAGGGCATGACCGAGGAGCTCATCGGCGAGTGGTTCGGCAGGGGCGGCGGACGCCGCGAGCGCTCCATCGTGGCCACCAAGGTCTTCAACCCGATGAGCGACTGGCCCAACGACCGCGGCCTGTCGGCCCGCCACATCATCGCCTCGTGCGAGGGGTCCCTGCGGCGGCTGGGCACCGACTGGATCGACCTCTTCCAGATGCACCACGTGGACCGCAACGCGCCGTGGGAGGAGGTCTGGCAGGCGATGGAGATCCTGGTCCACCAGGGCAAGGTCCGCTACGTCGGCTCCTCCAACTTCGCGGGCTGGCACCTGGCGGCGGCGCAGGAGGCCGCCAACCGCAGGAACTTCCTGGGCCTGGTCTCCGAGCAGTGCGCCTACAACCTGGTGACGCGCCACGTGGAGCTGGAGGTGCTCCCCGCGGCGCAGGCGTACGGCATCGGGGTCCTGACCTGGTCGCCCCTGCACGGCGGCCTGCTCGGCGGCGCCATCCGCAAGCTGCGCGAGGGCACCGCGGTCAAGACGGTCAAGAGCCGGGCGATGCAGGCTCTGGAGGAGCGGCGCGAGACGATCGCCGCCTACGAGGACCTGTGCGACGAGCTGGGCAGGGACCCCGCCGAACTGTCCATCGCCTGGGTCCTGTCACGCCCGGAGGTGCACTCGACGATCGTCGGGCCCCGCACCCTGGAGCAGTTCGACGGAGCGCTGCGGGCCCTGGAGACGGGGCTCGGCGACGGGGCCGGCGAGCGGATCGACGCCCTGTTCCCCCCGGTCGGCAAGGGCGGCCCCGCCCCCGAGGCGTGGTCCTGGTGACCCCGGGAGGGCCGGGGCCGCTCAGGCCTCCCCGGTCCTCCCGGCGCACAGCATCGCCGCGATGCTGCGGACGTCGGTGAACGCGCGGGGATCGATCCTCTCGGCCCGGATCGGCACGCCGAGGCCGGTGTGGATGTGGTTCATCAGGACGGCGGTGTTGAGGGAGGTGAGCACGCCCCACTCCCGCAGCGGCGAGTCCTCGGTCAGCTCGCCGTGGGGGTCGCCGTCCAGGAACCGGTCGCGAACGAAGAGCAGGAGGAGCTCCCGCACCTCCTGCTCGCTGGCGTCCTTCGTCACGTGTTCTCCCTCCGCTCCGGAGCACGCGCCCGGCGGGCGAGCTCCAGTCTGTCGGTCTTGCCGTTGGGTGTGCGCGGCAGCGCCTCGGTGAAGCGCACCGCGTCCGGGATCATGTAGGCGGGCAGGTGCCGCGAGGCGTGGCGTTTGAGCCCCAGCACCCCCAGCCGGGCACCCCTCCTCAGGACGGCGAACGCCGTGATGGCCGCCGTGACCCCGCTCCCGGTCACCACGACGGCCGCCTCCTCGACGTCCGGGCTGCGCTCCAGCGCCGCCTCCACCGCCCCCGGCTCGACGCGGTACCCGCGGACCTTGGCCATGTGGTCGCGGCGCCCCAGGAACTCGAACACGCCGTCCTCGCGCACGCGCGCCAGGTCGCCCGTGGCGTAGGGGCCCTCCACGGGCGGCACCCCCCAGTAGCCGAGCATCACCGTGGGGCCGTCCACCACCAGTTCCCCGGCCTCGCCCGGAGCCGCGGGCCCGCCCGTGTCCGCGCGCACCCAGACGCGGTTGCCCGCTGTGGCCCGGCCGATGGGCAGCGGCCCCCCGTCCTCCAGGTCGGCGGGCACCACCTCGTGGAAGGTGCACGCGTTGGTCTCGGTGGGTCCGTACAGGTTGAGCAGCCGTGCGGGGCTCCACTCCGCCAGGCGCCGGGCGTACTCCGGGGGGAGCGCCTCCCCGGCGAAGAGCACGGCGCGCAGGGCCGGAGGCGGGGGCCGGTCGGCGAGCCCGCCGTCGCGGAGCATCAGCACCAGCGCCGAGGGCACGGAGTACCAGACGGTCACGCCCTCGCTGTGGACGAGGTCCACGAGCAGGTCGGGCGCGAAGGAGTACCCCTCGGGGATCAGCGTGACCGACGCCCCCGCGCTGAAGGCGGTGTACAGGTCCAGGACCGACAGGTCGAAGGTGAGCGAGGCGTGGTTGGCGAAGCGGTCCCCCGGCCCCGCGTCCAGCTCCCCGCGGGCCCACTCCACGAAGGCCAGGGCTCCCGCGTGGCTCACCGTCACGCCCTTGGGCCTGCCGGTGGACCCCGAGGTGTAGAGCACGTAGGCGGGCGCGTCCGCGGGTGCGGTGCAGGCGGGGACCGGCCCGCTCCGCGCCGGAGGGGCGTCGATGTCGAGGAACGCCGTGTCCGCGCCGAGGCGTCCGCGCAACCGCTCCAGGTCCGCGGCGGCGGCGCAGACCACACGCGGCCGGCAGTCCTCGGCGATCCGCAGGACGTGGTCCGGCGGCATCGCGCCGCTGGCCGGAACGTGGACGGCCCCCGTCCGGAGCACCGCCTGGGACGCGGCGACGGCGCGCAGGCCCTTCTCCGCCCAGACCAGGACGCGTTCGCCGGGGCCCGCGCCCAGCGCCGCCAGGTCGGCGGCCATGGCGTCGGCCTCCGCGTCCAGCTCCGCGTAGGTCCGCTCCCGGCCCCCGCAGCGCAGCGCGGTGCGCTCGGGCGCCTCGCGCGCGGAGCGGCGGACCAGGTCCTGGAGGTTCACAGGCCCTCCCCCCGGGCGATGATCTCGCGCTGGATCTCGCTCGTGCCCGAGACGAGGGTGCCGGGCAGGGCGTCGCGCAGCCGCTGCTCCATCCCCGTGGCGACGAGGTAGCCGGAGGAGCCGAAGAGCTGGACGGCGTCGAGCCCGTTGGCCACGGCCGCCTCGGTGACCGCGACCTTGGCCAGGGCGACGGCGGTGTCGGCCTCCGGCCTGGCCCGGTCGAGCAGCCAGCAGGCGCGGTAGAGCAGGAGGCGGGCGCCCTCCAACCGCTGGCGCATCGCGGCCACGCGGTGCGAGACCGCCTGGAACTCGCTGATCGGCCGCCCGAACTGCCTGCGGCCGCGCGCGTGCGCCGCGACCCGGCCCATCTGGTCCTCCATGGAGCCCAGGTAGATCGCCGGGAGGCAGGCCCGCTCCCAGGCCATGGAGAACTGGAAGACCGCGTTCCCCTGCCCCTCGGCGCCCAGCCTGAGCGAGGCGGGCACGCGGCAGCCGGAGAAGGTCACCGGCGCCGCCGCGCAGGCGTGCAGACCCGCCTTGCGCAGCGTCGGGCCGACGGTGACCCCGGCCGTGCCGCGCGGCACGGCGAACGCGGTGACGCCGAAGAAGCCCGCCGACGGGTCGGTGACCGCGTAGGCGACCAGGACGTCGGCCTCGGCGGCGTTGCTCACGAAGGACTTGGTCCCGTCGAGCACGTAGCCCCCGTCGTCCGGCCGGGCCGTGGTCGCCATGGCGTTGACGTCGGAGCCCGCCCCCTCCTCGGTCGCGGCGTTGCCCGCGACCAGTTCCCCCGCGGCCATGCCCCGGAGCAGGTCGGTGACCTCCGGGCCGCGGCCGAACTCGCGCATGGGGACGCCGCAGGCCAGCAGGTGGGCGGCCACCGCGAAGGGCAGCCCGGCGTCGGGGCAGGCCGAACCGAGGGCTTCCAGGGCGAGGGCGGTGTCGAGCGCGCCGAGCCCTCCGCCGCCCACGGAGGCGGGCAGGCACGCGCCGGTCAGTCCGGCCTCGGCCGCGGTCCGCCACTCCTCGCGGGTCAGCGGCTGGTCGTGTTCGCGGGGCGGGGCCCCGCCGAGGCGGTCCCGGACGAGCGCGGCGACGCGCTCACCCCTCTCCCGCTGCTCGGGGGTCGGGTCGAAGTCCACGGTGTCCCTTCGGTCTCAGGAGCCGGACGGGGGTTCGGCGATCCTCACCACGGCGCAGGAGACCGTCATCCCCGAGCCGAGTCCGCCCAGGATGACGTGGTCCCCCGGCCCGACCTCGCCCTCGTCCATGAGGTGGCGCAGGCCGATGAAGGGGTCGGCCGCGCCGATGTGCCCGATGGTGCGGCCGTGTTCCCACGTGGAGCGCTCCATCGGCAGGCCGAGGACCTCCATCCAGCGGTGCTCCACCGCCTCGGGGCCCAGGTTGCCGAAGGCCGCCCGGGAGACGTCCCCGAAGCCCACCCCGGCCTCGGCCAGGGTCCGGCCCACCAGCAGCATCATCTTCTTCTGGAGGGTGAACCAGGCGATGTTCACCTCCGGGTCCAGCTCGCCCCTCCGGGCGTGGTCACGGGCCCTGGCGCGGAAGTCGAGGAGCGAGCCGGTGGTGGCCGCGGGCGGGAAGTCCGGCTCGCCCGAGCGGTGGTGCTGCTCCAGTTCGGGGACGACCATCGACCCCACCGCGAGCACCCGCGCGGGCCCGGGGCGACGGCCTAGGAGGACGGAGCAGGCGCCGTCGCCCAGCACGAAGGCGCCCGACCGCCACCGGTCGACGCCCGGGGTGCCGAAGTTGTCCGCGGCGACGAGGAGCGCCGTGGCGTCCTCGGGCGCCTCCCTCAGGTGGGGGACGCACAGCTCCATGGCGGTGAACAGGGCGTTGCACCCCTGGCGCACCTCGGCGGCGATGACGTCGCCGCGGACCAGGTGGTGCTGGAGGTGGTACTGGGGGAACCAGCCGTCCGGGCCCTGGTGCCAGGTGTCGGCGTACAGCAGGACGCGCACGTCGTCCGGGCTGGCCCCGGCCCGTTCGAAGGCCTCGCGGGCGCTGCGCAGCGCCATCTCCGGCGCGGGCAGGTCGTCGGCCACGGCGGCGCCGACCATGTCGTGCACGGCGGCCTCCTCCGCCGTCGTGAGGCCCCGTTCGACCGCGGACCGCACGCTCACCCGGGCCTCGGGCAGGTACACGCCGAGGCCGCGGATCCATAGTTCTGGCGTCTTCAAGGGGAACCCTTCCTGTCCGGTCGCGGCGGGCGGCCGGGGCCCGCCCGGATGCGCGCCCGGTGGGCGGCGCGCCCCCGGACCGGGGCGCGGGACGAAGGTAGCGAAGGGCCGGGGCGCCCGCCCCGGCCTCCGTCACAGCTCCGGCAGGGGCCACCGGTCGGCTCTGCGGGCGGCCTCCGCGGCCAGGGCGTCGCGCACGGCCCGCACCTCGGCGGCCAGGGGGCGGTCGCGGTCCAGCGGCGGGCTGAGTTCGGCGATCCGGGCCCACGGCCCCGCCTCCTCGGACCGGCCCGAGAGCGCGGCGAGCTGCGCCAGGCCCACGCCGAGCGAACCGACGACGAGCCAGGCCAGCTCGATCGCCTGGGCCACGGAGTTGGCGCCGTTCAGCGCCATCGGCACGTGGTCCTGGTTGCCGTTGTTGCAGGGCAGGGCGGTGAGGCTGGCGGGCGTCACGAGCTGGCGGATGCGCGAGACGAACGAGGTGGCGCTCACCTGGACCCCGGCCAGACCGCTGCCCGCGCCGGGCCGGGGGGTGAGCATGGGGGGCAGGCCCCCGTTGGTCTCCGAGGCGCAGAGCAGGGAGAGCTGCCGGTCGGCCAGGTAGGCGACCTGTTGGAGGGCCAGACCGATCTGGTCCGAGCACAACCCCACCGGCATCGCGTGGAAGTTGCCCCCGTGCAGGACCTCGCCACCGTGGCTTACCGGGTTGTCGGTGGTCCCGACCGCCTCGCGCAGCAGGATGCGCGAGGCGGCGGAGAGCTGGTCCAGGACCGCGCCCAGCACCTGCGGCGCGCACCGCAGGCTGTAGGGCTCCTGGAGGGGCCGCGAGGGCGCGCGCTCGGCGCCGGCGGGCAGGTCGGACCTGATCCAGGCCGCGACCGCGGTCTGGCCCGCCTGGCCCCGAACCTCGGAGACACCGTGCGCGTACGCCTGGGGGTTGGCCCCCAGCAGGTCCGCCATCCGCGCCGTCATCATCGCCGAGGCGCGCACGACGTCCTCGACCTGCTGGTGGTTGTGCAGGGTCACCGCGAGGCCGACCCCGCTGCCGTTGACGAAGGAGAGGGCCTCGCGGGCGCTCCAGCGCACGGGGGCGGCGCCCAGGCGGGCGAGGGCCTCGTCGGCGGGCACGCGGGACCACCGGCCGGGGCCGTCGGACACCCACGCCTCCCCCTGACCGGCGAAGGCCAGGGCGGCGCTGGCCAGGGGCTGGAGGTCGCCGCTCGCGCTGACGGTGCCCTCCCGCGGGATGACGGGTGTGAAGCCCCGGTTCCACAGGCCGACGAGCTCCTGCCAGAAGTCGACCGAGACCGCCGAGTAGCCCCGGCGCATGCTGGTGAGGCGCAGCGCGACCACGAGCCTGCTGACCTCGGGCGGGAGCGGCTCGCCCTGGGCGCTGCCGAGGTGGGAGATGAGCCCCTCCCCCTGCTCGCCTGCGGACTCCGCCGCGGGGAAGGCCACGAGCGGGCCGAAGCCGCGCGTGACTCCGTAGACGTCGGCGCCCCCGGCCAGGTGCTTGGCCATGGTCGTGGCGCTGGCGCGCATGCGCGAGAGGTCCTCCTCGGTCCATCCGATGCGTGCGTCCGGCTCGGCATGGCGGAGGACCTCGGCCAGGCTGCTCGGCGTAGGCGTCAACTGTCCACTCCTTCGGGGCGGGCGCGCGCCGGCTGCACGCGCCGTAGTTTGCCTGTCTCGGAGCGGTCGATCCGCTCCACCGCGCACACCCTCCGCGGGCGGTACGCGATCTGGTCCAGGGCCCGCGCCATCTCGTCGGCGCCCGGGACGCCCTTCTCCCCCGGTACGACCAGCAGGTCGAAGTGCTCGCCGGTCAGGGGGTCTCGCACCGGGACGCAGGCTAGGTCCTCGCATTCCAGGGCCCCGGCCAGGGTCTCCTCCATGGCGTCCAGGTCCAGGCGGCGGCCGTTGACGTTGACCAGCCGGGTCCTGCGTCCGGCGAAACCGAAACCGCGCTCTCCCACGCGGACCACGTGGTCGTCCATGCGGCACTCGGGGCCCGCCGTCCCGTCCTGGGGGCGGGCCAGACGGGGGCTGCGCACCACCAGGGGCGCCTCCGCAGCCGGGTCGGCGGGCCCGTCGCCGAACTCGACGTCGGGGAAGAGGTGCCACGGCGGGTCGTCCGGGCCCCACACCCGGTGGGCGACGCCACCGGTCTCCGTGGACCCGAAGACCTCCACCAGGCTCGCCCGGTCCCCCAGCCCGGCCATCAGGTCGACCGCGCTCTGCGGCAGGACGGCCGTGCTGTGCACGAAGGCCAGGTGCTCGGCGGATGCGAGCCACTCCCGGCGCTGCCGCAGGATGCGGAAGGTCCAGGGGATGGCCATCACCGCCCAGCGGCGGCCGTGCGCCGGCGGGAGCGGCGCGAACTGGGAGACGTACCAGACCGGCACGCCCAGGTAGGCGGGCACCAGCACGCTGGCGAGCATGCCGTAGACGTGCCGGGGCGGCGCGAAGGACAGGACCGCCTCCGGGCGGTGGCCGACCACCAGGTCGGCGAGCAGGCGGGCCTCGTCCATGAGCTGCTCACGGGTGCGGAACCAGGACCGCGGCCGCCCCGTGCTCCCCGAGGTGAAGAACTCCGTCTCGGGCGGGAGGAGTTCGGCGAACAGCCGGTCGGCCGGTTCGTCCGCCTCGTCCCAGCGCACCGTCCACGGGCGCTCGGTGAGTTCGGGGGCCCGGGGCAGCTTCGCCATGAGGTCGCCGGGGGTCAGCTCGTCAACCGCCACGTGAGTCCTGATCCGATCGTGGTCGTGTCCCGGACCGGTCCGGGAGCTGTGCGGATGGGGCGCGCCCGCGGGCCCGTGTCCCGCCGGCGGGACGCGGCCCGGGGCGGGGCCCGTCAGTCGTCCTGCCGGGGGAGGCGCTTCTTCAGCGGCTCCCACCACGCTCGGTTCTCCGTGTACCAGACGACGGTGCGGGCCAGACCCTCCTCGAAGGAGACGGAGGGGCGGTACCCGAGTCTGGTCTCGGCCTTGGAGCCGTCCACGGAGTAGCGGCGGTCGTGGCCCTTGCGGTCGGCCACGAAGCGGACCATCGAGCCGTCGCGGCCGAGCAGTTCCAGGAGCGCCTCGGTGACCTCCAGGTTCCGCTTCCCGACCGAGCCGCCGATGTTGTAGACCTCGCCGGGCTCGCCGTGCTCGGCCGCCAGGGCGAGGGCGTCGCAGTGGTCGTCCACGTGGACCCACTCCCGGACGTTGCCGCCGTCCCCGTAGAGGGGGACCGGGAGGCCGTCCAGGAGGTTCGTCACGAAGAGGGGGATCATCTTCTCGGGGAACTGGAAGGGCCCGTAGTTGTTGGCGCAGCGGGTGACGCAGACGCGCATCCCGTAGGTCCGGTGGAAGGACCGCGCCAGCAGGTCCGAGGCGCTCTTGGAGGCCGAGTAGGGGGAGTTCGGCTCCAGGGGGTCGCTCTCGACCCAGGACCCCGTGCTGAGGGTTCCGTAGACCTCGTCGGTGGAGACGAGGACGAAGTTCTGCACGCCCTCGTTGAGCGCGCTGTCCAGCAGGTGGAACGTGCCCAGGACGTTGGTGCGCACGAAGCACCCTGCGTCGGAGATGGAGCGGTCGACGTGGGTCTCGGCGGCGCAGTGGACCACGGTCGAGACCCCGCGCATGAGGCCGCGGACGAGCTGCTCGTCGCAGACGTCCCCCTGGACGAACGTCATCCGGGGGTGGTCGGCGACGGAGGCGAGGCTCTCCGTGGTGCCCGCGTAGGTCAGTTTGTCCAGGACCACGACCTCGGCGTCCGCGAAGCGCGGATAAACGCCTGCGAGCACGCGCCTGACGAAGTTCGAACCGATGAATCCGGCTCCACCGGTGACCAGGATCTTCATACGCCCGCACCCTGCCATACCCCGGCCGCCCGGCGGGCCGCCTCCATGACGTACTCGCCGTAGGGCGAATTCTGCATTTCCTCCCCGAGGCGATAGCACTCATCGGCACCGATGAAGCCCATGCGCAATGCGATCTCCTCGAGACAGGCGACTCGGACTCCGGATTCCCGGGCCATGGTGGACACGTACCGGCCTCCCTCCAGCAGGGATTCCTCCGTGCCGAGGTCGAGCCAGGTTATCTCGTTCCCCATGGTCACGAGTTCGGCTCTTCCCATTTCCAGATAGGCGCGGTTGACATCGGTTATCTCAAGTTCTCCGCGCCCGGAGGGCTCGATCCGCTCAGCGATGTCTACCACGTCCTGGTCATAGAAATAAAGCCCGGTCACCGCGTAGTCCGACTCCGGCTCGGAGGGCTTCTCCACCAGGGAGGTGAACCTGCCCTTTTCACCGAAGCCCGCCACGGCGTAATGCCGGGGGTCGCTCACCTTGCACCCGAACAGCGTGCAGCCGGAAGTGGAGGCGGCAGCCCTGCCGAGGAGGACCGGAAACCCTTCGCCGTGGAATATGTTGTCGCCCAGCACCAGGGCGCTGCGGGTTCCGCGAATGTGCTCCCTCCCGATGAGGAGCGCCTCGGCTATACCCCTGGGCTCTTTCTGGACCGCGTATTCGATCTCTATTCCCAGATGGCTTCCATCACCCAGGGCCTGCTGGATGAGGGGGAGGCTCTCTGCGTTCGATATCACCATGATCTCCCGGATACCGGCCATCATGAGCACGGAGACCGGATAGTAGAACATCGGCTTGTCATAAACCGGGAAAAGGTGCTTGGAGACGCTTCGCGTGGTGGGGAATAGGCGGCTCCCAGTACCGCCTGCCAGCACAATACCTTTCATGGTGACTCCCAACGGTGGCCGAACATCGATATTGCTGGGCAAGCACACCACGGATGCGCCGTGGTGCTTTGGTCAGCGGCCTGGACCCGGCACTCGGTGCTAGGCTCTCCGAACCTCTCCCGAAGGAATCCTCACAACAGTACCGTCACGCTGCCTCGGGAGAGGAGAACAGCCCGGAGTGCAGCACCCGCAATGAACATGCCGCGGGCCGGACTTGTCAAGGATCGGTGTCGGCTTTCACTCCTCGGACCATCGGGTCATCGAAATCTCGGAAGTGGGGAACACGTTGCGAATCGTCGTCGCGGCTTACGCGGACAAGGCTTATTTCTTTAGCATGGTGCCGACGGCGTGGGCGCTGCGCGCCGCCGGGCACGAGGTCCGGATCGTCACCCAGCCCTCCATGACCGACGCCGCGGCGGAGACGGGCCTGACCGTGGTCCCGGTCGGCGGCGACCACACCCTGGCCGAGGTGCTGGCCCACGCCCGCGAGCAGCAGGGCGAGTCGATCTTCGACCTGGCCGAGGAGCGGCCGCAGATGCTGGTGCCGGAGAAACTGCACCACGCCTACGAGGAGTACGTCACCTGGTGGTGGAAGCTCGTCAACGAGCCGATGGAGCGGGACCTGGTCGCCTTCTGCCGCGAGTGGCGCCCCGACCTCGTGCTGTGGGAGCCCAACACCTACTCCGCGGCGATCGCCGCGGAGGCGTGCGGCGCCGCGCACGGGCGGTTCCTGTGGAGCGTGGACCTCTTCGCGCGCATGCGGCGCCTCTACCTGGAGGCCGCCGACGCCACGCCCGGGCCCGACCCGCTCAGGAGCTGGCTGGAGGAGAGCGCCGACCGGTACGGGGTGGAGTTCTCCGAGGACCTCGTACTCGGCCAGTTCTCCGTCCACCAGCTCCCGGAGGCGCTGCGGTCGCGCGAACTGGAGAGGACGGGCACCCACCTGAGCGTGCGCCCGGTCCCCTACGCCGGGAGCGCCGTCCTGCCCCCGTGGGCGCGGGCCGGGTCCGAGCGGCGGCGCGTCCTGGTGGACTGGGGGTCCTGGAGCCGGACCGCCGAGGGCGCCGCCGCCCTGGTGGACGTCATCGACGCCTGCGCCGAGATCGGCGCCGAGGCCGTCGTCCTCTCCCCCGCCTCCCGTCGGGACTCCCTGCCCGCACTGCCCGAGGACGTGGTGGTGACCGACTCGGGGGCGGCCCACATGCTCATGGGCTCCGGCTCGCTGATCGTCCACGGCGGCGGCTTCGACGTGTGCTGCAACGCCGTGGTCGAGGGGCTGCCGCAGCTCGTCGTGCTCAACACCGAGCAGTTCGACGCCGCTCCGCTCTCGCGGGCGCTCCGGGAGCGCGGGGCCGCGCGCGTACTGGCGGTGGAGGAGGTCCTCACCCGGGGCGTGGACGACCTCCTCACGGAGCTCCTGGACAGCGGGGAGGTACGGGCGGCGGCCGGACTGGTGCGCGACGAGGCTCTGGCCGTGCCCGCCCCGGACCAGGTGGTACCGGAGCTGGAGCGCATCGCGGCGGCCCGTGGCGGCGGCGCCTGAGTGCTCCTCCCGCAGGCCGTGTTCAGGTGCGGGTGAGCCTGGTGAGGGTGCGGGCGAGGTCGGCGGGGGCGGGCATGGCGTCCATCCGTTCGCGCAGGGCGTGTGCGGCCTTCGCGTGGCGGGGGTCCTCCAGGAGGGCGCGTACGCCCTCGGTGACGGTGGCGGCGTCCAGGCGGTCGGGGTCCACGACCCTGCCCGCCCCGGCCCCCTCCACCAGCCCCGCGAGGACCGGGATGTCGAACATCCGGGCGTTGGGCGACAGGAGTTGCGGGACTCCGTGGGCGAGGCCGGTCAGGACGGTGCCGGGGCCGCCGTGGGTGACCATGGCGGCGCAGGTGGGGGCCAGGGCGTGCAGGGGCACGTACTCGACCAGGCGTGCGTTGCCGGGGACCGCGCCCAGCTTCTCCCGCTCACTTGCGGGCAGGGTGGCCACCACCTCCACGTCCAGGCCGGCCAACCCCTCCAGGAGGGTCGCGACGTCGACCGTGTAGCCCCCCAGGCGCAGCGCCGCCGTCGTGCCGAGGCTGAGCCCGATCCGGGGTCGGTCGGGGGGTGTGCGCAACCAGTCGGGGACGACGGCGCGTCCGTTGTAGGGCACGTAGCGCACCGGCAGGTACTCCAGATGCGGGGGAGTGTCCACCCTCAGAGGTGCGGGCACCTGCTCGACGGTGGCCTGGCCGTGGACCAGGGACTCGGAGAAGTCCACCCCGTGCCGGGCGGCCCGGGCCCCCAACCACTCGGCCAGGGGGTCCTCCCTCCGGGAGGCGGGCTGCTCGCCCATCCGCGCCAGGAAGGTCCGGCGCACCCTGCTGAACAGGTCCACGCTCCACAGGTGGCGCACGTGGGCGGCCCCGCACGCCCGGGCCGCGACGGGGGCCGCGTAGGTGGACGGCTCCCACACGACCAGGTCGGGGCGCCACTGGCGGCAGAGGGCGACCAGGTCGTCGAACATGGGGTCGTTGACCGTCCGCCACCACCAGGTGACCACCCCGCGGTAACCCTGGAGGAGGTGGTCCCAGGTCAGGACCTCGTCCCGGTCCTCGGCCATGTCGAAGTCCAGGTGCCGGTCCGCCCGGCCGTCCCGGCTGATCCTGGCGAAGTGGTGGTCGCGGCCCACAGCGGTGAAGGGCAGCCCCGCCCCGGCCGCGACGGACTCCAGGTGGGGCTGGCTGGCCACCCGGACCTCGTGCCCGGCGGCACGCAGCGCCCACGCCAGGGGCACCAGCCCCAGGAAGTGGGTCCGCTCCGCCTGCGTCGCGAACAGCACCCTCATCCCGGCGCCCCCCGCCGGAGGGGGCCCGTCCGCGGGACCGCGCTCACGCCGTCCTCCCGGCCGCGGCGTCCCGGACGTAACCGGTCCCGGCCGCGTCCCACGCCTCCCGGTAGACGGCGAAGATCCGCACCGAGCGCAGCCGTTGGCCGTCGAGCACGTACTCGGAGAGCGTCCCCTCCCGGTGCACCTCGACGCCGCTCGCCCGCAGCGCGGGCAGCCCGCTGTCGACCACCCAGAAGTAGACCTTGCGGATGTTCCACATCGCGAAGGCGTAGTTCACGGCGAGGGCGTGGGCGTGCTCCACGCCCTCGGGGCCCAGCACCTCCGGGTCCGCGGCCACGGAGCACTTGACGTAGCGCCCCAGCGGGTTCAGGGAATGGAGGGAGGCGTAGCCCCCGACCCCTCCCGAACCCGGTTCCTCCGCGAGGAACTGCGCGGCCACGCCCTCGAACTCCTTGGGCCACAGGGACGCGAAGACGTCCCTGCTGGGAAGGCCCCCCAGCCCGTGCCGCGAGAGCTCGTCGTGGACCGCCTCCCCCGACCTCTCCGCCGTGGAGGCGAGCCTGACGGCGCGCGTCACGATATGCGGGAACACGATCTCCTGCACCACATCTCCCGTCGCCCCGAACGGGGCAGAGAAAAGCGCTGTGAAGAATGGATTTCTCCACAGCGCGTCAGAGGAATCAGCTGCAACCGACGTAGCTGAGACCGCTGTTCAGCAGAACGGCTTCATCGAGGACGGTGTCCATCTCCTGAAGGGACAGGACGTCAGAGAGAACCATGGCTGGCCTCCTTTCCTGCGCGTGGGCCGACACTGGCGGGACAGAACCTAGGACAATTCCTCCGGCTCGACAAGAAGGCGGACCGGACCGGCGGCCCCGGCCGCGGCGGCTGTCCCGCCGGCGGGACGCCGCGCGGCGGGCGGGGTCCGCGCCGCGGCGCGGACACTAGGGTGTGGCGCCATGCTCACACTGCACCTGGAGACCCCGCGTATCAGGTTCGGTCCCATCGCCCCGGAGAAGGTCGGAGAACTCTACGACCTCCTCGTGGAACTGGGCCTGGAAAGCCTTCCGTCACGGGACGCCTTCATCGAGTCCTACCACTCGGTGGCCAAGCGCTTCGTCGACGTATTCGAGATCCAATTCCGCAGCACGGGCGAGGTCCTCGGTTTCGCGTCGATTCGCGAACACGATCCGGCGGGTCACGTGAAACTGGGCATCTTCATGCGCACGGACCGCCTTCCCGTGGGTGTGGGAGCCGAGTCCATGATGATGCTCGTCAACTACGCCTTCGCCCACTGGGATTACCTGCGGAAGGTATACGTTCTGACGACGGACGCGAGTCTGGGGAAATTCGGCTCGGCGCTCGCCAGCACACCCCGGGAGGCGTCCCTCCCCCGGCACGTCTACTTCCAGGGCCGCCTGTGGGACCTGCACTTCTACTCGGTCTCCCGCGGCGCCTGGACCGCCAAGGGGGCGCCCATCCTCGACCGGATCGCGCGCGGACCGCGTTCGAGGACGTCCGGGGGTCCGGACCGCGGCTGAGCCGCCGACCGCGAGCCGGACGCAGCACCCGCCACACCGCCCATCCCGGAGGGAAGCCCCCCATGCTCGACCTGGTCGAGATGTACACGCTCGCGGACCCGTTGTTCTTCGAGGAGCCGAGCAGGCTCACGGACGACTCCCCCAACGCCCTCGTGACCCCGGCGGACCTGTCCGTCACGAGGCTGGACCCGCCCCCGGGCTGGCGGCGCGAGCGCGACGGCCTGTGGCACGTCGTCTCCCCGGAGGCTCCGGACCTGCCCGAGCAGGGCTGGAAGATCCACGTCTCGGCGACCGTGGACAACGCGGACGCGGTATGCCGTGAGGTGTGGGACCACTGCACGGAGCACGGCCTGGTGTTCAAGTACCTGTTGAACAGGAACATCCTGGTCGCGGCCAACACCAAGTACGCCCCCCGGGCCTCCAGCGGCAAACTGCTCACCGTCTACCCCCGCGACGAGGAGGAGCTGGAGAGGACCCTGCACGCGCTCTCCGCGCGCGTGGGCGGGCAGCCGGGCCCCTACGTCCTGAGCGACCTGCGGTGGGACCGGGGGCCCCTGCACGTCAGATACGGCGCCTTCCGCCAGATGTGGTGCCTCGACGAGCACGGCTCCCGGGTCCCGGCGCTGCGCGACCCCGACGGAGCGCTGGTGCCGGACCGCCGGCTGCCCTCGTTCACCCCGCCTCCCTGGGTGATCCTCCCGTCCTTCCTCCAGCCGCACCTCGACGCCCGCTCGACCGGGGAGCGCGTGCCCTACCTCGTCGACAGGGCCCTGCACTTCTCCAACGGCGGGGGGATCTACCTGGGACGCCGCGAGGAGGACGGCACCCGGGTCGTGCTCAAGGAGGCCCGTCCCCACGCCGGACTCGACCGTGAGCTGCGCGACGCGGTCTCCCGCCAGACACGGGAAGAGGAGAACCTGCGGCGCCTGGACGGGGTGCCCGGCGTGCCCCGGTTCCTGGACAGCTTCACCCTGGGCGGCCACCGCTTCCTGGTCCAGGAGTACAAGGAGGGCCGGACCCTGGGCTCCTGGTGCGCCGTGCACCACCCCGGCGTCACCGAGGCGTACGCCGACGCCGACGCCCTCGCCGCCTTCACCGTGCGCGCCCTGCGCATCCTGGGCCGGCTGGAGGCGGTGCTCGACGCCGTCCACGACCGCGGCCTGGTCTTCGCGGACCTGCACGCCAACAACGTGCTGGTGAACGAGGACGACGAGGTCTGCCTGATCGACTACGAACTGGCCTTCGACGCGAAGAGGGAGGGGCACCGGGCCCCGCTCGGAGCCCCCGGGTTCGCCAGCGCCGACCGGGTCGGCACCGCGGTCGACCGGTACGCCCTGGCCGCGACCCGCCTGTCGGTCTTCCTGCCCTTCTCCCGGATCACCGCCCTGTCGCCGCACAAGGCCGCGGAGCTGGTGGACCTGCTCCGCGAGCTCTACCCCGTCCCCCGCGAGTGGGCCGACGAGATCGAGCGCGAACTGGTCCCGGAGAGCCCGGAGGAGGCCCACGGGCGTCCGCCCGTGTCCCTGGACTCCGTCGCGGCGGGCATCACCGCGTCCGCGACCCCGGAGCGGACCGACCGGCTCTTCCCCGGGGACCTCCAGCAGTTCCTCTCCGGCGGCTACGGCGTGGCCCACGGCGCGGCCGGTGTCCTGTGGGCGCTGGAGCGCGCGTGCGGGACCCGCTTCCCGGAGCACGAGGAGTGGCTGCTCTCCGCCGCGCGGCGGCTGCGCTCCCCCGGCCCGGGCTTCTACGACGGCGTCAGCGGCCTGGCCTACGTCCTGGACCACCTCGGCCACCGCGACGAGGCCGACGAACTGCTGGAGCGCCACGCCGGGGAGGAGTGCGGCGGGATCTCCCTCTTCTCCGGCACGGCGGGCGTGTGCGCCGCGCTCGTCCACCTCTCCCGGGGCGGCGCGGACGACGCGCGCATGACCCGCGCCCTCGCCCTGGGCGGGCGGCTCTCGGAGGCGGTCGCGGAGGCGGAGGCGGCCGCGGAACCCCCGAGGCCCGGACGCGCGGGCCTCATGCGGGGATGGAGCGGCGTCGCCCTGGCCGTGCTGAACCTGTACCGGGCGACGGGGGACGGCCTCTGGCTCGACACGGCGGCGCGGGCCCTGCACCTGGACCTGGACCAGTGCGTCTCCGCCCCGGACGGCACCCTGCTGGTACGCGACCGCGGGGCGCGGGCCCTGCCCAACATCGACGCCGGGGGGCTGGGCGTCGCCCTGGTCGTCAGGGAGCTGCTGGAGCACCGCGAGGACGGGCGCTGCGCCGAGAGCCTCCCCGCGCTGACCCGTTCGTGCCACACCCTGCTGTACGCCCAGGCGGACCTGTTCCACGGCAAGGCGGGCCAGGTGGCGGCGCTGGCCCGGCTGGGCGGAGCACCCGAGGCGCTGCGCTCCCGGGTCGCCGAGCTGGAGTGGTACGCCCTGCCCTTCCGGGGGCGGACCGCCTTCCACGGCGGCCGGGTGCCGCGGCTGTCGATGGACCTGGCCACGGGCGGGGCGGGCGTACTCCTCGCCCTGGCCGCCGCCGAAGGGGGCGGCCGGCCGTTCCTCCCCTTCTTCTCCGAGGCCCCGTAGGCAGTGTTTTTTTGGACCTCCGCTCCGCTTCGGTCCCTGTTCGGGCGCCCGGAGCACGGGAATGGGATTATAGCAGGCACAGCGGCGCCTACGACGGGTTCGCTCGTGCCCACCCGTCGCCCACCACCACCCTCAACCGACGCCTACGGCGCAGCTCCCCCCACCGGAGCCCGCCTCCGCCACCTCCAGAACCCCGTGGGCGCCCGAACCGACCCCCACAACTGAGACCGGTTCAAAAAAACAGACCCTAGGGCTGCGGAACCGGACCGGACGGAACGCGGCCGGGGCGGCAGGCGCCCCGGGCCCGCCGACCATGGACGAAGGACCGATCGGATGTACGACACCTACTACGCCGCCGTCTACGACGCGGTGATGATCCACCGGGGCAAGGACTACGCCGCCGAGGCCGACCGGATCGGCGAGATCGTCCGGGAGCGGCGGCCCGGCTCCGCCTCGCTGCTGGACGTGGCGTGCGGGACGGGCCTGCACCTGCGCGCGTTCGCGGAGCGCTTCGACGAGGTGGCGGGCCTGGACGGGTCGCGGGAGATGCTGGCGCTGGCCCGGGCGCGCGTCCCGGGCCTGCGGACCTGGTGCTCGGACCTGCGGGAGACGGCGCTGGAGGCGCGTTTCGACGCCATCACCTACCTGTTCGCCGTCCCGCACCTGGAGTCGGAGGCGGAGCTGGACGCCGTGGTCCGGTCGCTCGCGGACCACCTGAACCCGGGAGGGCTCCTCCTCCTGGAACCCTGGATCGGCCCGGACGGCTTCACGCCCGGGTACGTCTCACGGGACGTGGTGGAGGACGGCGACCGCACGATCATGCGCCTGTCCCACTCCGCCTCCGTGCCCGGGCGGCGCGACCGGATGTCGATCGTCGTGCACTACGCCGTGGCCGACCCCGCGGAGGGGCTGCGCCACGCCACCGAGTCGACGGAGATGTCCCTGTTCACCCCGGAGCAGTACGCGGCGGCCTTCGAGCGGGCCGGGTGCGAGGCCGAGCACCTGAGGACCGGGCCGTTCGCGCACGGACTGTGGGTGGCCCGGCGCCGCGACGGCTGATCCGGTTCAGCGCTCCTCCCCCTCCGGCAGCGCGCGCCGGGCGGAGCCTCCGAGTTCCCCCCGCCGCGCCGACGGGTGGGGGAGCCGCGCGGCCACGGCCGTGGCCACCGCGGCCGTGGTCCCGCCCTCGTAGTCGCGGCCCCACTGGCTCCAGTGGACGGAGAAGGGGTCGTACCGGGGCTCGGTGCGGTCGCCGCGGCCGTCCGCCGTCACGAACCTCAGGCTGCCGTCGTGGCCGCCCGCCACGGAGGTCCACCGCACCTCGGCGATGTCCTCCAGCGCGATCTGCTGGGGGCCTGCCGCGCGTTTGGCCGCCTCCGCCTTCCAGTTGGGCCGGATGTAGACGTGGGTCCCGTCGAAGACGACGGACGCGTCACCCGCCTCGGAGCGCACCGGAGCCCCGGGGGCCCCGACCAGGTACCGGTCCGGGGCGCCCTCGGGGGGCAGGGCGGCGAGCTCCTCGGTGACGGTCTCCGCGAAGTACTCGGCCACCAGGACGCGGGAGCGGCCGACCCTGAGCTGGTACGGGTCGCCCCTGCGGGCCAGCAGGCCCCGGGTGGCCTCGGTGAAGGGGTCGGCGCCCGGGCGGAGGTGCGCCCGCAGGGTCCCGCCTCCGCGCCGGGGTTCGAGGACGACGCCCGCCAGCGCGGGCAGCGGCAGCGAGACCACGCCCAGGGCGCGGCGCAGCTGGTGGGACCTGCGGCCCGGTGTGATCCACACGGCCGCGCCGTCGAAGGACCACGAGCCGTCGCGCGCGCTTACCTCAGCCATGCCGTCATCGTAGGGGAGAGGTCACCGCCCGGCCCCTTCGACGGAGGGCGCGGCCCCCTCGCCGCGCTCCTAGGCGGGGGTGCTGATGCCCCGGCCGGTGTGGGCGAGGAAGACGTCGTCCAACGAGGGCGGCCTGACCTGAACCGACGTGATCTCGGTGTCGGTCTCGGCGAACAGGCGGGGGACGAACCGGCGCCCGTCGGCAACCGTGAACCAGACGGTGTCGCCCTCGACCACCGGGGCAGTGTCCAGGATCGGCCGGAGCCGCTCGCAGAGCGCCCCGGGGTCGCGCGCGACGATCTCCACGCGGTCCCGCCCGATCCCCGCCTTGAGTTCGGCGGGGCTGCCGACCGTGACGATCCCGCCGCCGTCGATGATGGCGATGCGGCCGCAGTTCTCCGCCTCCTCCAGGTAGTGCGTGGTCATGAGGACGGTGACGCCCTCGCGCTCGTTGAGATCCCTGACCCGGTCCCAGACGGCCTCCCTGGAGCGGGGGTCGAGCCCGGCCGTCGGCTCGTCGAGGAACAGCAGGCGCGGACCGTGCAGCAGACCCCTGGCGATCTCCAGCCGCCGCCGCATACCGCCGGAGTAGGTGCCCGCGAGCCTCTCCCGCTCCTCCCACAGGCCCACGTCCCGCAGGGCCCGGGAGACCCTCTCGTCGACCTCCTCCGGGGGCACCCCGTAGATCTCCGCGTGGAACCTGAGGTTGTACCAACCCGTCAGGTAGCGGTCGAGGGTCTGCTCCTGGAACACCAGGCCGATGCTGCGGCGCACGTCGGGCCGCTCCCGGACGATGTCGAAACCCGCGATCGAGCCCGTCCCGGAGGTCGGTGTGACCAGGGTCGAGAGCATGCCGATCAGCGTGGACTTGCCCGCTCCGTTGGGCCCGAGGAGACCGAACAGCTCCCCCGGGGCCACGTCCAGGTCCACCCCCCTGACGGCCTCGACCTCGCCGAAGCGCTTGGTCAGTCCGCGCGCGCGGACCATGGCCCGCGGATCGGAGCCGTTCACCGACGTGTTCTCCAACAGTCCTCCGTACGTAGGGCGCCCCGTGTCGGGCGCGCGGACGCGGGCGCCCCGGGCCCGCGGGCCGGAACCCTCACGCGGGGTCCGCCCGGCCGACGCGCCCTTCGACGAAGCCGGTCCCGGTCCGCTCCCACGCGTCCCGGTAGACCGCGAAGACGCGGGCCGTACGCAGTGTGCCCCCGACGAGCACGTACTCGGGCAGGGAGCCCTCCAGCCGGACCTCGGCCCCGGTGCGGCGCAACGCGGAGGGGTCCTCCTCCAGGGTCCACAGGTAGAGCTTCCTGAGGTTCCACATGGAGAACGCGTAGTTGACGGCGAGCGCGTGTGCGTCGGTGGCGCCCCGCGGCCCCAGGACCGCCTCGTCCGCCGCCAGGGAGCAGCAGCCGTGGCGCGCCTGGAAGTTGAACCCGTGCAGGGAGGCGTAGCCCGCGACGCGTCCGGAGCCCGGGACGCGCACGAGGAACTGCGCGCCGACCTGGTCGTACACGCCCGGCCACAGGGCCTCGAACACCTCGCGTCCGGGCACTCCGGCCACGCCGTGCCCGACGAGTTCGTCGTACACCTTGCCGCCCCTCCTGGTGTCGGTGGGGTCGAGCACCGCGTCGGCGGAGCCGGTGTGGGGGAAGATCATCGGACACGACCTCTCACGGGCCGGGCCGTCGCGCCCGGCCGGACGTCGGGGGGAGCGCCGCGGAGCAGGACGCCTCCGCGGCGCTCCCGGCAGGAGGCCTGTCAGGCGGGGCGGACGATCACGTCACCGCTGCATCCGACGAGGCTGAGGCCGCTGTTCAGCATGGTGCTCTCGTCGACGGCGATCTCGAAACGCTGCAAATCGAGAACGTCGGAAAGGGGCATGTTCCCTCCTCGGAAGAGAATGGACGGGGGTGCCGGCACGAAAGGAACATAGAAGAACCCGGGACCGCCCACAAGAGTGGTTCCCGCGCCCGCCCGGACGGCTCCCGTCCTCCTCTGGTGGGATCATCGGCAGAACCCCTTCCGCGTGGCGCGCCGGGCCTCAGGCGGGCCTGACGATGACGTCTCCGCTGCAGCCGACATAGCTCAGACCGCTGTTGAGGAGGGCCTCCGCCTCCAGCAGCACGCCCAGGGACTGGAGGGAGAGGACATCGGAAATGATCATGGTTCCGCCTTTCTCGGATGCGTTTCCGACAGGACGCGCCAGAACCTAGACAAGGGATTCCAGGGGCGCAAGGGAAAGGCGTGGAACCGCACGTCCCGCCGGCGGGACGTTTACGCGCGCGGGACCCGAGGGGCCTTCCCGGACGCGCGGCGCCCTTTCGCGGGCTTTCACGCGAGGACGTTCGGGGTGCTTTCTCCGCCCTTCCTCGCAGGCCGCGTTGTGGGAGCGCTCCCATAACCGGGGGCGCGTGCAAGGATGGCCTCTCCCCGGGCTGCCACGCCCGACGGTCCCACGGAAAGGCCAGGGCAGTCGGCGATGATCTCCCTCCACCTCCAGACCCCCCGTGTCCGGTTCCGCCCCATCGGGGAGGACAACGTCCTCGGGCTGTACCAACTGCTGCTGAGGCTCGGGATCGAGACGCTCCCGGCCCGGGACAGCTTCGCGTCGTCCTTCAGGGCGCTGGACGGTTCGGACGTCACCGTGCTCCAGATCGAGGCCGCCGGAAGCGGCGAGGTCCTCGGGTTCGCCTCGGTCCGCGAGCGCAGCCCGGCCGGACACGTGAAGATCGGCATCTTCATGGACCCGGACGGACTCGCCGCGGGGGTCGGCGCCGAATCCATGATGCTCCTCGTCAACTACGCGTTCGCGCGCTGGGACGACATCAGGAAGGTGTACGCGCTGACCACGGACGCGAGCCTCATGCACTTCGGTTCGGCGCTGTCCGCCACACCCAGGGAGGCGACGCTCCCCGGCCACGTCTACTTCCGGGGACGGCTGTGGGACCTGCACTACTACTCGGTCTCCCGGGACCACTGGCTCCGGACGGGGGCCCGGCTCCTCGCGCGCATCACCGGGGGCCGGTCGCGGCGGGAGGGCGGCCCGGTGGGGATCGGCTCCGCGCCGGTCTGGACCGAGTGACGGGCGCCCGGACCGGCCCCCCACCACCACGAGCAAGGACAAGGACCAGATGACGGCCACGCGACGGCGCCCGCTCCCCACCTCGCCCTTCGGGCTCGGCCACGACCTGCGCACGGTCCGGGTCGTGCTCAAGCGCGACCTCTTCCGCTTCGTCCACGACGTCAGCCGGGGCGTGGCGATGCTGCTCCAGTCGGTGATGTGGCTGTTCGTCATCGGAGTGGGCTTCGGCTCCCTCATCCCGAGGGGCGAGGACGACCTCCCGCTGACCGCCGTGATGTTCCCGGGCGTGGTCGTCATGACCGTCATGGGGACGGCGGTGTCCTCCGCGGCGACCATCGTCACCGACCGCGAGGTCGGCTTCCTGCGCGGAATGCTCGTCGCCCCGGCCAAGCGCTCCGCGCTGATCCTGGGCAAGATCCTCTCGGGCGCGGTCCTGGCCACCCTCCAGGCCAGCATCATCCTGGCGGTGGCCGGCCTGGCGGGGGTGCCCTACGCGCCGGGGCTGATGCTGACCCTGTTCGGGCTCACCTTCCTGGTGGCGCTGACGGCGTCGGCGGTGGGCGTCCTCATCGCGATCTCGGTCCGGGGCAGCGAGGCGTTCATGGGGATGGCCCAGCTGGTCATCTCACCCCTGGTCCTGCTGTCGGGTGCCATGTTCCCCATCGGGAACCTGCCCTCCTGGCTCACCGCGATCACACTGGTCAACCCCGTCACCTACGTCGTCGACCCCATGCGCCAGGCGGTCTTCGCCCACCTGGACACCTCACCGGAGACCGAGGCGCTGTTCAACCCCGGCATCACCTGGTTCGGCTGGCAGATCCCCTGGACGGCCGAGGTCGCCCTCGTGGCGGGCGTGGGCGCCCTGCTGGTCTGGCTGACGGTGGTCAGGTTCGGCGACTCCGAGTAGCGGGCGCCCCGGTCCCGGCGGGACCGGGGCGCGGGCGGCGCTACAGGGCGGCGGCCTCCCTGGCCAGACCGGTGATCCGCTCCCACTCCCCCGCCGCCACCAGGTCGGCCGGGGTCAGCCAGCTGCCGCCCACGCAGCCCACGTTGGGCAGCGCGAGGTAGGCGGGGGCCGAAGCGACGGTGATGCCGCCGGTAGGGCAGAACCGCACCTGGGGCAGGGGGCCCGCCAGCGACTTCAGGAACGCCGCGCCGCCCGAGGCCTCGGCCGGGAAGAACTTCATCTCCGTCACCCCGCGCTCCAGGAGCGCCAAGGCCTCGGAGACGGTGCCCACGCCGGGCAGGAAGGGCAGGCCCGTGTCGGACATGGCCGACGCCAGCCGGTCGGTGCACCCCGGGCTGACCAGGAAGCGCGCTCCCGCCTCGGCGGCCGCGGCCGCCTGGTCGGGGGTGGCCACGGTGCCCGCGCCGACCACGGCCTCGGGCACCTCGGCGGCGATCCGCGCGATGGCCTCCAGCGCGGCCGGGGTCCGCAGGGTCACCTCGATGCCCGGCAGGCCGCCCGCCACCAGCGCGCGGGCCAGCGGCACGGCGGAGTCGGCGTCCGAGACGACCACCACCGGCATCACCGGGGCCAGGTCGAGGATGTCGGCGCCCGAACGGGGGTTCGTCGTCATGTCGTGTCTCTCCAGGGTCGTTCGAAGGTCTGGGGTGGGCGCGCCGCGGCCGCGGGGGCGTGCGTGGCGGGTGTCCGCCGCGCGCCCCCGGGCCGGTCCCCCGGCGCGCCCGGTCGGCGGGTCAGGATCCGAAGACCCCGGCGCCCTTCTCCGCGGGGCCGACCGCGCCGCGCAGGGCCGCGAAGAGCTCCCGGCCGGTGCCGGTGGCGGAGTCCGCGCTGGGACGGGCGGGCTCGCGGCCGGTCAGGTCGGCCAGCACCTCCAGTGTGCCCGTGGTGGCGTCCAGGCGGATGGGGTCGCCGTCGCGGACGTAGGCCAGCGCTCCGCCCGCCTCGGCCTCGGGGGAGACGTGGATGGCGGCGGGCACCTTGCCCGAGGCGCCCGACATGCGGCCGTCGGTCACCAGCGCCACCTTCTGGCCCCGGTCCTGGAGCACCGCCAGCGGCGGCGTGAGCTTGTGCAGCTCGGGCATGCCGTTGGCGCGCGGCCCCTGGAAGCGGACCACCGCGACGAAGTCGCCGGTCAGCTCCCCTGCGGCGAACGCGTCCTGGAGTTCGGCCTGGTCGCCGAAGACGCGGGCGGGCGCCTCCACCACGTGCCGCTCCGGCGCGACCGCGGACACCTTGATGACGGCGCGGCCCAGGTTGCCCGACAGCATGCGCAGGCCGCCGTCGGGGGCGAAGGGGTCGTCCGTACCGCGCAGGACGGAGGTGTCGCCGCTCTCCTTGGGGCCGTCGACCCAGGTCAGCTCGCCCCCGTCCAGGTTCGGGACCTGGCGGTAGCGGCCCAGGCCCTCGCCCATCAGGGTGCGCACGTCCTCGTGGAGCAGCCCGGCGTCCAGCAGGGAGCCGATCAGGTGGGCCATGCCGCCCGCCTCGTGGAACTGGTTCACGTCGGCGGCGCCGTTGGGGTACATGCGGGTGAGCAGCGGCACCACCTCGGACAGGTCCGCGAAGTCGTCCCAGGTCAGCTCGATACCGGCGGCGCGGGCGATGGCGACCAGGTGCAGGGTGTGGTTGCTGGAGCCGCCGGTGGCCAGCAGGGCGACCACGGCGTTGACGACGGCCCGCTCGTCGACCTGGCGGCCGACCGGGTTGTAGGAGTCGCCCAGGGCGGTGCGGGCGAGCACGCTGCGCCCGGCCTCGGCGGTCAGGGCCTCGCGCAGCGGGGTGCCCGGCTGCTCGAAGCTGGCCCCGGCCAGGTGCAGGCCCATGACCTCCATGAGCATCTGGTTGGAGTTGGCGGTGCCGTAGAAGGTGCAGGTGCCGGGCGAGTGGTAGGCGGCGGACTCGGCCTGGAGCAGCTCGCGGCGGCCCACCTGGCCCTCGGCGAAGCGCTGGCGCACGCGGGCCTTGTCCTTGTTGGGCAGGCCCGAGGGCATGGGCCCGGCGGGCACGAACGCCACCGGCAGGTGGCCGAAGGACAGGGCGCCGATCAGCAGGCCCGGCACGATCTTGTCGCACACTCCGAGCATCAGCGCGCC
This sequence comes from Nocardiopsis camelliae, assembly GCF_028993595.1. Taxonomy (GTDB): domain Bacteria; phylum Actinomycetota; class Actinomycetes; order Streptosporangiales; family Streptosporangiaceae; genus Nocardiopsis; species Nocardiopsis dassonvillei. The sequence goes on from NZ_CP118614.1 coordinate 6,661,364, forward strand.
GTCGAACATGTCGTGGGAGAGGGCCACGGCGGTGGCCATCGCGATGACGTCCCGGCTGAACAGGGACAGCTCCATGCCCGCGCGGCCCTGCGTGATGCCGTCGCACATGGCGGGCACGCCCCCGGCGAACTGGGCGACGCCGCCCGCCTCGGCCACGGCGGCCTTGATCACGGCCGGGTAGGACTCCAGCGGCTGGTGCGCGGAGAGCATGTCGTTGTAGGCCGAGACGATCGCCAGGTTGGGCGTGACGTCGCCGGACAGCTTGAGCTTGTCCGAGACGCCGCAGGCCGCGAACCCGTGGGCGAGGTTGGCGCAGCCCAGCGCGGAACGGGCGGGGCCCTCGGCCGCCGCCGCGTCGATCCGCGCCAGGTAGGCGGACCGGGTGTCGGCGCTGCGCTCGGCGAGGCGCCGGGTGACGTCTGCGACGACGGGGTGGACGGCTGGTCCGTACCCTGCGGTGTCGGCGTCGCCGGGGATGTGCGCGGTCATCGGGGTCGCTCCTCTTCGTACCACGTACGGCCTGTTCGGCCGATGAGCCGGTGCGCGCCCGCGGGGCCGGCGCTTCCGGCTGGATAGGTCTCGGGGGTGGTGCTCAGGCCGTTCCACGCCTCGATGACGGGGTCCACCCAGCGCCAGGCGGCCTCGACCTCGTCGCGGCGCATGAAGAGGGTGGAGTCACCGGCCAGGACGTCCGTCAGCAGCCGCTCGTAGGCCTCGGGCGAGCGGGTGGCGAAGGTGTCGGCGAAGCTGAGCTCCAGCGGGGCGGGCCGCAGCCGCAGCGCTCCGGCGCCGGGCGTCTTGGCCAGCATGGTCAGGTGTATGCCCTCGTCCGGCTGGAGCCGGATGACGAGGCTGCCCGCGCCGGGCAGGTTGGTGCCGGGGAAGATCGTGTGCGGCACCTCGCGGAAGCGGATGACGATCTCCGAGCGGGAGTGCGACATGCGCTTGCCGGTGCGCAGGTAGAAGGGCACCCCCGCCCAGCGCCAGTTGGCCACCTCGGCACGCAGTGCCACGAAGGTCTCGGTGTCGCTGAGGGCGGGCCCGCCGGGCTCGTCGAGGTAGCCGAGCACCTCCGACCCCTGGACGGAACCGCGCCCGTACTGGCCGCGCACGGTGTCCTCGGCGACGCGGTCCCCGGTGAGGGGGCGCAGCGACTGGAGGACCTTGAGCTTCTCGTCGCGGACGGAGTCGCGGTCGTAGCTGGCCGGGGGCTCCATGGCGGTCAGGCACAGCAGTTGGAGCAGGTGGTTCTGGACCATGTCGCGCATGGCGCCGGAGGTGTCGTAGTAGCCCCGGCGCCCGCCGACGCCGACGGTCTCGGCGGCGGTGATCTGGACGTGGTCGATCCAGCGGGAGTTCCACAGGGGTTCGAGGAAGACGTTGGCGAACCGCAGCACCAGCAGGTTCTGCACCGTCTCCTTGCCCAGGTAGTGGTCGATGCGGTAGATGCGCGACTCGTCGAAGACCGCCCCCACCGCGTCGTTGACGGCGCGGGAGGAGGCCAGGTCGCGGCCCAGGGGCTTCTCCATGACCACGCGGGAGTCGGGGGTGACGAGCCCGGCGTCGCTCAGGCCGCGGCAGATCGCGCCGGAGATCATCGGCGGGACGGCGAGGTAGAAGACGCGGTCGCGGCCGGGGCCGAGGGCGGCGGTGAGGGCGTCCCAGCCCGAGGGGTCGCCGCCGACGTCCACGGTGACGTGGGAGAGGCGCTCCAGGAACCGGTGGAGCACGTCGGGCTCGGCGACCTGGACGGCGTGGTGGCCGCGGACCGCGGAGGCGGCCTTGTCCCTGAGGTCGGCGTCGGTGAGGCCGTCGCGCGAGACGGCGACGACGCGGGTCCCCCCGTCCAGGTGGCCGTCGCGGTCCAGCAGGTACAGGGAGGGGAGGAGTTTGCGCATGGACAGGTCGCCGGTACCCCCGAAGACCACCAGGTCGGTGGCACGGGACGCGGACTGCTGCGGCATCTTCGGTCTGCTCCAGCGGGGAGGGAAGGGGATGGGGAGCGGGGGGCGGAGTGTGACGCAGGCGGGGGGTGCGGGGAGGCGGTGCGGACGCGCGGGACGTCCGGCCCTTTGAGCCTAAGCCCGACTATGGTAAAAAACCAAGCACACTTGAGAACAATTATTTACATAACCTCCCAGCCTTGTAGTCGTAACCTCATGGTTGAATGAGCTATGGCCAGAACCCCCGGACGCCTGTCCTCTGCTGCCACCAGCGGCCACATCCTGGAGCTGATCCGCTCCGGAACCGCGACCAGCCGCTCCGAGATCGGCCGGGTCACGGGCCTGTCCCGTCCCTCCGTCGCCCTGCGGGTCACCGAGCTGATCGTCGGCGGGCTCGTCACCGAGGGCTCGGGCGCGGTCTCCAGCGGCGGACGGCCGCCGACCCTGCTGGAGTTCAACGCCGCCAGCGGCCTCATCCTCACCAGTGCCCTGGGCATGGTCCGCAGCCAGGCCGCCGTGTGCGACCTCGACGGCGAGGTCCTCGTGCGCACCCCGGGCTCGCCCGCGATGGAGCAGGGCCCCGACTCCACCCTCCCCTGGCTGCTGGACACCTGGTCCGAGCAGATCGCCTCGCTCGGCCGCGACCCCGGTGACGTGCGCGGCGTGGGCATCGGCCTGCCCGGCACCGTCGAGTTCCACGCGGGCCGCGCCGACGACCGCCCCTTCCTCGGCAAGTGGGCGGGCGTGGCGCTGGCCCCGCTGGTCGCCGAGCGCTTCCCGGTGCCGGTGATGGTGGACAACGACGTGAACGTGATGGCGCTCGGCGAGCACATCGCGGGCGGGCACGGGCACCCCGACGACATGGTGTTCGTGAAGGTCTCCACGGGGATCGGCGCGGGCCTGCTGTCCGGCGGGCGGCTGCTGCGCGGCTCGCTGGGCGCCGCCGGGGAGATCGGGCACATCCCGGTGCGCGGCGCGGGCGGGCTTCCGTGCCGGTGCGGCAACACCGACTGCCTGGAGGCGGTAGCGGGCGGGCGGCGGCTGCTGGAGAGCGCCGCCGAGCAGGGGTGCCGGGCGCGGACGCTCAAGGACCTGGTGGCGCTGGCCTCGGGGGGCGACCCGGTGGCCGTCACCCTGGTCCGGGAGGCCGGGCGCAGACTGGGCGAGGCCCTCGCGGGGGCGGTGAACCTGCTCAACCCCGAGGTGGTCGTGCTGGGCGGCGACCTGGCCGAGGCCTACGACCACCTGGTGGCGGGTGTGCGCGAGGTGGTGTTCCAGCAGTGCACCGCCCTGGCCACCCGGCAGCTGCGCGTCGTGGCCAGCTCCCTGTGGGACGACGCGGGCGTGCGCGGCTGCGCGGCCATGGTGACCGAGGAGATCCTGTCGCCGGAGGCGGTGAACAAGCTCCTGGCGGGCTGAGGGAACGCTGAGGCTTGAGCCCGGCGGGTCCCGTGCGCCCCAGGGCGGTCCGGCCCCGGGCCCCGGAGGCGGGGTCGGACCCGGCGCACGCCCGACCGCCCCGCTCTTCGTCCACAGGCTGTGGACGGGGAAGTTACCTCCGCGCCCGACCGGGAATCATCGCACGGGAGGGGATCGGCCCCCTCCGGCAGCCGCTGCGACCCGCGACCGAGCCGTGCCCCCGCGCTCACCCCGGCTGAACTGCGACGGCGCGCTCGTCGGCGCGTACTCGCCCCGTGCCCGCACTTGACAACCGCCCTCGGTGTGACGAATAGTCACCGAGCATCACCCCTGCCCCGCACACCTCCGTCACCCCCGTGGCCGCGCCCGTGCGGACCCCCGCCCGGAAAGGTCCCCGCCGTGTTCCCAGAGAACCCCCTCGTACTGATCCTGTTGGGCGCCGGAATCAGCCTGGTCACCAGCGTCGTCGTCACCGCCGTCCAGGCCCGTCTGGTCAGGCGCGACTCCATCCGCACCTCCTCCCGCGCCTCCGCGCGCACCCTCACCAGCGCCTTCATCGCCGAACGCGACTCGGTCGACGGCGGCGACAGCTTCCTCGCCGAGGCGGAGCTGACCGTCATGTCCATGACCGACCGCAAGACGCGGGACCGGCTGCGCGACGTCATCCGCCTGCTGCGCGAGCGGGCCCTGCCGGAGATCGAGGAGCTCAGCGGGGTCAGGTCCGAGCGCTCCCGCCAACTGCTGTGCGACCACGCCCTGGAGGTGCTCGGAGCGCACCTGCGTTCCGAGAAGCTGCCCGAGGTGCCCGCCGCGGTCCGCAAGATGCTGTCCGTGGAGGAGGAGGCGCTGAGCATCCACTCCGGCGAGACCCCGCGTCCCGCCGAGCCCATCGCCAAGAGCGCGGTCACCCCGCGCCCCCGGCACACCGGCGCCAAGACCCCGGCCCCGGCCCGCAAGCCCGCCAAGAGCGCGGCCAAGACCCCCGCCAAGCCCGCGGCCAAGGGCGGGCGCTCCTCCTCCGCGGCCGCGGAGGAGCCCGCCAAGGAGAGCGCCTTCTGGGACGACTGACCAGGTCCCGCTCCGCCGACCGCCCGCTGTCCCCGCTCCGCGGGGCGCGGGCGGTCCGCGTCTGCCCCGACGTCGACCGGACATAGGCGTTTCAAGCGGACAAGCCGGGGAAAGTCAGGCGGACGGACGCCGGGAGACGACCACGGGGGCTGAGGAATTGTGCGGCGCAATTGCGGTCAGGCCCCTCGCTCGGGGACAACCCGCGCGCGCGGTCGGGAAGAACTTGACCTAGGATCTCTGCCACGCACACGTTTTCCGTGCCCTGGGCCGCACCCGCTTCCCGGTGCTGCCCGTGCCCCGTGGGCCGCCCCCGAATCCCCAGGAGGCCCCGGATCCGGCGACCGCCCGCCGCTGACGTTCCGCGCGTTCCCCGCCCTCCCCCGCACTCGGACGCGTGTCCCTCCGGCCCGGCGTCCGACCGCTGGCACGTCCCGCCGTCCGAACTCACCGAGATTGCACGATGCCCGCTGATGAGAAGCCCTCTGCCTCCGGCAGGGACCACACACCAGACGACAGGCCCGAGGACGGCTCCACACCCGGCTCAGGGTCCGCGAACACCGGCGGCGACGCGGCCGGTGGGGACACCGCCGCGCCCGAAACCGGGGCTGCCGGGACCGACCGGGCCCACGGGGCGGACGAGACAGAGGGGGCTGAGAAGGCCGGAAAGGCTGAAGAAGCCCCCGAACCCGGTGTGACATCAGACACCGATAGCGCCCAGGAGACTGAGAAGGCTGGCGAGCCCGCCGGGACCGAAGGGGCCTCCGAAACCGAGGAGGCCGCCGGGGGTGAGAAGGCTGTTGAGGCCGAGGAAACCCCCGAGGAGAAGGCGGTTGGATCCGCCGCCGGTGCCGAAGGGGCCTCCGGGGCTGAGGAGGCCGCTGGGACCACTGAGGCCGCAGGGGCTACTGAAACCCCAGTGGCCGCTGAGCACGGTGAGTCCGCCAAGGCCGCCGAGACCGGTGGGGCTACCGAGACGTCAGGAACCACTGAGGCCGCCCCGGGCGCGGACGCCCCGGCTGCCGCCGCTCCCGTCCGCACCAAGCGCCGCCGGACCGGCAGGATCCTGGTGTGGGTCGCCGCGAGCCTGGTCCTCGTCTTGGCCGCCGGGGTCGGCACCGCCTACGGCTACTACCGCTCGCTGCGCTCGGACATGGTCCAGTACGACATCGACGGGCTGCTCAAGGAGGAGGAGCGGCCCGAGAGGATCAACGACTCCGTCAACATCCTCTTCATGGGCACCGACGGCTACGAGGAGGGAAGCACCGCCTACTCGACGGAGTTCGAGGGCGAGCGTTCGGACTCGGTCATGCTGGCGCACATCTCGCCCGAGAGCCGGGTGTCGGTGATCAGCTTCCCCCGCGACTCCCTGGTGGCCCTGCCCGAGTGCGAGCCCTACGGCGACACCGAGGGCACGTCCGGTTACTTCGGGATGATCAACGCCGCGATGTACCACGGCGGACCGCCCTGCGTGGTCCGCACCATCGAGTCGCTGAGCGACGTGCGCATCGACCACTTCGTACACCTGAGCTTCATGAGCTTCCGGGACGTGGTGGACGCCATCGGCGGCGTGGACATGTGCATCCCCGAGCCGATGGAGGACAGCCGGTCCAAGCTCGACCTCGACGCGGGCCAGCAGACGCTCGACGGCGACGAGGCGCTGTCGTTCGTCCGGGCCCGCTACGAGATCGGCGACGGCGGCGACATCGGCCGCATCGACCGCCAGCAGATGTTCCTCGCGGCCCTGGCCGACCAGGTGACCAGCAACGACGTGATCACCGACCCGGGCAGGCTCAACGCCGTCCTGCGCGCGGTGGCCGAGCACAGCGCCACCGACAGCGCCCTCACGTTCGACCGGATGCTGTCGATCGCCGTGACCCTGGCGGACGTGGAGCTGACCGACATCGAGTTCCACACCGTGCCCTGGTACCAGGCGCCCTCCAACCCCAACCGGGTCCTGTGGTACGAGGACCAGGCCGAGGAGCTGTTCACGGCCGTGCGCGAGGACCGGCCCCTGCCCCTCACGATGGCCGACGAGGCCCCCGTTCCCCAGGACCCGCCCGGGGCCTCGCCCTCCCCGGCGGACGAGGACGTCGCGGACGCCTCCCCGGAGGAGGACCACGCCCGGCCGGGCGTGGGACGCGACGCCACCTCCAACCCGTGCTCCGACGGGCTGGGCTACGGCACCGGCGACGAGCTGGAGTAGGACGCCGCGGAGGGGCCTTCGGGACTCCTGGAGCTTGCCGGGATCGCGGAGGCCCCTCCGCCGCTCCTTCCGTGCCTTGCGGAACGCCGAGGGGCCCCGGGGCCGGTACGACTCTCCGTACCGGCCCCGGGGCCCCTTCCGTGTTCCCGGGGACTCCGGGCACGAAGGACCGCGGTTCCGGTCCCCCCGGTCCGGAACCGCGGTCGGGCCCCGGGCGGCGGAGACTCCGCCCTCCGCCGGTACGCGCCTGGAACCCCCACAGTTCCGTTCGGCGCCCCTCAGCGGAGGTGGTCCCGCTCACCGCCCGAGGCTCGTGCGCCCGCCACGACCGGCGGGCGCACGTTCCAGGGAGGTCAGGCGATGCTGTCGGGCAGCAGGTTCAGCTGGCTGGTGTCCACCTGGGGCCGACCCAGGTCGGGCATGCCGTCCACGCCCACCAGGTCGTTGCCCACGAAGTCGCCGGAGGGGTCGAGCTGCGTCGTGCGGACGGCGTCGACGGCGAGGCCGGCCACGTCCGAGACCTCGGGGGCGGCGGCCATGGGCAGGGTGCCCGCGGGCACGGGCAGCAGGTCGGCCGAGGCGTCGGCGACGGTCTCGGGCAGCGAGGAGGCGCCCGCGGACATGGGCAGCTTCACGTCGTCGGACAGCACCAGGTCGGAGACCAGGTCGGCGGCGCCGCCGGTCAGGTCGGTGTTCTGGCCGTTGATGGGGCCGGTGGGGGTGTCCGCGGCGGCCAGGGGAAGGGTGTCCCCGGACGCGGGCAGGGTGGCGTCCAGGCCGCTCAGGTCGGTGCCGACCTCGTGCGTGCCCCGCTCGACCGAGGAGCCCAGCTGGTTGAGGCCGGTGCCGACCGTCTCCCTGGTGTCCTGGAGGGACAGGGAGGACTCCGGGTGCGACAGCGGCAGGGTGCCGCCGCCCGTGCCGCCACCGGCACCGCCCAGCAGCCCGCCCAGGATGTCCGAACCGCCCAACCCGGTGGAACCGCCGCCCAGCAGACCGGACAGCGCGTCACCCGACACCGGGCTCTCGGTACCCGACAGGGGCAGCGTCTCGCTGACGGTGTCCAGCTCCAGCGGACCGACGTTGGTGGCGTTCTCCTCCCCCGCCCGGATCGGGGTGTCGGTGGAGACGGCGTTCCCGGCGACCGGGCCGAGGGGCTGCTCCTGGGCGGACTGGCGCCGCACGTCGGGCTGGGCGGAGATCTGGCCGGGCTCGACCTTGACCAGCTCGCCCAGGGGCGTGGAGACGCCCTCCGTCAGCGGCGCCGGAACCTGGCTGCCCAGGTCGTTCAGCGCGAGCCCGTCCGTGGCGCCGCCGAGGGCGTCGGCCCCGGCGATCCCGGCGCCGAGGGCGACGAAACCCGCGGTGCTGGCGGCCACCAGCAGGGTCCTGGCAGAGGTGCGGGCGGTGTTGAACATGTCGTGTGTCCTTCCGGAATGTGGTCTGTGGCTCTCGCGTGGACGGCGTTCGTGTGCGCTTCCCGCCGTCCGACGGTTCCGCTCCCCTGGCCGGGGGGAGGGCTCCGTTCGGGTCCGGGCTTTCCGGTGGGAGAGCCCTCCGCGCCTGGAGGGTGCGGTGCGGCTCTACCGGTCATCAGTCGTGGATCTGGCTGGCCACTGACTGACGTGAACCTCGCCGTCGGGGTGCGCGGCTCACGTCAACCCCCAGAGGATTCCGGTTCCTCACCCACCGTGACCGGTCGGAGGCGCTGCGGCTCTGGGAAGGGGCGTGCCAGGAGGGGTCGCTGGGCGACCCGGCTGGAGGGAGACCGCTAGTCGGGCGAGAAGGTCGGCTCGTCCGCGGACTCGGCGGGGACCGCGAGCAGGACGTGCCGGGCGGCCTGGAGCTGGCCGGGCGCCGGTGCCGGGGCACCGGTGGTGGACAGGTAGCCCGCGACGGCGGGAATCCCGCTGGGAGCGCCCTGGGCGGAACCCGAGGCGGAGCCGCCCAGCCCGGAGGGCGTGGCGACCGGATCGGAGGCCAGCCGCGCCGGAGCGTTCTCCGCGGCCGGGTCGGCGTGCGCCCGGACGGCGCCCGCGGTGGTCCCGGTGACGGCCGGGACGAAGTGCGCGACGACCTCGGCGGGTGCGGGCGGTACCGCTTCCCCGCGCTCGGCTCCGGTCCGCTCGTCCGTGTCGGCCGGGTCCGCGGACGGGTCCTGCGTCCGCGGCTCGGTGTCGGGGGCGTCGTCCTCGTCGAGGTACTCCCCGACGGGCTCGGTGACCCCGTGCACGGTGTCGCGGATCTGCCGAGCCACCTCGGGGGTCTCGGGCACGTCGCCGCCGGAGACCCCGGCGGACGCGTCGAAGACCATCCGCGTGGTGCTCTGCCCCACCGCGGACACAGCGCCGACCAGCGGGTCGTTGATCCTGGCGGTCACGGGGACGGAGGCTCCGGCGTCCGCGGGCGCGGCGTCCGAGCGGTTCCCGGAGTCGGGGCCGCCCGCGTGCGTCCGGGCGGCGGAACCCTGTACTGAGCCGTCGCGCGCCGCCTCCGGGTGCTCGGCGACCGCCTGCGCGGCGGGTACCCGCACGGTCGCGGCGACGGAGGCGGCCTGGTGCACGAGGGTGCCGTTCGCCACCTCCTCCTGCGCCCGCACGGGGTCGGAGGCCGTCAGCCACGCGGTGACCACGAGCCCGGAGACCAGGGCGGCGAGCAGCAGGGCCCGCCGCACCGGCGCGGGGAGCACGGCGGAACGAACGCCGGGGGCGCTCGTGAGACCGTGGACTCCAGACACCGGGGGTTCCTCTCCACCGTGGGGCGCGGGCCGACACGCGAGGGCGGTCGGGGCCGGTCGCGCCGCGGCGAGCGGCGGCTCCCAGCCGTGGGACGGGAGGTCACAAGGGCCTCGTCGCGTCCGCTGACCGCGACGTTAGCATGAATTAGACGACCGGAACCCCGAATCCACAGGAATTCCCGCCCATCCGGAACCGGCCCCTGAACAGCAAGATGTGGCAAACCGGGGAAAAACCAACGACAATTCAACTATTACGCCCGAGGAAACGCGCATTGCCACAACGCCGACCGGCTCTGCGGAGGTTGACGGACACATGACTGAGATCCCCCAGAGCTCCTCCCTGTCCCCCAACAGCGTCGAAGAACTGCTGGACGAGGTGCACTCGCTGGACCCGCGCATGTCCGCGCACGGCAGGGTGCACTCGCTGCTCCAGGCCGTCCTGGCCATCGGCGGTGACCTCGACCTGGCTACCGTGCTGCGCAGACTGACCGAGGCGGCGGCGCAGCTGACCGGCGCCCGGTACGCGGGCCTGGGCGTGATGGACGAGGACGGGGGCTTCAGCGAGTTCATCCCCGTGGGCCTGAGCGAGGAGCAGTCCCGGCGCATCGGCGGGTTCCCCCACGGCAAGGGCGTCCTGGGCGTGCCCCTGAACGAGCGCGCGTCACTGCGCCTGGCCGACCTGCGCGAGCACCCCGACTTCGAGGGCTTCCCCGAGGGCCACCCGCACATGGGCAGCTTCCTGGGCGTCCCCATCCAGGTGCGCGACGAGGTCTTCGGCAACCTCTACCTCACCGAGAAGGCCCGGGGCGCGGAGTTCGACGAGGACGACGAGGCAGTGGTGACCGCGCTGGCCACGGCCGCGGGCATGGCCATCGAGAACGCGCGCCTGTACGAGGAGGCGCGGCTGCGCGAGCGGTGGCTGGCCGCGTCCACCGAGGTCACCACGCGCCTGCTGTCGGGCGCCGACACCTCCGAGGTGCTCGCCCACATGGCCGCGCAGGCCCGGGAGATCGGCGGCGCGGACACGGCCGTGATCATGCTCCCCGACCCCCGCGCCCGGGGGCACCTGTTCGCGGAGATCGCGGACGGGCCCATCGCCCAGGAGATCCTGGGGACGCCGGTGGAGATCCACGACTCCGCGTGCGGGTGGGTGTACGAGTCGGGAGAGGCCCTGAGCGTCCCCGACCTGAGCCGGGCGAACTGCCCCATGCTCGCCCACCGCGGCTACGCCTCGGGCCTGGTGGTGCCCCTGGGCACCCCGGGGAACACGCGCGGGGTGCTGCTGCTGGGCAAGCTGTCCGACCGCGCCCCGTTCACCGCGGCGGTACGCCGCATGCTGCACGGGTTCTCCGTGCAGGCCGCGGTGGCCCTGGAACTGGCCGAGGCGCGGCGCGACACCGAGCGCCTGGCGGTGCTGGAGGAACGCGACCGGATCGCCAAGGACCTGCACGACGTGGTGATCCAGCGCCTGTTCGCCTCGGCGATGACGCTGATGAGCACGCTGCGGCTGATCGCCTCGCCCGAGGCCGAGGAGCGGGTGCAGCGGACCATCGACGAGCTGGACGGCACCATCCGCGAGATCCGCTCGACGATCTTCGCGCTCCAGAACCCGCCGAGCCGCAGGGACACGTCGCTGCGCGGACGCATCCTGAAACTGGCCGAGAACACCGCGCACAGCCTGGGGTGCCACCCCGGGGTGAGCCTGGACGGGCCGATCGACGCGTCCGTGCCCGACGACATCGGCGAGCAGCTGCTCGCGGTGCTCGGCGAGGGGCTGACCAACGTGGCGCGGCACGCGCGCGCGACGGAGGTGCACGTGTCGGTGGCGGTGGAGGAGGCCGCGGCCACCGGGCGTCCCGCCATCCTGACCCTGACGCTGACCGACAACGGCGTGGGCCTGCCCGGGCACGGAAGGCGCAGCGGTCTGCGCAACCTGGAGCAGCGGGCCCAGGCGCTGGGCGGCGGTTTCACCGCGCGCGGGAGCGAGGGCGGGGGCACGGTGCTGGTGTGGCGGGTGCCCCTGCGCGACGACGCCGTGCCGCCCCCGGACAGTTTCTGAGGGGACCGGGGGCGCGGCCCCGGTTCCGGGCGGTCCCGGTCGCCCCGGGACCGCTCGGACCACCGGGACCGGCCCGCCGGGGCGGGCCGGGCAGCCGCGGTCAGTACCGGCGGCCGCGCAGTTCGGCGACGAGCACGGCGGCCTGCGTACGGCGCTTGAGGTCCAGCTTGGACAGCAGGGCGGACACGTAGTTCTTGACGGTCTTCTCCGCCAGGTACAGGCGCTCGCCGATCTGCCGGTTGGTCATCCCCTCGCCGATGAGGTCGAGGATCTGCCGCTCCTGCGGGGTCAGCTCGGCCAGCGGGTCCGGCTCGGCCTGGGCCCCGCGCAGCCGCTCCAGCATCGCGCCGGTGCTGCCCGAGTCCAGCAGCGAGCCGCCCGAGGCCACCGTGCGGACCGCCCCGACCAGATCGGCGCCGTGGATCTGCTTGAGCACGTACCCGGCCGCTCCGGCCATGACGGCGTCGTACAGGGCGTCCTCGTCGGCGAACGAGGTCAGCATCAGGCAGGCGATCTCGGGGTGGTCCGAGCGGATCTCCCGGCACACCTGCACACCCGACCCGCCCGGCAGCCGCACGTCCAGGACCGCGACGTCGGGCAGCACCACGGGAATCCGCGCCAGCGCCTGCTCGGCCGTCCCGGCCTCGCCGACGACGGTCATGTCGTCCTCGGTCTCCAGCAGGGCGGCCACTCCCCGGCGGACCACCTCGTGGTCGTCCACCAGGAACACCCTGATCCGCTTGCGAACGCCCTCGGCTCCACCAACCGGCATCGGCCCATCCTCATCCCTGCGTCACCGCGATCAGACACCGCTCCGATGAAGACGGTAATACGTGCGGGGGCCCGCGCGCGGGCCCTTAGGCACCGAACTCCTCGGACGAAGGTCCTACAAACGGACAATTCTCCTCATCTGCGGAGCAAAGCGCCTGATCGCAGTGGGTGTGCGCGTGGCTCCCATGAGCCACGGAACCTCTCCGAATTCACGGCCTCCGGTCCGCCCAGGGACGGGCGAGCTCGAACGCGCGGCAGGCCTCCAGCACCCGGGCGTCGGCGTGCCGGGGCCCGACCACCTGGAGGCCCACCGGCAGCCCCGCCGCCGTGAACCCGCACGGCACGCTCGCCGCGGGCTGCTGGGTCATGTTGAACGGGTAGCTGAACCCCGCCCACGAGGTCCACCGCTCCCCCGCCAGCCGCGGCGGCGACTCCAGCCCCGCCTCGAACGCCGCGACCGGCATCGACGGGGTGAGCAGCAGGTCGTAGGCGTCGTGGAAGCGGCCCATCCGGGCGCCCATCTCCATCCGCAGCGCCATCGCGGTCAGGTAGTCCTGCGCCGAGTAGGTCAGCCCCTCCTCGACGATCTCCCGCAGGCCGGGGTCGAGCAGGTCCCGCTGGCGGCCCGTGAGCCGGTCCGTGGCCTTGGCCGCGCCGGAGTACCACAGCACGTGGAACTCCTCCCGGGAGTCGGGCAGGCCGGGGTCGGCCTCCTCCACCCGGGCGCCCAGCGCCTCGAACACGGCCACCGCGTCGGCGACCGCGGCGGCCACCTCCGGGTCCACGTCCAGACCGCCCAGGGTGGGGCTGTAGGCGATCCTCATGCCCCGCACCAGCCCCTCGGCGTCGGTACGCAGGCGCACGTCGCCGAGGCCGGGCGCGGGCGGCGCCAGCGCGGCCCAGTCGCGCGCGTCGGGCTGGGCCATGACCTCCAGCATCAGCGCCATGTCGCCCACCGTGCGGGCCAGCGGCCCGGTGTGCGCGAGCGACCCGAAGGGGCTGGCCGGGTAGTGCGGCACCAGGCCCCACGTGGGCTTGATCCCGCACACGCCGGTGAAGCTGGCCGGGATGCGGATCGAACCGCCCCCGTCGGTCCCGGTGGACAGCGGGGCCATCCCGGCCGCGACGGCCGCCGCGGACCCGCCGCTGGAGCCGCCCGGCGTGGTGGACAGGTCCCACGGGTTGCGGGTGACCCCGGTGAGCGGGCCGTCGGTGACGCCCTTCCATGCCAGCTCGGGCGTGGTCGTCTTGCCGACGAACACCGCGCCGCTCTCGCGCAGCCGGGCCACCGCCGGGGAGTCCTCCTCCCAGGGCCCCTCCTGGGAGCTGGTGACCGACCCCTTCAGGGTGGGCCACCCCCGGGTGAGGTGGACGTCCTTGACCGAGACCGGCACCCCGTCCAGGGCTCCGGAGGGCTCGCCGCGCCGCCACCGCTCGGCGGAGGCGCGGGCGGCCTCGCGGGCCTCGTCCGGGCGCACCAGGCAGAACGCGTTGAGCGCCGGGTTGTCCCGCTCGATGCGCTCCAGGACGGAGTCGGCGGCCTCCACCGGGGACAGCTCCCCGGCGGCGTAGGCCGCGAGCAGTTGCTCGGCGGACAGGTCGGCCGGCCCGGAGGGCCCGCCGGAGCGCGCCTGCGGAACCGCGGTCGCCCCCGGGGCGCCCTCGGCCGCGCCGACGTCCGCGCCCGCGTCCTCGGTCCCGGCCCGGTCGGAACGGATCGTCACTTCAGCCTCCCGTGTCACGCCATCAGGGGTCAGCCGGGCACGTAGCCGCGGCTCTTGTCGACCACGTTGAGCAGTTCCCGCCCGTCCAGGTAACGGGCGAGGTTGTCGAGGAACAGGTCCATGAGGTCACCGCGCCATCCGACGACGTCGCCCGACATGTGCGGCGAGACCACCGACCCGGGCAGCCCCCACAGCGGGGAGACCGCCTTGAGGGGCTCGTCCTCGAACACGTCCAGCGCGGCGCCCGCGATGACGCGGTGCTCCAGGGCCGCGGCCAGGTCGGCCTCGACCACGATGGGGCCGCGCGCCACGTTGACCAGCCGCGCGGTGGGTTTCATCAGCCCCAGGAAGCGGCGGTCGACCAGCCCCCGGGTGGCGTCGGTGAGCGGGGCGGCGACCACCACGTAGTCGGCCTCGGGGAGTTCGCCGACCAGGGTCGGGGCGCCGTCGGCTCCGCGCTCGGCCAGGCTGGACTCGACCACGGAGCCGAAGTCGGGGTCGCCGCCGCGCGCGCGACTGCCGGAGGCGTTCACGCGCATGCCCACGGCCGTCAGCTTGCGGGCGATGTGGCGGCCGATCGGCCCGGTCCCGACCACGAGGGCCCGCTTGCCGGACACGCGCTCGGTCTCCCGGTGCTCCCAGCGGTGCTCGCGCTGGTGCTCCCAGGTCTGCTGGAAGCCCTTGGCGAAGGCGATGACCTGCCCGAGCACGTACTCGGCGATGGGCTCGTCGAAGACCCCGCGCGAGTTGGTGACCACCGCCGGGCTCTCTACCAGGCCGGGGAACATGAGGTTGTCCACCCCGGCGGTGGCGGCGTGCACCCAGGACAGGGAGTCGGCCTTGGGCCAGGCGGAGGCCAGCGCCTCGGTGAACAGGTCCCACACCAGCAGCGCTTGCGCCCCGGGCAGCCTGGCGGGGAGTTCGTCGGCGGTGGCGTAGACGACCTCGCCGAGCCGGGGATGGTCGTCCATCCGCTCGCGGCCGGGCGGGAGGTCGTCGCCGTGGAGGACGAGGAGTCTCGGTCGGTCGGGCGGGATGAGGCTGTTCACGGGCGTGCACTCTCCGGTTGGCGACGGTGGTTCAGAGAGGTCGTCGGGGACGGATCGCCCTGCACGGGAAACGCTAGGGAGCCGACATAGGATTGTCAACAATCCACAAATCGACTGTTCCCCCCGAAAACCGGGCCTCTCATGCCACCTCTGACCTGCCCGGGATACCCACTCGCACCGGGGTTATTGCCGCATCCGGGTTGTGGACCCTAGGATTGTCAACAATAAACAGCCCCGACGCCGGGGGTGTTCTCGCAGGTCCCGCTGCCCGACGTCGAAGGGACTACCCATTGCCCCGGTACATGACCATCACCCTGCCCAGGCGCGGGGTCTCCTGCGTCGCCGAACTCCTGGACAAGGACGCGCCCCGCACCTGTGAGGCGGTCTGGAACGCCCTGCCGCAGGGCGACGCGGTCCAGCACGCCAAGTACGCGCGCAACGAGGTCTACACGATGGTGCCGCGGTTCGCCGAGGCCGAGCCCGGCCAGGAGAACCCCACCGTCACCCCGATCCCCGGCGACGTCGTCTACTTCTCCTTCGACGGGGGCATGCTCGACCGCGCCTTCAAGGAGGACAAGGGGATCGGCCACCTGCCCGGCGTCATCGACCTCGCCCTCTTCTACGGGCGCAACAACCTGCTCCTCAACGGCGACGTCGGCTGGGTGCCCGGCAACGTGTTCGCCACCGTCGTCGACAACCTTCCCGCCATGGCCGAGGCCTGCAACGACGTCTGGCGCTCGGGCAGCGTCGGCGAGCGCCTGGTGTACGAGCGCCTGGAGCGCTGACCGGCCCGCGAGCCGCCACGACCGCGCCCGAGGACGGCCCTCCGGCCCCGGCGCGGAGCGACCGCGTCCCCGCGGGGACGGCAACGACAACACACATCCGGGAGGTGAGTGACCGATGCGGACCGACGGAGAGCACACGAACGGCACCGGCGCGCAGCAGCAGGTCGTCGAACTGGCCGCGAGCACGCGGACGCCGTGGCAGGCGGGAGTCGGCGTCATCGCGCCCTACGACTTCGCGCTCGACCGCGAACTCTGGCGCTGGACGCCCGACGACGTCTCGCTGCACGTCACGCGGTTGCCGTACGTACACGTACCGGTGACGGTCGACCAGGCCGCCGCCCTGTGCCGGGAGGAGCACGTGGACCCGGCGGTCCGCGCGCTGCTCGCCCCCGAGCCCCTGGCCATCGGGTACGCGTGCGCCTCGGGCAGCTTCGTGCACGGCGCCCGGGGCGAACGGCGCCTGCACGGGGCCATGGTGGGCGCCGGGGCGCCCGCCGCCGTCACCACGTCCGGGGCGCTGGTCCAGGCCCTGGGGGCGCTCGGCGCCGACCGGATCGCCGTCGTCACGCCCTACGTGGACAGCGTGACCGACCGGCTCCTGGCCTACCTGGCCGAGCACCGCGTCGCCGTGACCTCCAGCGTGGGGCTGGGTCTGCTCAGCCACATCTGGCGGGTGACCTACGCCGAGGTGTCCGAGGCGGTGCACTCGGTGGACCGCCCCGACGCCCAGGCCGTGTTCATCAGCTGCACCAACGTGCTCACCTACGACATCATCGCGCCCCTGGAACGCGAGCTGGGCAAACCGGTGATCGCGGCCAACCAGGTGACCATGTGGGCCGTGATGAGGGCGGCGGGCCGCCAGGCCGTGGCCCACGGACAGAGCCTGATCGACGTCGCCGCACCGAGTGCCGCGTGATGCGCGGGACGTGACGCAAAGGAGAGCCCAATGACCCGCGTCGGATTCCTCTATCCCGGGTTCAGCGCCGAGGACGACTACAAGGCCTTCGAGGGCCTGCTCGGAGGGGGCGTCGAGCTCCCGGTGGTGCACACGCTCATGCGCGAGGACGCCCACCGGGTGGACGCCCTGCTCGACGTCGGCGGCGATGACGTGCTCGCCGGGGGCGCCCAAGAGCTTGCCGTGATGGAGGTGGAGGCCGCGGTGTGGGCCTGCACCAGCGGCAGCTTCGTGTTCGGCTGGGAGGGCGCCCGCAGACAGGTCGCGGGGGTGCGCCGGCACGCGGGCGCTCCGTCGTCGAGCACCTCGTTCGCCTTCGTGCACGCGCTGAGCCAGCTGCGCGTCTCGCGGGTGGCGATCGCCGCCACCTACCCCGACGACGTCGCCCAGAGGTTCGTGGAGTTCCTCACCGAGGCGGGGGTGACCGTGCTGTCGCTGGCCAGCCACGGCATCGCCACCGCCGCCGAGGTCGGCGACCTGGACCCCGACGACGTTCTGGACTTCGTCATCTCCAACGACCACCAGCGCGCGGAGGCCGTCCTGGTGCCGGACACCGCCCTGCACAGCGCCCACCTCATCGAACCCCTGGAGGCGCTGCTGGGCAAGACCGTGCTCACCGCCAACCAGGTGAGCGTGTGGGAGGGTCTGCGCCTGGCGGGGGCGACCGCGGGCCGGGGCTCCGGACCGGGCATGCTGTTCCGCTCGGGTTCGGCCGCGGTCAACAGCGTCCTGGCATCCCGTTAACCTCGACGACGCGCCCGCCGCGCGTCCCGTCCCCGATCCGAGAGGAGGGCGGCCATGTCCGCCCCAGGCCAGCTCAGACCCGTGCCCCGGCGTTCCACCGCCGAACTGATCGCCGACCAGCTGCGGTCCGCGATCATGTACGGCTCGCTCGCGCCGGGGGACCAGCTCGGCGAGTCCGAGCTGGCGGGTCAGCTCGGGGTGAGCCGCGGTCCCCTGCGCGAGGCGATGCAGCGTCTGGTGCAGGAGGGGCTGCTGCGCAGCGAACGGCACAGGGGGCTGTTCGTGCGCGAACTCACGCCCGCGGACGTGCGCGACGTCTACGTGGCCCGGCTCGCCGTCGAGCGGACCGCGTGCGAGCTGATCATGCGCGGCAACCGGGGCGAGGCCGTCGCCCGCCTCACCCCGGCCGTGGAACGTCTGGCCGCCGCGGCGGCCGGCCGCGACCGCAACGCCATGAGCGACGCCGACCAGGCCTTCCACCAGACCCTCGTCAGCTGCGCGGGCAACAGCCGCCTGGAGCGCATGGCGCAGACGCTGCTGGTGGAGACCCGGATGTGCCTCACCGTGATGCAGGACGTGTACCCGGAACCGGAGGAGCTCCTGGACGAGCACCGCCGCATCCTGGACGCGATCGTGAACGGGGCGGAGGAGGAGCTGCTGCGCCTGATCGAGGCGCACATGGTGGACACGGTCGCGCGCATCAACGGCGGGGACGGGGATTCCGCCCCCGAGGTCTGAGGCTCCCGCGGGGCGCGGGCGCGCCGTCCGGTCACTCCCGCAGCCGGTACCTGGCCAGGATGCGCTCCCTGGCCTCCTCGAAGCTCATCTCACCGCGCGCGATCCGCTCCAGGTCCGCCCGCGCCTCCGGCGAGGGTTCACCGCCCGCCGCCCTGACCGAGGCCAGAGCGGCGGCGGTGTCGCCGTCGTGGGGGATTCGTGTGCCCATGGGGCGAGCGTAGGCGGTGCCGCGCCCGAAACACAGGCGAACCTCCGGATCGCCCGGATATCCGGTCAGATTCCGCCGATGCCGACGTACTTGGTCTCCAGGAACTCGTCGATGCCGACCCGGCCGCCCTCGCGGCCCAGACCGGAGTGCTTGACCCCGCCGAAGGGCGCGGCCGGGTTGGAGACCACGCCCTGGTTGAGGCCGACCATGCCGGTCTCCAGGTTCTCGCTGACCCGCAGCGCCCGGTTGAGGTCGCGGGTGTAAACGTAGCTGACCAGCCCGTACTCGGTGTCGTTGGCGGCCCGCAGCACCTCGTCCTCCGTGTCGAAGGGCAGCACGGGGGCCACCGGGCCGAAGATCTCGGTGGTGGACAGCTCGGCCTCGAAGGGCACGTCGGCGAGCACGGTGGGCTTGTAGAAGTGGCCCGGGCCGTCGCCGGGGCCGCCGCCGACCAGCACGCGGGCGCCCTTGCCCACGGCGTCGTCCACCAGGCCCTGCACCTTGTCGCGGGCCTTGTCGTCGATGAGCGGGCCCACGTCGACGCCCTCGTCCACGCCGCGGCCCAGGCGCAGCGCGCCCATGCGGCGGCTGAGGCGCTCGGCGAACTCCTCGGCGATGCCCGCCTGGGCGTAGATGCGGTTGGCGGCGGTGCAGGCCTCGCCGATGTTGCGCATCTTGGCGAGCATCGCGCCGTCCACGGCGGCGTCCATGTCGGCGTCGTCGAAGACCAGGAAGGGCGCGTTGCCGCCCAGTTCCATGGAGGTGCGCAGGACCTGCCCGGCGCTCTGTTCGAGGAGCTTGCGGCCCACGGCGGTGGAGCCGGTGAAGGAGACCTTGCGGATGCGCCCGTCGCTGAGCAGGGGCTCGGTGACCGAACCCGGGTCCGTGGTGGGGATGACGCTGAGGACGCCCTCGGGGAGCCCGGCCTCGGAGAGGATGCCCGCCAGGGCGAGGGCGGACAGGGGCGTCTGGTGGGCGGGCTTGAGGATCACGGTGCACCCCGCGGCGATGGCGGGGCCGATCTTGCGGGTGCCCATCGCCATGGGGAAGTTCCAGGGGGTGATGAGCATGCAGGGGCCGACCGCCTGGCGCATGACCAGGAAGCGGGACTTGCCGTCGGGCGAGGTGGAGAACCTGCCCTCGATGCGCACGGCCTCCTCGGAGAACCAGCGCAGGAACTCGGCGGCGTAGGCGATCTCGCCCCGCGCCTCGGCCAAGGGCTTGCCCATCTCCAGGGTCATCAGGACCGCCAGGTCCTCCCGGCGCTCCATGAGCAGCTCGTAGCCCCGGTACAGGATCTCGCCGCGGTCCCTGGGCGCCGTGCGCATCCAGTCGGCCTGGGCCCGGTGCGCCGCGTCCAGGGCGTCGAGCGCGTCCTCCTTCCCCGCGTCCGCGACCTCGCAGAGCACCTCGCGGGTGGAGGGGTCCTCCACCTCGAAGGCGTTCCCGGAGGCGGCGTCGCGCCACGTCCCGCCGATGAACAGCCTCTTGTCCACCTGCGCGACGACCCGTGCTTCCTGATCCGACATGTTCGCTACTCCCCGGTCGAGATTCGGCCTGTGGTCAGAACTGCCCAACGTGCGCCCACTGGACACCGTCGCCGCACGGATGTTTCCATAGCAGCGTCGATTGTCAACAATCCTACGGAACACGCGACACGGAATCGAGGCCACGCATGGCGGAGCTCTCCCCGATCCTCAAGCAGGCGACACCGGTCGTCGCCGCCCGAGGCGAGGGCGCCTACATCTACGACGAGGACGACCGCCGCTATCTCGACTTCACCGCCGGCATCGGCGTCACCAGCACCGGCCACTGCCACCCCCGCGTCGTGGCCGCCGCGCAGGAGCAGGTGGGGACCCTGGTCCACGGCCAGTACACCACCGTGATGCACCGGCCGCTGCTGCGGCTCACCGAGCGGCTGGGCGAGGTGCTGCCCGCCGGGCTCGACCGGCTGTTCTACGTGAACTCGGGCAGCGAGGCCGTCGAGGCCGCCCTGCGGCTGGCCCGGCAGGCGACCGGTCGGCAGAACGTCATCGTGTTCCAGGGTTCCTTCCACGGGCGCACCATGGGCGCCGCGTCGCTGACCACGTCCGGGGTCAAGATCCGGGCGGGCATCGGCCCGCTGATGCCCGGCGTGGTGGTCTCGCCGTTCCCGTACGCCTACCGGCTGGGCGTGTCCGAGGCCGACGCGGTCGCGTACGCGCTGCGCGAGCTGGACTACCTGTTCGCCACGGTCACCTCGCCCAAGGACACGGCCGCCGTGTTCATCGAGCCGGTGCTGGGCGAGGGCGGCTACGTGCCGGTGCCCGCGGCCTTCCTCCAGGGGCTGCGCGAGCGCGCCGACCGGCACGGGTTCCTGCTGGTCGCGGACGAGGTGCAGACCGGCTTCGGGCGCACGGGCACGTTCTGGGGCCACGAGCCCTCGGGCATCCGGCCGGACGTGGTCATCACCGCCAAGGGGCTGGCCAGCGGCTTCCCGCTGTCGGCGATCGCCGCCCCCGCCGCGATCATGGAGAAGGCCTGGCCGGGCTCCCAGGGCGGGACCTACGGCGGCAACGCGGTGTCCTGCGCCGCCGCCCTGGCGACCCTGGACGTGATCCAGGAGGAGGGCCTGGTGGAGAACGCCGCGCGCATGGGCGAGCGGCTGCGGCTGGGCCTGGAGAAGGTGGCGGAGGCCAACCCGGTCATCGGCGACGTGCGCGGCCGGGGGCTGATGCTCGGCAACGAGTTCACCGCCGCAGACGGGACGCCGGACGGCGCCACCGCGCTGCGCGCCCAGCAGGCCGCGGCCCGGCACGGGCTCCTGCTGCTCACCTGCGCCCCCGACGGGAACGTGGTGCGGATGATCCCGCCGCTCATCGTCGACGGCGACCAGGTCGACAGCGCGGTGTCGCTGTGGGCCGCCGCCGTGGAGGAGGCCGTCGCCGGCTGAGGCGGGATTCGTGACCGCCGCCCCGGTACGGATTCCGTGCCGGGGCGGTAACGTGCGGTGCGGACCCCCGAGAAACCGCGCGTCCGAAACGCGTGTCCGAAACGGAGGGGACGAGCGCGGCGAACCGCACGCGAGAGGAGCCGAACCAGTGTCGGACAGCCGGTGGAAGGTCGCGGACAGCACGCGCGGGGGCGCACGTCCCGTCCTGGACCCCTCACTGCCTCCCCGCCTCTCCGGAAGGCTCCGGAAGCACCTGCCCCTCCTGCGCTCGAAGCGGGCCTGGGCCAAGCAGCCCCGGCTCCCGAACCGGACGCGCATGGCGGCGGGCGGGACCGCTGTGGCCGCGCTGAGCCTCCTCTGGGCACTGGTCAGCGGACCCCTCCTGGTGTGGTCGGTCCCCCTGTACTTCCTGGGCCTGCTGGCGCAGGCCGCGGTCGTGGGCGCCGCCGGACTCGCCGTCACCCGCGTGCGCCCGAGGTCCCTGCTGCCGCGGTGGCTGTCGCGGACCTCGCGGCGCCGGTCCTGGCAGGCGTTCTCCCTGACCTTCGTGCCCGCCACCCTGACGAGCTGGTTCCTCGCCCTGGCGGGTCCGGAGTGGGCCTTCAACCTCTACTGGTTCGTGCCGGGCGCGGTGTACGCGGCCGCCGCCCTGTGGGCGGGGTGGTGGTGGCCCCGGGGCGACCGGCTGGCCGCGGCGCACGCGGACCGCTACCTGGTGCCCGCGAACCTGGGGCGGCAGGGCGCCCGCCTGCTGCTGGACGTGCAGAGGACGATCGGAACCGTCGAGGAGGCCGACCTGCGGCTGGGCGACTCCTTCGACGCGGCCCAGCCCCTGGCGGTCCTGCGCGCCGAGGAGTGGCGGATCGCCTCGCTGCTGCACCGGCACGAGCGGATCAGGGAGGAGTACGTGGCGGACTCCCTCGACGCCGTCTCGGATCGGGTGCTCGCCGTGCTGGACCAGCAGCACGAACGGCACGAGGCCGTGTACCGCGAGCTGGCGGCGCGGGTGGACGCGGTCCGCGACTACGGCGCGTCGGTCGAGGAGGCCCTGGCCGCGCACACCGAGTGGGAGCAGGTCCGAAGGGTCGAGGAGCGCCAGCGCGAGCTGGACCTGCTCCTCGTCCAGGTGGACTCCGACGGCGGCAACGCCGACCAGCTGCACGGCGAGGCCCTGAACGCGCTCGCCGTCAGGGAGACCAGGGACGAGCTGATCGGCCGGATGCTGGAGGCTGGCCGCTCCCTGGAGTCCGGGGCCGCCGGGTCGGCCGAAGCCGCCCTGCCGACGGAGACCGCCGAGGGCGCGAGGGCGTAGACCGGGAGCCGCGGAACCCCCGTGAACCCCGGCCCACCAAGAGGGGAACTTCTGTGGACGCCCATCCGCCGAAAACGTTCACCCGTGGAGCCGAAAATCATTCGGCCAAAGAGTGACATGAGTCACATGGCAACTTTGTTACCAGTGAGAACACGAGAACCTCACGGACGGATCGTGACCACGGGTTGACGCGGCGCTTCGGGGGTCGTCAGATTGGGCGCGTCTTACCAGCCCCTCCAGTGAGGCGACCCCCATGATCGACCGAAGACTGTTCCTCGGCGGCGCATCGCTCGCCACCGTCGGCACCCTGCTCGTCACGAGCGGTTGCTCCCGTGCGGAGAGCAACGGCGAACTCACCTCGGGCGGCGGCCAGGCCGGCGCCCTTCCGGTGAGGGTCGCCAACGAGACCGGAACCTTCCCCGACAGCGAGATCCGCGCCTACGTCGTGGGCACCGACCTGACCACGAACACGCAGTCCTGGGTCGACGCCGACGGCGTCGCGCACCCGGTCTCGGAGTCCGACAACACCGACGAAGGGTTCACCGACTACTCGATCCCGCTGGACTCCGTCAGCGAACTGACCCTGCCGTTCATGTCCGGCCGGGTGTACTTCGCCCTCGGCGGCAAGCTCCGGTTCAAGGTCGTCACCGACGGCAACGGCAGGCCCGCGCTCCAGTACCCGGCGGGCTGGGTCGAGTCCGACCCCAGCCACGGGGTGCTCCACGACACCGTGGAGTTCACCCACAACGAGACCGGCATGTACTGCAACACCAGCATGGTGGACCAGTTCAGCGTGCCGCTGGCCATCCGCCTCCAGGGCGAGGCCGACCAGACCACCGGCACGTTCGAGCCGGGCGGCCGCGACGCGGTCTTCGCCGCGCTCTCCGCCGACCCCGTCTTCTCGTCGCTCGTGCTGCGCGAGGGAGAACTCGTCATCGCCCCCGGGCACGGGCTGGACGCCGGACTGTTCCCCGCCGACTACTACGACTCCTACATCGACCAGGTCTGGGAGCGCTACAGCACCACCGACCTGCGCGTCACCACCAACGCCGGGACCTTCACCGGCCGCGTGGACGGCTCGGGCAACCTGGTCTTCGACGGCGGCGTGGCCCCGATCCCCAAGCCCTCCACCCGCGACGTCTTCTTCTGCGACGGCGCCCTGGCGGCCCCCAACGACGGCATCACCGGTCCGGTGGCCGCGATCCTGGGCGCGGCGTTCAACCGCTCGACCCTGCTGGACACCGCCGAGCACCCGGTCACCGACCCCGCGGCGTTCTACAACCACGAGACCACCAACCGCTACGCGGCGGTCTTCCACGAGAACACCGTGGACGGCAAGGCCTACGGCTTCGCCTTCGACGACGTGTCGAACTTCGCCTCCTACGTCCAGGACCACGCGCCGGTGTCCCTCGACGTGACGCTGACCGCGTTCTAGCACCTCCCGGGCCGGGGCCCTCCAAGACCGGAAGGCCCCGGCCCAGCCCCTGCTCCCGGCTGTTCCTCCCCGAAACCGAGGTGTCCCCCGTGCCCACCCGCATCCGCCCCGGCCGCATCGCCCTGGCCTGCGCCGTCGCACTCCCCCTGACCGCCTGCGCGACGGGCTCCCCCGTCGAGGTCGAGACCGTCGCCGACCAGACCTCCGCGTCCTGCGGCCTGTTCTTCGACGACTTCGACTACACCGGCCCCGACGACCCGGCCCTGCGCGGCCAGGGCTGGAACGTCCGCAGCTGGCCCGGCGGCCCCGGCGTGCCCGGCGCGTCCTGGGACGCCGACAACATCTCCTTCGCCGAGGAGGGCGGCGACTCCCTGCTGCGCCTGTCCTCGACCACGGACGGCACTCCGGCGGGCACCAGCCAGGCCGAGCTGACCTTCGGCGAGGAGAAGTTCCACGAGGGCACCTACGCCGCCAAGATCAAGTTCGCCGACGCGCCGGTCTCCGGCCAGGACGGCGACACCGTGCTCCAGACCTTCTACACGATCACGCCCCTGGCCTACGACAACGATCCCGCCTACAGCGAGCTCGACTTCGAGTACCTGCCCAACTCGGGCTGGGGCGCCCCGGCGGAGGCCATGTACCTGACCTCGTACCACACCTACCAGCGCGACCCCTGGGTCGCGGACAACACCAGCGACGTCGTGAACCGCTCCTTCGACGGATGGCGCGACCTGGTGGTCCAGGTGACGGACGGCGTGGTCCGCTACTACGTGGACACGCACCTGGTGGCCGAGCACAGCGGGAAGTACTACCCCTCGTCACCGATGTCGATCAACTTCAACCAGTGGTTCGTCGACATGAGCGGCCACACCGGCGGCCCGAGCACCTACGTGCAGGACGTGGACTGGGTGTACCACCAGCAGGGCGAGTCCGTGGCCCCCGAGGAGGTCAACCGGCGCGTGGGCGCGCAGCGCGACGCGGGCGTCTCCCGCGTCGACGGGGTGGCCCTCGGCGGAACCTGCTGACGCTCCGGCCCGTCCGCCGGGCGGTCCGGGACCGCCCGGCGGACGGGGACCGGCATGACCGGTCGCACACTCACAAAACGGTTCGAGGCCCTCTGACACCGTGATAGAGTCAAAGACGTCGCCAGGGAGACCGGGCGACACACAACTGAACAACCTGCACTCGTAGCTCAATGGATAGAGCATCTGACTACGGATCAGAAGGTTGGGGGTTCGAGTCCTCCCGAGTGCACCACCTTGAGACAGTGAAGAAGAGCGCCCGACCTGCTAACCACAGGCCGGGCGCTCTCTTTTGTGCCACCCCGTGCGAAGACGCGATCAGGGCCGCAGTGCACATTCACTGCACACGGACCCTCAGGCGGCGAGTACGCGCGTCCGGGCGGCGTCCATGGCCTCGGCGACCTCGTCCAGGCGGTCGGGGAACAGGTGCCCGAAGCGGTCCGAAGATCAAGCAGAATCGTGCAGGGACTGCAGCAGCTGCAGCGTTTCGAAGATGTGCCCGTAGTGGGCGAAGGCATCGGTTCTCAGTGGTCGCCAAGGCGGTCCAGGATGTGCCGGGTGTGGGCCTGCAACGCGGGAAGCGTCCTCTCAGCCACCTCCTGGGCGCCCGGGGCGGAATCGGCAAATCCTTCCAGTACTTCCTCGAACGCCTTCGGGAACGTCTCGGCCAACATCGCCACGCGCCCGGTCAGGAGTTCCGGATCCAGACCGAGGATCTGGGCGGCCTTCCTGAGCTGGTGGCGTCTGATCCGTGACGCGACGCGCTCGCCGCCGATGGACAGGGCCACCGACCTTTCAACCTTCCGGGCGTCGTAGGCCAGGCCCGTCGCCAGGTCGTACAGCGGGGCCACACGGGTCAGCCCCGGTGCACGCAGAACAGAGATGTTCTTCGCGTGCCCGTCGGGAGCACCGGCCACCAGATTGATGATCACGAAGTCCGCGAGGGCGAGCCGGTCGTCGAACAAGCCGGTCGATTCGCGGGTGAGGACCCGCATCATGTCCGTCAGCCCCGGACCGTTGCGGGACTCGTACTTGTGCGCGGGCATGCGCCCGCACGCCTGAGCGAAGTCCTCCTGGTGCGTGCGCAGGACGCGACCGGCCTCCAGGGACCGGTCGAAGCGGTCGATCACGATGGCCCACTGGTCGTCGAACCGGGTGAAGGTGCTCTTGGCGACGACCGCGCCCACGGCCGACGCCGCCTCCATGGTGACGTGCTCGACCAGGGCCTGGTGGTGCAACTGTCTGATCCGAGGCTTGACGATGTGGGTGGTGGCGGCGCTGCCGTGGGCCGTGTGCCAGCGCCCGTCGATCCTCGCGAGTGCGAACTTCTCCTGCTGCCCGCCCAACGACCAGTGTTCACCGGGCATCGTCCAGGACGGCTCTTTACCGGCGAGTGCGCGGATCCGCTCGGCGATCTCGGTGTCGCTGACCGGTTGGTGTTCGCCGCTGCGGGTCCGAAGCTCCTCCAGGTCCTCCTCGCGACAGAACTGGACGGCTCCCGGGCAGTCCCAGCCCATCGCCGCGAGGATGCCGAACGCGTCGTCCACGGCGACCCCGAGCTGGTCGGACCATGCGGCACGGGCGTCCTCGTTCTCGGGAAGCAGCCCGAACAGGTACGGGTTGACTCTTTTCTCCGGGTGGGGGCCCCGTTGGATGGGAAGGCGCGCGGAGAGCGCCACCTCACCGTCGCGTACGTACTCGGCCGTGTAGGAGAACGTGGGATCGTCACCGGCGGCCTCGCGATCCAGGTGTCCCACCACCTGGCCTGACAGCAGGACGGCCAGGCGCTCAGTCATCGCCGTCGTCCCTGGTGCCGGTGACCGGAAGACCCCAGGAAGCCCGACGCGCCTGTGAGGTAGCGCGTAGACCTGAGCCGACTTCGTCCGGCGGGTCCTGGTGGGTTCCCGGCTTCTGCGCAGGTACGGCAGGGGCCTGATCAGGGTTCGGCTGTGCCGCGTCGCGGTCGGAGCGCAGGGTGAGGGTGAGGTCCAGGGCGGCGAGGAGTCGGAGCAGGGGCTCCAGTTCGGCGCCGCGGTGTCCGGCCTCGACGCGGGCCAGCCAGGAGCGGGCGACATTGGCCCGGGCGGCCAGAGCCGCCTGGCTGAGCCCCTGGGAGTGCCGGGTGTCGCGGACCAGGCCGCCGAGCTTGGACCACCCCGTCAGGGTGAACTCTTCCGGCATCGCATGTTCTCCGTCCTCGTTCGAGGACATTCTAGGCCCGTCCTCGTTCGAGGACAAAGGAAAATCGTCCTCGTTCAAGGACAGCACGTCAAGCTGGCCTCGGCAGCCGCATCGGCGTCGCGCAGCAGGGCACGTTGCCGCTGAGAAAGGCAGTAGGCAGATGCCGGAGCCAGCGAAGGAGAAGAGCGCCGAAGGTCGGACGGACCACCGATCGCGGCGGCGTGGCACATACGTGGAAAAGTGCAACACCGAGACGGCAGTGCACTGGCCCTGACCTGCGACTATTCATCCGATCATCCGCTGACTACGGATCAGGAGGTTGGGGGTTCGAGTCCTCCCGAGTGCGCCACCTTGAGACAGTGGAGAAACCGCCGGACCCGCACACCACACGGGCCCGGCGGTTTCTTTTGTGCTGCCCGGCATCCGGCTGACAGCTGCCGAGTCCGGTCACATGGCGCTTTCCGTGCCCCCAAGGTGTCCACCGATGCAGGCCACGAGGGCCAGAAACCCTTCGCTCCACGACGCCTGTCACGTTCCCCGTGGCCGTCGACGCACCCGGCGTGGACCCGCGTCGGCGGTCGGAGTCCCTTGACGCGACGAGGAGCGGGGAATAGCTTTCGGCCTATGAAGTTCGCAGTGAGTACGAGTATTCGCAATGCGCACAGGAGGGTTTCGTGATCGCCCCTCTGGACGAGGCTGTCCGGCAGCTCATCCATGACGGCGACACCGTCGCCCTGGAGGGGTTCACCCATCTCATCCCCGTGGCCGCCGGGCACGAGATCATCCGCCAGGGCCTGCGCGACCTCACCCTGGTGCGCATGACGCCCGACATCGTCTACGACCAGCTCATCGGCGCCGGGTGCGCCGGGAAACTCGTCTTCTCCTGGGGCGGCAACCCCGGCGTCGGCTCGCTGCACCGCTTCCGCGACGCCGTCACCTCCTCCTGGCCCGTGCCCCTGGAGATCGAGGAGCACAGCCACGCCGGGATGGCCAACCGCTACACGGCGGGCGCCTCCGGGCTGCCCTTCGCCATCCTGCGCGGCTACTCCGGCACCGACCTGGTCGAGCACAACCCCCACATCAGGACCGTCACCTGCCCCTTCACCGGACAGGAACTGGCCGCCGTCCCGGCCCTGAACCCCGACGTGGCCGTGATCCACGCGCAGCGGGCGGACACCCGGGGCAACGTCCAACTGTGGGGCATCACCGGCATCCAGAAGGAGGCCGCGCTGGCCTCCGAACGGGTACTGGCCACGGTGGAGGAGGTCGTGGACACCCTCGACCCCGTACCCGGCCAGGTGATCCTGCCCGCGCGCGTGGTCGACCGGGTCAGCGTCGTCCCCGGCGGCGCCGCGCCCTCCTACTCGCACGGCTACTACGAGCGCGACAACGAGGCCTACCGGGCCTGGGACGCGATCGGCCGCGACCGCGAGGCCTTCACCGCCTGGCTCGCGGACCTCACTGCCGGCGCCGAGTCCCCCTCCGCCCCCGCGTCGCCCGCGGCCTCCGGCACCGCACCTGCGGGGAGAGGCGCGTGACCACCGTGACCTGGACCTCCGACGAGATCATGACCGTGACCGCGGCGCGCTCGCTGCGCGAGGGGATGTCCTGCTTCGTCGGCATCGGCCTGCCCAGCACCGCCGCGAACGTGGCCCGCCGCACGCACGCCCCCGACCTGTGGATGGTCTACGAGTCCGGCACCCTGGGCGCCGTCCCCGACCGCCTGCCGCTGTCCATCGGCGACGGCGTCCTCGCCGACACCGCCGACACCGTGGTCTCGGTCCCCGAGGTCTTCAACTACTGGCTCCAGGCCGGACGGATCGACGTCGGCTTCCTCGGCGCCGCCCAGATCGACCGGTACGCCAACATCAACACCACCGTCATCGGCGACTACACGGACCCGAGGGTGCGCCTGCCCGGGGCGGGCGGCGCCCCCGAGATCGCCGCCTCCTGCCGGGAGGTCGTCGTCATCATGCGGCACAGCTCGCGCGCCTTCGTCGAGAAGGTCGACTTCGTCACCTCGGTCGGCCACGGCTCGGGCCCCGGCGACCGCGAACGCCTGGGCCTGCGCGGCGCCGGTCCGGTGCGGGTGATCACCGACCTGGGCGTGCTCGAACCAGACCCCGTCACCCGCGAACTCGTCCTGACCGGTATCCACCCCGGCGTGGCGCTGGACGCGGTCCGCGAGGCCACCGGCTGGGACCTCACCGTCGCCCGGGAGCTCGCTCAGACCTCACCGCCCACCAGCACGGAACTCTCCGTCCTGCGCGATCTCATCGGCCCGGAGCCGCTCGGCGGCCAGCACGGGCCGCGTCACCCGGTGTGACGTGGCATGACGGAGAAGAGAAGCGATACGCCGATATCGCCGGGACGCACGCGCGGCCCGGCCCGCCAGGGCCGGGCCGCACCGGGCCGGATCAGGCCGGGGTGATCTCGGAAACGGTGGACGCGCCCAGGTCCGGGTTGACGCAGACGCGGTCGTTCCCGTCCGTGGGCACGTAGGCGGAGCCCTCGTCGTTCTGGAGGAACAGGTGGGCCCCGGCCACCTCGGTGGGGTTGCACTCCTCGGGGTCGTAGACCTCCGGGTTGGGGCGGGACACGGTCACCGCGGCCGCGTCGCCCGGGTACAGCGCGAAGACGCTGCCGTCCTGCCCCTCGGTCTCCGCTTCGGCCCCGATGAGGTTGCCGTCGGGCTGGCCCCAGTACATGTTCGCGAGGGAGGGGTACATGGTGCACGCCACGTCGTCCTCGGGGCTGAGCGGTTCCTGCTTGACCAGCTCGAACTCGATGTGGACGGTACCGGCCGCGCCCTCGCGCGCCGTCTCGGCCACCTCGAAGTCCGCCGCAGTGCAGTCGCGGACGCTCATGGCGCCCGCACCGGAGTCGGCGGTTCCGGCGACCGCGGGCGCGGACGCGAGCAGGAGTGCGGGCAGCGACACCGCGCCCAGGGCTACGGCTCTGACCGGACCAATGCGAAACGCGCTCGTCATGGCGAACATCCCCTCATCCCGTGTTGGTGTTCCTTCTGTCGGCGTCGGTCCATGACCGACTGGTCATGGTGTGACGCCGATCCCCCCTGTGTCGTTCTCTCCCGAAACCGATTTAAACAACGTTTACCGATGCGATGCCGAGCGAATCGCCCGGCTCCTCGGAGAGACCTGGCCACACGGCGCGGCACCCGGGGATTCTGGTCCCCGGGTGCCGCGTCGGGTTCGGGCAGCCGCCCCCGGTCAGGCCTCGCCGGCCTCCCCGACGGTCGCGGAGGCGTTCCTCCTGCGGCGCGTCACGTAGACGGCGGCTCCGCCTCCGGCAGCGATCGCGGCACCGGCGGCGATCAGACCCGCGACCGGGCTCCCGGTCTGCGCCAGAGGACCGCCGGAGCCGTTCGCCGCTCCCGCCTCGGAGGGGTCGCGGCCATCGGCTTCGTCCACGTCACCGGCGGCGCCGTCGTCACCGTCCTGGCCGTTTCCGTCCTCGGTGCCCTCGTCCCCGCCGCCGCTTCCGTCCTCGCCGTCACCGGGCGCCTCGGAGCCGGGGTCCTCGCCGCCGGGCTCCTCGTCGGGGCCCTCGGAGCCGGGGTCCTCTCCGCCGTCACCGGGCCCCTCGCCGCCGTCACCGGGCTCCTCCGGAGCAGCGGGCTCGGTGTCCGAGGCCACGATGGTCTCGCCGACCCCGTAGGAGACGCTGAACCCCTCGTCGGGGAAGGTCACGACCATGTCCAGGGTCTGGACTCCACCCCACAGCTCGACCCTTCCCAGGTCGGAGTCCCTGAGCGTGTCGCTCCAGGGAGCCTCGTCGACGGAGAGGGAGATCTCGGCGCCGAGTTCGTTCACCTCGACGGACTCGGTGCCCGGCTCGTGGGAGAACTCCCTGTCACCGGCCCAGTTCTGGACGGCCTCGATCTGGGTGCCGGTGAAGGACGCCCGGAGGAGCGGTTCGTCGGAACCCCCCTCGGGGTTCGCGAGACCGGGCTGGGAGACCCCGCCCTCGGCCGCAGCCCGCATGGCCTCGACATCGGCCTCCGTCAGCTCGATCCGGAGTTCGTCGAAACTCACGAGGGAGCGGATCTGGTCCCTGTCCACGTCCGACAGGACGGAGGTGCGGGAGAGGGCGAAGACCTCGCCGCCGAAGGCGTCCAGGTACCGGTTGGTGCCGTGGAAGTCGGCCATCCTCGGGTGGAACGCGGTGATGTCGGCCTCGCCCGCGACGTTCGCGTGCGCGTAGCCGATCTCTCCGTTCTCGGCGTGGGCGGGAACCGCCGCCGCGATGCCGAGCGCGCCGAATGCCGCGAATGCGACGCCTCCCTGCAGCGCGCGACGTGCGGGGACGGGGGAAAAGAATGTCAAGAGAATCCTCGTTCGGATCAATCCGGCCCGCTTTTCTCGGACCGGCCATGGGGGATCGCGGACGCGCTGTGCCCTCGACCGGTGGGGAGGGGAGAGCGCCGTCCGGGGCCGCGGGGCGGGCCCGGCGGAGGCGGGTGCGGAACTCCGCCGTCGAGAAACAATCCTAATGCCGAATTCTCCTCGGAGAGACGAACCGCGACAACGAAATCATAACCGGACAGCCATTCCGCCCCAGACGGCATCCTTTTCTTTCGGAAATCGTTAAAGGAAAACTGCCAACCTTACGGCGTTTGGAACGTCGTACCAGGTGTCCGGACGCACACGGGGACTCCCGGCGCGGACGACCGGTCGCCAGCGTCGTCCCGGACGAACCGCGAGGAGGGCCGCCCGGCTATCCTCCGGGAAGCCGCCTGCCGTGGCGGCGCCCGGGAAGCCGGGGCCGTACGCCGCTCGTCCCACCCACGGAGCGCACCATGCCAGCACCGCACACGCGGACCACCAACTGGGCGGGCAACGTGACCTTCGCCAGCCCGCGGGTCCACCGGCCCCGGACGCTGGACGAACTGCGCCGCGTCGTCCGCGACAGCGCACGGATCCGCGCCCTGGGCAGCGGCCACTCCTTCAACCTCGTCGCCGACTCCGACGCCGACCTGGTGCGCCTGGACGGGCTGCCCCCGGAGGCGGAGATCGACGCCGGGGGCCGGACCGTCACCGTCACCGCCGGTACCCGCTACGCCGAACTGGTCACCGCGCTGCACGGGCGGGGGTTCGCGCTGGCGAACCTGGCCTCGCTGCCGCACATCTCCGTCGCGGGCTCGTGCGCGACCGGCACCCACGGGTCCGGGGACGGCCAGCGCTGCCTGTCCGCCGCCGTGCGCGCGGTGCAGCTCCTGGGCCCCGACGGCGACCTGGCCTGGCTGAGCCGCGACGCGGACCCGGAGGTCTTCCCCGGCGCGGTGGTCGCGCTGGGCGCGCTCGGCGTCGTCACCCGGCTCTCCCTGGAGATCGAACCGGCGTTCACGGTGGCCCAGCGGGTCCGCGTCGGGGTGGCCCTGGACGAGGTGGCCGACCGCGTCGACGACGTGTTCGGCGCGGCCTACAGCGTCAGCCTGTTCACCGACTGGCTCGGGGAGGGTTCCGTGTGGCTCAAGCACCGCACCGACCGCCCCGAGGGCGCCTGGCGGGGCGGTCGGCCCGCTTCCGGCCCGGTGCACCCCGTCCCGGGGATGCCTCCGGAACCCAGCACCGAGCAGATGGGGGTCGTCGGCCCCTGGCACGAGCGGCTCCCGCACTTTCGCCCCGAACTGGAGCCGAGCGCGGGCAAAGAGCTGCAGTCCGAGTTCTACGTGCCGCGCGAGGCCGCGGGCGCCGCGTTCGCGGCCCTGCGAGGGATCGGGCACCTGCTGGCCCCGGCGCTGTACGTCGCGGAGGTGCGCACGGTCCGCGCGGACGACCTGTGGCTGAGCCCCGCCCACGGCCGGGACTGCGTCACCTTCCACTTCACGTGGCTGCCGGACCCGCGGGCCGTGGCGCCGGTCCTGGCGGCCGTGGAGGAGCGCCTCCTACCGCTGGGCGCCCGCCCGCACTGGGGCAAGCTGACCGCGATGGACCCGGCCGACATCACCGCCCGGTACGGGCGCGCGGCGGACTTCGCACGCCTCACGCGCGCGCTCGACCCGGACGGCAAGTTCCGCAACGCGTTCACCGACGCGCTCTTCCCCCGCGGGTGAGACGGGTCCGGGGACGCCGGGCCGCCTCGCCGGGCCCCCGCGAGGCGGCCCGGCGGCGGAGCGCGGTCAGGCCGGGTCGACCCGGTACAGGGTGGTCGAGCCGGACACCTCGTTGGCCACGGCCAGCACGGGCACGCCCCGGATCGGCGAGTCCGAGGCGCTGATGAAGGCTAGGCCCTCCGCGCCCAGGTCGCCCGCCTCGCCGGTGCCGGGCTCGGCGGTGAAGTCGCGGTTGTTGAGGTACTGCACGAAGGACGCCTCCCGGGGGTCGGTGACGTCGTAGACCATCACGCCGCTCACCCGCTCCAGTCCCACGAACGCGTAGGTGCGGCCCGCCACCTCGCCGAGCACGACGCCCTCGGGCTCGGGACCCTTGTCGTCGCTGCGGTTGTCGAAGGCGTTCTCCGCGTGATCGGAGTTGAAGGACTCCGGCTCGGCCTCGGCGGTGATCCGCTCGAAGTCCGAACCCGAGTCGAAGAGCAGTTCGCCCCCGGCGGTGAAGATCGAGAACGAGCGTCCGCCGAACGCGTACACGTCCTCGTAGCAGCTGCCGTCCTCGCGCAGGCCCTCGGCGGCGGTGACCGTCAGCCTGCCCATGTTGGCCTCGTCGAGCAGTTCCCCTGTGCTGTCGACGCCCAGGTCGTTGTCGGCCAGGAACTCCCGGAGGCGCGGGGAGTCCTCGCACAGCGGGGTCTCCCCGGCCAGGTCGGCCAGGCGCGTCTCCTCGGAGTAGCCGTCCCAGTCGCGGGTGTCGCCCTCGTTCGCGGTGACCAGCAGGGTCTGGCCGCGCCAGCGGTAGGTGTCGAACCCGTCGGGCTGGTACATGCCGTACACCGGCCAGTTGGCGATGCGGATGCCGTCGTCCCG
Source organism: Nocardiopsis camelliae (assembly GCF_028993595.1). Taxonomy (GTDB): domain Bacteria; phylum Actinomycetota; class Actinomycetes; order Streptosporangiales; family Streptosporangiaceae; genus Nocardiopsis; species Nocardiopsis dassonvillei. The sequence continues at coordinate 6,695,592 of NZ_CP118614.1, forward strand.
GTTCGACACGTCCAGCTCGTTGCCGGGCTCCATGTGGTCCTTGAGGCCCAGGGGCACGATGTCAGTGAACTCGGCGGTGCGCAGGTCCAGCAGCGCGACGGCGTTGGCCTCCTGGAGCACCACCTGGGCGCTGTGGGCGGTGTCCGCGGAGATGTACTCCGGTTCCAGGTTGCGCGCCACCCGGCCCGGGGTGCCCGGTTCGCCGGTGGACAGGTCCGGCCCGAACACCCGCACCCCCGAGGGCAGCTCCCGCTCGCCGTCCCAGGCGCGGAAGTCGGCGGTGCGGACGTCGTCCTGGGTGACGGCGGCGGGCCTGCGGTTCACGCGGATGACGCTCACCGAGCCCTCGGGGTCGGCCGAGTAGTCGTCGGCGGGCTCCCCCTCGTTGGCCACCAGCAGCAGCCTGCCCTCGGGCGTGAAGGCGGCCATGTCCGGCAGGGCGCCGACCCGGACCGCGTTGAGCGCGGTGCCGTCGGTGTCGTAGAAGACCACCCAGCCGTCGTCGGTGCGGTCGGGGGCCTCCACCGCCACGGCCACGGTGTCGCCGTGGACCGCCACGGAGTTGGCGACCGCGCCCTCTGGCACCACCGAGCCGTCGGCCGCCTCGACCCCGGGCGTGCGCAGGTCGGACAGCTTGGCGGGGGCCGCGGGGTCGGAGACGTCGAGGACCTCCACCGTGGCGGCCAGGGCGTTGACCACGTACAGGCGCTGGGTGCGCGGGTCGTGGGCGACGATCTCCGCCGCCGCCTCGTCGAAGGAGCCGGTGCGGTAGCTGCCGAGGACGGACAGTTCGACGCCGTCGCGCCCGCCCTCGCGGGGCTCCTGCCGCTCCGCGTGTGCGGGGGCCGCCGTACCGGTCAGGGCGACGGCGAGGGACACCGCGGCCGCCGTGGTCTTGCGCATACGTGCTTCCTGGGGGCTCCGGGGGAATGGACGCGGTCACGCCCGCGCCGAAGCCAACCAGGGGCGGACGAGATCGGGCTGAACGCCCGGTGGCGCGGGGGTGAAGGCGGGTGGCGACCGGTCCGAGGCGGCGGGGCCCGATGGGAGGGGGCCTCGGCTTCGGGCACGGGCGGCCCGTGGTCGGACGGAGAACCGGGCGCTCGCGTACCAGCGCCGTGACGGCGGCCGTCCTCCGGCGACCCTACCGGTCGCGGGAATGTGCTTTACGCCGTCCTACCTGTGGAAATTCCGCGCGCATGGTGCCAAACCGGTGCATTGACACACCGGCGCACCGGAGAAACCCGCGGGAAAACCGCCGCGGACACGTCTCCGAACGGCACGGTAAAAGGGGGCGGCGCGCCGCGGGGTCACCGGGAAAAGCCAGGGGGAAAGCCCCGGGGGAACTCAGTGACCGGCCGACCGGAGCCTGTGCCAGGCGGTCGTCCAGCGCTGGCGCTCAGCGGCGTCCTCACCGGCGCATGCGGTCACGAAGGCCATCAGGAACACGTACCGGGGCAGCTGCGTCCCCTCCAGCACGTCGCGGAAGGTGGTCGCCCGCACCGCTCCCCCGCACAGGTACTCCAGCTCCAGGTAGGACCAGTCGCCCGCCCAGACCAGGTAGCGGCGCATGACCAGCAGGAACTCCGCGGGCGTCTTGGCGTCCAGGGGGTTGGGGCGGCCCTCGTAGCCGTCCAGGGCACGGACGGTCGGGTGGCGCTCGACGGCGGAGCTGGGGGTGGTGAGGACCCGGTCGAGCCAGCTGGTGCGACCGAGGGACCGGTTCGGTCCGGTGGGTTCGAGGACGCCCGTGGTGGTCACACCTTCTCCTTTTCACCGGTCGAAATCGACGCCATGGGAGGGTTCTCTCGTACGCGCCGCGCCTGTTCGGCGCGCACGCGAGCGGGGGGATGGAGAGAACGGCGAAGGCCGGATACCAGCTGTTGTGGGGAGAACTCCGGCGCTTCGGTTACGGAGAAACCTACCGGATGAACACGGAACGCGAAAGCGCCTGGCGGCACGGTTTCGGAGAGGCGTTGGTCTCCCCCGCGTGTGACGTCGCCGCCGTCGATCCCACTGTTGTGTGCTTTTACCGCAAAGGACAACAAAGGTCATCTGGAGCACCGGGCAAAACGTCCCCCATGGCGGTAGTGCCCGAAACGCGACCACCTGGGACGTCAGGGGGCGGGCTCCCGGGCCCACCAGATTAGTTTGTCCGAATATGAGTTTTGAGCGTGACCATAACTAGGGTCACGGTGTCCACTCCAGCACGGTGGCGTCGTCGCTCCCCTTGCCGCGCGGATGACGGAGCCGTTCGGGGTCGGCGGCCTCCAGTTCGCGCACCCGGCCCAGCAGGGCGCGCGGTCCCCGGTCCGAAACCAGGGAGAACGCCTGGTCCCAATCCAGGTCCCCGAAGAGGTCCACCACCCGGCTCGCCCCGTCGGTCATGGCGGTGAAGCGCCCGAGGGGCAGGGTTCCGGTCAGCGCCTCCCCGGCCGCCCGCGGGTGGGCTCCCGCCGTCCAGAAACCCCCGGGAACGTTGCGGTACGCGCGGATGGCGTCCCAGCGGCTCCCCCGGCGGGCCAGGTCGGCCCTGAGGTCGTCCAGGCGGGTGTCGGTGAGCACGTGCACCCCGTCCACGCCCTCCACCAGCAGCACGGAGTCGGACAGCACCAGGTACTCCAACGCGTCGGGGCCGACCCGGACCACCACGACCGTGGCGGAGGGGCTCTCCTGGTTGCCCAGGTCGCAGGTGTGCGCGTGCAGGGCGGAGGCCGTCGCGATCGCCTCGGCGAGGGCCTCGCGCAGCGGGAGCCCCGCGTCGGCCCCGGCCAGCAGCAGCGCGCCGAGCCGCCGGGTGTACCAGGCCACCCCGTGGGAGCAGCCCGTCTCCAGGTCCCGGGGCGCGCTCGCCCCGTCCAAAAGGACCGCGCTGGTCGCGGTCGCCGCGGCGAAGTCCTCGTTGGGCCTGCCGGGTGCACCCGGCTCCGTGGCGACGCGGAAGGGCATTTCCGGGATCTCCCGTTCACGGACGGCACGTCTGTCGTGGGCACCGCGGCCCCGCCCCGGAGGCACGATGGCCACGCACTACCTACCCCGGAAAGTTACACCCATGGAAAGCACGGCTTTCGGGTAGATGAACGATTCAGTACTTTTCCGGAGACGGCCGACATCGCACGGCCCGACTCCGGCAAGGACACGAGCAGGAGAAGCACCCCCCGCGACGAAAGCGGGGACCCGCACCCGCAAGGACCAGAACAGGAACCAGAAGATGACAACGGGATGGATCACCCCATGTGGAATACTCCCTACTATTTTCGGAGAGCCAGGCGAATACTCAGGAGAATGGTTCCGGTCCCGGTCAGGAAGGTGCTCTTCCTTCCCGTCTCATGGAGGCACCGCAGGAGGGACCCGGGACTCACCGTGTCGACCTACCGGCGCGAACCCGTGCTCGCACGGCGCTGGTCCGGCCCCTTCGACACCGAGGACTTCGTCGCCCGGCGGACGAACCGCTTCGCCGACCTCCTGCGTGAACAGGGGATCGACTACTTCCTCTCCCGGTCCAACGGCGTGTACCACCGCTCGGTCGCCGTGTCCGAGGAGGACAGGGCCGAGGTCCTCGCGGTCCTCGCCTCCCGCTGCAGCCTCCGCGGCACGTACGTGAGGACTCCGGCCGGGTACCGGCCCCTGTCCCCCTTCCGACTGCGCCGGCTCCGCCGCGCTCCGGTGATCCGGCTCGGGGAGCACGTCGTCGGCGGCCGGGGCCCCGCGGTCGTCGGCCCCGCCCACGGCTTCACCGTGGAGTTCTGGCAGGAGGGCGAGCGGTTCCTGGCCTCCCCCGACCACGAGGAGAGGCTGGACCGGCTCCGGGTCGTGGCGCCCGAACACGTCCTGCGGAAGTCGCTCATCGCCCCGCAGCCCAACCCGGTGAGCGAGGTGATCCCCGGCAGGGGCCGGGAGTCCGCCGAGGTCAGGGTCGGCGACCGGACCCATCCCACCCTGGACGCCTTCACCTGGGAACTGGCCACCGACCTCACCTTCCCGATCGACGCCGTCTACACCTGGGTCGACGGGGCCGACGAGGCCTGGCGCGCCAGGCGCGACGCCCACCTCGGGACGAACGCCCCGGCCAACCCGGACTCCGCCTCCGACTCCCGCTACACCAGCCGGCACGAACTCCTCTACTCCCTGCGTTCGCTGGAGATGTTCGCCCCCTTCGTGCGCAACGTCTACATCGTCACCGACGGCCAGACGCCGCCGTGGCTGGACACGGGCCATCCACGGGTACGGGTGGTGGACCACACGGAGGTCTTCGCCGACCCGTCGGTCCTGCCGGTGTTCAACTCGCACGCCATCGAGTCGCAGCTGCACCGCGTCGAGGGCCTGGCCGAGCACTACCTGTACCTCAACGACGACGTGTTCTTCGGCCGGCCCGTGCCCCCCTCCCTCTTCTTCCACCCCAACGGGCTCGTGAAGCTGAACCCCTCCCCCTACCGCTTCGGCCTGGGCGAGGTCAGCGAGGAGGACCAGCCCGTGGACGCCGCCGCCAAGCGCAACGGCGCGCTGCTGGAGAGGCACTTCGGCAAGGTGCCCGTGTCCAAGTTCAAGCACACGCCCATCCCGCAGCGCCGGTCGGTGGTCCGGGAACTGGAGGAGAGGTTCCCCGAGATCTTCGCGCGGACGGCGGCGTCGCGGTTCCGGCACCCGGACGACCACTCCGTGCCCTCGTCCCTGCACCACTACTACGCGCTGTTCACGGGCAGGGCGGTGATGGGCGGGCTGCGCTACACCTACCTCAACCTGGCCGACCCGGACGCGGTGCGGCACCGGACCAAGGCGCTGCTGGCCCAGCGCGACTTCGACACCTTCTGCGTGAACGACACCGCGGAACCGGACGAGGCGGCCGAGAGGCACGTCGAGGAGTTCCTCGGCGACTACTTCCCCTTCAGAAGCAGTTTCGAGAGGTGAGGGGCGGGGCGGTCCGGCCGCGGCCGGACCGCCCCCGGGTCAGCGCACCAGCACGGTGGTGTGCACGTCGATGTTGCCGCTCTCCCAGAGCCAGTCCATCGCGGCCAGGCTCACCCGGGCGCATCCGTGGGAGGCGGGCTGGGCCGGGACGACCGGGTACCCGTGCACGGCGATGCCGCCGTTGAAGTACTTCGGTCTGTAGAGCGCGCCGTAGGGACCGGGGTCCCAGGCGTCGACCTCGCGGAAGACGGTGTAGGTGCCGGTCGGGGTGGTGGCGATCCGCTCGGTGCCGTCCGAGGACTCGTAGGGCTGACCGGATCCGGTGGAGGTGTTGAGGACTCGCTCCACCTCGCCGCCGGAGACCACCAGCAGCAGTTGCCGGTCCAGGTCGATCTCCAGCAGGTCGCCGGAGGTGCTCTGGGCCTCGGGGAGCACGCCCTCGGCGAGGGCCGCGCGGGTGGCCGGGCCCACCACGCCGTCGCGGGCGATCCCGGCGGCCTTCTGGAGCGCCACGACGGCCTGCTCGGTGTGGAAGCCGAACTGGCCGTCCACGCCGTCGATCCAGTAGCCCAGTTCGGCGAGGCGCTCCTGGACGGCGCTCACCCCGGCACCGGAGCTGCCCTGGCGCAGTTCCGGTCCGGTGCTGACCGAGGCCGGTGCGGCGTGCGCGGCCGGGGCCGCCACGACGGCCCCCAGGAGCAGGGCGAACGCCGCGGCCACGGCCAGGAGGAGGGTCTGTTTCGGGTGCTGTGTCGGGAGGAATCGGGGGGTTGCCATACGTCCTCCTTACCCATCCGGCGCGCGGTTCTCCCCGCCGCGCGGGACTTGTGGACAACTTCCGTCCTCGTGTGCGTGCGGGCGTGCGCGGACGCGTCGGCGGTTTCCCGGGCCGCGCGTCCGCCGCGACGGCGGGCGGCGCCCGACCGGGTTCAGCGCCCTCCGGGGTCCGGGCTGTGCGAACGCGCGTGCAGGGACGAGGCGACGTGGGCCAGGGCCCGGCACCGGGCGAACTCCACGGCGGTGAAGGGGATGACCTCCCGGCGGACGGTCAGGACACCGCCGTCGGGCGCCGGAAGGGTCATGACCGTGCCGGACAGGTCCTCGCGGGCCGTTCCGGCGGGCGGTTCGGCGGTGTGCTCCACGGCCCGCGCCGAGGCCAGGGACAGCAGCGAGCGCTCCAGCGTGGTCGCCCCGGTGACCAGGGCGCTGACCAGGGCGAGCGTGCGGCTGGTGGTGTCGCTGAGCTCGTGGACGTCGGCGCGGCGCACGGCGGCGTCGCGTCCGCCCGCCTCCCGTACGGCGGTGTACATGTCGCCCTCTCCCACGTGCGCGGGAGCGCTGACGAAGAACTCGTCCACGGCGTCCGCACCCGACGGGTGCACCTGCATGAGCCGGATGTCGATCCCGAGGGCGGCGAACCGCGCGGTGAGCGCGGCCAGGCCGCCGGGCACGTCCGCGACCGTCGCGCGGACGCTCCACAGCAGGTCGTCGGACGGGGCTCCCGCCGGTTCCCCGCCCGCCGGGGAACCGGCGGGAGCCCCGGGCCCGTCCCCGGCGGCCAGTCCGGCCGGGCGGTGGTTCCGGAAGGGTGCGCGGCCATCGGCCGATCCGGTGTTCCCTGGCGTCCCGGCGCCCCCGGGCGCGTTCACCGTCCCTGTGTCCCGGGGCGGCCGGGGAGCGGACGCGGCCTTGTGGCGGCGCCACCGGTGGACCGCGGAGACAGCGAGCAGCAGCAGTCCCACGGTGATCAGGACGCGGACGCCCGCGTCGCTGTGCCCGAGGGAGAGCACCACCAGGTGCGCCGCACCGGCGGCGAGGAGCAGGGTGCCCAGGTCGAGTGCCTCGCGGCCGAAGAAGCCGTGGCGGTGGTCGTCGGTTCCGTGCTGTCCTTCGGAAACGTCCATGGACCGAAGATCCCAGGGCGACGTTGCGCCCGTTCGCCCGTGCGTGAAGGACCGGTAACAACGGAGGGTGACTCCGGCCACTTCCGCGTGCGGTGCGCGTCCCAGCAGCGGACGCGCCCGGAGGCGGGCGCCTCCCGGCCGCACCGGGAAACGGCTGCCGCACCGGCGTTCCCGCGGCCGTGACGCTCTCAGGAAGCCCGCCCGAGCAGCAAGGACGTCGGATGTCCCGGCTCCCCGCACACGGAATGTGCCGTGCCGCACAGCGCTTCTACCGTGAGGTGGAACGGCACCGGTGTGTCCTCCCCATGACGACATCCTCCCGTTGGACGCCTTCCGTCCACAGACGCATGGAGCACACGGAACACATGAACCGCGACGTGACCAGGACCGGACCGCAGAACAGGGCCCGCCATCCGCACCCGCGAACGACGAGCGCCTCCGAGGCGCCGGTGCGCACACTGCGCGCCCGGTCCCCGCTGCCGCTCCTGGTCACCGAGGCCGTCGCCTCCCTGGTGGCCCTCCTGGCGACCGCCGAGATCACCACCGCCCTGGCGGGCAGCCCGCTGCACCACCACGCGTGGATCTGGTTCGACACCCACGGCCACGAGGAGCTCTGGGCGACTCCCGAGACGATGCTCGCGTCCGCGCTGCTCATGTCCATGGGGCTGACCGTGGTCGTGCTCGCGCTCGTTCCCGCGCGCGGTGACTGGCTGGCGCTGTGCGACGACGGCGTCCGCCCCGCCGACGGCGTGCCCGGCCTCCGCCTCGGAGCGGAGGAGTAGGCACACCGGTCACGGCCTCACCTGCCCCGGGCCGGGTCCTCCAGGTCGACGACATCGATGTCCAGGCGGGCGACCGGCAGGCCGAGCCGCTGTTCGGCCAGGGAGCGCATGGCGCGCCGGGCGGCGTCGGCGGCGTCCGGAATGGGGAAGCCGACGGCGACACGCGCCGTGGCCCGGACGGAGAGGCCCTCGCGGGTCTGCTCGACGCGGCAGCGGCCGACCACGACCCCCGGGACGGACTCGACGGAGGTCCGGAGCATGGCCGCCACGGCCGACTCCCGGACCTCGGTACCGCCGGGGCCGGAGCCGCTCAGGACGATCGTCCCCTCGGAGCGGCGCTCGGTGCGCACCACGCGCATGACGTCCGTGAGCAGCCCGGGAGGAGCGGTGACCTCCTCCTCGTCGTCCCGGCGCACCGCTTCGACGAGCGGGCGCAGCTCACCGGTCTCCGCCAGGCAGTGCCGGCAGGAGGACTCGTGCTCGGTGAGCCGACCGGACAGCAGGTCCCTCAGGAGTGCGTCCACCGAGGTTCCGCAGGGCAGTCGGTCGTGGTCGTCGGACGGGTCTACCGCCATGGCTCAAGCGCCTCCACGAGATGGGTACGCGCGCGGTGAATACGTCCACGCACAGCGGTCGGGGTCGTGTCGACGATCTCCGCTATCTCTTCATAGCCCAATCCTTCCATTTCGCGCAGAACCCAGCAGATCCGTTGCGGGGGCGGCAACCCCGACAGCGCTTCGAACAGCGCCTCGCGCAGATCGCCCGCGAGCGTCTCCCCCGCCGGTCCGGGTTCCCGTGCCTCCAACCGTTCGTCGTCCTCCACCGGTTCCACCGGCCTGCGGTCCCGCAGCATGTTCAGGGCGCGCCGTCCCACGATGCGGTTGAGCCAGGCGGGGAAGCTCTGCGGGTCGGCGAGCTCGGGAAGCCTGCGCCACGCGGTGATCAGGGCCTCCTGGGCCGCGTCCCGGGCGTCGGCGGGATCGCGCAGCACACGCAGGGCGATCCGGTAGACGACGTCCTGGTGCCGACGGACGAGGTCCTCGAACGCCCTGTCGTCCCCGTCCTGGGCGCGCTCCACGAGCACGCTCTCCGGAAGTGCGGTTTCCCTGTGCATCGTCGCTGCGGCCACCCCTCCCCGTACACGAGCACAGAGAAACTACCCCAGGTTTCCGCCGAACACGGCAGTCCCGCACCCGCGCCTCCCCCACACTGGGGGTGACACAGGTCACACGAAAACGGCCGTGAGCCTACGGCCCTTCCCCGTGTCCTCCCCTGTGACGGCGCCACGAGGGGTGGCGCCGAGCGAGCGAGGAGAGCACCGCCATGGGAGAGATCAGGTTCAGCCTCAGGAGGACGGCCGCCAGGCGCGCCGCCGAGGCAGCCGTCCTGGCGGGGACTCCGCCCCTGGCCCGCACCCCCGACGCCGCGCCGGAGCACGCCCGGACCGACAGCCGGGACGTGGTCGTCGACGCGGCGGCCCGTTTCACGGCCTCCTCGCGCGACCGAGCGCGATAGAGGCCACAACACCGCCGGAAGAGGAGTCGGCGGCGCCGCCCGGGGGAGACCGACAGTCCAGCTCAGAGCGGCCCCGACGGCCCCGCACGAAGGACCGGTGGACGGGCCCGCCCAAGGCGGGCCGCCCGTTTCCACCCCTGACCGAACACCCGAGAACACAAGGAGAACCGACCATGGCCGCGAAGAGCGCCCAGAGCAGTGAACTCGCCCCCGCCGAGCTGCGCAAGGCGGGCAGCACGGGCAACGTCCCCGTGCGCGCCCAGCACTCCCACGAGCTGAACACCGACACCGGTCGCACCTCGATCGCCGACCACGTGGTCGCCAAGATCGCCGGGATGGCCGCCCGGGAGGTCCGCGGCGTCCACCACATGGGCGGCGGGGCCGGACGCGCCTTCGACGCCGTCCGCGAGCGCATCCCCGGCTCCACCTCCACCAGCACCGCGGCGCGCGGCGTGGCCGTGGAGGTCGGCGAGCGCCAGGCCGCGGTGGACATCAACCTCGTCGTCGAGTACGGCGTCGCGATCCCGGACCTGGCAGCCGTCGTGCGGCGCAACGTCATCTCCGGCGTGGAGCGGATGACCGGCCTGGAGGTCACGGAGGTCAACGTGACCGTGGACGACATCCACCTGCCGGACGAGGAGGAGAACCGTTCCACCGCCGAGCCGAGGGTCAGGTGACGGCGGAGCGGACAGCGGCACACCGGCAGACACGACGTGAGGGAGTGAGGACCCATGTGGTCGATCGTCGGACTCGCCTTCGGGGCGGTCCTCGGCCTCGCGGCCGCCTTCGGGGGCTTCGGAGCCTTCCTCCTGGTCCTGGTCCTGGGAGCCGCGGGCTTCCTGGCGGGCAGGGCCTACGAGGGCGAGGTCGACCTCGCGGAGCTGTTCACGCGCCGTGAGCGCGGTGGTCGCCTGTGAGCGCCGCCGAGGCCTTCCCGGGGAGCCGCGGACCGGCCCCCGGGGAGGACGCCGCGGGGACCGGGTCGGCGGCGGAGGCCGCCGGAACACCCGGGGAGCGTGCGCGGTCCGGCGCCGAGCCGGACCGGCACGCGCCCCGGGTGCCGCCCGAGGAGCGCGGCACCACGGTCGTGTCCGACCGGGCGGTCCGCCGCCTGGCGTGCGCGGCCGCCGCCGAGCACCGGTCCACCCGTCCCCTGGGCGACCGGCTGGGCGGGCTGGTGGGCGAGGGCCGCAGGGCCCGCGCCGAGGTGCGCCGGGGCGGCTCCCGCGTGGGGCTGCGCCTGGAGATCGCCGTCGCCTACCCCTCCCCGCTCGCCCGCACCGCCGAGGAGGTCCGCGCGCACGTGGCCGCCACGGTGGAGGGCCTCACCGGGCTGACCGTCCACAGCACCGACATCGAGATCGTCGAACTCGTACCCGCGCCGCGGGTGCGCTGAGCCATCGGAGGAAGCGGAGATGACTTCCCTCCAGGAGGAGGCGCGGACCCACCGGGTGTCCGCGGACCCGGGCGGCCCCCCGCCCGGGGGTCGGCGCGGGGCCCGGCGGACCGCGGTGAGGGTCTTCCGGCCCCGGCGGTCGCTGCCCGCCGTCGTGGTCGCCGCCTCGGTGGCGGCGGTCTCCGGGCTGGTGCTCGCCGTGATCACCGCGAGCATGGTCGGCGCGCCCGCGCCGTTCCCCGCGGTGGACGGCATGGCCGCCCGCGCCGCCACGGTCCCGTGGGAGGCGCCCGAGACCATGCTGGCCTCGGGGGTCGCCGCCGCCCTGGGCCTGACGCTGCTGACCGCGGCGTCGCTGCCCGGGTACGGCGGCCACCTGGTCCTGCGCACCGACGACCGGGACATGGCCGTGGGCCTGTCCCGGCGGGCGCTGCGCGACATCCTCGCCGTCTCGGCGCGCGGGGTGGACGGCGTCCGCGGAGCGCGGGTGCGGGTGGGCCGCCGCACGGTGCGGGTGCGGGCGCGCACGCACGTACGCGGCGCCCACTGGCTGAGGCGGGACGTGGACGCGGCCGTGTGCCGGAGGCTGGAGGAACTCGTTCCGGTCCGCGCGCCGAGGGTCCGTGTCCGGGTGCGGGAGGAGGCGTGAGCATGGACGGACAGCGATCCGCACCGGAGCCGGACCCGTCCGGCACGGGAGACGCGGGTACAGGCAGCCCGGGCGCGGGCAGCCCGGACACGGGTGGCACCGCCGGGAGCGGTGCCGGCGGGACCGCCCCGGGCACGGCCGACGGGGGCACGGCGGCCTCCGACACGACCGGCGCCGGCACGACACACGCCGACGCACCCTGGGACCACGCTCCGACCCGGTCCACGATCCGGGGCTTCCCCCACCGCCGCAGCAGGAGGACCGCGCGGGGCAACCGGCTCGGGCTGTTCCTCACCGGCCTGGTGCTCCTGGTCGGCGGCGCGGCCGGGCTCGCCGTAGGCGGCGGCCTGTTCGGCGACGGCCCCGCCGCCGCCCCGCTGACCGGCCTCGAACCGGTGGCACGGGTCCTGGCCTGGCCCTGGACACCCCACGCCGCCGCGGCGGTCGCGCTGGTGCTCACCGTGCTGGCCGTGCGCTGGCTCCTGGTCCAGGGCCGCGCGTACCGCCCGCGCAGGCTGCTCGTGGGCGCGGACACGGCGGCGGGGCGGACCGAGGTGTCGCCGTCCGCAGCAGGGGACGCCCTGGTCGCCCAGCTCAGCGCGCACCCGCGCGTGGTGCGCGGCAGGGCGAGGTTCACCGAGTCCGCGCGGGAGCCGCGCCTGTGGCTCGACCTGGTGCTGACCGAGGACGCCGATCCCGTGAAGGTGTGGCACGCCTGCCGGGACGAGGGGGTCGACTCCCTGCGCGAGTCCCTGGAGCTGGAGCGGCTGCCCACCGTCGTGCGCATGTCGGCCTCGGGGCGCAGCGGGGGCAGAGACCTCGCCTGACACGTGCGCCCCACGGGGAAACGGAAGCCGGGACCCCGCCCGGCACCCGTACGCCCCACCGGGCACACGTGAACGAGAACACCGCCCGTCCCGCGCACCCCGCTGAGGGGGCAGCGGGCGCGGACGACCCACCTGCCCCGCACCCCCGCCGGGGGGAGGGGGAGCGAGAACCCCGGCCGGTCCGTGCGTCCCCGTAGAGGGGAGGGGGCGTGACCGGGCGGGCGACGGGGGCGGCGCGGTCCGCCGGTACAAGGGGAGACACCGGCGTGACCCCGCCCCCGTCATCACACCCGCGTTCCGTACGCCCCGCTTCCGCCGCGACCGGAACCTGTGGCGGCCCCGCGTGTGCTATCTTCGCCACTCGCGGCGACCCGGACCTGAGCCCCGTGCGTCAGGGACGTGCCGGACCCCCGTGTCTCCCCGGCCCCCGGTGTCGAGACCGGTAGTTCACCACCTGCACGTCTCGACACACCAGGAGTCCACGCCCGTGCGCGTCTACTTCGCGGTGTACGCCCGAGGGCTGCACCGCTACTCCACCTACCGCGCGGCCACGGTCGCCGGGATCTTCACCAACTCCGTCTTCGGCACGATCAACGCCACCGTCATGCTCGCCCTGTTCGCGGCGCGCCCCGAGATCAACGGCTACGACGCCGGGGACGCCGTCACCCAGGTGTTCGTCAGCCAGGGCCTGATCGGCATGGTCGCCATCATGGGGCCGCCCCTGGAGCTGGGCGAACGGGTGCGCTCGGGCGCCGTGGGCACCGACCTGCTGCGGCCGGTCTCCCTCCAGGGCTGGTGGCTGGCCGAGGACCTGGGCAGGGCCACGTTCAACCTGGTCTTCCGCGGGGTGCCGACGTTCGCGGTCGGGATGGTGCTCTTCGACCTGGTGCTGCCCGGCGACCCGCTCCGCTGGGCCGCCGTCCTGCTGTCCGCCGTGCTGGCCACTCTGGTCTCGTTCGGGCTGCGCTACCTGTACGAGCTGGCCGGGTTCTGGATCCTGGACTCCAGCGGGGTCTGGGCGGTGGCCGGGCTGCTCGGCCCGGTGGCCGCCGGGATGCTGCTGCCGCTCACCCTGTTCCCCCCGGCGCTGGCCGACACCCTGCGGCTGCTGCCGTGGGCGTCGATGGTCCAGATCCCCGCCGAGATCATGCTCGGCAAGGACACCCTGCCGGGCGGCACCGTGCTCGGCGGGCTGGCCCTCCAGGCGTGGTGGGCCGCCGCCCTGTTCGGCCTGGGCGCGTGGGTCACCTCCCGCGCGACCCGCAGGGTGGTGGTCCAGGGTGGCTGACCTGCTCTTCCGCGCCCGCGAGTCCGTGGTCTGGCCGCTGCGCGCCTACGTGCTGCTGGCCTGGACCTGGTGCCGGGCCCTGGCCCAGTACCCGACCTCGCTGGTGCTGATGACCCTGGCGACCTCGATCGGGGTGTTCGCCGAGATCGGCGCCGTCCTGGTGGTGTTCGGCCACGCAGGGCGGCTGGCGGGGTTCGACCTCGCCGAGGGGCTGCTCATCGCCGGGCTGGCCGCGACCGCCTTCGCCTGGGCCGACATGATCCTGGGCAACGTCGAGCGGCTGGGGGAGCACATCCGCACCGGGTCGCTCGACGTGATGCTGGTGCGCCCGGTGCCGCCGCTGGTGCAGATGGCGACCGACCGGTTCGCGCCGCGCCGCCTGGGCCGGATCGTCCCGGGTTCGGTCGTGACCGTCTTCGCCCTGGCCGCGTGCGACATCGACTGGACCCCCGGCAAGGTGCTGATGCTGCCGCTGCTGTCGGTCTCGGGGACCGCGATCTGCTGCGCGGTCTGGGTCATCGGGGCGTGCCTCCAGTTCCTCGTCGCCGACGCCCGGGAGGCGGCCAACTCGGTCACCTACGGCGGGCAGGCCCTCACCGAGTACCCGCTGGCCATCTACGGCCGCGACCTCGTGCGGGCGGTGACCTTCGTGCTGCCGCTCGCCTTCGTCACCTGGCAGCCCGTCCTGTACCTGCTCGACCGCCCCGACCCGACGGGGCTGCCGGACGCCCTGCGCCACGCCACGCCCCTCGTCGCCGCCGTCCTGTGCCTGGTCGCCGCCGCCTGCTGGCGCTTCGGGCTGCGCCACTACCGATCCTCCGGGAGCTGAGCATGACCTCCGTCCGCGAGTCCGACACGTCCGAAGCGTCCGACGCAGAACCGATCATCGAGGCCGTCGGCCTGGGCCGCGACTTCGTCCTGTCCGAGGGGAAGTTCCTGCGGCGCAGGCGGCGCACCGTCAGCGCCGTGCGCGACGTGAACCTCACCGTGCGGCCCGGTGAGATCGTCGGTTACCTGGGCCCCAACGGCGCCGGGAAGAGCAGCACCATGAAGATGCTCACCGGCATCCTCACCCCCTCCTCCGGGCGCCTGCGGGTGACCGGCCTGGAGCCCTCCCGCCAGCGGACGAGACTGGCGAGCCGGATCGGCGTGGTGTTCGGCCAGCGCACCACCCTGTGGTGGGACCTGCCGCTGCGGGACAGCCTGGAGCTGACCCGGCACATGTACCGCGTTCCGGCCGCCGACCACGCCCGCCGCCTGGCCGAGATGACCGAACTCCTCGAACTCGGGCCGTTCCTGGCCACCCCCGTGCGCCAGCTCAGCCTGGGCCAGCGCATGCGCGGCGACCTCACCGCGGCCCTGCTGCACGGCCCCCGGCTGCTGGTGCTGGACGAGCCGACCATCGGCCTGGACGTGGTCAGCAAGTCGAGCATCCGCGAGTTCCTGCTGCGGCTCAACGCCGAGGAGGGCACGACCATCCTGCTGACCACGCACGACCTGGGCGACGTGGAGCGCCTGTGCGAGCGGGTGGTGGTCATCGACCGGGGAAGCCTGGCCTACGACGGCGGTCTGGACGGGCTGCGCGCGAGCGTACCCACACCGCGCGTGCTGGTCGTGGACCTGGCCGAGCCCGCCCCGGACATCGAGGTGGAGGGCGGCCGGTGCGTGCGCGTGGACGGCCCGCGCCAGTGGCTGGAGCTGTCGGAGAACCCGGCGGCGGTGATCGCCCGCGTCGCCCAGCGGCACGAGGTGGTCGACCTGACCCTGCGCGAGCCCGACATCGAGGGCGTGGTGGCCGCGCTGTACCGGGGGACGGCCGTCGGCGGGGTCTGAGGGGTCGGCCGGAGGTGCCGCCGGTGCACCTCCGCGCACCGCTTCTCCGCCAAGGCCCCCGGGCGGTCGGAAAGAGCGCCGGTGCAGGGGACGAAAGCAGGGGCGGGTGCGCCCGTTCCCCCGTGCGGCCGGAAAGCGCTCACCGGCCGCGGTTTTACGGCCCCCGCGGCGAACCGGGCCGGGGACGGCGGGATCATCGCTGTCATGGAATCAGGCGTGGTGTTGGGAATCGCGTTCGCGTTGCTCTCGTGTGCGGCCTACACGGCCGCCGCGGTGGCCCAGCGCAGGTTGGCGGTACGGGTGGCCGGGCCGCTCACCGGCGGTGGGCAGCTCGCGGCCCTGCTGCGGCACCCGCTGTGGTGGCTCTCGCTGCTGTTCAACGGGGGCCGGGCCGGTTTCCAGGTGGCGGCGGTGAGCAACGCGCCGCTGACCGTGGTGCAGCCGCTGGGCGTGCTGGTGCTGGTGTTCGGCATCCCGTGGTCGGCCCGGCTGGGCGGGCGCCGGGTCACCCGCGAGGAGTGGCGGGGGGCAGCGTTCACCTCGGTGGCGTTGGGCGTGCTGCTGGCGGTGACGGTGACCGGCGGTCAGGGCGGTGTCCTCGACGACACCGGATCGGTGGTGGTCGGCGGCGGGACGACCGCGCTCCTGCTGGCGGCCGCGTGGGCGGCGGGGCGGGTCCGCTCGGCGGCCTGGCGCAG
Source organism: Nocardiopsis camelliae (assembly GCF_028993595.1). Taxonomy (GTDB): domain Bacteria; phylum Actinomycetota; class Actinomycetes; order Streptosporangiales; family Streptosporangiaceae; genus Nocardiopsis; species Nocardiopsis dassonvillei. Next base: position 6,711,392 of record NZ_CP118614.1, read on the forward strand.
CTACCTGCTGGCGGGCGCGGCGGGCGTGGCCTTCGGGGTCTCCTCCGCGACGGTCAAGACGGCGGTGGCGGTCGTCGGGGAGACCGGCGCGATCGGGCTGGTGCACGCGTCCTCGCTGGCCACGCCCGTGATCGCGGTGCTCGGACTGTTCCTGGCACAGGCCGCCTACCAGGGCATGGAACTGGGCGCCCCGCTGGGGATCACCACCTTCACCAACCCCGTCTCCGCCACCGTGGTGGGCGTGGCCTTCATGGGCGAGACCTACGCGGGCGGGTGGATCGGCGGCGCGGTCGCGGTGGTGTGCGCCCTGCTGGCGGCGTACGGGATCCGGCTGCTCACCGTTCCGCAGGGCCCGGCCTCCGAGCGGGAGCCGCGGCGGCGGGCGGAGTCCGGAAGCGTGGCCGGGGGGCGCTGAGCGGTCGGCGGCCCCGGCGGGCCGCACTCAGCCCCCCGCGGCCGGGAACCCGACCGTCACCACCAGCCCCCCGTCCGGGCGCGCGCGGGCCTCGGCCCGCGCGCCGTGGGCGGAGGCGATCGAGCGGACGATGGCCAGGCCCAGGCCGCTGCCGGGCCGCGCGGTGCGCACCCGGGCGGCGTCGCCCCGGTGGAAGGGCTCGAACAGGCTCTCGGGGTCGGTGACGTTCCCGCCGGTGTTGGCCACCCTCAACACGGTGCGTCCGGCCGCCGTGCGCACCCGCGCCTCGACCCATCCGCCCGGGACGTTGTAGTGGACCGCGTTGTCCACCAGGTTGCGCACGAGGTGCTCCAGGAGGACCGGGTCCCCCTCCACCTCGGCGGTCGCGAGGTCGGTCCGCAGGTCCACCCCGGCCTCCCGGGCGTCGCGCGCGAGCAGCGCCGAGGCGTTCTCCGCCGCCCCGGCCAGGTCCACCGGCTCGGTGCGGGCGAGGCCGCGGTCGGAGCGCGCGAGCAGGAGCAGCCCCGCGAGGAGGCGTTCGCTGCGGTCCACCGAGTCCAGCACGCGGGTGAACGCGGGCTTGAGGTCCTCGGGGACCCGTCCCTGTGACAGCGGTACCTCCACGGCGGCCTTCTGGACCGCCAGCGGGGTGCGCAGCTCGTGCGAGGCGTTGGCGACGAACCGCCGCTGCGCCTCGAAGGCCCGTTCCAGGCGGGAGAGCATCCCGTCGAAGGTGTCGCCCAGCTCCCGGAACTCGTCGTCGGGGCCGGTCAGCGCCAGCCTGCTGTGCAGGTCGCGCTCGGACAGGTGGCGGGCCGTCTCGGTGACCGCGTGCAGCCTGCGCATCGGCCTGCCCGCGATCAGCCATCCGGCCAGGGCCGCCAGGGCGGCGACGGCCACCAGCACGGCGACCGACGTGGTCAGCAGGTCGGAGAGCACGCCGTCCTGGTAGTCGCCCAGCGGGGTCGTCGGCCCGGACGCGCCCTCCACCTCCTGGAACGGCTCCGCGGAATCCACGGGCGCGGCGGGCCCGACGGCGATGGAGGGCTCCCCTCCGTCCTCCGAGGCGACGATGGTCGCGGCCAGGTCGACGCCCCGGGTCTCCAGGCTGGCGGAGACCATCGCGTAGTTGGCCCCGAGCAGCACCGCCCCGCCCGCGGCGAAGACCGCGGTGTAGACCAGGGTCAGCCTGGTGCGCAGGGTGAGTCCGGCCCTGGCCCCGTCGCCCTTCCCCCTTCTCGCGAACCGCATGTCAGACCCGGTACCCGTGGCCGGGGACGGTCCGGATCACCGGCGGGGCCCCGAGTTTGCGGCGCAGTCCGTGCACCACCACCTTGAGCACGCCGCTGAACGGGTCCAGGTGGGCGTCCCACACCTTCTCGACGAGGTGGGTCGTGCTCACCGGGGCGCCGTCCGCGCGCAGCAGCTCCTCCAGCACACCCAGTTCCTTGGGCGACAGGGAGAGCTCGCGGCCCTCGCGGAAGGCGGTGCGGCGGTTGGTGTCGACCACCAGCCCGGCCCGGGACAGCCGGGGGCGCGCGCCCGGCCGGGACCGGCGTCCCAGCGCGCGGACCCGCGCCAGCAGTTCCGCGTAGGCGAAGGGCTTGGCCAGGTAGTCGTCGGCGCCCAGGTCCAACCCCTCGACCCGGTCCTCCAGTCCTCCGGCCGCGGTGAGCATCAGCACGCGGGCCTCGACCCCGGGGTCCTCGACCAGCCGCAGGCACACCTGGTCGCCGTGCAGGACCGGCAGGTCCCGGTCCAGGACGACCACGTCGTAGTCGTGCACACAGGCCATCTCCAGGCCCGTGTCGCCGTCGTGGCACACGTCCACGGCCATGCCCTCCCCGCGCAGCCCCTCGGCGACGCTCTCGGCCAGCGCCGGTTCGTCCTCCACCACCAGGACCCTCATGCGTCCCCCTCGCTCACGGCCCGCACACCGTCGGCGGCGCCCGGACCAGCACTACCGCCCCGGCGGTTAGGCGGAGGTTAAACCGGCGGGACTCCGCGGCCCTAACCGGTGGCTAACCCGGACTCCGCTGACATGTGCCGTGACGACACGGAGGAGCGGTGCCGGACGGCATCCCCACGGAACAGGAGTGATCGACATGCGCGTGACTGCGGGCCCCCTCGTCGGGGCGGTACTGGCAGGGCTGCTGCTGACCGGATGCGGGGCCCCCGGCGGCGGGGAGTCCGGCGGTGGCGGCGCCGGAGGGGGCGAGGAGGCGTCCATGGAGGAGGCCAGGCTGGAGTTCGCCGAGTGCATGCGCGACAACGGCCATGAGATGCCCGACCCCGAGCCCGACTCCGGGGGCGGCGTCTCCATCGCCCTGCCCGAAGCCGACCGGGAGGGGTTCGAGGAGGCGATGGAGGCGTGCGAGGAGCATCTCCCGGTGGACGAGGACGCCCCCGACCGGGAGGAGGTGTTCGAGCAGGACCTGAAGATGGCCGAGTGCCTGCGGGAGAACGGGATCGACGTCCCCGACCCCAGGCCCGGTGAGAGCCTGACGCTGCCCGTGGACCCGGAGGACGACGAGCACACCGAGGCGTTGACCACCTGTTCCGAGGAGGTCTTCGGCGAGGGCGGCGGCTTCGGCGGCACCACCGGAGCCGGGGGAGGGAACTCGTGAGCGCGGACACCGCGCTCCTCCCCGAGAAGGAGGAGGGGGAGGAGGAGCGGCCGCGCCGCCGCCGCTGGCTCGGTCCGCTGTGGCTGGGCGCGGCGCTGCTCACCCTCGTGGTCCTGTGCGGCGTGGCGTGGGCGGCCGTGCGGGGGCTGCCGGAGGGCTCCCAGGACGGGGAGGCTCCCGGCCCCGGACCGACGGCGCGGGTCGAACGCACCACGCTGCTGCGTGAGGAGACCCTCGACGGCGCCCTGGGGTACGCGGGCGGGGGCACGTTCTTCGCCCGCTCCGACGGCGTGGTCACCCGGCTGCCCGCGGTGGGCTCCGAGCTGACCGCGGGCGACCTCGCCTGGGAGGTCGACGGCAGGCCCACGGTCCTGCTGCACGGGGACAGGCCCGCCTACCGGCCGCTGGCGGCGGGGAGCAGCGGCGAGGACGTGCGCCAGTTCGAGCAGGCGCTGGCCGATCTGGGCTACTCGGGCTTCACCGTGGACGACGAGTACACGTGGCTGACCGCCGGGGCCGTCCGGCGCTGGCAGGACGACACCGAGGGCATGGAGGTCACCGGCGAGGTGCACCCCTCCCAGATCTGGTACACGTCCGGTGCCGTGCGGGTGACCGGGCACGAGGTGGACGTCAGCGCGGGTGTCGCGCCCGCGACACCGCTGCTGACCACCAGTTCCACCCGCCAGGTCGTGCGCGTGGACCTGCCCGTCGACGACCGCGACCTGCTCACCGAGGACGCCGAGGTCACCGTCCAGCTTCCCGGCGGGGAGAGCGTCGCCGGGGTGGTGGAGAGCGTCGGCACCGTCGCCAGCGTCGAGGAGGGGGAGGAGGGCGGGGGCGGAGGCGACCCCACCGTGGAGGTGGTCATCGGCTTGGAGGAGGACGCCGCGGACTTCCTCGATCAGGCGCCGGTCACCGTGGTCGCCCGCGGGGAGTCGCGGGAGGACGTGCTGGCCGCGCCGGTGGGCGCGCTGATCGCGCTGCCGGGGGACCGCTACGGGCTGTCCGTGGTGGACGGCGACGGCACCGTGCGCGACGTGCCGGTGGAGACGGGCTGGTTCTCGGACGGCCGGGTGGAGGTCACGGGCGAGGGGATCGGCGAGGGCACCGAGGTGGTGGTCCCGGAATGAATGCCGCGGAGTTCACCGGGGTGAGCCGCCACTACCCCGGCGGTGTACGGGCCCTGGACGGGGTGGACATGGTCGTGGGCCGCGGGGAGATGCTGGCGATCGTGGGCCCCTCGGGCTCGGGCAAGTCCACCCTGCTCAACCTGCTCGGCACCCTGGACGCGCCGACCTCGGGCACGGTCCGCGTGTTCGGGCACGACGTGGGGTCCCTGCGCGACGACGGGCTGTCCGCGCTGCGGGCGCGCTCGATCGGGTTCGTCTTCCAGCAGTTCCACCTGGCGCCCAACGTGCGGGCCGTGGACAACGTGGCCGACGGCCTGCTGTACTCCGGCGCGTCCGGGCGCGAGCGCAGGCGGCGTGCGCTGGGAGCGCTGGAGCGCGTGGGGCTGGCCGACCGCGCCGACCACCGGCCGCACGAACTGTCCGGCGGGCAGAAGCAGCGCGTGGCGATCGCCCGCGCCGTGGCCTCCTCCCCCCGGATGCTGCTGGCCGACGAGCCGACCGGGGCGCTGGACTCGGCCTCGGGCGCGGTCGTGATGGAACTGCTCGGCGAACTGCACCGGGACGGGGTGACCGTCGTCGTGATCACGCACGACAGGGAGCTGGCATCGGGCCTGCCGAGGCGGGTGGAGGTGCACGACGGCCGGATCGTCGCCGACTCCGGGCCTCCGGCCCCGGCGGACGCGGGCGTCGGCGGCGCGGCGGGGACGGACGGCTCCGCGCGGACCCGCGACGCGGTGCGGACGGGCTCCGCCGGATCCCGGGCCGGGGAGGTCCGGTGAGGGGCCTGGACGGGAAGGGCGCGGCGGAGGCGCCGCGCGGAGGGGACGCGGAGAGGGAGCCGGACGGGGAGGGCTCGGAAAGGGGCCCGTGGACGCGGCGGCGCGGGCGGAGCCCGGTGAAGGATTCGCCTGCGTGGCGGCGCGGACGCGGCGCGGTGAAGGGTTCGTGGACGCGGCGGCGCGGGCGCGGCTCAGGCCCCAGACCGGCCAGGCTGTCCGTCGCCGACCGGCTGCGGACCGGGGCGAGCGGCCTGCGGGCCCGTCCGACCCGGGTGGTGCTGTCCGCCCTGGGCATCGCCATCGGGATCGCGGCCATGGTCGCGGTGGTGGGCGTCTCGGAGTCGGGCAGGGCCGAGTTGGACGCCCGGATCGGACGCCTGGGCACCAACATGCTGACCGTCGCCCCGGGCAGCGACCTGTTCGGCGGCACCACCACTCTCCCGCCCGAGGCCAAGGGCCGGATCGACCGCATGCCGGAGGTGGAGCGCTCCGCCCAGGTGGAGATGGTGAAGGGTGCGGGCGTCTACCGAAGCGACCTCATCCCCGAGGGCGAGTCCGGGGGGATCGCCGTGTACGGCGTGGAACCGGGGCTCCTGGACACCCTGCGCGCCCGTGTGGACCGGGGCGTGTGGCTGAACCCGGCCACCGCCGACCACCCGTCGGTGGTGCTGGGGCGGGACGCGGCCGCGAGGCTGGGCGTCACCCGGGTCACCCCGGACACCCTCGTGCTCGTCGGGGGCGAGTACTTCGCCGTCGTCGGCATCCTGGACGCGGTGGAACTGGCCCCCGAACTGGACAACGCGGTGCTGGTCGGCCAGGAGGCGGCCGAGGACCTGCTCGGCGCACGGGGCGAGGCCTCCACGATCTACGTGCGCCTGGACCCCGAGCGGGTCGCGGACGCGCGATCGCTGGTCGGGCGCAACGCCAATCCGGAGAGCCCCAACGAGGTGAAGGTGTCGCGCCCCTCGGACGCCCTGGAGGCGCAGCGGGCCGCCGACCAGACCCTCAACGGACTGCTGCTGGGACTGGGCGGGATCTCCCTGCTGGTGGGCGGGGTGGGGGTGGCCAACACCATGGTCATCTCGGTCCTGGAACGCCGCGGGGAGATCGGGCTGCGCCGGGCCCTGGGCGCCACGCGCCGCGACATCCGGACGCAGTTCCTGGTGGAGGCGGTCGTGCTCTCGGCCCTGGGCGGCGCGGCCGGGAGCGTGCTCGGCGTCCTGGCGACGCTGGTCTACGCGACCCTGCGGGGCTGGCCGTTCGCCGTGCCCTGGTGGGCGGGGGCGGGGGCCCTGGCGGCGACGGTCGTCATCGGCGCGGTGGCGGGCCTGGTGCCCGCGTTGCGCGCGGCGGCCCAGCAACCGACCGAGGCGCTCGGTTCCGCCTGATCCCGTGGTGCCGCCGTGGTGCCGCGCCCGACCGGAAGCAGCGGTCGGGCGCGGCCATTGCGTTGGCGGTGCGGGGCTGTCCACGGGCCGAGTTCCGTTGGCCTGAAGGTGACGAAACCCGTTGTGTCGCCGCTCGCGATTTCGTTGCGTTGTTTCGTCACCCGAAAACGCGTTCGGTTGTGGCCTGTCGGGAAGCTGCCCGGGGGCACCGAACGGCCGACCGGAGCGGTGCCCGCCGGGGTGCCCCGCCCCGGTGGCCGCGGTGGTCGTGCGGAGGCCGGTGGGCCCCAGGACCGAACGGCGCTGGGCGCTGGCCGACGACGGCCGGGCGGGCCCGGAGGTCGGCCCCGCGCCCGGCATACGCGGCGCGACCGACCGGGGCGCCCGCAGACGCGCGACCGCGCGTGCGGCAAAGCCTCCGGCACCCTCAGAAAGCGCCGACGCGCACGGCGCGATCGGGACGCGTCCCGGCGGAGACCGCGACCACGCGTGCGCGCGCTGTTATGGGAACGCTCCCAAAAGGGGGGATGGGCACCCTCGGGAATCTGGGAGATACTGACCGCCATGGCCGGTACGGTCCCGCTCCGACTGCCTCGCGCCACGGTGTTCGCCGCGGTGTGCACGGGCGTGTCCTCCACCGGCCACGTCCTGGCCTCCGGACACGCGGTGTCGCCGTTCGGCCTCGCGGCGGGGTTCGTGCTCGTCCTCGCCGTCGCCCACGGGCTCTTCCGCTCCGAGCAGCGCCTCGGCCCCCTCGTCGCGACGACGCTGTGGGGACAGGCCGCCCTGCACCTGCTGTTCGCGGTCGCCTCACCGGGCGGCTCCGCGTCGCACGGCGCCGACCACGCGGCCGGTTCCGGGGCGCTGGCCGGAGCCGGGGTCGGGGCGGACATGCTCCTCGCCCACGCCGCCGCCGGGGTGGTGTGCGCGTGGTGGCTGCGCCAGGGGGAACGGGCGGTCTTCGCCCTCGTCGACCTCGTGCGCTCCCTGTTCCGCCGCCTGCTGGTCCTCGCCTCGGCCCCCGCCCTCCCCGCGCGCCGCGGCCCCGCGCGGTTCCGCGGGCGCACGCCGCTCCGGCACGGCGTCGTACTCCTGTTCCTGCGGCACGTCCGGATCCTGCGCGGACCGCCCGCGGCCTTCCTGTTCTGAGCCACCCGCCGGCGCCGCCAGCGCCCGGCCTCCACCGACACGTCGGTGCCCCAGGCGTGCCCGCACCCCCGGGCCGCCCCCGAACCAGACCCAGGAAGGTCGCCCCCATGACGTCCCATGCCCCCGACCGGCTCGACTCCCCCGAGCCGCCTCCCCCTCCGAACAGCCGCTCCTCCGTCTGGGCGGCCCTGCGCCAACTCCTCCTACGCCTGCACTTCTACGCCGGAGTCCTCGTCGCGCCGTTCATCGCCGTGGCCGCCCTCACCGGACTGCTGTACGCGTACGCGCCGCAGCTGGAACAGGTGCTCTACGCCGACCAGCTCCGCGTCGCCCCCGGCGACAGCGCGCTGCCCCTCCAGGAACAGGTGGACACCGCGGTCGCCGCCCATCCCGAGGGAACGCTGAGCGCCGTGCGCCCGGGCACGGCCCCCGACGAGAGCACCCGCGTCCTGCTGGACGTGGAGGGGCTCCCCGAGAGCTACCGGCTCGCCGTCTTCGTCGATCCCTACAGCGGTGAACTCCTCGGAGAGACGACCAGCTACGGCAGCAGCGGCGCGCTGCCCGTACGGTCGTGGCTGTCCGAACTCCACCGCCACCTGCACCTGGGAGAGTTCGGCCGCCTGTACGGCGAACTCGCCGCGAGCTGGCTGTGGGTGGTCGCGCTGGGCGGGGTCGTGCTGTGGACCGCGCGCCGGCGCAAGGCCAGTCGTCTGCGCCGCACCCTGCTGCCCGAGCCCTCCGCCAAGGGACGGAACCGGACCATGTCCTGGCACGGGTCGCTCGGCATCTGGGCCGTGGTCGGCCTGCTGATGGTGTCCGCCACCGGGCTGACCTGGTCCCGGTTCGCCGGGGCCAACGTCACCGACATGCGGGTGGCCCTCGGCTGGACCACGCCGTCGCTGTCGGCGCCCGCCCCGTCGGAGCACGCGGACCACGAGGAGCAGTCGGGCCACGGGGACCACGGCGGGCACGGCGACCACGCGGACCACGGCTCGGCCGGGCAGGACGTGGACCTGGACACGGTCCTGGAGTCGGTGCACGCCGCGGGGATCGACGGTCCGATGGAGATCTCGGTGCCCGTGGAGGAGGGCGCTCCCTTCACCGTCCAGGGAACCGGGCGGAGCTGGCCCGTGCACCAGGACGCGGCGGCCGTGGACGCGACGAGCGGCGAGGTGGTCGAGGAGCTGCGGTTCGATGACCACCCCTTCGTGGCCAAGCTGGCCACGTGGGGGATCGCCTTCCACATGGGCCTGCTGTTCGGCCTGCCGAACCAGCTCCTGCTGACGGGGATCGCTCTCTCCGCACTGTTCCTCGTGTTCTGGGGCTATCGGATGTGGTGGCTGCGCCGCCCGACCCGGGACACCGCGTTCGCCATGGGACGGCCGCTCGCCCCGCGCGGGACCTGGCGCGGGCTGCCGTGGTGGTGCCTGGCCCTGGTCGCCGCGGCGGCGGTGGGCGTCGGCCTGTTCCTGCCGGTGTTCGGGGTCTCCCTGCTGGCCTTCCTCGTGGTGGACGCGGCCCTGGGCCTGCGGCGCACGCGCCCGGAGTCAGTACCCAAGCCGTAACCGCGCCGCCGGGGCCGGACGCGCCCGCCGCGTCCGGCCCCGGCGGGCCCGCCGTTCCGCGCCGGACCGCCGACGGGCGTGGATGAAGAATTCCTCATGTTCGTTTCATCTCGTATTCCCCCGCGCCCGGAAGGCTCGGGGAGTATGAGATCACCACTGTTGTTGCTGTTAGCGGGCACCGTCGCGGCCTTCCTGGTCGCGGGGACGGTCCTGGTGTGGGCGATGCCCGAGCGCACCCCGGACACCGCCTCCCCGGGTGAGGTGGTGGTCGGGGAGTCCCCCGGCGCCAGCCCCGCCCCTCCCTCCGACGAGGACGTCGTCCCTCCCCCGCCGCCGATCACCGACCACGACGGCGACGGGACCCCCGACGCGGAGGACCCCGACCACTCCGGGTCGTCGGGCGAGCCCTCGTCGTCCCCCTCCGCGACCCCGAGTCAGGCCCCCGCTCCCACCTGCGGTGACGGCAGCGGCGATGATGATGACGACGACTGCGACGATGACGACGACTACGAGGGCGGCGACGATGACGACTGAGGGTCGTTACGACGGGGACGCCCCGACCGAGGACCTCAGCGGCGTGGCCGGCGGGAACACCTGGGGTGCGTCGGCGCACACCGACATGAACTCCACCATGGTCCTGAGGGGACCCCAGCCGGAGGTGCCGCAGAAGCGGCGCGTCCCCGCCAGACTCCTCATCATGGCCTGGGTCGTCCTGCTGATGGCCGCCGTCCTCGTCCTGGTCAACATCCTCACCTGGAGCGCGCTCACCGCGCGCAACGACGAGCGCGTGGACAGGGCCCTGTCCCAGGAGATCGGCGAGTTCCAGGAGTTCGCCGCCGTGGGCGTGGACCCGAACACGGGTGAGCCCTTCACCGACGTCTCCACCCTCATCCGGCTCCACCTGGCCCGCCAGTACCCCGACCGGGCCGAGATCCTGTTCGGCTGGGTGGAGGAGTCGGCCTCCGGCGGAGGCGCTGGCGGCGCCCCGGACGCCGGGGCCCAGCCCGGACGCATCCGCCAGGGCCAGGAGCCGCCCTTCGACGTGTCCGCGGATCCCGCGATGGTCACGGAGGTGCTGGAGGCGTCCAGCGCACGCGGAACCCTGGACACCCCCGCCGGTCCGATGCGGTGGGAGAAGATCCGCGCCCTGCCCCCGGGCGGCGGCACCGACGCCGCGGGCGCGGGATGGTTCGTCATCGGCTACTTCACCGAGGCCGACGAGGACACGGTCACCTCCACCACGCAGACGATCGCGCTGGTCAGCCTGGCCGGGCTGATCGCGGCGAGCACCGCGGCCTGGTGGGTGGCGGGCCGCTTCCTGGCGCCCGTGCGCCTGGTCCGGCAGACGGCCGCGCACATCACCGAGGAGGACCTGACCCGGCGCATCGACGTGTCCGGGCGGGACGACATCGCCGCGCTCGCCGAACAGTTCAACAGCATGCTGGACCGGTTGGAGGGCGCCTTCACCGCCCAGCGGCAGTTCGTGGACGACGCCGGGCACGAGCTGCGCACGCCCATCACCATCGTGCGAGGCCACCTGGAGCTGATGGGCGACGACCCCGAGGAGCGGCGCGAGGTCGTGCGCCTGGTCACCGACGAGCTGGACCGGATGAGCCGGATCGTGGAGGACCTGCTGCTGCTCGCCAAGGCCCAGCAGCCCGACTTCCTGCGCGAGGAGGAGGTGTCCCTGGCCGAGCTGACCAGCGACATCGACGCCAAGGTGCGCAGGCTCGGCGACCGCGACTGGCGCCTGGAGTCGCTGGCCGAGGGGGTCGCCCGCCTCGACCCGCAGCGCGTCACGCAGGCCGTGGTGCAGTTGGCCGCCAACGCGGTGCGGCACACCGAGCCGGGGTCGACGCTGCGCGTGGGCTCGGGGTTCAGCGGCGACGACGTGCTGTTCTGGGTCTCCGACCAGGGGCCCGGCATCCCGGCCGAGGAGCACGGCCGGATCTTCGAGCGCTTCTCGCGGGGCAGCGGGGCGGCCAGGGGGGACCGGGGCGCCGGTCTGGGCCTGGCCATCGTCCGGGCCATCGCCGAGGCCCATCACGGGCGGGTGGACCTGCGTTCCGCGCCGGGCGCCGGTTCGACGTTCACCCTCGTCATCCCCACCGGAAAGAGGTACGTGTGAGTCGCATCCTCATCGTCGAGGACGAGGAGCGGATCGCCTCGTTCGTCCGCAAGGGCCTGGACGCCAGCGGGTTCACCACCACCGTGGTGGGCACGGGGGCGGAGGCCGTGGACTACGCGGTGACCGGCGGGTTCGACCTGATGCTGCTGGACCTGGGCCTGCCGGACACCGACGGGTTCGACGTGCTGCGGCGCGTGCGCTCGCTGGGCGTGGACATACCCGTGGTCATCCTGACCGCGCGCGACGGCGTGCGGGACACGGTGACGGGCCTGGAGATCGGGGCCGACGACTACGTCACCAAACCGTTCCGGTTCGAGGAGCTGCTGGCCCGGGTGCGGCTGCGGATGCGCAACGAGCGCCCCACCGAGCTGACGGTGCTGCGCGCGGGCGGCCTGGCCCTGGACCTGCGCACGCGGCGGGTGGCGGTGGAGGGGACGTCCGTGGACCTGACCGCGCGCGAGTTCTCCCTGCTGGAGCTGCTGATGCGCCACCCGGGCCAGGTGCTCACCAGGCAGCAGATGCTGTCTCACGTGTGGGGCTACGACTACGACCCCGGGTCGAACGTGGTGGACGTGTTCGTGCGGGCGCTGCGCCGCAAGGTGGGCGCGGAGCGGATCGTGACCGTGCGCGGGATGGGTTACCGGTTGACCGGGTGAAACGGGTGGCTCGCAGCGGCCCGGTGTGACCCCGGATGGCCGGTGTGACACCGGATGACCGGCGTGTTCCGGGGAGGCAGGGCCCCGGTGTGCGGCGGGCGATGTCCCGGTGACGAGGGGGCGGAGGTGTCGGTGACGCCTCCGCCCCCTCGCCTGTGTCGCGGATGACCGGCGCATGACAAACATGAGGGTTCCCTCATCCACTCCTCATGGGTTCCTCACCGCCCGTCCAGAGGATGAACACATGTTCTGGTTCGCACTGGCGGTCAACACGACCGCGATCATCGTCCTGTCGTACGCCATCTACTTCCGCCGCCACGGGCGGCGCGACCTGCTGCTGGCCTACGTGGCGCTCAACACCGGCATCTTCGCCGTGGTGTCCATGCTGACCAACCAGGAGGTCGGCCTGGCGGTCGGCTTCGGTCTGTTCGGCGTGCTGTCGATCCTGCGCCTGCGGTCGGACCTCATCAGCCAGGGGGAGATCGGCTACTACTTCACGGCGATCGCCCTGGGGCTGGTCAACGCGGTGGCGGCCCCGATGCCCTGGGTGCTGCTGGGCCTCAACGCCCTGCTGCTCACCGGCATGTACGCGGCCGACCACCCGCGCCTGCTCTCGCGGCACGAGCGCCGCATCCTGACCCTGGACGTGGTGCACGAGGACCCCGTGGCGCTGCGCCAGGACCTGGAGGCGCGGCTGCGCGGCCGGGTCACGAAGATCGAGGTCACCGAGGTCGACTACGTGCGCGACCTGATGATCGTGGACGTGCGGTTCCGGGCGCCCCGGATCGTGTCGGCCCCCGGCTCCGGACGCGGGTTCGGACAGGGCTTCACCTCCGTGGCGGGACGGACGGGACGCCGATGAGCACAGCCGTCCTCGCCCCCGCGCAAGCCCTCGTCACCGTGGAGACACCCATGACCCTGGACGCCCTGAGACCCGTGGAAACGCCCGCTCCGCCGGACGTTCCCTCCCCGGTCCTCGCGGGGCTGCGCCCGATGTCGCTCGCCGAGATCAACGAGCGCGCCGCCCTGGTGACCCGGACCTGCCGCAAGTACCTGGTGCCCGTCGAGCTGCTGGAACCGCTGTTCGCGTCCGCCGGGGAGCGGTTCGGGGTGCTGACCATCGACGGGCAGCGGGACTTCCGGTACTCGTCCACCTACTTCGACACCCCCGACCTGCGGACCTTCCACGACCACCGGCAGGGGCGGCGGGTGCGCTTCAAGGCCCGGACGCGCACGTACGTGGACACGGGAACGCGCATGTTCGAGATCAAGCTCAAGGGCGCGCGCGGGATCACCGACAAGACGCGGATCGCCTACACGGGGCCGCCGGACCGGATGACCCCCGAGGCCCGGCGCTTCCTGGACGACACCCTGGTCTCGTACGGCATCGAGGCGCCGGACGTGCTGAGGGCCAGCGCGGTGACCGACTACCGGCGCACGACGGTGGTGGCCTTCTCGGGTGAGGAACGGGTGACGGTGGACACCGGCCTGGTCGGCTACCGGGCGGGCTGGTCGGTGCGGATGCGCCCGGAGGCGGTGCTGCTGGAGATCAAGACGCGCGGCGGGCTCACCGCGACCGAGCGCAGGCTGCACGAGCACGGGGTCCGGGAGGCGCGGTTCACCAAGTACGGGGCGACGGTGGCCGCGCTGGAGACCCGGCTACGGGGCAACCGGTGGCACCGGGCGATGGGCGCGTGCCTGGACCACCCGGCGCCGTGCACCCTGGAGCGGGCGCGGGTGGGGGCAGCGCCCGTTCGCTGACCGGCCGCCGCGGGCGCGGGAACCCACCGCGCCCGGCCCTGGCCGGTTCGGCCGAGGCCGCCCGAACACCTCGTGCGCGAATACTTTCAATTCCGGCATGAGGGATTTTTTGGATAGGGCCAGCAGTTAACGCTGGCCCCTTTTTCATGCCCTCTGAACTGGCATGACAGGAGACAAGGGAACTTTTCCCGGCCGTTTCGCGGAAAAAGTAATCCGCCCGAACATGCGTGCCCTAATCTGGCTGCGACCACACAACTGAACCCACACGATGACCCCGCAACGGTTAACAGCCGTTCGGGGCCGCGGCCAGCAACTTCCACCTCTTTAGACACAAGGATTGCCAGCATGCGCCAGTTTAGCGCTGCCCTTCTCATCCGTGCCATCGGCCCGCTGATCGCCTTCCTCTCCGCACCCTGCGGACGCCATTCCACGGTGGCCGGTCGCCGCCGACGCCGGTCCACCCGCGTGCGACGCTACGTCCCCGCCCCTCCCCCGGCGCCGCTTCCACCTCCCCGCCTGGCCCCGCCCAGCACGTCTTTTCCGGCCGAGGGCATCGCCCTGGTCAGGCCCTACTTCGCCGCCCACGAGCGCTCACGCGCCGCTGTGCCCGTCACCCGCGCGCCCCGCGTCCCGGCACCCCGTGTTCCCGGACTCCGAACCTCCGCCGCGCCCCGGGGCCCCGGACTCGCCTCCGAGACGGAGGAGGTCCGGCGCGCGTTCGCCCTCGCCGTGGAACGCGCCGCCGCCCTGCGCCAGCAGTGGAAGGACGATCCCGGCGGCGACCTGCTCGGTGAGCCCGCGCCCCGTTCCGGGGTGGTCAGGGCCGCCGGACCCCGGGAGCGGTACGTGCTCTCCGGCCTGCCGCACACCCGGCTCGACCGACAGCGCCAGGCCGCACCCGCGTGACTTCAACCCCGACAGCACCGACAAGGAGACGTATGCCCAGCCGAGCCCATGAGATCCCACTACGGATCATCCAGAACCAACCAGCCCTGGCCTCAGTGCTGCTCAAGGAGTCCTTTGGATTCGATGTCCCCCACCACACCGAGGCGCTGCCCACCACTTCGGTTCTCACCAACTGTGACCCGAAGGAACTCAACAGCGACGGAGCCACACTGCTCCGCGACGGGACCCGCAACGTGCTGGCGGTCGTCGTGGAACGCCAGCACGACCGGGACAAGGAGAAGCGGGCGAGTTGGCCCGCCTACCTGGTCAACCTGCACGTCCGCCTGGAGTGCCCCGCCGTGCTCGTGGTCCTGTGCCCCGACGACGCGATGGCGCGCTGGTGCGCCAAGCCCATCAGCATCGGCCATCCCGGCTTCGTGCTGAGGCCGTTGGTGATCGGTCCGGGTAACACTCCCGTCGTCACCGATGTGGAGCAGGCACGCGCGATGCCCGAACTCGCGGTGCTGTCGGCCTACGCCCACGGGGACACCGACCCGCGCACCCTGAAAACGGTGGTGGAGGCACTTGACTCCACCGCTCCGAAGAACCGCACGTTCTACTATGACTACGTACTGGCCGGTCTTCAGGAGGCCGCCCGGAAGGAGTTGGAGGGCTTGATGGCCTTGGACACCTACAAGTGGCAGAGCGACTTCGCCCGCAAGTACGTCGGTATGGGCCGGGAAGAAGGCCGCGCAGAGGGCCGCGAAGAGGGCCGCGAAGAGGGCCGTGCGGCCGAGGCCGCGAACAGCGTCCTGCTCTTCCTCGACGCACGCGGTCTGACCGTCTCCGACGAGGTCCGCCAGCGCGTCGAAGCCTGCACCGACCTGGAGACCCTGCGGACGTGGATCCGTCGCGCCGGCGAGGTCGAGCGCGCGGAGGACATCTTCGGCTGACACGCCCGCGACCAGCTCAAAGGTTTCACGTGAAACCTCGCTGAGCTGCGGGAACGAGGTAGCCACCGTCCCGTATCCGATCGGGACGGTGGCCTGTCGCGATGTCCCTCCCGCTACCGGAGGGGCGCCGCGATCTCCAGAGATTACCGGGTCCGATCCCGCCGTCGACGGGACCTTCGCCCCTCAGGAGGAGGCGCTCAGGTCCACCCGGCGCAGGAGTTGGGCGTTGAGCGCCACGATGATCGTGGACAGGCTCATCAGCACCGCTCCCACGGCCGGGGCGAGCACGATCCCGACCGGTGCCAGCACCCCGGCGGCCAGCGGGACGGCGACGACGTTGTATCCGGCGGCCCACACGAGGTTCTGCACCATCTTGCGGTAACCGGCCGCCGACAGCTCGCGGACCGCCACCACGCCGCGCGGGTCGTCCGAGGCCAGCACGACCCCGGCGGACCCGATCGCCACGTCGGTGCCCGCGCCGATCGCGATGCCGACGTCCGCCCTGGCCAGGGCGGGCGCGTCGTTCACACCGTCACCGACCATCGCCACCCGGTTCCCCCTCGACTGGAGGTCGCGGACCACGGCGTCCTTCTGGTCGGGCAGGACCTGGGCGAAGACCTCGTCGAGGCCGAGCCGCTCGGCCACGGCGTCGGCCACGTTGCGGGCGTCGCCGGTCACCATCGCGACGCGCACACCCCGCTCCTGGAGCCGCCGGACGGCCGCGGCCGACTCGGGGCGGACCTCGTCGGCCAGCGCCAGGGCACCGGCCACCTCGCCGTCCACGAGCACGTGCAGCACCGTCGCGCCGCGCTCACGCCAGGGCCCGGTGCGTCCGGCCAGGTCGTCCGGCTCGGTGAGACCGAGCGACTCCAGCAGGGACGGGCCGCCCACGTGCACGTCGGAGCCCTCGACCGAGGCGCGGACACCGCGTCCGGTCAGCGACCGGAAGCCGGTGGCGGCGGGTACCGCACCCGCCTCCCACGCCGCCCGGACGATCGCCCTGGCGAGCGGGTGCTCGGAGTCGGCCTCGACCGCACCGGCCAGGGCCACCATCCGCTCGGAGGTGTGCCCGGAGGCGGCGGCGGTGCCGGTGACGGCGGGGGCGCCCCTGGTCAGGGTGCCGGTCTTGTCGAAGAGCACGGTGTCCACGAGGCGGGTCCGCTCCAAGGCCATGCGGTCCTTGACCAGGATGCCGTTGCGGGCGGAGACGGCCGTGGAGATCGCGATGACCAGCGGGATCGCCAGCCCCAGGGCGTGCGGGCAGGCGATGACCAGGACGGTCACGGTGCGTTCGACGGCCTCGGTGGCCTCACCGAGCAGGGTCCACACGGCGGCCGTGAGCACGGCGGCGACCAGGGCGAACCAGAACAGGAGGGCGGCGGCCCGGTCGGCGAGCGCCTGCGAGCGCGAACGGGACTCCTGCGCCTCGCTGACGAGCCGCTGGATACCGGCCAGTGCGGTGTCCTCGCCGACGGCGTCGACGCGGACCCGGACTGAGGAGTCGGTGGCGACGGTCCCGGCGACGACGCGGTCGCCCTCGGAGCGGGTGACCGTACGGGACTCGCCGGTGATCATCGACTCGTCCATGGCGGCGCCGCCCCCGACCACGGTGCCGTCGGCGGGAACGCGCCCGCCGGAGCGGACCAGGACGGTGTCGCCGGTGCGCAGGTCGGCGAGGCCCACCTCCTCGATCCCCCCGTCGGCGCCGACCCTCTCGGCGCGGTCGGGCAGGAGCGCGGCCAGGGCCTCCAGGGCGCCGGACGCCTGGCCGAGGGCGCGCATCTCCAGCCAGTGGCCGAGGAGCATGACCACGACCAGCAGGACCAGCTCCCACCAGAAGTCGAGTTCCATGCCCACCACGCCGAACGTGGCGAGCACGCTGGAGCCGAAGGCGACGGTGATCGCCATGGCGACCAGGGTCATCATGCCGGGCCTGCGCTCGCGGAGCTCGCCGACGACGCCGGAGAGGAAGGGCCAGCCGCCGTAGAGGTAGACGACGGTGCCGAGTACCGGCGGCACCCAGGTCAGCGCGGAGGGAACCTGGTAGCCGAGCCAGCCGGAGATCATGTGGCTGGTGAGAACCACGGGAACACTGAGTAGCAGGCTCCACCAGAAGCGGGTCCGGAACATCGCGGCGTGGTCCCCGTGGCCGCCGTGCCCCCCGTGACCGGCGTGCTCACCGTGTCCCGGGGCGTCTCCGTGGCCGTGCGGTCCGTGTTCACCTGCGGTCATGTCGTTCTCCCCCTCACTCTCGCAATATACCCCTCAGGGGTATCTAAGGGACAGAGGTCCACCCCGTCGGCGTGTCACTACAAGCAATATACCCCTCAGGGGTATTCCCACAAGGGATGACGGCTCATTCCCCGTTCCGGAACCGGGGTCTTCCGCCACGGTCCCGCCCCGCCTCCGCCGGAGGGATCGGAGTCGTCCGCGCCCGACCCCGGGTCCGGGTGTCCCGCACAGCGCTACCCCGCACGACGCCCCCGCACGGGTTCCCTCCGGGAGCGCCGGGGTAGGCCGATGCCGAGTGGACCTGGAGGAACACCATGGCCGGACGCGAGATCGACGAACGCGGGCTCCTGAGCGGCCCGCACACCACCGAACGCCCCCGTGCCACGAGCACGGCGGTCTACACGGCCCACTTCGACGCGCCGCCCGACCGGGTGTTCGCGTTCTGCACGAGCCGGTCGGGACTGGAGGAGTCCATGCCCGGCGGGGTACGCGTCCTGCGCTGGCCCGAGGCGGGCTTCGCCGTGGGCGAGACGATGGTGATGCGCTGGCGCCTGGCCGGACTCCTCCCCGTGCGCTGGGTCGGCGTCATCGACTCCTTCGAGGAGGGCGACCACTTCACCGACCTCCAACTGCGCGGCATGTTCCGGTACTTCCGGCACACGCACACGACAGCACCCGAGGGGGCCGGGACCGCCTACACGGACCGGGTGGAATTCGCCAGCCTCTTCGGTCCCGTTGTGGACAGAACCGTACTAAGGTTTGTGATGGACCGGATGTTCCTGCAACGTCTGGCCCGCATGCGGGAACTGGTGGAGGCCGGGGCCTGACCGCGGGGAGCCCTCACGGCTCCCCCACGTCGGTTCCACGGACCCGCCAGCGCCCCCACCAGCACGTACGCGGTGCGTCGGCGCATCCGGCCCCGTCCCGGACGGGCGTCGGGACCGCGGACGAGCGCGGCGCCCGCCGGACCAGGTCCGACGGGCGCGGTGCCACGGCTGGGAGAGCGGCTCAGTCCCTCGCGGGAAGTGCGCCGTCCCCCTCGCCGTACCAGGGCCACCACTGCGTGGTGCGCCCGGACGGGATCATCCGGTCCAGCCGGATGGTCACCCTCAGTGCGAAACCGCCCGCGACCATCCCCGCCATCAGATCCGTGAACCAGTGGAAGTGCAGGTAGATCGAGACGATGGACTGGAGCAGGGCGATGGCGACGATGCAGTACGCCAGGCGCCGGATGATGTGCGGCCGGGCCGCCCCGAACCGGATGATCAGGAAGAGCACCAGGCCGTAGATGAGGATCGCGTTCGCCCCGTGGCCGGACGGGAAGGCCACGTTGCCCGGGCCCATGAAGAAGTCGGGGTTGAACTCCTTGGCGTGCCCGCGGTTGATGGCCAGCTTCATCACCGACACCAGGGACATCATCCCCACCACGCCGACCGCGCCCAGCACGATCGGACGCCAGCTGCGATGCCAGTAGGCCAGTTGGAGCGCGGTGACGCCCAGGACCGGCAGCGCGACCGCACGGGAGGCGACGGTGTCCGGCCACAGGATCATGGGCTCGCGGAGCGTGTCCCAGTAGGGCCGGGGCAGCTCGTTCAGGAAGTTGTCGACCGGGTGCAGCGGCCCCGCGGCCAGCATCGTCATGACGAGCAGCGCCACGGCGAGCATGATGGCGATGCGGTCCGACGCGATTCCCCACGCGATCTCGCTCACACTGGGCCATCGGACCGGGCGCACGACGGGCCGCCCAGGGTCGTACACGGTGGTACGCACCATGGGGATCGGCCCGCTGTAGGGTCCCGGGAGCGGTGTCGCCCGCTCTTGCCTGTCGTGTGGCTCGGTCAACTGCCTCGCCCGTGGATGTCGTCGTGTCCTCGAAGAGTGCGTCATGTGCTCAGTGCTGTCTCACACGTCGTGGGCTTGCCTGTGGCACTTGTGAAGCGTGGGGGACGGGCTAGCCGTGGTTACTGGAACTGATCTGACGTCCTCAGCGCCGACTCGGAGTGGACATGACGGAGAGTTCACTACTCTCCGCCCACTCCATTCGACGGCCGGTCCTTCGGGCTGGTTCACTACGTCGTGACCGGCCTCTGGGCAGGATCGGCGTCCGAGGAACAAGGGGTGTCGACCGTGGCGTCTACGGTGCGCCGTGTGCTCGGCCCGGACCAGTCGGCGCGGACCGCTTGAGCGCGGATGAAGGCGGCGCAGGTCAGCGCGCCTCATCGAACTCCTCGTCGTTACGTGCGTCACGCTCCGTACAGCTTTGTGTGAATATTGCCGACAGATGAGCCTACCCGGCCAGCTCCCCCCGTCGGTGGTGTGGTGGCCCACGTGCGTTCGCCGCCACCTCGGACTTTGCCCCACGCCCCGACACTGGACGTTGGCGGTTCACCGCCATGCGACCTGTTCGTGAGCCTTCTGTTAGCGGTTCGAGGCCTGCTGTCCGGTTGACCCGCGGGTGTGTGGCACTCTTCAGAGAGCTTGTACGACGCTGAGCGAGCCGGTCCGCGCACGGGCCGTGTGCTGGACGTGGAACGGAAGGGCCCTGGATGGTCGACCTGCCCCAGTTGCCGGATGATCCCTCGAAGCTGGCCCGTGAGCCGCTCAGGGAGCAGATCCGGCAGGTACTGGTCGAGGGTTTGCTGTCCGGTCGCTGGCAGCCAGGCGAGCGGATCGTGGAACGCCGCGTCGCCACGGAGCTGCGGGTGAGCCAGGCCCCGGTGCGCGAGGCGCTGCGCGAGCTGGAGACCCTGCGCCTGATCGAGACCGTCCCCAACAAGGGCGCCCGGGTGCGGGCCTTCGGCGTCCAGGACATGGCGGAGATCTACCCCGTGCGCGCCGGACTGGAGCTGGTCGCGGCGCAGTTGGCCGCGCCCCGGCTGGCCGACGACCCCTCCCCCCTGGAGCGGGAGGTGGAGGCGCTCCAGCGGGCGACCGCCCAGGGCGACGTGTCCGAGCAGATCCGGCACAGCGTGGAGTTCCACCGCGAGGTCGTGCGCGCCGCCCGCAACAGCGTGCTGCTGCACACCTGGGAGTCGCTGGGCGTGGAGGTGTGGACCGCGCTGTCGGTGCGCTGGCTGAACATGGAGCTGCACGCCAAGGCCGCCGACCACGCCCAGATCACGCGCGCCTTCGTCGAGGGCGACCCCGCGGTGGGGCAGATGCTCAGCGACCACGTGCTCAACTACGTGGAGGCCGCGCTGAAGTCCCACGAGAGCGCCCGCTGACCCATGGCCCCGGGGCCGCCCGACGCCGCTGTTCCACCAGAGCGCGGTGACCTGCCCCGTCGCATCGAAACCGGACCTTCTGGCATAGAGTTGTATTGATCGATCATCGATCAGACCGTAGAGTGTGCGCGACACACATCACACACGAGCGAACCCCTCCCGGGCAAGCGGAGTCGTTCATCCGGCCGGTGGACGAACCCGTGCGACCGGCAACCGCCGCGCCGGACCACGGACGCATACGCGGGTGCAGACCGGGAAGCAATGCGGCAGGGGTTCTGCGGACAACTGCACACGAGACCCCACCAGCGCTTCGTGTCCGGGAGAGGACGAGCCACCCTCCCCCGGGACGCGCCCCGCAACAGCCACAGAGCGCCGCCACCGCATGAGCCGGGTGGCTGCGCACGCCACGGTCGCACCCGACAGCGCGGCCACGGCGGGCCTGGCACCCCGGTCCACAGACCCGGGGCCCCAGGCCTTCTCGTACGTAGAAAGGCACACCATGGCTGACACGGCCAAGCCGAAGGGCCGCACCGCCAGGTCCTCAGGGACCCGGCGGCGCACCACCCGCAAGGACACCTCCCCCGGTCTCGCCGACGAGAAGCCCGACACCCTCCTCGACTACTACCGCCAGATGGTCTTCATCCGGCGGTTCGAGGAGCGCACGGCCCAGGCCTACACCCAGGCCAGGATCGGCGGCTACTGTCACCTCAACCTCGGCGAGGAGGCCACGGTCGTCGGCCTGATGACCGCCCTCCAGGAGCGCGACTACCTGTTCACGAACTACCGTGACCACGGGTACGCGATCGGCAAGGGCATGGACCCCAAGCGGGTCATGGCCGAGCTCTACGGGCGCGCCGACGGCGTGTCCAAGGGCTGGGGCGGCTCGATGCACATGTACGACACCGAGACCCGCATGCTCGGCGGCTACGGCATCGTCGGCGGACAGCTGCCGCTGGCCGCCGGCGCCGCGCTGGCCGTCTCCTACCGGGGCGGCGACGAGGTCGTCATGTGCCAGATGGGCGACGGCACCACCAACATCGGCGCCTGGCACGAGACGCTCAACATCGCCAAGCTGTGGAACCTGCCGATCGTCTTCGTGGTGATCAACAACTTCACCGGCATGGGCACCACGGTCGAGATGTCCTCCGCCGAGCCCGACCTGTACAAGCGCGGCGCCGCCTTCCGCATCGAGGGCGAGCGCGTGGACGGCCGCGACGTGCTCGCGGTCCGCGACACCGCGTCCAGGCTCATCGAGCGCGCCCGCGAGGAGCAGACCCCGTTCCTGCTGGAGGCGTGGAGCTACCGGATGAAGGGCCACTCCGTGGTCGACCCGGCCAAGTACCGCACCGACGAGCAGAAGGACGAGGCGCGGTCGGAGGAGAACGACCCGATCGCCCTGTTCGAGGCCAGGCTCACCGAGGAGGGCGTCCTCACCGACGAGCTGCGCGAGGAGATCGCCGCCTCCGTCAAGGCCGAGGTCGCCGAGGCCGCGGACTTCGCCGAGAACAGCCCGCACCCGGAGGTCTCCACCCTCTTCGACTACACCTACGCCACCCCGGTGCCCAACGAGTCCACCCGCATGCCCGCCGACCCGGTGTTCGCGGAGTAGGGAAGGAACCCACATGTCTGTGATCACTTACCGCCAGGCTCTGCGGGACACCCTTCGCGCCGAGATGGTCCGCGACGAGAACGTCCTCGTCATGGGCGAGGAGATCGGCGTCTTCGAGGGCTCCTACAAGATCACCGAGGGCCTGCTCAAGGAGTTCGGCCCGCGCAGGGTCAAGGACACCCCGATCGCCGAGGAGGGCTTCGTCGGCGCGGCCGTCGGCGCGGCCATGCTGGGCCTGCGCCCGGTCGTCGAGCTGATGACGATCAACTTCTCGCTGATCGCCATCGACCAGATCATCAACCACGCCGCCAAGATCTACGGCATGTTCGGCGGACAGACGAGCGTGCCCATGGTCATCCGCACGCCCGGCGGCGGCGGCCAGCAGCTCGGCGCCACGCACTCGCAGAACATCGAGCTGTTCTACTCGTTCATCCCCGGCCTGAAGGTGCTCGCTCCCAGCACCCCGGCCGAGGCCTCGCAGATGCTGCGCGCGGCGATCCGCGACGACGACCCGGTCCTGTTCCTGGAGAACCTGGGCCTGTACAACTCCAAGGGCGAGGTCCCCGACGACTACGCCGAGCCGGAGAACGACAACGTCGCCACGATCGGCCGCGCCAAGGTCACCCGCGAGGGCAGCGACATCACCCTCATCGGCTACTCCCGGATGGCCATGGTCGCGAACCAGGTCGCCGAGAAGCTGGCCGAGGAGGACATCGACGTCGAGGTCGTCGACCTGCGCAGCCTGCGGCCGCTGGACCGCCAGACCTTCGTGGACTCGGTCAAGAAGACCGGCTCCGCGGTGATCTGCGAGGACGACTGGCTGACCTACGGGATCGGCGCGGAGATCGCCGCCTCGATCCAGGAGGGCGCCTTCGACTACCTCGACGCCCCGGTCCGCCGGGTGGCGATGGCGGAGGTCCCCATGCCCTACGCCAAGCCGCTGGAGACGGCGGCCCTGCCGTCGGTCGAGTCGATCAGCACCGCCATCAAGGAGACCCTGAGCGCCGTCGGCAAACGGGTCGGGTAGAGGGAGTTTCAAGCATGAGCGAGATCCAGATGCCGCGCCTCTCCGACACCATGGAGGAAGGCGTCATCAGCACGTGGGTCAAGAACGTGGGCGACAAGGTCGCCTCCGGTGACGTCCTGGTCGAGATCGAGACCGACAAGGCCGTCATGGAGTACGAGGCCTACGAGGACGGCTACCTGGTCAAGCAGTCCGTCTCCGAGGGTGAGACGGTGCCGATCGGCGCGGTCATCGGCGTGATCGCCGACTCCCCGGACGCGGTGCCCGAGGACTCCGGCGACGGCGGCTCGGAGCCCGAGCCCGCCAAGGAGGAGCAGGGCGAGAAGGCGGAGGAGATCCAGGAGGCCGCCGAGGGCACGGAGAAGGAGGCGGAGGAGTCCGAGGAATCCGCCCCGGCCTCCGGCGACGAGGCCGCGCGCCCGCGCACCTCCCCGCTGGCCCGGCGTCTGGCCAAGGAGTACGGCCTGGACATCAACAGGATCCAGGGGTCGGGCCCCAAGGGCCGGATCGTGCGCGCCGACATCGAGGCCGCCCGGGAAAGCGGTGCCGCCGAGCAGGCCGCACCCGCCGCGCAGTCCAAGGAGGAGGCCAGGCCCGCCGCGGAGAAGGCGGCGACCGCTCCCGCCTTCGACGACGGCCGCGCCTCCGAGGAGCTCAAGGTCAGCAACGTGCGCAAGGTGATCGCGCGCCGCCTGACCGAGAGCAAGCAGACGGTGCCGCACTTCTACCTGCGCCGCACGATCGACGCCGAGGCGCTCAAGGCCTTCCGCGCGCAGATCAACGAGCAGCTGTCCAGCACGGGCGTGAAGGTCAGCTTCAACGACCTGATCGTCAAGGCCAGCGCGACGGCGCTGAAGCTGCACCCGGCGGTGAACACCTCGTGGGTGGACGACAAGCTGCTCCAGCACCACCGGGTCAACGTGGGTGTGGCCGTGGCCGTGGACGCCGGGCTCGTGGTGCCGGTGCTGCACGACACGGACAAGGCGACGCTGTCGGAGATCTCCACGCGCACGCGCGAGCTGGCGGGCAAGGCCCGTGACGGCAAGCTCAAGCCGCAGGAGATGAGCGGCGGCACGTTCAGCGTGTCCAACCTGGGCATGTTCGGCGTGGACAGCTTCTCTGCGGTGATCAACCCGCCGGAGGCGGCCATCCTCGCGGTCGGCGCGATGCGCCAGGAGCCGGTGGTCGTGGACGGCGAGGTCGCCGTGCGCAACCGGATCTCCCTGGAGCTGTCGGTGGACCACCGCGCGGTGGACGGCGCCGTGGGCGCCGCCTTCCTCAAGGACCTCGCGGAGATCCTTGAGGAGCCGATGCGGATCATCCTGTAGCGTCCGGCGCTCGGTACACGCGACGCCCCGGCCGGGAACGGCCGGGGCGTCCGTCGTTCCCGGGGCCGCGCGTCCGGGCGGGTGCGGCGGATTCCGTCCACAGCCTGTGGACAATTGGACGCGAGGACAAGCGGACACGAGGACATGCCGACGAGTCGACACGGCGACGAACCGACAAGGTGACAGAGTGTCAGGGCTACAGCCGCACCGCTCCGTTACTGACGGCCCCGGCGTGGCGGACGCCGCTGTCCACAGCCTGTGGACAGTCGGGCGAGCATGCGACAGGAGAACACGTCACCGGAGCGGCACGGCGGCGGCCTGAACGGTTCCGGTCGCCCGCGCCCGTGAGGTGGGTTGACCGTCTCCGGCCCGACCAGGCCCACGACAAAGCCCCGGGCGCGTGGAACAGAGGCGGCACCGGGGCGTTCCCCGCAAAGATAGCCTCTCCGCATGCCTGGTGTCGATGATGACGTTGACCTCGTGTGGAGTCGGCTCTCCGAGCCCCGGATGGCCCCCTACCTCGACATGGCCGGGGGCGACAGACACGCCGCCCTCTCGGTGTACGAGTGGAGCGGCCACATGGCCGCTGCGGCGTTCGAGGACGTCGGGCACCTGGAGGTCCTGCTGCGCAACACCCTGGACCGCTGCCTGCGAGAGCACTACAGAGAAGACACCAGTGGCATCCCCTGGTTCCTCATGCCCGTACCCGGCGGCGAGTACGTCGGCGAGGCCGTGGGCTTCGTACGCCAGCGCCTGCGCGGGAACACCACGCGCTTCCCCGCCCCGCGCGAGACACGCGACCAGATCGTGGCGGGCCTGACCTTCGGGTTCTGGTCCGGCCTCGTGGGCGCCAGGTACGAGCAGCTCTGGCGCGAATGCCTGCACCGGGCCTTCCCGCACTCCTCGGGACAGCGCAAGGAGGTCTCCGTCGCCCTGGACGGGGTGCACAAGTTCAGGAACCGCTTGGCCCACCACGACTCCATGCTGAATATCGACGTCCCGTTCGAAGTGCAGCGAATCTTCGAGACCACTGAGTACATAGATCCCCGGGTAGCTGCTTGGCTCAGAAACCGCAGCCAGGCGATGCAGGTATACCGGCAACGCCCGGTCAACATCGAGGACACCGTGGTCGTAGCCGCCAGCGACGCCTGGCCGCTCTATCAGGACTGCCATGCCTATGTCTGTCAGGCAGGCCGCTTCTTCCGGGATGTGGAGAGGGTCGCCTTCTATTCCGACAAGGAGATCAAGGCCGTGGTGCCCGCGATCCTTCACCGACGTGACCAGGTCGAGTGGACCCCTAAAGCCATCGCACGACTCTCGGCCTCCTCCGACCGCGATGACCGAAAAATCGCCACAGTCATCCAGGCGTCCCGGGGCAGAGGGTGGAACGAAGGTCGTTACCAGGTCTTCCTCCTGACCCGAGACGGGGACGTCCGTCATCGCAAGCTCCGGACTGCTCTGCCCCACGAGCGGACCGGACGCGGAACCGCTTTCACACAGGGCCAGCGCTACACGTCACTGCACTCACTTCAGACAGCGGAGACGACGACGGACCTGTGAGCGCGTATGCCAGCGCATGTTGTCCACAGCCTGTGGACAACGGGCCGCCGCACCCCGGCTGGTGTACGGTCGGCCGCATGCCCCACGTGCTGCACATGACCGAACTCGAACGCTGGACCTCCGGCGGCGACATCGAGGCCGACTCCCTGCGCACCCAGGGGTTCGTGCACGCCTCGCCGGACGAACCCACGCTGCTGGCGGTGGCCAACGCGCTGTACGCGCGGGCCGCCGGACAGCTGGTCGCCCTCGTCGTGGACACCGACGCGGTCGGCTGCGAGGTGCGCTGGGAGGCCGCCGAACCGGCCCCGCCGCCAGGAGTGGGGGACGACGTCCTCTTCCCGCACGTGTACGGGCCGATCCCCCGCGAGGCCGTGACGGGCGTGCGCTACCTGCGCCGCGACCCCTCGGGCCGCTACACAGGTGCCGAGGAGCGCACCGCCACGGCCGAGGCGCTGGACCTGCTGCCGCACCCCGAGGGCGGCTGGTACCGGCAGACCTGGCACAGCGGCGTCACCGTGCACCCGGAGGGCTACCCGGGACCGCGATCCACCGCCACCGGCATCCACTTCCTGCTCGGCCCCGGGGAGGAGTCGCGCTGGCACCGGGTGCGCTCCGACGAGGTGTGGGTGTTCAACCGGGGCGGGCCCCTGGTACTGGAGTACGGCGGCACAGGAGGGGCGCCCGAGCCCGACGGACAGGTGACCCTGGGCTCGGGGATCGAGCGGGGAGAACGCCTCCAGGCGGTGGTCCCGGCCGACACCTGGCAGGCCGCACGCCCGCTGGGCGGCGAGGAGGCACTGGTCAGCTGCTTCGTCTCCCCCGGTTTCGACTTCGCCGACTTCGAGGCGCTCTGACCTCACCCGACCCTCTCGCGGACGCGGTCGGCGAGGTCCCCGTCCCGCGCGATGCGGGCCAGCCCGGCCGCCAGGTGCGCGACCTCGTCACCCTCCACGAGCCTGGCGAGCTTGCCGCCGTCCTCCGGCAGGCCGACCTTCTTGGCCCCGCCCAGCACGTACTTGTCGGTGTAGGGCCGCAGCCAGGGCCACACCGCCTGCACCTCCCGGCAGAACATCACGGCGCCCGTCGGCCCGATGCCGGAGAACTCCCGGACCATCGACTCCACCCGGCTCGCCCGGTGCTCGGAGCGCTCCCCGAGTCTGCGCAGGTCGCCCTGGTACTCCTCGCGCACCCGGTCGACGCACTCGCCCAGCCGGGTGGCGGTGCTCTCGTCGTAGCGCACGTAGTGCCCGCGCCCCAGCGCGTCCACGCGGTCCTGCCAGCTGAGTGAGGCCATACCGTCGGGGGTCGTGCCGCCCGCCTCGTTGAGCTCACGGGCGGCGGCGATCGCGATCCGCGCCGAGATGCGCGCGGACAGCAGGTTGACCAGCACCAGCAACTGCCACAGCGCTGAGGGTCTGTCCGCCATCCGGATCCCGGCCTCGGCGGCGAGGGTCGTCCCCGCCTCGTCCACCACGGCGCGGGCGACGTCGGCGTTCCTGGCCATCTCCCGGTCCCCTTCCAGGTGTGGTCGGATGCGTCCTGGTACAGGGCTGATACCCGGCCGGAGGTCGCTGACGCGCCCGTCCACAGGCTGTGCACAACCCTTCCCTTCCGGCGCCGGACGCGGAAGAGCCCCGGATCCGGGTCCCGTCCCGGTTCCGGGGCTCTCCTCCCCGCCGCGGCGCCAGGCGCCGGGTTCAGGCGTGGCTCAGTCCGTTTCGGTGGGGCGGCACGTCGCTGTGCTGGCCGACGCTGGTCGGGATCGTGTGGCGCGCCCTCCCCTTGTCGATGCCGAGGAAGCGGTTGAGGTGGCCCTTGCGGCCCACCACGAACCAGGCGATCGCCCCGAACAGCGGGAACCAGAGGATGAAGATGACCCACAGCAGCTTGCCGCCCGCGGAGGTGTCGCGGTCGACCAGCGCCGAGATGACCGCGGCGAGCAGCAGGACCAGCAGTGCCAGGCCCACGAGCGCCAGGACCACTCCGAAGATCCCGCTCATCCAGGTGACGGCCGTGTCCGCGCGGTCCGCGAGGTTCGTGATCATGGTCTCCCCCAACAAGGCACACTCCCTATTGTTACGCAGAGTAACCTTTCGGGCGGGGGTTCCCGTGGTGCTTCCGGTTTTCGGGCGTTTCCACTACGCAAGGACCGGATTCCGTTTCCGTGGTGACTTTCCGAACGCACGTCACTACTTTCAGGTAAGTCCACCTGTCAGGCCCTCTCGCTGCTTTACTGGGAACCATGGGCGAGCTTCGGCGATCTGGCAGGTTCACTCCCCTTCTCTCCCCCGGGTCCCCCACCGGAGACGGTGGCGGCCCCGGCACCGTCGACCACGGCGTCCCCGTCCCCCTGGCCAAGCGCAGAGACCAACGGGTGACGGGAGGCCGCACGGCCGAGGCCCGGTGACCGTGGGCAGGCAACCCAGGTACCTCTGGCTGGCGGAACAGCTGCGCGGGCCGATACTGAGCGGCGAACTCCCGCCCGGCACGCGTCTGCCCTCCCGGACCCGGCTGGCGCGCTCCTACCGGGTCAGCGAGCAGATCTCCCGCACCGCGCTCCGGCTCCTGGTCACCGAGGGCCTGGTCGAGTCCAGGCCCGGCTCCGGGTACTACGTGCGCACCGTCCCCGAACTCTTCCGGATCTGCCGGACCGACTCCTCCTCGGGCTCCGGCCTGGGACGGCTCAGCCGGGAGTCGATCGGCACCGAGCAGGAGCAGTGCGCGCCGCCGCTGAGCCTGCGGCTGCGGCTGCGCGAGGGGGAACCGGTGTACCGCACCACCTCGCGCGGGCTGTCCTCGGAACTGCCGATCACGCTGCACCGGTCCTGGGAGCCCGCGTCCCTGACCGCGGGAACCCTGCGCACCCCCTTCGACAGCTCGCCCGGCAGCGGACTGCTCGAACGGCTCAGCGCGGCGGGCCACCCGGTCGACCGCGTGGTGGAGGAGGTGGGCGTCCGCGCGCTGCGCGACTCCGAGGCCTCCCTGCTCGGGTCGGCGCCGGGGATACCCGTGCTGGTGGTGGAGCGCACCCACTTCAGCGGCAACCGGCCGGTGGAGACCTCCGACCTGATCGGCTCCTCCGAGCAGTGTCGACTCCTCTACAAACTGACACTGGCCCGGCCCCGCCGCGTCGGCGACCCGCGGCGGTACTGACCCGGGGCCGCGCGGGGCCGTCGCTCCGGGACGGGAACCAGGACACCTGGTCACCCGGCACCGGCCCCGGACACGCGTGAGGGCGGCGGTCCCCTCCTCTCAGGAGGGGACCGCCGCCCTCACCGTTCACCGGTCGTCGCTCCGGTTCGGACACCACCGGACGCCTGCTCCGCCCAACCGTTCCCCGTCACGCGGAGTGACCGGCTGGAGTCGCCCGGTGGTGTGCGCGGTCAGGCCCGGGTGAACTCCCCGGCCACGACCTCGGCGATCTGCGCCGTGTTGAGCGCGGCGCCCTTGCGCAGGTTGTCGCCGCACAGGAACAGGTCCAGCGACTTCGGGTCGTCCAGCGACTGGCGGATGCGGCCGACCCAGGTCGGGTCGGTGCCCACGACGTCGGCCGGGGTCGGGAACTCGCCGTTGGCCGGGTCGTCCTGGACCCGCACGCCCTCCGCGGAGCCGAGCAGCTCGCGGGCGGCGTCGGCGGGCACCTCCTCGGCGAAGGACGCGTGCACGACCAGCGAGTGGGTGGTGATCACGGGGACGCGGACGCAGGTGGCCGAGACGCGCAGGTCGGGCAGGCCCAGGATCTTGCGGGACTCGTTGCGGACCTTGAGCTCCTCCGAGGACCATCCGCCGTCCTTGAGCGAACCCGCCCACGGAACGACGTTGTAGGCCAGCGGAGCCGGGAACGGGCCCAGCTCGCCGACGGCGGCGCGCACGTCGCCCGCCGTGTCGCCCAGGCTGCGGTCGGCACCGGCCTTGGCCATCTGGTCGCGCAGGGTGTCGATGCCCTCCTGGCCGGCGCCGGAGGCGGCCTGGTAGGAGGAGACCACCAGGTCGGTGACGCCGTAGGCGCGGTGCAGGGCACCGATGGCCACGATCATCGACAGGGTGGTGCAGTTGGGGTTGCTGATGATGCCGCGCGGACGGTTGCGGACCTGGTCCGCGTTGACCTCGGGCACCACGAGCGGGACGTCGGGGTCCATGCGGAACGCGCCGGAGTTGTCGACGGCGACCGCGCCGCGGGCGGCGGCGACCGGCGCCCACTCCTTGGACACCTCGTCGGGGACGTCGAACATGGCGACGTCCACGCCGTCGAAGACCTCGGGGGCCAGGGCCTGGACCACGACGTCCTCGCCGCGCACGCGCAGGACCTTGCCCGCGCTGCGCGGGGAGGCGACGAGGCGGATCTCGCCCCAGACGTTCTCGCGCTGGGTCAGGATGTCCAGCATCACGGTGCCGACGGCGCCGGTGGCGCCGACGACGGCGAGGGTGGGAAGACGGTTGCTCATCGGCCGGTACCTCCGTAGACGACAGCCTCGACCTGGTCGGCGTCGAGCTGGAACTCGCTGTGGGCGGCGCGGACCGCCGCGTCGATCTGGTCCTCCTCGACGATGACCGAGATGCGGATCTCCGAGGTGGAGATCATCTCCACGTTGGTGCTCGAACCGGCGATCGCGTCGAAGAAGCGGGCGGTGACGCCCGGGTAGGAGCGCATGCCCGCGCCGATCAGCGACACCTTGCCGATCTTGTCGTCGTAGCGCAGGGACTCGAACCCGACCTTGTCCTGCACCTTCTTGAGCGCGGCGACGGCCTCCTTGCCGAAGTCCTTGGGGACCGTGAAGGAGATGTCGGTGCGCGAGGTGGAGACCGCCGACACGTTCTGGACGATCATGTCGATGTTGATCTCGGCGTCGGCCAGGGCCCGGAAGATCGTCGCGGCCTCACCGATCTTGTCGGGCACGCCGACGACGGTGATCTTGGCTTCGCTCCGGTCGTGAGAGACACCGGAGATGATCGGCTGTTCCATGCCTTCGCTTTCCTCGACTTCCGGGACGACCCAGGTCCCTGGCTTCTGGCTGAAAGATGAACGGACGTGAAGGGGGATGTTGTACTGACGCGCGTACTCGACACAGCGCAGGTGCAGGATCTTGGTCCCGGACGCCGCCATCTCCAGCATCTCCTCGTAGGAGATCTGGGGGATGCGCTGGGCGCTCGGCACGATGCGCGGGTCGGCGGTGAACACACCGTCGACGTCGCTGTAGATCTCGCAGGCGTCGGCCTCCAGGGCGGCGGCCAGCGCTACGGCGGTGGTGTCGGAGCCGCCCCGGCCCAGGGACGTGATGTCCTTGGTGTCCTGGGAGACGCCCTGGAACCCGGCGACGATGCAGATCGCGCCCTCGCCCACGGCCTCCTGGATCCGGCCCGGGGTCACGTCGATGATCTTGGCGTTGCCGTGCAGCGACGTGGTGATCACACCGGCCTGGGAACCGGTGAAGGACCTGGCTTCGAACCCCAGGTTCTCGATGGCCATCGCCACGAGTGCCATGGACATGCGCTCGCCCGCGGTGACCAGCATGTCCAGTTCGCGGGCCGGCGGCATCGGGCTGACCTGCTCGGCCAGGTCCAGGAGTTCGTCGGTGGTGTCGCCCATGGCCGAGACCACGACGACGACGTCATATCCCGCCTTTTTCTGAGCGACGATCCGCTGGGCTACTCGCTTGATGGCTTCCGCGTCTGCCACGGAAGACCCACCGTACTTCTGCACGATTAGGGCCACGATCGATGCTCCTGAGGAGTTGGGATCAAGACAATGAAATGGAGTGTAGTCACAGACGTCCTCGTCCACCCCATCTGACCTGCGAAGGGAGGGCGTGGCGTCTTGACACACCGGCGATGGGGCTTACCCGGTCAGGCGGAGGTTACTCGTGTTTCGCGCGGATGAACGGCGAATGTGAGCTAGAACTCCAGAGCGCGACGCGCTAGAACTCCAGGCTGCGGCGGCCCTCGAAGGCACGGCCGAGGGTGACCTCGTCGGCGTACTCCAGGTCGCCGCCCACGGGCAGGCCGCTGGCCAGACGGGTCACCTTCAACCCCATGGGTTTGACCAGCCGCGCCAGATAGGTCGCGGTGGCCTCCCCTTCCAGGTTGGGGTCCGTGGCCAGGATCAGCTCCGTCACCTGGCCGTCGGCCAGGCGGGTCATGAGTTCCTTGATGCGCAGGTCGTCGGGGCCCACACCCTCGATGGGGCTGATGGCGCCGCCCAGGACGTGGTAGCGGCCCCGGAACTCGCGTGTGCGCTCGATGGCGACGACGTCCTTGGACTCCTCGACCACGCAGATGATGGCGGGGTCGCGGCGGACGTCACGGCAGATGCGGCACTGGTCCTCTTCGGCGACGTTGCCGCAGACCGAGCAGAAGCGCACCTTCTCCTTGACCTCGACGAGGGCGCTGACGAGGCGTTTGACGTCGGCGTGCTCGGCGGACAGGAGGTGGAAGGCGATGCGCTGCGCGCTTTTCGGACCGACGCCGGGCAGCCGCCCGAGCTCGTCGATCAGATTCTGCACCGCGCCTTCGTACATCGCCTACCCATCAGTGACGGACCGGGTCTGCCGGGGCGGTCCGCGGCCCCGTTCCCCCACCGTATCCGGCGCGGAGGACTCGCGCGTACGCCGGGATCCGTCCGGCCGCTCCCGGTGCCGTTCCCGCCACCGGGACCGTCCCCGGGATCTGTCTGCGAAGCGGCCCCGGGATCTGTCCGTGAAGCTGTACCGGGTCCTGTCCGTGAAGCTGTACCGGGTCCAGTCTGTGAAGCGGTGCCGGGACCGGTCCGAGGACCGGTCCCGGGAAGTCCGTGCGGCTGTCGCGGACCGGGCTAGAAGCCGGGGAGGCCGGGCATGCCGCCGGGCATCCCGCCGCCGCCCAGGCCCTCGGCGAGCGGGCCCATCTTCTCCTGCTGGAGCCGCTCCACCTGTGCCTCGGCGTCGCGGATGGCCGCCAGGACCAGGTCCGCGACGGTCTGGGCGCTCTCGGCGGGGTCGGCCGGGTCGATCGCCTCGGGGGCGACGGTCACGTCCTCGACCTGTCCGCGCCCGCTCAGCTTGACCTTCACCAGGCCGCCGCCGGAGGTGCCCTCGACCTCGGCGTCCTCCAGCGCCTGCTGGGCCTCCACGAGCTGCTGCTGCATCTGCTGGGCCTGCTGGAGCAGGGCCTGCATGTCCATTCCGCCAGGGTTCACGGCCGTCTCCTCGCCGCACTCTTCGTGCTGGGTCTCGCTGTCATGTCGCTCTTGCTGTGAGCGTAACCGGTCATCAGCGGACATGCGGGCGGGCCGGTGGGCCGCGGGAGGGAAGGGGAGGAGACGTGCGGGCCGCCCCTCGGAGGACGCCGTGCACCGCCGGTAGGACGACTCTCCCGAAAGGGCACCTACCAGGAGTGAGAACCAAGAGTGGCGCTAACATCACTCTCGGTTGAAAAGGTGTTCTGCGGGGCACAAGAGTCCCGGTAGTGCCCTCGGGCGCCACCGGAAGTACTGAGAGCCACGGGGGAGTGAGGACGTGTTGACCGCCAGAGAGCGCCACTCGGCGCTGGTCGAGGCGATGGTCGCGGACGGCACGCTGACCGACGCCGCCCTCACCGACACGTTCCGGTCGGTGCCCAGACACCGGTTCGTCCCCGAGACCGGCGCGGTGACCGCGCACGGGACCGCCCTCAACGCCAACAGCAACCCCGAGCGGTGGCTCGCGGCCGTGTACGCCGACAACGCCATCGTGACCCAGGTCGACGGCCCCGACCCGTCCGCGTACCGGGAGGCGCCCGACCCCCGGGCCCCGGGGTTCCGGGCACCCGGCGAACAGGAGCCGGAGCCCCGGGAGCAGCGCACCCACGACGCCGGGGAGTCCGAGTCCGGGCAACGGGGGCCGACCGGTCCCGGCCCCCGGGAGCGGGCGGAGGCGGCGACCTCGTCCGTCTCGGCGCCCCGGGTCCTGGCCCGCATGCTGGAGCTGTCCGAACTCGCCAACGGGCAGAGGGTCCTGGAGGTGGGCACCGGAACCGGTTGGAACACCGCCCTGCTGGCGCACCGGCTCGGCGACAGCGCCGTCACGTCCGTGGAGACCGACCCGCGTCTGGCCGGGGTCGCCCGCGAGGCCCTGCGCGCGGAGGGCTACTCCCCCGCCGTCCACCTGGCCGACGGCTACGGGGGGTACCCGCCCGGCGCGCCCTACGACCGGATCACCTCGACCTGCGGCGTGCGCCGCGTGCCGCCCGCCTGGGTGGAGCAGCTGCGCCCCGACGGCCTGGTGGTGTGCCCGTGGGGGCTGCTGGAGGGGGCCGGGGTGATCGCGCGCGTGGAGTGCCCCGGGGACGGCTCGGCCCGGGCGAGCTTCCACGGCGGTGTGGGGTTCGTGCCGCTGAGGACCCCCGACGCCCAGCCCCGACCGGTACGGGACTCGGGGCAGCAGCCCGACGAGTACCGGCTCACGCAGACCGACCCCGTGGCGCCGCTGATGACCTTCCCGTCGGCGTTCGCGCTGTCGGTGATGGTGCCGGGCTGGCGGGTGCGGCGGCGGTGGATCGGCACCGGGTCGGGCGTGTGGGTGTTCGACCGGAGCGGCGCGTCGTGGGTGCGCGTGTACCCCTACGGCACCTCGTGGATGATCGAACAGGGCGGCCCGAGGAGCATCTGGGACGAGTTCGAGGAGGCCCTGGAGCTGTGGACCCGGCTGGGCGCGCCCGACCCGGACCGGTTCGGGCTCTCGGTGGACGCCGACGGCACGCACCGGGTGTGGCTGGACTCACCGGACGGACGGGGCTGGACGGTGTGACCGCGCCGGGTGCGCGGACGCCGACGGCCCCCTCGGGAGGGGCCGTCGCCGCGCGCTCACGCCTGTCCCTGGGCGCCTTCGGTCTCCTCGGGCTCCGCGTTCGCGTCCTTGCCCTGCTTCTCGCGGAGCTTGCGCAGCAGCTCCTGCTTGCGCTCCACGGCGTCGTCGCTGGGGCCGCCCCGGCCGCCGCCCTTGCCCCCGCGAAGCGCGGAGCGCGAGACGGTGTTGCGCTGTCCGCCCATGCCCAGAAGGTTGTCGCTGTTCCTGCCCACGCGGACCTCCTTTCCCTCCAGACGAGGCGAGACGCCTCGGCGAGTCGATCCGACCCCCGCAGGATATCGGCACCAAGACGATACGTCTCGTCATTTTTCAGCGGTTAACGTGGCAGGTATGGCAGAGAACACCGCACAGGAAGAGACCAGGGTCCGCCGCGGTCCCGACCCCCGCCGCCGCAGCGAACGCGCGCGGCGCGCCATCGTCGACGCCGCCGCCGAACTGATGGGCGAGGTCGGTTACGCCAGGCTCACGATGGAGGCGATCGCCGCCAGGGCCAGGGTCGGCAAGCAGACCATCTACCGCTGGTGGCCGTCCAAGGCGGCCGTCGTCCTGGACGTGTTCACCGCGCTGACCGGCGGGGTCGCCGGTGAACCCCTGCCCGACACCGGCGACCTGGCCGAGGACATGCGGACGGTACTCCGCGCCACGGCGGACGAGTTCCGCATCCCGGAGATGGACCGGACCACGCGCGCGTTCACCACCGAACTCCAGCACGACCCGGTCTTCGCCGAGATCGTCCAGGAACGCCTGATGGGCCCGAACGCGCGGGTTTTCGAGGACCGGCTGCGCTCCGCCGTGGCGGCGGGCGAGGTGGACCCGGAGATCGACCTGCGGCTGGCCACGGAGCTGTTCCTCGGGCCGTTCCACCAACGCTGGCTGCTGCGCACCGGGCCGCTCACGCACGAGTACGTGGACGAGCTCGTGGACGTGGTGCTGCGCGCGCTGCGCCCCCGCGAATAGCCGCGGGGGCGCCCTTCAGCGGCGAACGCGGAGGCCCGGAGGGCATCGCTAGGGTCTGTTTTTGAACCGGTCTCAGCTTGTGGGGGGTTGGTTCGGGCGCCCACGGGGTTCTGGAGGTGGCGGAGGTGGGACTGCGAGGAACGAGCCGTCCCACCGTAGGCACCGAAGGTTCCCGTTCTCCAGGCGCCCGAACACGGACCGAAGCGGAGCGGAGGTCCAAAAAACACTGCCTAGAGGGACGGGTCCGGGGCCTCGTGCTCGATCTCGTCGATGACCCGGCCGCCGAGCTCTGACTCGATCAGCCCGGCGCCCGACGCCCCCGAGGCGCTGGAAGGCCCGGAGGCCCTCGCGCCGCCGGGGGCCTCCGCGCCGCCGACGGCGCCCGCGGAGGCGGCTCCGGCGGGCGGCGCCGCGGTCTCGGGCCGCGGCGGGGCGGGGCGGGGGGCCTGCTCGACCGCGGGCGAGGAGTCGCCGTACTCGGGCGGCGGCGCGGCGGCCGCGTCCTCGTAGGGGTCGGGCGGCGGTTCCTGGAGTCCGGTGACGATGCGGTCCGGCGGCGGACCGGTCGGAGCGGGTTCCGGAGCCTGTCCGGGGTTCGGGCCGGAGGCCGCCTGCGGCGCGGGTTCGGGCGCCCCGGGCCGCGCGGGCTCGGGAGCGGGCGCGTCCCATCCGGCGGGCTCGGCCTGGGCCTGGCGCGCGGGCTCGGGCCTGCGCGCGGGGGCGGCGGAGGCCGTGGCGGCGCTGCCCGC
This sequence comes from Nocardiopsis camelliae, assembly GCF_028993595.1. Classification (GTDB taxonomy): domain Bacteria; phylum Actinomycetota; class Actinomycetes; order Streptosporangiales; family Streptosporangiaceae; genus Nocardiopsis; species Nocardiopsis dassonvillei. Next base: position 6,748,330 of record NZ_CP118614.1, read on the forward strand.
AGCGGCGACGCGCACCTCCATACCCAGGACCTGCTGGATCGCGGCGGCCACCACCTGGTCGCTGCCGCTGTTGCTGAAGCCCTTGGCCTCGTTGGGCCGGGAGAAGCCGAGCAGGACGGCGTTGCCCTCCACACCCACAGGACGGACGTCGCTGCCGCTCAGCACCATCCAGGTGAACCGGCGGCGGCCCTTGACCGCCTCCAGGATCTGCGACCAGGCGCCCTGCACGCGCCCGAGGTCCAGGGAGCCGCCGGATGCCGCGGGCGCCTGGCTCCGGGCGGGGGCGGCCTGCCGGGCCGGGGCGTCCCAGCCCGCGGGCTCGGAGCGCTGCTGTGCCGGGGCCGGGGCGGCGGGGGCCTCCGGAGGAGCCGGAGCGACCGACGGGGCGGGAGCCGCGGCGGCGCGCACGGGTTCGGAGGGCACCACCGGGGAGGCCGGTGTGACCGGTGCGGGCGCGGGGGCGGGCTGGACCGGGGCGGCGGAGGGGGCGACGGCACCGGAGGCGATCCGGCGCTCCATCTGCTCCAGGCGGGCCAGCAGGGCCACGCCCTGGTCGCCGTCGGCGGCCGGGAGCAGCACCCGCGAGCACATGAGCTCCAGCAGCAGACGGGGCGCGGTGGCGCCGCGCATCTCGGTCAGGCCCTGGTTGAGGATGTCGGCCGCGCGGCTCAGCTCGGCCGGGCCCAGGCGCGCGGCCTGGTCCTTCATCCGCTCGGTCGCCTCCGGGTCGACGTTGACCAGGCCCTTGTCCAGGGCGTCGGGCACGGCGGCCAGGACGACCAGGTCGCGGAAGCGCTCCAGCAGGTCCGTGGTGAACCGGCGCGGGTCGAGCCCGCCCTCCACCACGCGGTCGATCAGGCCGAACACGGCGGCGCCGTCGCGGGCGCCGAGCGCGTCGACCATCTCGCCGAGCAGACTGGAGTCGGTGTAGCCCAGCAGGGAGACGGCGCCCTCACGGGTGATGCCGCCCTCGTCCGAACCGGCGATGAGCTGGTCCAGCACCGAGAGCGTGTCGCGCGCCGAGCCCGCGCCCGCGCGCACGACCAGCGGCAGCGCGGCCGGGTCGTAGGAGACGCCCTCCTCCTTGAGGAGGTCCTCCATGAGCTCCTTGAGGGTGCTCGGCGGGATCAGGCGGAACGGGTAGTGGTGGGTCCGCGAGCGGATCGTGCCGATGACCTTCTCGGGCTCGGTGGTCGCGAACACGAACTTCAGGTGCGGCGGGGGCTCCTCGACCAGCTTGAGGAGGGCGTTGAAGCCCTCCCGGGTCACCATGTGCGCCTCGTCGATGATGTAGATCTTGTAGCGCGAGTTGACCGGGGAGAAGAAGGCGCGTTCGCGCAGGTCGCGGGCGTCGTCCACACCGCCGTGGGAGGCGGCGTCGATCTCGATGACGTCGATGCTGCCGCCGCCGTCGGGGGCCAGCGCCACGCAGGAGTCGCAGGTGCCGCAGGGGTCGGGCGTGGGGCCCTCGGCGCAGTTGAGGGAGCGGGCCAGGATGCGGGCGCTGGTGGTCTTGCCGCAGCCGCGCGGGCCGCTGAACAGGTAGGCGTGGTTGATCCGTCCACTGCGCAGCGCCTGGCGCAGCGGGTCCGTCACGTGTTCCTGGCCACGCACCTCGCCGAACGTCGCGGGCCGGTACTTGCGGTACAGCGCGATGCTCACGGTGTGATTCCTCCCCTGGTCCCTGCCACGTGTCCATTCAACCCGCGGGCGGTGACAGCTCGCGCCGGTTGACGGGGACCGGGAGGGGTTCGACCGGGCCGGAGAAAGACAAAGGACCCCCCGCGCACCCGCCAGAGCCCATTTATCCTTGCTGCCTTCCGGCCCTGGGGAGGTTCATAGGGTGACGCCGCACGAGGGGTCTGCCCCGAGTGTATCCGAACCCCGGACCGCTCGGGCAACCCGTGCGCGCCCCGGCCGCTTCCCCGGAGCGCGTCGCCCTCCGGAACACCGGCATCGGGCGGAACGTACATCCCACATCAGGCGTCTCATCTCGGGCACGGGGCCCACGGGGCCCGGACCGGCACACACGTAACCTCTCAGAGATCATGGACGGCATGGGCATGCTCGACCGGCTCGATTCCACCGACAGCTCCCCGGAGCGCCGCGACCTCATCGTCGCCACGCTGGAGAACGCCTTCTCGGACCTGATGGCCGCCGACCCGGCGGCGTTCCGCGTCAAGTTCCGCAAGATGGCGGCCAACCCGTTCGCCTTCTACCGGGGCAGCGCCGCGCTCTTCTACGACGACGTCTCGGGCATGGACGACCCCTGGGCCGACGAACGCACCTCGCGGGTGTGGATCCAGGGCGACCTGCACGCGGAGAACTTCGGCACCTACATGGACTCCACCGGGCGGCTGGTGTTCGACGTCAACGACTTCGACGAGGCCTACCTCGGCCACTTCACCTGGGACGTGCTCAGGTTCGCGGCCAGCATCGGGGTGATGGGCTGGCAGAAGGCCCTGTCCGACGAGGACATCAGTGCGCTCCTGCCGCACTACGTCGACGCCTACATCGCCCAGGTGCGCGAGTTCGCGACGACGGGCAACGACTCGGAGTTCTCGCTCAAGCTGGGCAACACCGACGGCACCGTGCACGACGTGCTCCAGAGGACCCGGCTCAACAGCCGCGCGGGGATGCTGTCGTCCATGACGTCCCGCGACGGGTACACCCGCCGCTTCACCGAGGGCCCCAGGGCGCGCCGCCTGGACGACGCCGAGCGGGAACGGGTCCTGGCCGCCTACGAGGCCTACCTGGACACCATCCCCGAGGACCGGCGGTACGCGTCGATCAACTACGCGGTCAAGGACGCGGTGGGCAGCGGCGGCTTCGGGATCGGCTCGGCGGGGCTGCCCGCCTACACGCTGCTCATCGAGGGCCAGTCGGAGGCGTGGGACAACGACATCGTGCTGTCCATGAAGCAGGGCAACGTGGCCGCGCCCTCGCGGGTGGTGACCGACCAGCGCATCATGGACTACTTCCAGCACCACGGCCACCGCACCGCGGTGTCCCAGCGGGCGCTCCAGGCGCACACGGACCCGCTGCTGGGCCACACCGAGATGGGCTCCGTGGGCTTCGTGGTGAGCGAGGTCTCCCCCTACACCAACGACCTGGACTGGGACGACCTCACCGAGCCCGCGGAGATCGTGCCGGTGCTGGACTACCTGGGGCGCGCCACCGCCAAGGCGCACTGCGTGTCCGACTCGCACGCGGACGCCACGCTCGTGCGCGGCCAGACCGAGGAGGCGGTCATGGAGGTGCTCGACGGCCGCGAGGCGGAGTTCACGCGGTGGTGCGTGGACTTCGCGCACCGGTACGCGGCCCAGACCCGGGCCGACTACTCGCTGTTCGTGGACGCCTTCCGCAACAACGCCATCAGCGCGGTGAGGTCCAGCCGGGCCCTGTGACCCGGGGCCGGGCGGGGCCGCGGGAACCTGTTCGAAGCACCCTGTCGCGGCATGTAGAGTTGTTCGCGGAGGATTCGCCTAGTGGCCTAGGGCGCACGCTTGGAAAGCGTGTTGGTGGCAACGCCTCAGGGGTTCGAATCCCCTATCCTCCGCGAGCGGCCCGTGGTGGTCGACGACCTTCGGTCGTCCTCCCCACGGGCCGAAGTCTTTCCCAGGGGGACGACCCCCTGAAACCCCCGAAAGCCAGCAGCCGAAACGCAAGGCCCCGACCGGACACCGGTCGGGGCCTTCGTCGTTCCTAGTCTCAGTTGGCCGTTCCGGAGCCTGAGCCGCCCTCCTCCGACTGGGGAGCCTCCCAGATGAGTCCGCCGACCCGGTCGGCCACGTCGGTGCGGACCTCGTCCACCACGTGCTGGTAGCGCTTCATGGCCATGACATGGACTCCTCCTCGCGCTTTTCAGCAACGAAGACGTCCACTGACCGGGGGGAACGTCCCGCCCGCTGCAGCCAGTGCCGCCACGGTCTGCCGCCGGAGAATCCTCTGATCTGCGCAGGCCAATCCCTGGAATCAACAGCGCGGCGACCCGCCTCACATTTCAGGGCGCTGTGTCGTCATGGAGGCATGAACACGAAACTCCGTTACGCAAGTCTCGGCCTCCTGGCCGCGGTCGGCCTGTACACAGGGCTCTGGGCCTACTTCGCCCCGACAAGCTGGTATGCGAACTTCCCCGGCCTCGGGCTCAGCTGGCTGCCCCAACTGGGCCCCTACAACGAGCACCTCTCCAAGGACGTCGGGGCCATGTTCCTGGCGTTGGCCGTGCTGACGCTCGTCACGCTGAGCTCTGTGCGAAACACCCGACTGGTCCAGACGACGGGAGCGGTGTGGCTGGTCTTCAACGTGCTGCACCTCATCTACCACGTACAGCACCTCGACATGTACGACATGCGTGACCAGGTGCTCAACGCCGTCTCCCTGTCCGCACTGGTGCTCCTGTCGGCCCTGCTCCTGGTGCCTGACCTCCTCGGACGGCGGAACGACACCCGATGACGTTCGGCGACAACGGCGACGACGGCTACATGAGCGTGAAGGAGGGGTCCGGTATGCGGGTGGCAGTGGCGGGCGGGACCGGGCTGGTCGGCCGGTATGTGGTCGGGGAACTGGCCGCGGCCGGGCATGAGCCGGTGGTGCTGGCCCGGTCGCAGGGTGTGGACCTTGTGACAGGCGTCGGCCTCGACGCGGCCATGGCGGGCGTGGAGGCGGTCATCGACGTGAGCAATGTGACGACGATGAGCGACAAGAAGGCCATCGCGTTCTTCGGCATCGTCGGCCGCAACCTCCTGGACGCCGGTGAGCGAGCCGGGGTGGGCCACCACGTCCTGCTGTCGATCGTCGGCATCGACCAGATCGGCTTCGGCTACTACCAGGGGAAACTGCGCCAGGAGGGCGTGGCGAAGAGCGGGCGGACGCCGTGGACGGTGCTGCGCGCCACCCAGTTCCACGAGTTCGCGGAACAGACCCTCGACCGGGTGCCAGGGCCACTGGCGGTGGCGCCCCGGATGCGGACCCAGCCGGTCGCGGCCCGTGAGGTGGCCCAGCAGCTCGTGCGGCTCACGATGGCCCCGGCCCAGGGCATGGCCCCCGAGCTCGCCGGACCGCAGGTCGAGCAGATGGTCGACATGGTGCGCCGACTGCTGCGGGACCGGAACCAGCGGCGTCTGCTGCTGCCGATGAGGATGCCCGGCGCCGTGGGCACGGCCATGGCGGGCGGGGGTCTGCTGCCTGCCGGACAAGGGCCGCGGGGCAGCCAGACCTTCGGGGCATGGCTCGCCCAGCACACCGTCCAGGAGGGATGACGCCGTGTCCACACCCTCCGGGTCGGCCCAGGACCCTCCCCTCGGCGCCCTCATGGCCGAGCGCCGCCGGCTGCTCAACCTCGGTTACCGGATGCTCGGCTCCGTGCAGGACGCCGAGGATGTGGTCCAGGAGACGTACGCCCGCTGGTACGCCCTGTCCGAGGAGGGGCGGCAGGGGATCGACGCACCGCTGGCTTGGCTGACCCGGGTCGCCTCACGGATCTGCCTCGACCACCTCGCGTCGGCGCGGGTCCGCCGGGAGCGCTACACGGTCAATGGCTGCCGGAGCCCGTCCGGCACAACACCCTGTGGACCAGCACGGGCCGCGAAGGCGGCGCAGATCCCGCCGACCGCATCACCCTCGACGAGTCGGTGAGCATGGGAATGCTCGTGGTCCTGGAATCGATCACTCCGGCGGAACGCGTCGCCTTCGTCCTCCACGACGTCTTCGGCGTGCCATTCGCCGAGATCGCCGAGACGGTGGGCCGCACCCCCGCGGCCTGCCGACAGCTCGCCGCGTCCGCCCGGCGGCGTATCGCCGGCCAACGGCCTGGCAGCAGTACGGCAGAGAAACACCGGCAGGTCGTCACCGCGTTCCGGGTCGCCTGCGAGACCGGCGACCTCGACACCCTCATCGACCTCCTCGACCCCGAAGTCGCGTCGCTCAGCGACGGCGGCGGCAAGGTGCGCGCGGCCCTGCGCCCGGTCGTCGGCCGGAACAAGGTGGCCCGCCTCTTCCTCGGTCTCATGCGCAAGGAACCCGGGGTGCAACTCGTCGAGGAGAACGTCAACGGAGCCCCCGGTGTGACGGTCCGCATCGCCGGCACCACCGTCGCCGTCCTCGCCCTGAACGTGCGCGACGGCCTGGTGTCCAACCTGTGGCTGGTGGTCAACCCGGACAAGCTTCACGCCTGGACCGACGACGACAGGGACTGACGACCAGAGCCCCACCGACCGCCGACGCCGACCCGAGCCCCTGGCAGGTACAGGCGGCGTCAGGCTCTCGCGATCCCAGGACGCGGCGACATCAGCTTCGGGCCGAGTAGTCGGCAAACAGCCCCGTGACCTCGGCGTCCGTCCGATCGGGTGGCACCCCGCCCCTACCCTCGGGGGCGGGACGGTCGAGTCGGGGTGGCGGTGCGTGCGCACCCGACAACACGGGGTCCGCGCACGCCGCTCCCTCTCGGCCGCCAACCCGGAAGATCTCCGTCCCTACGACAAGAAGGCGATCATCCCGTGTCATCCCACTTCACCCTCTCCCAGGGGGACCTGGCCGACCAGGCCCTCAACGCACCGGACTGGCTGCGTGAGAACGCCGGGGCTCTCACCGGCACACTCCTGAGCATTCTCCTCATCGTCGTCGCCGCCGTCCTGGTACGGGCTCTGGGCAAACGTGCGATCGACCGCGCTCTGCGGCGCGCCACCCAGCCGCCCGAGGAGGGCGACGACGACAGGCCCCGCCGCAACGGCCGCGGCGCGGCCGTCCTCCAGCGCGGCCACGCCCGCGCCGCGGAAAGGCGCGAGCAGCGGGCCAGGACCCTGGGCACCGTGCTGAACAGCATCGTCACCGTGGTCGTCACCGTCATGGCGGTGGCCATGATCCTGGACCAGATCGGCATCGCGCTCGGCCCGCTGCTCGCCAGCGCGGGCGTGGTCGGTCTGGCGATCGGCTTCGGTGCGCAGTCCCTGGTAGCCGACTACATGTCGGGGCTGATGATCATGATGGAGGACCAGTACGGGGTCGGCGACACCGTCGACCTCGGCGAGGCGATCGGCACGGTCGAGCACGTCGGCCTGCGCATCACCAAGGTCCGCGACCTCCACGGCGGGCTGTGGTACATCCGCAACGGCGAGATCCTGCGCGTGAAGAACGACAGCCAGGGCTGGGCACGCGCCGTCCTCGACGTCGGTGTCGCCTACGACGCCGACCTCGACACCGTCTACGAGGTCCTGGAGCGCACCGGGGCGGAACTGCGCGAGGACCCGGAGCACGGCAAGTGGCTCCTGGAGGACCCGGCGGTGTGGGGCGTGCAGTCCCTGGACGCCGACTGCGTCACGGTCCGCATGGTCGTCAAGACCGTACCGCTCCAGCAGTGGGGCATCACACGCCAGCTGCGCCGACGCGTCAAGGACGCGCTCGACGAAGCGGGTGTCGACATCCCCTTCCCGCAGCGCACGGTCTGGATGCGCCACGATGGCGGCCCGGACGCGGGCTCGGAGGGCAACGGGCACGTCAGCGGCGTCGGCCGTCAGCGCAGCTGACCCCGGATCCCCTCCCCGGCACGCCCCCTCCCGGACCGCCTCGTCCCCCGTCCCGTCCGCCGGGACGGGGGACGCGTCATGTCCGGGCCCGCCTCCCCGGTACACGAGGTGCGCCCACGACCCTTTTTGCAACTTGTTGCATAATGGGTGCGGGCCGACCGGACACCGGCCCGTGAGGCACCGCGCGAGGAGACGACATGGGCGACTACCCCCACCTGCTGGAACCGCTGGACCTGGGCTTCACCACCCTCGCCAACCGCGTGGTCATGGGCTCCATGCACCTGGGCCTGGAGGAGGCGCCGGGCGGCTTCGAGCGGATGGCCGCCTTCTACGCCGAGCGCGCCCGGGGCGGCGTCGGCCTCATCGTCACCGGCGGCATCGCCCCCAACCCCGAGGGCGCCACCTACGAGGGCGCCGCGAAGATGACCACCGAGGCGGAGGCCGGGGAGCACCGCGTGGTCACCGAGGCCGTGCACCGCGAGGGCGGGCGCATCGCCATGCAGATCCTGCACACCGGCCGCTACGCCTTCAACGAGGACGCGGTGGCGCCGAGCGCGATCCAGGCCCCCATCAGCGCCTTCACGCCCCGGGCACTCACCGGCGACGAGGTCGAGCGCACCATCGAGGACTTCGCCCGCGCCGCCGAACTGGCCAGGCACGCCGGGTACGACGGTGTGGAGATCATGGGCTCCGAGGGGTACCTGATCAACCAGTTCATCGCCCGGGCCACCAACAGGCGCGAGGACGACTGGGGCGGCTCCTTCGAGAACCGCGTGCGCTTCCCCGTGGAGATCGTGCGGCGCGTGCGCGAACGCGTCGGCGCCGACTTCATCGTGGTCTACCGGCTGTCCATGCTCGACCTGGTCCCCGGCGGCTCCACGTTCGACGAGGTGGTCCGGCTGGCGGAGGCCGTGGAGGAGGCCGGGGCGACCATCATCAACACCGGCATCGGCTGGCACGAGGCGCGCATCCCCACCATCGCCACGTCCGTTCCGCGCGGCGCCTACAGCTGGGTGACCCGCAGGCTCCGGGGCCGGGTGTCCGTGCCGCTCGTCGCGGTCAACCGCATCAACACCCCCGAGGTCGCCGAGGAGATCCTGGCCGGGGGCGACGCCGACATGGTCTCCCTGGCCCGCCCCTTCCTGGCCGACCCCGACTTCGTCGCCAAGGCCGCGGCGGGCACCCCCGAGCAGATCAACACCTGCATCGGCTGCAACCAGGCCTGCCTGGACCACACGTTCAGTCTGAAGGTCAGCTCCTGCCTGGTGAACCCGCGCGCCTGCCACGAGACCGAACTCGTGCTCTCCCCCACCCGCCTGCGCAGGAGGGTGGCCGTCGTGGGCGCCGGACCCGCCGGGCTCGCCTGCTCCGTGTCCGCCGCCGAGCGCGGGCACGAGGTCACGCTGTTCGACGCGGCCGGGGAGATCGGCGGCCAGCTGAACCTGGCCCGCCGCGTGCCGGGCAAGCGGGAGTTCGACGAGACCCTGCGCTACTACCGCGTCCAGCTCGACCGGCACGGGGTGGAGGTGCGGCTGGGCACCCGGGTGGGGGCCGCCGACCTGGAGGGCTACGACGAGGTCGTGCTCGCCACCGGCGTCACCCCGCGTGTGCCGGGGATCCCGGGCGTGGACCACCCCAAGGTGGTGGGCTACGCGGACGTCCTGCGCGGGAACACCGAGGTCGGCGAGCGCGTGGCGGTCATCGGCGCGGGCGGCATCGGCTTCGACGTGGCCGCCTTCCTCACCGACGGCGGGGGCGACGTCGACACCGGGGAGTTCCTGCGCAGGTGGGGCGTGGACACCGACCCCGCCTCCCGGGGCGGCCTCGGCGAGCCCCTGCGTCCGGCGTCGCCGCGCACGGTGCACCTGGTCCAGCGCAGGACCGGCAAGGTCGGCGCGGGCCTGGGAAAGACGACCGGGTGGATCCACCGGCTGGAGCTGCGCCACCGCGGCGTGGAGACGGTCGCGGGGGCCGAGTACGACCGGATCGACGACGAGGGCCTGCACCTGACCGTCGACGGGGAGAAGCGCGTGCTCGACGTGGACACCGTCGTGGTGTGCGCGGGCCAGGAGCCGCTCCGGGACCTCGCCGACGAGCTGACCGCCTCGGGCCGCGCGGTCCACCTGATCGGCGGCGCCGACGAGGCGTCCGAGCTCGACGCCAAGCGGGCGATCGACCAGGGCACCCGACTGGCCGCCGCGCTGTGACGCCCGCCCCGGCCTCCCCGGCGCAGGAGCAACGGGAGGCCGGGGAAAGCCGGGTTCAAGGATCCGCGCGGCCCGGTGTCCCGTGAGTGGCACGCGCGCACCCCGGGTAGCCGCACCACCATGAGAATCGGTGAACGCATCCGCCGGATCGAACGCGACGAGCAGCTCGACCCCGCGGTCTCCAGCATGAAGAGCCTGGCCGAACGGATCCCGTCCGGCACCGTCCGCGACATGCTGCACGGGGTCCAGCTCGGGCACCCCGTCCATCCGATCCTGGTGCAGCTGCCCCTCGGTACGTGGATGGCGGCGGTCCTGCTGGACTCGCTGCCCGGGGACCACCGCCGCAGCGCGCACGCGCTGGTCAACGCCGGTCTGGTCACGACCCTGCCCGCCGTGGTGAGCGGCCTGGCGGACTGGTCGCAGCAGCACGAGCGCCAGCAGCGCGTGGGCGTGGTGCACGCGGCGACCAACGGCGTCGGCACCCTGCTGTTCGGCGCCTCCTCGCTGGCCCGGGCACGCGGCCGCCAGGGCTGGGGGAGGTTCCTGGCGCTGGTCGGCGTGGGCGTGGTCGGCCTGAGCGGGTCCCTGGGCGGGCACATGGCCTACTACCGGTCGGCGGGCGCCAACAGCGCCGACCACCTGGTCGACCTGCTGCCCGGGGGCTGGCACGACCTCGGCCCGCTGGACGGCTTCGACGACGGCGGTCTCGGCGGGGGCGACGTGGCGGGTGTCCCGGTCCTGGTGGCGCGGACGGGCGGCTCCGTGAGCGCGATGCTGGGCACGTGCCCGCACATGGGCGCTCCCCTGGCCGAGGGCGAGCGGGTGGACGGGTGCGTGCGCTGCCCCTGGCACGGCAGCGAGTTCCGCCTGGACGACGGGACGGTGGTCCACGGTCCCGCGACCGCTCCGCCGCAGGTCCTGGATGCGTCGGTCGTGGAGGGCAGGGTCATGGTCCGCCTCCCCGAGTCCGCTCCGTGATGGGGCGCGGATCTTTTTTCTGAGCCTGCTACAGGGGGGTCTTCGGGCGTCCACGGGGTTCTGGAGGTGACGGAGGCGGGACTGCAAGCAGGACTGCGCCGTAGGCGTCGGTTGAGGGTGGTGGTGGGCGACGGGTGGGCACGAGCCGTCTCACCGGAGGCACCGAAGGTTCCCGTTCTTCGGACGCCCGAACACAAGAAGGACTGCGCGCAGCGTCCGTTGAGGGTGGTGGCGGGCGACGGGTGGGACGAAGCGAAGCGGAGGCCCCAAAGAACACTGCCTAGAATGCGCCCATGTCCCTGCCCCACGCCATCCTGACCGCCCTGTTGGAGAAGCCCTCGTCCGGCCTGGAGCTGGCCCGGCGCTTCGACCGCTCGATCGGGTACTTCTGGTCGGCCACCCACCAGCAGATCTACCGGGAGCTGGGCAAGCTGGAGCGGGCGGCGCTGATCCGGGCGCTGGCGACGGACGGGCCGACCCGCGGAGGGCGCAAGGAGTACGAGGTGCTGCCCGCGGGACGGGAGGAGCTGGAGCGCTGGGTGGACCTGCGCGAGGACCCCAGGGCCTCCCGCGACCCGCTGCCGCTGCGGCTGCGCGCCGCCGGGGTGGTGGGCGTGCGCGGCCTGGTCGCGGAACTGCGCCGCCACCGCGATCTGCACCTGCTGCGGCTGGAGGAGTACCGCGGGTTCGAGCGGCGCGACTACCCGGACGGGCCCGCCACCGAACGGGAGCGGGTCCAGCGCCTGGTGCTGCTCGGCGGCATCGACGTGGAGGCCGGGTGGGTGGCGTGGCTGACCCGAGCCGTCGAGGAGCTGGAGGGCGCCGGGGAGGGCGTCCCGGACGCCTGACCGCGTCCCCGGGGGCGCCCCGGACGCCCGGCGGCGGCGGTCTGGGGGCGCCCGACACCGGGCGGACGGTTTTCCGGCGGGTTCCGGACGCTTGACCGGACCGGCCCCCGCGGACGGTCCCGTGGGGCGCTCAGTCCCAGTCCGCCCCGGACTCCGACAGGTTCGCGGGCAGTCGCAGCCCGGGGCGCAGCGGAACCAGCTGGCCCTGGAGGACCATGGCCGCCGCGCCGATGGCGGGCGCGGTCGCGGCCGACGTGGACATGCGCACCTCGACCGGGTGGGCGGCGCGGGCGAAGAAGGCCCGGTCCAGCTCCTCCTGGATGACGGGCAGGTAGACCGACCCCGCCGCGGCCAGGCTCGAACCGGTCAGCACCAGCAGGTCCAGGTCCATCAGGTTGGCCAGCGTGCGGACCGCCACGGCCAGGCGGCGGGCGGAGCGGTCCAGCAGGGCGCGGGCGGTGGGCTGGCCCATGCGGGCCGCGCGGACCACGGCGGTGAACTCCGCGCCCACCGACGGCCGGACCCGGACGCCGTCCCGGGTGAGGCCGGCGGTGCGGGCGAGCTCCCCGTCGGCCCGGGCGGCCGCCACGACGGCGGCCGGGCCGGCCACCGCCTCGGCGCACCCGCGCCCGCCGCACCAGCACAGCGGCCCGTCCACGTCCAGGCACACGTGCCCGATCTCCCCGGCGTTGCCGCTGGCCCCGTGGTAGGGGATGCCGTTGACCAGGACCCCGGCGCCGACGCCGGTGCCCATGTACACGGCGGCGAAGATGGACGAACCGCCGACCACGCCGGACCAGTACTCGCCGAGGGCGGCGGCGGTCGCGTCGTTGCCCGGCACCACGGGCAGGCCGACCGCGTCCTCCAGCTCCTCGGCCGCGGGGTAGTCGGCCCAGTGCCGCAGTGAGGGGTGCCGGTGGAGCGCGCCGGTCGGGGCGACCAGCCCGACGCCGAGCACCCGTTCGCGGTCCACACCGGCGCCCTCCACCAGGGCCTCCACCTGCCGGGACATGCGGGAGGTGGTCTCGGCGGGGTCCTCGTCCCGGTTCACCCCGGCGCGGGTCATCCGGGAGACCACGGCGCCGGTGAGGTCGATGAGGGCGTAGGTGATGCCGATGGGGTCGATGTGGACGCCCACGGCGTAGCGCGACTCGCGGTTGAGCCGGAGCAGGACGCGCGGCTTGCCGCCGGTGGACTCGGCGCGCCCGGTCTCCAGGACCAGGCCGTCGTCGATGAGCCTGCGGACGACGGTGGAGATGGTGGCGCCGGTGAACCCGGTGGCCTCCACCAGCCCCACGCGGCTGATCGTGCCCGCGGCACGGATGACGTCGAGGACCGCCGCCCTGCTCGTCGTGTGCGGGATCACCCGCGACGGCCCGCCCAATGCCACCTCCACCACCTCGACGGCCGGTCCCCGGCCGCGGTCCGCGCTGTGCTCTCCCCCGCTCCGGGACGCCGCGTCCGCGCGCGGACCGCCCGGGTCGCTTCTCCGGGGCCGGTCGCGTCGCGCCCGCGCGCGGGGACCCGCCCCTTCGCGTCCGGCGGGCGAGTGTGGGCCAAGTGTCGCGCCCGCGCGCGGGGACGGCAACCCGGCCCCTCCTCCGCGCCGCGCCCGCACGGGGACGGCCCCCTCCCGGGCCGCTCCCCCGCCCGCCGCGCCTCCGTGACGCGCCCGCGCCGGGGACGGCAGCGTTCCGGGGCTGCCCGCGGGCCGCCGCACGCCGTCTCGCGCCCGCGCGGGGACGCCGGGCCGGACGCGGGCAATCCGGCACGGCCCCGGCTCCGAAGAACCCGGGGAGACCGAACCGAGCGGCGCCGTGCCGCGCGGTCCCCCTCAGAAGGGAGTCCACCGAGCATGCGTGCTTCTCCCACGCACCGCCCCCGGTCGGCCGAGCGGCCCCTAGGGCCGCTGGGCCCATGGATCACCCGGTGGGCGCCGCCCCGCCCGGTGGCCGCGGTGGCCATCGTGCTGCACGGCGGCCAGGTCACCGGGCTGATGAGCACAGAACAGCGACAGCTCGCCGTCCGGCGGATGGACCCGTTCGCCTCCGCGCTGGCCCGCGCGCACGGCGACCGCGGACTGGCCGTGTGGCGGGTGCGCAACCGCGTGCGCGGGTGGAACGGCGACGGACGGTCATCCCTGGAGGACGCCGGACGCGCGGTCGACGAGGTCAGGCGCCACCTGGGCGGCGTGCCGGTGGTCCTCGTCGGCCACTCGCTGGGCGGGCGCGTGGCCCTGCGCTCGGGCGGGCTGCCCGGAGTGCGCGGCGTCGCGGCGCTGGCCCCGTGGATTCCCGAGGGGGAACCGGTGGAGCAGTTGCTCGGCCGACGCGTGCTCCTCGCCCACGGCTCCCGCGACCTGACCACCAGTCCCCGGGCGTCGGCCGACCACACCGCGCGGATCGCCCGCGTGGCGGAGTCCGCGGAGTTCGTCCGGGTGCCCCTGGACGTGCACGCGATGCTGCGCTGGCGCACCTGGAACCGCCTGGTCACCGACTTCGCGGGCACGGTGCTGGACGCCTGCGCCCGGGAGCCGCGGGGATAGCCCCGCCGCACCCGGGCCGCACCCGGGCCGCACCCGTCACACCCGTGCCGCCGCGCACGACGGAACGCCGCGCCCCTCCGGACGCACCGCACCCGGCCCTCCCGTGCACCGGCCCGCGACCGGGTTCAGAGCCGGGTGGCACGCACCAGGACCAGCCGTTCCGGGAAGAGCACCGGCGCCTGGAGTCCCGCGTTCTCCAGCACCGCGCCCCTGACGCGGACGCCCTCGGGGGTCCACCAGGGCAGCGGCACCCCCCACCGGTGGGCGTTGCCGTCGGGCACGTCCCCGGGCGCCTGCGGGCGGACCCGGTAGACCGCCTCGGGGTTCAGACCCGGCAGCCGGACGGGCCCGGTCGGGTACAGCTCCGAGGTCCCCGTGGCGACGATCGCGTAGAGCGCCTCGGACCGGTCCTCGGCGACCACGCCGTGCACCCGGACCGCCGGGTCCGGGTGGTCGCCGTGCACGGCGGTTCCCGTGTGCAGCAGACCGCGCAGCTCCTTGTACAGCTCCACCCACTCCCGCAGGCGGGCCAGCTCGGCGCCGTCGGCCCGGGTGAGGTCCCACTCGATCCCGAAGTGCCCGAACAGGGCGGTCCCGGCCCGGAAGTCGACGGTGTGGCGGCGGTCGGTGGTGTGCGCGGTGCCCGCCCCCACGTGGGTGCCCATCAGCTCCAGCGGGACGAGCGCGTTGGTCCACCGCTGGATGTCCTGCCGCTCCAGGGCGTCGATGCAGTCGGAGACCCACACGCGGTCGGTGCGCTCCAGCACTCCCAGGTCCACCCGCCCGCCGCCGGACGAGCAGGACTCGATCTCCACGCCCGGGTGGCGGCGGCGCAGTTCGTCCATCAGCCGGTAGACCGCCAGGGTCTGGCCGTGGACCCCGGCCCGCCCGGTCGGCCGGTGCCCGGCGTCCACCAGGTCCCGGTTGTGGTCCCACTTGAGGTAGGAGACCGGGTAGGCGGACAGCAGGTCGTCCAGGCGCTCCAAGACGTACGCGAACGCCTCCGGGCGGGCCAGGTCGAGCACCTGCTGGGAGCGCGCCGGCCGGGGCAGCCGGTCGCCCGCGGCCATGATCCAGTCGGGGTGCGCGCGGGCCAGGTCGGAGTCCTCGTTGACCATCTCCGGCTCCACCCACAGCCCGAACTGCATGCCGAGCCCGGTGACGTGGTCGGTGAGCGGGCCCAGCCCGTCCGGCCACACCTCGTCGGAGACGTACCAGTCGCCGAGGCCGCGCCGGTCGTCGCGGCGCGAGCCGAACCAGCCGTCGTCGAGCACGAACCGCTCGGCGCCCACGCGGGCGGCGGCGTCGGCCAGCTCGCGCAGCCGGTCGAGGTCGTGGTCGAAGTACACGGCCTCCCAGGTGTTGACGACCACCGAGCGCGGTGTGGAGGGGTGGTGCGGGCGCGAGCGCAGGTGCCGGTGGAAGCGGGCGGAGACCTCGTCCAGGCCGTGCCCGTGCGAGCCGTACTGCCACGGGGTGGTGTAGGACTCCCCCTCGGCCAGCACGACCTCCCCGGAGAGCAGCAGCTCGCCCGAGCCCAGCAGGGACACCGCGTGGTAGGTGCGCTCGGCGAAGGTGCGGTGGTTGCCCGACCAGGCCGTGTGCACGGCCCACACCTCGCCGGAGCGGTTGCCGGAGCCGTGCGTTCCCGCGGCCAGCAGGTGGGCCGCGTCGTACCCCGTGCGCCCGGTGCGGTTCTCGCGCACCCGCAGGCCCTGGGTGAAGGCGGTCCGCTGCGGGCTGCGCTCGCGCATGTGGCGCCCGCCGAAGTCGAGCAGCTCGACCGCCTCGGCCGGGACGGGGAGGACGAGGTTGACGGCGTCCACGGCGAAGGGGGACGCGGCCCCGTTGGTGACGGTGGCGCGCTGGCGGACCAGGCCCGAGGGGGCCAGTTCGACCACGAGGTCCAGTACGAGCCCGGCCCGGGCGTCCTCGGCGCGGACGGTCAGGCGCCCGCCCTCCGGGGAGCCGTGCTCCACCGCGGACTCGCGCACGCGGAAGGCGGTGGAGAAGTCGGCGCCGCCCCGGTTGCCGACCAGGCCCGGCGTGCCGAGCCAGCCGGCGGACTGCTCGGGGAGCACGGCCACCTCCACCGGCCCGTCCACGGAGAACCCGATGGGCTGCGGGCTCAGCGCCAGGCGCAGGTCGTCCAGCTCCCGGCGGGAGAGGTCGCCCAGGTCGGAGCCCCAGTGCAGGACCCGGGGCAGGGTCTCGCCGGTCAGGTCCAGCAGGAGGCTCACCCCGGCGGCGCGCAGGTGGGGGAGGTCGGAGCCGCCGGAGAGGGGGCGGTGCGATGCCACGGTCGCCACGTCCTTCGTGGTCGGGAACAGGGTTGACTTACTTTGTTCGGAAAAGTAAGAATCCCCGAGGTGGCTGGTTCGCGCAAGAGGGACCGCCACCCGACGACGACCGCGACGCCCCGCGGAGCGTGCTCCGCGGACACGCCGGGCGTCCCCGCCCCCGAAGCCCCCGAGAGGCACAGATGATCCGTCACACCCTGCACGACGGCTGGCTGCTGTCCGCGACGAGCGGGCCCGTCCCGGAGAACGTCGCGGGCCGCACCGTCCCCGCCCGGGTCCCCGGAAGCACCCACCTGGACCTGCTGGCCGCCGGTCTGATCCCCGAGCCCTACCTGGACAGCAACGAGACCGAACTGGCCTGGATGCACCGCGCGGGCTGGCGCTACTCCCTCACCTTCGAGGCCGACGCCGTCGAGGACGGCGAGCGCGTCGACCTGGCCTTCGACGGCCTGGACACGGTGGCCACCGTGGAGCTCAACGGCACCGTGCTCGGCACCACCGCCAACATGCACCGCGGATACCGCTTCGACGTGCGCGACGCGCTGCGCGCCGGGACCAACGAACTCGTGGTCGACTTCCGGTCCGCGCTGGAGTACGCCGAGGAGGTCCGCGGGGAACTCGGCGAGCGGCCGCACACCAACACGCACCCGTACAACATGGTCCGCAAGATGGCCTGCTCCTTCGGCTGGGACTGGGGACCCGACCTCCAGACCGCCGGGATCTGGAAGCCCGTGCGCCTGGAGCGGTGGCGCACCGCCCGCCTGTCCCAGGTGCGCCCGCTGGTCACCGTGGGCGGGGACGGCACCGGCCGGGTGGAGGTGCACGCCGACGTCGAGTGGTCCGGGAGCGCTCCCGGTTCCGGCCTGGTCCTGGCGGCCGAGGTCGCCGGTGTGCGGGCCGCCGCCGACGTGGCTCCCGGCGCGGAGAGCGGCGTGGTCGTGGTCGAGGTGCCCGACGCCCGCCTGTGGTGGCCGGTCGGCCACGGCGACCAGCCCCTGTACGACCTGTCCGTCACCCTGACCGCGGACGGGGAGGCCGGGCCGCTGGGCTCCGAGGACCGCCGCGTGGGCTTTCGCACCATCACCGTGGACACCGCTCCCGACGAGCACGGCACCCCCTTCACCGTCGTGGTCAACGGCAAGCCGATCTTCGTCAAGGGCGCCAACTGGATCCCCGACGACCACTTCCTCACCCGGATCACGCGCGAGCGCCTGGCACGGCGCGTGGACCAGACCGTCGGCGCGCACATGAACATGCTGCGCGTGTGGGGCGGCGGGATCTACGAGAGCGAGGACTTCTACGACGTCTGCGACGAGCGCGGCGTCCTCGTGTGGCAGGACTTCCTCCTGGCCTGCGCCGCCTACCCCGAGGAGGAGCCGCTGTGGAGTGAGTTCGAGGCCGAGGCCCGGGAGAACGTCGCGCGCCTGACCTCGCACGCCTCGCTGGCGCTGTGGAACGGCGGCAACGAGAACCTCTGGGGCTTCATGGACTGGGGCTGGCAGGAGCGGCTCGGGGACCGGACCTGGGGCTACGGCTACTACACCGACCTCTTCCCCCGCGTCGTGGCCGAGCTCGACCCCACCCGGTTCTACGCCGACGGCAGCCCCTACACCCCGGGGTACGCCCCGAAGGAGGTCCACCCCAACGACGAGGCGCACGGCACCCGCCACGAGTGGACCGTGTGGAACCAGACCGACTACCGGGCCTACCAGGACCACGTGCCCCGGTTCTGCTCCGAGTTCGGCTTCCAGGGGCCGCCCACCTGGGCCACCCTCACCGACTGGGTGCACGACGAGCCGCTCACGCCCACCTCGCCCGCCTTCCTGCTGCACCAGAAGGCCGATGACGGCAACGGCAAGCTCGCCCGGGGCCTGTCCGCCCACCTGCCCACGCCGAGGAGCTTCGAGGACTGGCACTGGGCCACCCAGCTCAACCAGGCCCGCGCGGTGGCGTTCGGCATCGAGCACTTCCGATCCTGGTGGCCGCGCACCGCGGGCTCCCTGGTCTGGCAGATCAACGACTGCTGGCCGGTCACCTCCTGGGCGGCCGTGGACGGCGAGGAGCGCCCCAAGCCGCTCTGGTACGGGCTGCGCCGCGCCTACGCGCCGCGCCTGCTCACCGTCCAGCCCCGGGACGGACGGCTGGTGCTGGTGGCCGTCAACGACACCGACGAGGCCTGGTCGGAGCCGGTCAGCGCGGAGCGCCAGACCTTCGGGGGCGAGGTGCTGCACACCGCTAGGATCGAGCTGGCCGTGCCGCCCCGTTCCGCGGCGGAGTTCGACCTGGCCCGGGAGCTGCTCGCGGCCGGGGACGCGAAGGAGGAGGTGCTCGTGGCCACGACCCGCGACGCCCGCCTCGTGCGGCCCTTCCGCGAGGACGTCCACCTGTCCTACGACCCCGACGCGCTGACCGCCACCGCCACTCCCGTGGAGGGCGGCTACCGGGTGGAGGTGCGCGCCTCGTCCTTCGCCAGGGACGTCTCCGTGCTGGCCGACCGGGTGGCCCCCGACGCCGAGGCGGACGACATGCTCGTGGACCTGCTGGCCGGGGAGACGCACAGCTTCCTGGTGCGCACCGGGGCGGAGGTCGACCCGGCGGCGCTGACCGCCGCCCCCGTCCTGCGCTCGGCCAACTCCCTGCGCGCGCGGCGGGCGTGATGGACGGGTCCGGGACCGGAGGCGCGGTCGGGCTGGTCCTGGCCAGGCCGCGCCGCCTGCTGAGCGCCGAGCCCTTCTTCATGGAGTTCATCGCCGGGATCGAGGAGCGGATGGCCGAGCGCGACATGTCGGTCCTGCTGCACCTGGTGACCGGCCGGGAGGCCGAGCTGGCCGCCTACCGCCGGTGGGCGGAGCGGCGGCTGGTGGACGCGGTCGTGGTGGTCAACCCGACCGAGGGGGACGAGCGCCCCGCCGTGCTGCGCGAGCTGGGCCTGCCCGCCGTGGTCGCGGGCAGTCCGGTCCCGGACCCCGCCACGCCCACCGTCCTGACCGACCACGTGTCCCCGGTCCGGACGGCGCTGGAACGCCTGCTGGAACTGGGCCACCGGCGCGTCGCCCGGGTGACCGGGCCGGTGGAGCTGCTGCACACACGCGCCCGCACGGAGGCCCTCGCGGAGGGCTGCCGGGCCGCGGGGATCCCCGACCCGGTGGTTCTTGAGGGCGACTACTCCTCCGAGGCGGGCGCCCGGCTCACCGGCGAACTGCTCAAGCGGAAGGACCCGCCGACGGCGGTCCTGTACGACAACGACGTGATGGCGGTGGCCGGGCTGGACGCCGCCCGCGGCATGGGCGTGCGGGTACCCGAGCAGCTGAGCCTGGTGGCCTGGGACGACTCGACCATGTGCCGCCTGGCCGAGCCCGCGCTCACCACCATGAGCGTGGACGTGTACCGGTACGGGGTCGCGGTCGCGGAGTCGGCCCTGGAGTGCGCCGACGGGGCGGCCGTGGCGGAGCGGTGGTCTCCGGCTGCGCGCTTCGTGCCCCGGGGCAGCACCGGCCCGGCCCCCGCCGGGGGGTAGCAGCACCGGCTTGCCGCCACGGCGGCTTGTCGACTTGTCGGTCCGCCGGCTTGTCGGTCTGTCGACGGGACGACCTGTCGACAGGCCGACAGGTCGCTCCGGGGCCGCGCTCCGGCCGCCTGACCCCGTTCCGGCCGCCGGAACCCGATCCGGGAAACGCGAAGGGCCGGTTGCTCCGTGCCGCGCACACCGTGCGTCGGCTCGGACCAACCGGCCCTCGCTACCTCTACCGGCCGAACGCTCACCCTCGTGAGCATCGGCCTCGTGCGGTGGAGGAGGGATTTGAACCCTCGAAGGGTTGCCCCTTACCCGCTTTCGAGGCGGGCGCCATCGGCCACTAGGCGACTCCACCGCGAGACACTCTACCGGATACGGCGCCGTGCGAAAAACCGGCTCAGGAGATCGGAGCACCTGTCCGACAGCTCCCGCGGCACCAGGTCCGGCGGGACGACCTCCGGGCGGTGGTTGAGACGGGGATCGCGGACCGCGTCCCACACCGATCCGGCCGCGCCCGCCTTGGCGTCCCGCGCGCCGTAGACCAGCCGGTCCACGCGGGAGAGCACCGTCGCTCCCGCGCACATCGTGCAGGGTTCGAGGGTGACCACCAGGGTGCAGCCGCCCAGCCGCCACTCACCGCGCGCGCGTGCGGCGGCCCGCAGCGCCAGCACCTCGGCGTGGGCGGTGGGGTCGCCGGTGGCCTCGCGCTCGTTGCGCCCGGTGCCCAGGACGGCGCCGTCGGCGTCCAGCACGACCGCGCCCACCGGCACGTCACCCGTCTCCAGGGCGGCCTCGCCCTCGGCGATCGCCGCGAGCAGGGCGGCGTCGAGGACGTCCCGTCCGATCACAGCCTCATACCGTCGAGGATCTCGGCGAAGCCCGCGCGCTCGGCCACCACGGCCAGGACGTCGCTGGGCAGGACCCCGCCGCCGACGGACAGGGAGCGCAGCTCCTCCTCGGTCAGGCCCAGGTCGGAGAGCAGGTTCCCGTCGCCGTCGGGCCGCGGGTCGGGCCGGGCTCCGGCGCTCTCGGAGGGCGGCGGCGCGCCCAGCCCCCCGGCCTCGGAGAGCACCGAGGCCAGCGGGTGGTCGTGCACCACCCGCGCGTCGGAGAGGTACACGCGCGGCTCACCGCCGTCGTCGTCGGCGCGCACGATGGCGAACCACTCGTCGTCGGCCTCCACGAGCAGGATCGAGACCCCGCTGCCCCGGTCGGTCGCGAAGTCGAGCATCAGTTCGGTGACGTCGTCGATGACGTCCACGTCCCCGAGTTCGACCTCGGTTCCCCGCCACGTCCTCCCGTTGGGAGCGAAGACCGCTGCGAAGGTCGACACCGCGTGCTCTCCTGTCCGCCCGGATGCTCTTCTCGGCAGGTCCTTACCCCATACCGTCCAGTACACGCTGGAAGGACTGGGCGAATCCCAGCCGTTCGGACACGCTGGCCAGCACCTCGTCGGGGTACAGGTCCAGGTCGCCCGCCAGGGCGCCCAGCTCCATCTCGTCCAGCCCGAGATCGGCCACGATGGACAGGTCGCCCGCGGGCAGCACCTGGTCCAGGTCGTCGTCGTCCGGCTGGTCGATGTCCAGGTAGTCCAGAACGTCCCGGGCCACCTGCCAGTCCACGGACGCGGTCACGTCGGACAGGAAGAGGGAAACGTCCTCACCGTAGACCCGCACGATGACGAAGAAGTCGTCGCCGACCGAGACCAGGCCGAGTGAGCCGCTGATGCTCGGCTGCTGGCGCAGGGCGTGGATCAGCCCCTTGAGGTCGTGCGTCAGGGTCACGGGGAGCAGGTCGACGTCCCAGTACTCCTCTTCCCTGTACGCGATGGCCGCGAAGTCGCCCGAGTCGTCGTCACCATGATCGAGCACTGTCATCGTCACCCCAACCCGGCCGGTGTATCGGTGCGGACGAAGGAATCCCGGATCGCCCGTGCGAGTGACATGGTAACGATCACTCCGGTGCCACCGTCCCCCTCGGTCCGCGTCATTCCGGACCACGCTCTCATGAGAACCGGTTCCCTGCTCGCCCCTCCGCCGTCCCCGCGCCCCCCGGACGTCCCCGGCCGCGCGGCCGCGCCGGTCCGGAGCGGGGACCACGCGGCCCGCGGCGCCTCCGGTCCGGTGGACGCGCGCGGTTAGACTCGGGCAGGCCTCCTCCCCAGCCACCGTCTTGTTGTCCCAGCTCAACCGGAGAACGCTTTGGAAACCCTGGTCGTCGACCACCCCCTGGTCGCGCACAAACTGACCACCCTGCGCGACGTGGGTACCGACTCCCCGACCTTCCGGCGCCTGACCGACGAGTTGGTGACCCTGCTCGCCTACGAGGCGACCCGGGACGTCCGAGTGACGGACGTCACTATCCGGACCCCGCTCGTGGAGACCACCGGAACGCAGCTGACGCGCCCCACTCCGCTCGTGGTGCCGATCCTGCGCGCGGGCCTGGGCATGCTCGACGGGATGACCCGCCTGCTGCCCACCGCCGAGGTCGGCTTCCTGGGGATGGCCCGCGACGAGGACACCCTCCAGCCCGCCACCTACGCCGACCGGCTGCCGCAGGACCTGTCCGGCCGCCAGTGCTACGTGCTGGACCCCATGCTGGCCACCGGCGGCACCCTGGCCGCCGCGCTCAAGCTCTTGGTGGAGCGGGGCGCCGACCACATCACCGCGATCTGCCTGCTCGCCGCCCCCGAGGGCCTGACCGCGGTGGAGCAGCGGCTCGCCGAGGACCTGGACCCCGACCACGGCGCGACCCTGCGCGTGGTCACGGCGGCGGTGGACGAGCGGCTCAACGAGCAGGGCTTCATCCTGCCGGGGCTGGGCGACGCGGGCGACCGCCTCTACGGCTGCTCCTGAGACACACCCGCCCCGTCCGCACCCAGCGCCCGCCGGATCACGGTTGGGCGCTTTTTCGGCTCTTTTTGCGACCGGAGGAATGAACGACCGAAAATCGGGCATGCCTGCTGCCGACTCCCCCGTCCGCCCTGGTGGACACGGCGAGCCGGCGCAAGCGCCGACACGGCTTTGCATTAGCCGAATTCATTTCGAGACGGTAATGTAACAGAGAGGAGCGATGATGGTTCCCGCACGCCCGTAAGCGGAGACCAGCCGGACCGAAACACCCCCTCACCCCAGATCTCCCTCTCAGCCCGCTGACACCGCACGCCCGAGCCTCCTCCGGCGCGGCGCTTCGTCCACCCTCCAGCGGCTACCGAAAGATCCCGAAAGAACACACAGCGCGACCCCCGTAGCCCCAAGGAGTGAGATGAACGAGAACCCCTCCACCTCGACCGCCCGCGACTCTCGCTTCGAACCGGTGCGGAGCCGGCTGGCCGAGGAGTTCTCCGACGTGCACCACACCTCCACCGTCACCCGGTGCGTGGACGCGGCGCGGCACGGCGCC
Source organism: Nocardiopsis camelliae (assembly GCF_028993595.1). GTDB lineage: Bacteria > Actinomycetota > Actinomycetes > Streptosporangiales > Streptosporangiaceae > Nocardiopsis > Nocardiopsis dassonvillei. The sequence goes on from NZ_CP118614.1 coordinate 6,771,647, forward strand.
GAGGACGTGACCGGCAGGGCGACCCCCGACCTCGTGGAGCGGATCGCTCGACAGCACCTCCAAGTGCTCGCGCTGGCCTTCGCCGAGCGGTCCTAGCGGTTCCGAGCGGGACCTACCGAGGTTTTCGGCCTGTCCGATCTCCGCTGGCCTGCGCAGGGGGAGATGAATTACCCCCTTATATCCAGCAGTGTCCTTAATGTCATAGTCCTCGATGGACCTGAACCACATTCCGGACCACCAATCACTGGGTTACCAACACCACCGGAACCGGACACAGCCCGCATGCGAGGAAGGTCCGACATACCGCCACGCCGAGGGTGCGCCCCAGGCTTTACGGGCATGATGGTCGGTGCGACAATCACTGCTGGGTTAGTGGGTCAGGTGGATTCCAAGAGGAGTCAGTCGTGGCGAAGTTGAAAAAATGGGGCGGCTACGCGCTCATCGCTTTCGTGGCGTTCTATCTGTTCACACAGCCGGAAAGCGCTGCCGGGGTGATCGAGAGCGCTCTGGGCGGTCTGATGGGGGGCGCGGAGTCGATGTCCCGTTTCGTCAACGCGCTCCTGTAACCGGAACGGTCGGGTGGCATGCGGCTCGTAGCGTCGAGTAACAGCGCTCCTGCGTCGGTCAACCGCTACCTCCTGCCGCACGAGCAGGACGTGGTGACCATCCGTCGGCACCCCGCGGTGCTGATCGGTCCGGTCGGAGCGGTCCTCGGCGCGCTGATCCTCGCCGGGATCCTCAGCAACACCTCCATCGCCGCCAGCGCCGCGACGCTGGCGATCATCTGGTGGGTGTGGCTGCTGGTGTTGGTGTGGTTCGTGTGGCGGGTAGCGGAGTGGTCGGTGGACTACTTCGTCATCACCTCCGCACGGCTCCTGCTGACCACCGGCCTGATCGTCCGGCAGGTGAACATGATGCCGCTGGGCAAGGTCACCGACATGAGGTTCGAGCGGACCCTGCTGGGCCGCTTCCTCGGTTACGGGACCTTCGTGATGGAGTCGGCCGGTCAGGACCAGGCCCTGAGCCGGATCGACTTCATCCCCTACCCGGAGCAGCTCTACCTGGAGGTCGTGGGGCTCATCTTCAAGGAGTGACCCCGCACCTCAAGGCCCACGCGGAGCACCCGCCGTCCCGGCGGGTGCTCTCGCTGTGTTCGGGCCCCCGCCGGGCTGGCGGGAGGCGGTCCCCGGCGGGCCGTGGCCGTCGTACACGGCCGGACCCCTCCGGTGCTGCCGCGCGGCGCCGGGCACGCGCGGCCGGACCGAGCGCCTCCTTCGTGCCTCGTTCACCTTCTGTTAACCTTCCCTTCGGGTGACATACTCCTTTCTCCGACGCAGGTCAGAGAACCGTCACACAGGGCATTCGGCACATCACGCATAGAACCCCACGACCTGGGCATGTCTCCAAGCAGCCTCCACACGGAGGCCGAACCCCCGATGGACCACGCCCACGGCATCCGGCGAATTGACTCGAAGGTGAACTTAGGGTTAACTTGGGACATCTGAAACGGAAACGAGGAGGGTCCCATGGCGCGCAGGACGGACCGTGCACCCCACCCCACTCGGTTCTCGACGACCCGTCGGCGCACCCGCCTCTCGGCTGGGACCAACCGCCTCTCCGGTCTCGCGACCGAGCCGGTCAACGTCCCGCAGCCCCGTGAGGACGCCGACGCGACGACGTCGGGACACCCGATCATGCACTGGGTGCTGGTCACCGACGACAACGGTCGGAGCCGCCCCGAGGTCCGCTGGCTCTAGCCGGCGGTTCGAACGAAGGCCTCCCCGCCCGGATCCTCCGGGCGGGGAGGCCTTCGCCGTTGCCCGGGGCCGGCCGCGCCCCGCACGGACGGGCCCGGCGAGTGAGGGGCCGCGCCGATTCCGGCGCGCGGGTACGCGGTGAACCGAAGCGAGCGCGGGGGGCCGTCCCGCGGGGCGGCCCCCCCGTCGTCCGCGGAGTCCGCGCGGGGCCGCCCGGCGACCTCCTCCTGTCTCCACATCCCTTTGTCGACAAATCGGCTTGACCATAAAGAGCAAAGTGGTTAGCCGTTACAGGCCTCCTGTCGCCCCGAAACCCGTGATGTCGGTCTCACGAATCTCCGCTTGACGGCCAACAAAACGAGACGTATCGTCTTGCACATGAGGCTGATCTTCCTGTAGTCCCGCGTCCGACGCCCGAGCCACCGCCGCCAGCGCCCAGCGCCGCACGGCGACCTCCCCGCGCTCCCCGGCGTCGCTGTACCGCGGTCGACCACGGAAGGCCTCACCGTTCCCTTTCCTCGGACCCGCGCCATCGCCGCGCCCTGTCCGAAACCCGGAACGCCAGCGCCCCACCGTCGATCCGCGGCTCATCTCCCAGCCACACCGCAGATCAGGAGGCGCGCATGCTCACCGCCCGAGTACGAGCACGGTCCCAGCTCACCCTCAACGACATCACCCACCGCTACGGCGACCACACCGTGCTCAACCGTGTCACCCTCACCATCAGCCCCGGTGAGCGCGTCGGGGTCATCGGCGACAACGGCTCCGGCAAGAGCACGCTGCTGCGCCTGCTCGCCGGGGAGGAGGAGCCCACCAACGGAGACCTCACGGTCCGCGCCCCGGGAGGAGTCGGACTCCTACGACAAACGTTGGAAGGGGTCGGGGCGGGGGGGCAGACCCCGGAGGCGGTGGGGGTCTCCACCGGCACCGTCGGCGACGCGATCGACTCCGCCCTGGCCGTCCTGCGCGACATGGAGGCGCGCCTGCGCGCGGCGGAGAGCACGCTCGGCTCCGCCACCCCGGAGGAGCTGGACGCCTACGGCGACCTGCTCGCCCGGTTCGAGGCGCGCGGCGGCTACGACGCCGACGCGCGCGTCGACGCCGGACTGCACGGGCTGGGCCTTCCCGGCCTGGACCGCGACCGCCCGCTGAGGACCCTCTCCGGAGGGGAGCGCTCGCGCCTGGCCCTGGCCGCGATGCTGGCGGCCTCACCCGAACTGCTCCTACTGGACGAGCCCACCAACGACCTGGACGACCGCGCGGTCGCCTGGTTGGAGGACCGGCTCCGCCGCCACCGGGGCACGGTCGTGGCCGTCACCCACGACCGGGCGTTCCTGGCCAACGTGACCGACACCGTCCTGGAGGTCGACCACGACCTGCGCCGGATCCGCCGGTACGGCAACGGCTACGACGGGTTCCTGGCCGCGAAGGCCTCGGCCAGGGCCCGGTGGATCCGCGAGTACGAGGAGTGGAGGGCGGACCTGGCCCGGCAGCGCAGGCTGGCCGAGAACAGCATCGCGGCGCTGCGGGCCATCCCGCGCAAGATGGAGAAGGCCGCGTTCGGCCACGGGGCGTTCAAGATGCGCGGGGCCGCGCACGGTTCCATGGGCCGCGTCCGCAACGCCAAGGAGAGGATGGAGAGGCTGACCGCCGACCCGGTGGCGCCGCCGCCGGTACCGCTGCGGATGACCGCCGGGTTCACCGGGTCCCGCGCCGGGGAGAGCACTCCGGCCGCCTCTCTGGAGGGGGTCCGGGTGGACCACCGCCTGGAGGTGCCCTGCCTGGACCTCGCTCCGGGCGAACGCGTGCTGGTCACCGGGCCGAACGGGGCGGGCAAGACCACCCTGCTCCGGGTCCTGTCCGGGGACGCCCTCCCCGACGAGGGACGGGTTTCGGTCCCCGGCCGGGTGGGTTACCTGCGTCAGGAGGACGGCTCCTTCGCCGCCGGACAGACCGTGCTCGGCGCCTACGCCGCGGGGCGGCCCGGTTTCGCCGAGGACCACCGGGACGAGCTGGCCTCGCTCGGGCTCTTCCGGCCCGGGGAGCTGGACCAGCCGGTGGCGTCCCTGTCGGTGGGCCAGCGCAGGAGGATCGAGGTCGCCCGGCTGACGTCGGGGGCCTACGACCTGCTGCTCCTGGACGAGCCGACCAACCACCTCTCCCCCGGTCTCGTGGAGGACCTGGAGGAGGCGCTGACGCGCTACGAGGGCACACTGGTGGTCGTGTCACACGACCGCAGGACCCGGCAGCGCTTCACCGGCCGCCACCTGGAACTACGGGAGGGGATCGTGGTCAGCGACTCCGCGTGAAGCGGGCGTAGCGCTTTGTCGACAAATCGGCTTGACCATAAACCGCTATTACGACTAGCCGATATTCGGGGCCTGTGGCACGGCGGGCCCCGACGCGGCGGCTAGCCGGGCGCCATGTCGACGAACCGGCTGTAGTGGCCCTGGAAGGCCACGGTCACGTCCGCCGTGGGGCCGTTGCGGTGCTTGGCCACGATGATGTCCGCCTCGCCCGCGCGCGGCGACTCCTTGTCGTGCACGTCCTCGCGGTAGAGCAGGATGACCATGTCCGCGTCCTGCTCGATGCTGCCCGATTCGCGAAGGTCGGACACCTGCGGGCGTTTGTCGGTGCGCTGCTCGGGACCTCGGTTGAGCTGGGAGAGCGCCACCACCGGGACCTCCAGCTCCTTGGCCAGGAGCTTGAGGGACCGGGACATCTCCGAGACCTCCTGCTGGCGGCTCTCCACCCGGCCGGGGGAGCTCATCAGCTGGAGGTAGTCGACGATGACCAGCTTGAGGTCGTGCTGCTGCTTGAGCCGTCGGCACTTGGCCCGGATCTCCATCATCGACATGTTCGGGGAGTCGTCGATGAACAGGGGCGCGTTGGCCACCTCGCCCATGCGCCTGGCCAGGCGGGTCCAGTCCTCGTCGGTCATCAGCCCGGAGCGCATGGTGTGCAGGGGCACCCGCGCCTCCGCCGACAGCAGGCGCATGACGATCTCGTTGCGCCCCATCTCCAGGCTGAAGAAGACCGCGGTCATGTCGTGCTTGATGGACGCCGCACGCGCGAAGTCCAGGGCCAGCGTCGAGTTGTGGGTGGGGACCATCGACCGGGTGGCCAGGAACAGGTGGTCCGGGTGGTCCACCTGGACGCAGCGCACCGGAACGCTCTCCACCGGTCGCACCTCGGTGACGAACCGGGAGCCGATCCGCGCGTAACCGCGGTCGGCGCCGCGCTCCCGGTGCGCACACCTCTTGCGTTCGAGCCGGAAGACCTCGCTCCTGGAGCCGAAGGTGACCGTGTAGCAGGTGGACGATTCCTCCGACCGGCCGCCGACCCGCCTGGCCACCATCCCGGTGCGGTATCCCAGGCTGTGCGCCAGCTCCCGGAAGCCGTTCGCCAGGCGCTGGCTGGTGACCGCGAACTGCACGGAACCGGTGGCGTTCACCGTGCCGTCCGTGTCCAGCAGACCGGCGAGGAGGGCGCGCCGCTGGTCGGCCGAGGCGCGCAGGTACTCCTGGGGGATGTGCTTGTTCCCCAGAACCCCGAGGGTGCGCAACCTCGCCTGGACACTGCCGTGGCTGGCGACGCACTCACGGGCCGCGGGCGCGGTGTCCTCTTCCGGCAGGAAGACACCGTAGGTCATGCCGGAGGAGCCGACCGGCTTGGTCACGAGTCCCTCGGCCTCGATGTTGAGCAGGACCTCGGGGTCAGTGCTGGTGACCCGGGCGGCGACGGAGGCTCCGTCACCGAGCCAGGCGCCGAGGAAGTAGGGCGGCAGGGGGAGGTCGCGTTCGGGCAGCTCGATCGCCGCAGCGTTGACCACCGAATGGTTCAGCCTGCGGTCGGCGGTCTCCGTACGCAGGGTCCGGGCGATCTCCCTGGTGGTCCGCACCTCGGGCAGCACACGGGGAACCGCGCCCCGGAGCCCGGCCTCCCGGGCAGCGCGCCGCGAGGCCCGCGTGTGGGTCAGCCACTGGTGGTCGCCGTCGGCGACGACGGTGGTGCCGTCGTCGAACACGACCTCGAAGCAGGGGCGCCCGGTCATGACCTCTGTGGCGGCGACCACCCGGGTGGGTGTCCCGTCGGCGGCGATCAGCTCGGTGCCGACCTCCACCTCCCCCATGGTGGTCCATCCGCCGGGTGTCGGAAGGGGCGTGTCCAGGGCCAACGCCTTGCCCACGGCGGGGCGGGCGGCGATGATGACCATCTGGCCGGGGTGGAGGCCGTTGGTGAGGGCGTCGAAGTCGGCGAAGCCGGTGGGCACGCCGGTCATGGTGCCGTCGTTGGCGCCGATCGCCTCGATCTCGTCCAGGGCGCCCGGCATGATGTCGGCGAGCGCGACGTAGTCCTCGCCGGTTCGCTTCTCGGCGACCTTGTAGATCTCGGCCTGGGCGTGGTCGACCAGGTCGTCCACCTCGCCGTCCCCGGCGTAGCCGATCTGGGCGATGCGGGTGCCCACCTCGACCAGGCGGCGCAGGACCGCGCGGTCGGAGACGATCTTGGCGTAGTAGCCCGCGTTGGCGGCGGTCGGGATGGCCTCGGTGAGGGTGTGCAGGTAGAGGGCGCCGCCGACCCGGGTCGCCTCGCCGCGCTTGGTCAGCTCGGCGTTGACCGAGATGGCGTCCACGGGCTCGCCTCGGGAGAAGAGGTCGACGACGCTCTCGTAGATGATCTGGTGCGCGGGCCGGTAGAAGTCCGCGGAGCGGATGATCTCCACGACCTGCGTGATGGCGTCCTTGGACAGCAGCATGCCGCCGAGCACGCTCTGCTCGGCCTGGATGTCGTGGGGCGGGGTGCGCTCGTATCCGCCTTCTTCAGGTGGCTGCTCAGCGACACTCACGAACGCTCCCCCGGGACGGTACTTCCGTCGGCCCGGGAACGGGCCGACCCTTCCAGGATGCCCCATGACGGATGCCGGAGGCGCCTTGGCCGGAGGTTGTGGACACGTCCCTTACCACCATGTCCGGTGCCCCGCAGGGCATCCCGGACCGGGGTTGTGCACATCACCTGTGGATAACTTTGCCACGACCACTGCATATAGCCCTTGACCTGCTAAAACGCAGGATGCAGTCAGGGGGTGCAAGATGCCTCACAGGGCGTGTTTCCACAGGTTATCCACAGGCTTCGGCCGGGGTGTGGACAACTCCACACCCGCGTAGAACGCGTGTCCGATACTGTGTGCTGGTCATGCCACGACTGCTTTCGGCCGCCCCTTTCCGGCACCGCCACGACCGCGAGATCCTCGCCCTGGCGGTCCCGACGTTCTTCGCGCTCATCAGCGAGCCCCTGTTCCTGCTCACCGACTCCGCGATCGTCGGCACGCTGGGCACCGAGGCGCTCGGCGGCCTGGGCGTGGCCGGGCAGGTGCTGCTCACGCTCGTGGCCGTCTGCGTCTTCCTCGCCTACGGCACCACCGCGGCGGTCTCGCGCAGGTTCGGTGCGGGCGACATCCCCGGGGGCGTGCGGGACGGCGTGGACGGGCTGTGGCTCGCTGTCCTTCTCGGCCTCACGGCCGTCACGATCGGCTGGCCGCTCGGCCCGGTGATGGTGGAGGCGCTGGGCGCCTCGCCCGACGTGGCGCCCCACGCCCTGACCTACCTGCGCATCAGCCTGCTCAGCACGCCGTTCCTGCTCATCGTCATGGCGGGCACCGGTGTGCTGCGGGGCCTCCAGGACGCCCGGACCCCGCTGGTGGTGGCGGTCTGCTCCTACGTGGCCAACGCGGTGCTGTGCTCGGTGTTCGTGCTGGTCCTGGACTGGGGCATCGCGGGTTCGGCCTGGTCGACGGTCCTCGCCCAGGGCGGGGGCGCGCTCTGGTACGTGATGACGATCGCGCGCGCCGCCCGGCGCGAGGGCGTGTCGCTCACGCCCACGACGGCGGGCCTGCGCGCCTCGGCCTCGGCGGGGTTCGCCCTGTTCCTGCGCAGCGTGTCGATGCGCGTGGTGGCCCTGGTGACCACGGCGGTGGCGGCACGGCTGGGCGACGCGTCGATCGCCGCGCACCAGGTGAGCCACAACATCTGGGCGCTGCTGGTGTTCGCCATGGACGCGATCGCCATCGCCGGGCAGTCCATCGTGGGTCGCTACCTGGGCGCGGGGGACGTCCAGGGCACCCGGGACGCCACGCGGCGCATGGTGGAGTGGGGCGTGGGGCTGGGCCTGGTCTTCGCGGCGCTGGTGTTCCTGGCGCTGCCGTGGGCGTGGATCCCGTTCACCTCCGACCCCGAGGTGCGCGTCCTGATCACGTCCTCGCTGGTGGTGGTCGCGCTGCTGCAGCCGCTGAGCGGGGTGACCATGGTGCTGGACGGCGTGCTGATGGGCGCCGGGGACCAACGCTACCTGGCGTGGGCGTCCCTGTGGACGATGCTGGTCTTCCTGCCGTTCGCCCTGGTCCTGCCGCGGCTGGCGGACGGCCCCCTGTGGGCGCTGGTGAGCCTGTGGGTCGCCTTCGGGGTGTGGATCCTCGCCCGCGCGGTCACCCTCGGGTTCCGGGCCCGGAGTACGGCCTGGCTGGTCACCGGCGCGTACCGGCCCTGATCAGGGGGCCCGCCACGGCGCGGCCGTGACGGGCCCGGTGCCCGTGTCCCTCCGGCGGACCGGAGAGGTCACGTGAACGTGTCGCGCTCACCGACAGCGGGTCCGTGACTGTAGGGCCTCACCTGTTCGTCCCGCGGCACGTCGGGGTAGGTCGGCAGCTGGTCGGGCTCCGGTGCCGCGACCGCCGCCGCGCCCGGATGGGCGAGCTGTTCCCGCATCCTGCTCCGGACGGTGGAGCGGAGTCGGGGAAGCGCCGCGTAGAGCTTGTCGCCGGGGCAGCCCGTCGCGTTGAAGTCGCGGTGGCCGACGATGGCCTCGTCGGGGTCCAGCCGGTAGGCCAGGCACAGCCAGGCGCAGGTGTCCGCCAACGAGTCCAGCAGGGCCGCGGGCGGGCTCGCCGAGGTGTAGGTGCCCTCGTTCTCGATCCCGATCGCGTGCTCGTTGTGGTTGGCGGTGTGCGCGCCGAGGACGTGGTGTCCCGCGCTGACGGCCCGCAGGCTCTGGTCGCGCCCCTCCATGATGTGGCCGCCGCGGCTGATGGTGAACTGCTGCCCCATGTCGCTCCACCCGTTGGTGTCCATGTGGTACCGCTGGATGGAGCGCGACAGCGACGCGGCGTGCGAGGTCGAGGTGTCGGACGCGTTCGCCGTGGCGGTGTGGTGCACGACGATGTGCGTGGCCCCGCGGCGCACGACCTCGATCTTGTTCTTCGGAGCGCGCGCCCCCCAGTCGGCGCGCGTGTACACCTTGGGTCGCGTGGCCGCGGAGGCCCGGTCCGCGGCGGGGATCCCGGCGATCCCGCCGAGGAGCACTCCCCCGGCGGCGAGGGCGGTTCCCCGCAGAACGGTCCTGCGGTCCACCCGTGTGTGTCGGCCCGGCTCGTCTCTTCTTTCCACGGTCATGGCTCTGCGTCCTCTCCGTGCTGGGTGGTGCAACGTACGACACCAACACAGAGAACACGATAGATTACAAAGAGTAATCAAAGGGTTGTCTGTCGACCAGGCGTGTCAGGAGAACCGAACAAGAACGCGGACCACCTCCGGGGAGGCCGGGCCCTCGGAGGGCCGTCGGGGGCGCGGCGGAGACCCCGGGAGGCATGGGAAAAAGCGGGGCCCCGCCTCCCGGAGGGAGACGGGGCCCGGAGTGCACGGCGCCGGTCAGGAACCGACGACGTCCAACTTGATCGTCGCGGAGACCTCGGGGTGCAGGCGGACCTGGACCTTGTGGCTTCCGACGGCCTTGATCGGGTTCTTGATCTCGATCCGGCGCTTGTCCAGCTCGGGACCACCGGTCGCCTTGACGGCGTCGGCGATGTCCGCGGGCGTGACCGAGCCGAACAGGCGGCCGCCCTCGCCGGCGCGCTGCTTGAGGCGCACGGTGAGCGCGTTGACGCGGCCAGCGACCTGCTGGGCCTCGTCGAGCGTGCGGATGTCACGCGCGGAGCGCGCGCGCTGGATCAGGTCGATCTGCTTCTGACCGCCGCGCGTCCACCGGATGGCGAACCCGCGGGGCAGCAGGTAGTTGCGACCGTAGCCGTTCTTCACCTCGACGACATCGCCGGGGGCTCCGAGACCGTTGACCTCGTGGGTCAAAATCAGCTTCACGACAAAAACCTCCCTCGGATATCGCCGTTAGCGGGCGGTGCTGGTGTAGGGCAGCAGGGCCACCTCGCGCGCGTTCTTGATCGCGGTCGCGACGTCGCGCTGGTGCTGGGTGCAGTTACCCGTGACGCGGCGGGCGCGGATCTTGCCGCGCTCGGAGATGAACTTGCGGAGAAGCGTGGTGTCCTTGTAGTCGATGTAGGACTGCTTCTCCTGGCAGAAGAGGCAAACCTTCTTCTTGGGCTTGCGCGCTGCCGGCTTAGCCATCGTGGTGCTCCTTCGCAAGAGCCCCGGGGTCCTCCCGGGGATGGTCTGATGTGGAAAGGGTCTGGCGCCTCGGGGCGCCGGACGGGGTACTCGCCGCGGTTAGAACGGGGGCTCGTCGGAGAAGCCCCCGCCTCCGCCGCCGAAGCCGCCGCCACCGCCGCCGTTGGTCGCCCACGGGTCGTCGGCCGGGGGGCCGCTGCGGCCTCCGCCGCCCTGCGACCCGCCGAAGCCGCCGCCCTGGTTCCCGTAGCCGCCGCCCTGCTGGGGCTGGCCGCCACCGAAACCACCGCCGCCGCCACCGCCGAAGCCGCCTCCGCCGCCCTGGCGCTGCGACTTGGTCACCTTGGCGGTGGCGCTGCGCAGGGCCGGGCCGACCTCGTCGACGTCGATCTCGAAGACGGTCCGCTTCTCACCCTCGCGGGTCTCGTACGAGCGCTGCTTCAGCCGGCCCTGCACGATGACGCGCATGCCGCGCTGAAGGCTCTCGGCCACGTTCTCCGCGTACTGCCGCCAGACGGTGCAGGTGAGGAACATGGACTCGCCGTCCTTCCACTCCCCCGACGCGCGGTCGAAGGTGCGGGGCGTCGAGGCCACACGGAAGTTGGCGACCGCGGCTCCACTGGGAGTGAAGCGCAGTTCAGGGTCGTCGACCAGGTTGCCGACGAGCGTGATCTGGGTTTCGCCTGCCATGGATGGGCTCCGGTTCGAGGTAGTCGGATCAGGCGGTTTCGCCTGTTCCCCCGATCATCCGCGCGACCACTGACATAACCGTCGGGGCCGGGGTGGAAGTCGGGGCGGGGGACGGCGGCGGGAGGCCGCCTAGTGGACCTCGGGGCGGAGCACCTTGGTGCGGAGCACGGCCTCGGCGATACCGAGCTGGCGGTCCAGCTCCTTGACCGTGGCGGGCTCGGCGGTGAGGTCGATCACCGCGTAGATGCCCTCGGCGTTCTTGTCGATGTCGTAGGCGAGACGGCGCTTGCCCCAGATGTCGACCTTCTCCACCGAGCCGCCGTCGTTGCGGACGACACCCAGGAAGTTCTCCAGCGACGGGGCGACGGTGCGCTCGTCGAGGTTGGGGTCGAGGATGATCATGAGTTCGTAACGACGCATAGGCGTACGTTCCTCCTCTGGACTGTCGCGGCCATGGAATCTCCATAGCAGGAGGGCAGGAGTCCGGGACGGGTTCCGCGCCGCGGGGGCGGGCGTCGCGCGGACTCTGAGCCATACGGGATCAAAGATTACCAGCAGCCGCGCACCCTCCGGTGCGGCCTGTGGACGGAGCCCGGGTACACGCGGAGGGGGCCGGTGCGCTCCGCACCGGCCCCCTCACTCGTCCAGAACCGGGTCAGTCGTTCCGGCCGAGGATCACCAACCTGCCGGGGTCTCCGCTGGTGTTGGTCGTCCTCCCGAAGATTCCGCCGCCCTGCTCCCCGCCGTCCTGCTCGGGGTCGGAGGCCTCACCGCTGGGATCGGTGTCCTCACACTCGGGCTGGCCCCAGCCACCGCACTCCTCCTGGTCCCCCGTGCCGGGGCTCTCCGGGCAGTCCCGGCCCCATCCGGGCTCGCAGGGCTCCTCGGTCTGCTGGTCCTGGCACTCCGGGGAGTCGGGCATGGCCGGGTCGCACTCCCCCGTGCTCGCGCTCGGGGACTCCTCGGGAGAGGGCTCCTCGGTCGGCTCCTCGGTGGGCTCCGCGCTCGGGGACGGCGTGGGCACGAAGCTCTGTTCGGTACCGACGTAGGCGGGCGGCGGGAACTGCGCCGGTTCGACGCCCTCCATGGCGGTCGTCATGAACTCGCGCCACACGTTGGCCGAGGTGGTGCCACCGAAGATCTCGCCCGCGGTCTGGCCGTCGAACTCCAGGGGCTGGCTGGCGTCCGCGCGGCTCAGGCCCACCGCGGCGACGAGCTGCGGCGTGTAGCCCACGAACCACGCGGAGACCGCGTCGCTGGAGGTACCGGTCTTGCCCGCGACGGGGCGCCCGTCGGGCAGCGCCGCCTGGTCGCCACCGCCGCCGGGCTCGACCACCTGGGTCATGGCGTAGGTGACGTCGGCCGCGACGTCCGCGGTGACCACCTGCTCACCGTTCTCCAGCAGGTCGGCGTCGTTGGGCGGGATGACCGTGCCGTCGGAGGTGCGCAGCTCGGTGATCATGTGCGCCGGTCGGTGCACGCCCCCGGCGGCGAAGGTGGAGTAGCCCTCGGCCTGGTCCAGCGCGCTCACCTGGTGGGTGCCCAGCGCGATGAGCGGCCCCTGGGCGGAGGTCGTGGTCTGCTCCTCGGCCACACCGGCCTGGACCGCGAGGTCGTCCACCGCGGTCGGGGTCATCTGCACCGCCAGCTCCACGAACGGGGTGTTGATCGACTGGGCGGTGGACTGGATCAGGTTGACCGGACCCCAGCTCCTGTCACCCGCGTTGATGACCTCGCTCTGCAGCCCCGGGAACTCCTGGGGGGAGTCGCCGTCGAACGTGCTGTTGAGGCTGATGCCGTTCTTGAGCGCGGTGGCGAGCACGTAGGGCTTGTAGGACGAACCCGCCTGTGTCCGGTGGGTCAGGGAGTTGTTGACGTCCTCGGCCACGTTGTCGCCCCCGTGGAAGGCGACGATCTGCCCCGTGGCGGGGTCGACCGCGGTCAGGCCCATCATCGTGTCCTCGGGGGTGCTCGGCAGGACGTCGAAGGAACTGCGCGCGGCGTCCATGAGCGCGGGGTCCAGCGAGGTCTGCACGACGAAGCCCTGGGTGGCGATGTCCTGGGCGGTGATCCCCTGCTCGGAGTAGCGCTCCTCGATCTCGGAGAGGACCGCGTTGTAGACGTAGTCGAACTTGGGGTCGTACTCCTGCTCCTCCTCGCCCTCCTGGGTGCCGTACGGAGCGAGCTCGGGGATCTCCAGGGCCTCGGCCTCGGCCCGGGGCAGGCCGATGTCGGGGTTGTCCTCGTGCATCAGGGCCAGCTGCTCCTGCACGTAGGGCCAGCGCTCCTCGTTGAGGTAGGTCCTGGTCCAGTCGCCCATCTCGCCCTGGAAGTTGCTGGGCATCTGGATGATGATGCCCAGGAAGGCCCCCTCCGCGTCGGTCAGCTCGCTCAGGTCCTTGTCGAAGTAGGCCTGGGACGCCATCTGGATGCCCATGGCACCGCGACCGAAGTAGATGGTGTTGAGGTAGGTCGTGAGGATGTCGTCCTTCTCCATCTGCTGGTTGAGCTTGATGGAGATGAAGATCTCGCGGATCTTGCGGATGTACTGGTTCTCGATCTCCAGGTCGCTGTAGTAGTTCCGCGCCATCTGCTGGGTGATGGTGGAACCGCCGCCGGCCTCGCCGCCGGAGAGGACGGCGCGACCGATGCCGGAGATGCTGATGCCGGGGTCGGTGTAGAAGGTGCGCTGCTCGGCGGCGAGCACGCCGTTGATGACCGAGGGCGGGATGTCCTCGCGCTGGACCTCGACCCGCCTGACCTCGCCCGAGGTGAGCGCGACCTCGGGCTCGGCGTCGCCCTCCGGAGCCCACATGATCTGGGTGGCGGACAGGTTGGCGTCCGACTTGGCCTCCAGCTCGTTCACGTTGGGGGCCATGGCGTACAGGATCGCGAAGGCGGCCACGCCGCCGATGATCATCAGGCCGAAGACGGCGAGGGCGGGTTTCCACGCCTTGGACAGGAAGCGCTTGAACCAGGGGCGGTCGTCCGGCTCCTCGTCGCGGGAGCGGCGCCGACCGCCTCCCCTGCCTCCTCTGCCGCCGCCTGCGGCGGCGCGGGAGCCGCGGCCCGGGGCGCGCCGCCCCTCGGAGCGGGCGGCGTTCTCGCGGTCACGGCCGCGGTCGCGGGGGTCGCGGGGGTCGCGGTCTCGGGGGTCGCGCGGCCCGGAACCGGCCGCCCTGCGGCGGCCGCGGGGGTCCTCGTCCGGGCGGCGCTGTCCCTCGGGACGGCGCGGGCGGTCTCCCTCGGAGCGGTGGCCGGAGCGCTCGCCGTCCTGGGGCCGCCGGGGGCGCTCGCCCTCGGGACGGCGGCGGGGGCGGTCACCGTCCGCGGGGGCGCGGCGCTGTCCCTCCGGGCGTCGGGGGCGGTCGCCCTCGGATCGACGGCGGCCCTCGGAACGGGCCTCCTGCTCCGGGGGGCGTCGGCGGCGCGGGCGCTCGGGCCCGGTGTCGTCCCCCCAGAAGCCGTCACCGGCGTCCGGACGGCGGCGGCCTCCGGAGGGTTCGTCCCGGGGCGGGCCGTCGGCCCGGCGCCGTCCGCCGCCGCCGCGCGAGCCGTCGGCCGGGCCGTCGGCCCGGCGACGGCCGCCATCGGCGTTCCGTCGTCGTTCGGTACTCACGTGGTCCTCGATTGCCTCTCACGGCCGGTCGGCCTGACGATTCCTTGGTGGAAACGGGGGGACGGTCCCCCTGGGGGATCGGTGATCCGCGACCTGCTTCTCGCGACGACTGCGTGGACCGGACCGGCGTGGCCGTGTCCAACGCTGTGCCTGTCGTTCAAGGCTTGATAAAGGACGCCCGAAGGCGGGCGGGGGTTTTCACACAGGTCGCGAAGACGTAAGCCGCTTCTTCCTCCTGGTCGTTGGCCTGCGGGAGCGACAGCCCTCGGTGCTCGGTGCCTACGGAAACGCCGCCGCGGCAGGGGCTGGGTCCGGGGGCTCTACCGGCTACGCACGCAAATCACAGGTCACGTTAGAGCGATCGAACGGTATAGCACAACCCACGCGCGAGGTTATCGCGCGTCTTGGCACACCTGGCCATGTTTCGCCTGGAATCGCCCGTCATGCCAGTTCAGAGCGGGCAAACCGAACCCCGACGAGTCGGCCGGGCGTCGACCCGCCCGAGAAGTGTTCGGTGTCGGCGCTGGTAGGGATGGGTGTGTGAGATTTTCCCCGCAGGACTCCGGGGGTTCACGGACGGCGGCCGACGCGCGGACGCACCCACGCGGACTCGTGTCACAGGTCTGGCATGCGGGCCCGCGGGTGGGCGGAGATAGAGTCAGAACTGAACAAAACAGCCAGACATGCATGTTCCCCCTGCGGTTCCCGGTCGCGGGACGTGAACCGTGCCCGGTCCGTCCGCCGAGGCGGCGCGGAGGGCACGGGGACCGCGCGCGCCGGACAACCGACCATCGAGGGCGGTGCGGGGCGGCGGGTGGGAACAGAAACGCCGTGTGCGCTGCTGACCACATACGGGAAACGAACGCGTGGCGACGGGACCCGGAACCGCCGTCGGCGCGGTCCCGTCGTCGTGCGCCGTGGAATCCATGTTCGCGAACAAGAAGGAGCAAGGACCAATGGGTTCGGTACGTGTAGCCGTCGTGGGCGTCGGCAACTGTGCGGCGTCGCTCGTCCAGGGCGTGCACTACTACAAGGACGCCAACCCCGAGTCCCGGGTACCAGGCCTGATGCACGTGCAGTTCGGCCCGTACCACGTGCGCGACATCGAGTTCGTCGCAGCCTTCGACGTGGACGCCAAGAAGGTCGGCCACGACCTCGCCGACGCCATCACGGCCAGCGAGAACAACACCGTCAAGATCTGCGACGTGCCGCCGACCGGCGTCACCGTCATGCGCGGACCGACCTACGACGGGCTCGGCAAGTACTACCGCGAGGTCATCCAGGAGTCCCCCGAGGACGCGGTGGACGTGGTCGCGGCGCTCAAGGCCAGCAAGGCCGACGTGCTCGTGTCCTACCTCCCGGTGGGCTCGGAGGAGGCGGGCAAGTTCTACGCCCAGTGCGCGATCGACGCGGGCGTGGCCTTCGTCAACGCCCTGCCGGTGTTCATCGCCTCCGACCCCGAGTGGGCCGAGAAGTTCACCAGAGCGGGTGTGCCGATCATCGGCGACGACATCAAGTCGCAGATCGGCGCGACCATCACCCACCGCGTGCTGTCCAAGCTGTTCGAGGACCGCGGCGTGATCGTGGACCGCACGTACCAGCTCAACTTCGGCGGCAACATGGACTTCAAGAACATGTTGGAGCGCGACCGCCTGGAGTCCAAGAAGATCTCCAAGACGCAGTCCGTCACCTCCCAGATCCCGCACGAGCTGAAGGCCGGCTCGGTGCACATCGGCCCGTCGGACCACGTGCCGTGGCTGGACGACCGCAAGTGGGCCTACATCCGCCTGGAGGGGCGCGCGTTCGGCGACGTGCCGCTGAACCTGGAGTACAAGCTGGAGGTCTGGGACTCCCCCAACTCCGCGGGCATCATCATCGACGCGGTACGCGCCGCCAAGATCGCCAAGGACCGCGGCATGGGCGGCCCGATCCTGGCCCCGTCCTCCTACTTCATGAAGTCCCCGCCGGAGCAGTACAGCGACGCCGAGGCGCACGACAAGGTCGAGCAGTTCATCGCCTCGGGCCAGCACGACGGCGCCGACGAGTAGAGCGTTCCTGAGGGCGGTCCCGGCGCACGGCCGGGGCCCGCTCCTCCCCGGGGCCGTCCCGGCCCCGGGCACGGCCTACGCTTGGTGCCGTGTCCTTCTTCGGTGATCTGCGCGTGGTCCTGCGGGGGCCCCGGTTCCGCCGCCTGTTCGGCACCCGGCTGGTGGCGCAGTTCTCCGACGGGGTGTACCAGGCCGGGCTGGCGGGCTTCGTCTTCTTCACCCCCGAGCAGCACACCAGCGCGGGCGCCGTCGCCGCGGCCTTCGCGGTGCTGCTCCTGCCGTTCTCGGTGGTGGCGCCGTTCGCCGGGGTCCTGATCGACAGGTGGCCCCGGCGCCAGATCCTGCTGCTGTCCTCCCTGGCCAAGGCGGCGCTCGCGGTGGCGAGCGCGTTCCTGGTGGCGGAGGGCGAGAGCCCGGCCTTCCTCCTCACCGCGCTCCTGGTGCTGAGCGTCAACCGCTTCTTCCTGTCCGGGCTGTCCGCCGGGCTGCCCTACGTGGTGGCCCGGGACAAGCTGATGATGGCCAACGCGGTCACGCCGACCAGCGGTACCGCGGCGAGCTTCCTGGGCGCGGGGGCGGGGGCCGCGATCGGTCTGCTCGGCGGCGAGGACGCCCTGGGCACCGGGCTCGTCCTGTTCGTGGCCGCGCTCGGCTTCGCCGGGGCGGCGCTGGTCTCCCTCACCCTTGGCCACGACGAGCTGGGGCCGCACCTGGAGCGGGAGCCGGACGAGGTCGCGGCGGCCGTGCGCAACGTGGTGCGGGGCATGGTCTCGGGGGTGCGCCACCTCTGGGCGCGTCCGGAGGCCCGCGACGCGCTGCTCACGATCGGCGGCCACCGGGTGCTGTTCGGGATCTCCACGCTGCTGACGCTGCTGCTGTACAACAACACCTTCACCGGCGGCGGCGTGGCCGGGCTGGCCGGTTTCTCGGTGGCGATGGGCCTTTCGGGGGCGGGGTTCCTGGTGGGCGCGGTGGCCACGCCGTGGGCGACCGCCCGGACGGCCCCGGGGACGTGGATCGCGCTGCAGCTGGCGGCGGCGTCGGCGGTCCTGGTGGTGTTCGGACTGCCCTTCTCTCCCGTGCTCTTCCCCGTGGCCGCGTTCGCGCTGGGCTTCGTCTCGCAGGGGGTCAAGGTCACCGTCGACACGTCGGTTCAGCGACATGTCGACGACGCGTTCCGGGGGCGGGTGTTCTCGGTGTACGACGTGCTGTTCAACGCCACGTTCGTCCTGGGAGCGGCGCTGGCCGCCGCGCTGGTCCCGCCGTCCGGGGTGAACCCCGCGGTGGTCGTCGCGATGGCCGCGGCCTACCTCGTGATGGGCGCCGCCTGGGTGGTGCGCGGGCGCCGCGTCAGCACTGCGGAGGCGGAGCGCGAGGCCGCGTAGCGCCTTGTCGACCTGGTGACAGGTCGCCTTGTCGCCAAGCGGCCTACCTCAGACCGAGGTGTCACCCGTGGCCATGCCCAACGCCTCACAGGCGTCGAGGAGGCGCCGGTCCCCGCAGGCCACGACCAGCTCTCCACTCTTGAGCCGTTCAACGGAAGCACAGTGGACCGCATCATAACCACGCAGCCCGAACTCCCGTGCCAGTCCTGCCGCGCGCTCCACCAACACCTGGTCCACGTCGAGGACGTTCACCTCCTCCCACAGTCCCTCGAGGAGTTCCATGGCCTGGGTGTACGCGGTGCTGGTGATCCGGCTCATGCGCTCGGCCTGGGCCAGCGCCGCGGCCGCCTCGGCGCAGAGGAGGCGGGAAGAGACCACCGAGTCAGCCGCCTCCCAGAGCCGAAGGCACTGCTCGGAGCCAGACTCCTCAATCAGGAGGGGAACGAAGGCCGAGGTGTCGAAGTAACAGATCACCTGCGCTGCTCCTCCACCAGGTCGCTGACGGTGCCGTCGGTTTTGACGGGTGTGGGAACGCTGCGCTTGGCCCGGCGGGCGGGCTTGACCTGTCCGTCCAGGATGAGCTGGTCCAAAGTGCCGGGCCTCTCTGCGGGAACGATCCTGGCGATGACCCTGCCGTGGTCCGTGACGGTGATGGTGTGCCCTTCGCGTACCTCAGCAAGGTGGCGGCTGAGGCCGTCGCGCAGCTCCTTGATGCCAAGTCTCATAACCCGCTCCTTTGTGGCTACTTATACAGCCAATAATATAGCCACTTCTTGGAGTCCGACAAGGCTCTGGCCACGCTTGGCGCTTTGTCGACCTGACAACACGTCGACACGTCACCATTCGGTCACCTGCTGTAGTCTCCACGGGGAGACTTGTCGACAGCGGGGATGGTTCTCCATGCACACCGGTGACGCACTGGGCGGCGCCTCCAGCGCCCTCGGGCCGCGGGGGGTGGTCAAGCGCGTCGGGGCGGTCTCCCGTCAGCTGCCCGTCCACGGCGACCGCCTGCTCGACGTGGGCTGCGGCGACGGCACCTACACGGTCGAACTGGCCGGGGGCTACGTGCGCGTGGACGCGATCGACCTCGAACCCGCTCGGCTCGACGCCTTCGCCGGGCGCATCGCGGGCACCGGGCTGGAGGACCGGATCGGCATCCACAAGATGTCCGCCGACGCGCTGGCCTTCGACGCCAACACCTTCGACCGCGTGACCGCGTTCGATGTGGTCGAGCACGTCGAGGACCTGGAGGGCGCCCTGCGCGAGGTCCGCCGGGTCCTCAAGCCGGGCGGCGCGTTCTCGCTGACCACGCCCAACCGCTGGTTCCCCTTCGAGACCCACGGCGTGCTCTGGGGCGGCCGGCGCCGCTCGGCGCTGACCGCGCCCTTCCTGCCCTGGGTCGGGCCCCTGCACGCGCGCATGTCGGACGCGCGAACGTTCACCACCCAGCAGATGGGCCGACTCCTGCGGGGGGCCGGGATGCGCGTGGGCGCCATCGACTACCTGATGCCGCCGTTCGACCGCCGCACCACGGCGTTGCAGACCCTGTCCGACACCCTGGAGGGCACCCCGCTGCGCGTGTTCGGCATGGCCATGGCGGTCACGGCGGTCAAGCCGGGCCGCTGACCCTCACAGGTGATCGGCCGCCCAGGCGCGCAGCTCCTCGGTCGCGGCGTCCTTGCCCATCGGGCCGTTCTCCAGGCGCAGTTCCAGCAGGAAGCGGTACGCGCGGCCGACCACGGGACCCGGCTTGACCCCCAGGATCTCCTGGATCTCGTTGCCGTCCAGGTCCGGGCGGATGCGGTCCAGCTCCTCCTGCTCGGCGAGCAGCCCGATCCGACGCTCGATGTCGTCGTAGGAGCGCGCCAGCGCTGTCGCCTTGCGCCGGTTGCGGGTGGTGCAGTCGGCGCGGGTGAGGATGTGCAGCCGCTCCAGCTGCGTCCCTGCGTCGCGGGCGTACCGGCGGACCGCGGAGTCGGTCCACTCGCCCCTGCCGTAGCCGTGGAACCTCAGGTGGAGTTCGACCAGGGTGCTGACGTCGGACACCACGTCCTTGGGGAAGCGCAGCGCGGTGAGCCTCTTGCGGCTCATCGAGGCGCCCACCACCTCGTGGTGGTGGAAGGTCACCCGCCCCCCGGACTCGAAGGCGCGCGTCTTGGGCTTGCCGACGTCGTGCAGCAGCGCGGCCAGGCGCAGCACCAGGTCGGGCTCGTGGCCCCGCTTCTCCTCCAGCTCGATCGCCTGGTCCAGAACGGTGAGCGAGTGCTCGTAGACGTCCTTGTGCCGGTGGTGCTCGTCGATCTCCAGGCGCAGCTTGGGGATCTCCGGAAGCACGTACCGGGCGATGCCCAGGTCCACCATGAGTTCGACGCCGCGGTGCGGGTCGGGGCTGAGCATGAGCTTGGTCAGCTCGTCGCGGACGCGCTCGGCGGAGACGATGGAGAGCCGGTCGGCCATGTCCCGGGCGGCCTCGGCCACCTCGGGGGCCAGGGTGAAGCCGAGCTGGGCGGCGAAGCGGACCGCGCGCATGATGCGCAGCGGGTCGTCGCTGAAGGAGTCCTCGGGCCTGCCGGGGGTGCGCAGCACCTTGTCGCGCAGGTCGGACAGGCCGCCGAACGGGTCGACGAACTCCAGGCCGGGCAGGCGCACCGCCATGGCGTTGACGGTGAAGTCGCGGCGCAGCAGGTCGTCGTGGATGTCGGTGCCGTAGGCCACCTCGGGCTTGCGGGACTTGGGCGAGTAGGACTCGCTGCGGTAGGTGGTGACCTCCAGCTGGAGGCCCTTCTTGCGCAGGCCCACGGTGCCGAAGTCGATGCCGACGGTCCACACGGAGTCGGCCCAGCCGTCCACGAGCTCCAGGATGCGCTGGGGCACCGCGTCCGTGGTCAGGTCCACGTCGTTGGCTGGCCTGCCGAGGAGGGCGTCGCGCACCGGCCCGCCGACGAGGGCGAGCTGCTGGCCGTGCGCGGCGAAGCGCTCGCCGAGTTCCTCCGAGACGGTCGGGAAGGAGTCCGCCAACGCCGTGACCGCGGCGCGCTGCGCACCGGTCAGCGCACCCGCGCCCGGTGCGTCCCCGGCGTCCGGCTGCTGGGCGGCGTCGCTCTCCCGCGAAAACTCTGTGTTCGGCACACCACGAGACTAGGCGGCGCCCGAAGCAAACCGCGAATCGTCCCCGCCCCCCCGGTACCGGGCCGTACACGGTTCGGAGGCCGCCGCGGCGGACCGCCGCCGTTCGGCGGGGCACCCGGTCTCCCCCGCACGCCGCGCGGCGGCAGCGACCCGACTGCACGCACGGGGAAGGCGGTATCTTCGAGGGAAGTGGTAGGACGCCCCGGTTGCCCCGCGTCCACCCGACCCGCGTACGCCGTGTGCGCCGTGCGGGTACTTCCGACCGTCCCCCCCGCACCGCGTCACCGGCGGGACGGCCACCTGGACCCGAGTCAGGAAACCGGTCAAGCGTTGCGTCGATTTGCCTCCGCGACGGTGGTCATGGCCTTCACCACCGCGCTGCTTCCGATACCGGCCACGTCCGCGAACGCGGAGCAGACGGCCGATCCGCTCGTCGTCGAGCGCGTCACACCGGACGCGGCCGACGAGGACAGCACCCTGCGGGTCACCGGCGAGGTGACCAACACCACCTCCGAGGACCTGAGCGACGTCAGCGTGCGGCTCAGCTACTCGCGGAACCCCTTCAGCGACCGCGGCGAGCTGGACGAGTTCGCCTCGGGAGAGGGCTGGCAGCCCGACACGCCGGGGCCCGACGAGGAGGTCACCGCCGAACTGGCCCCCGAGGCCAGCGCCGAGTACTCCCTGAGCGTGCCGGTCGAGGACCTCGGCCTGGACTCCTACGGCGTGTACCCGCTGGTCGTCGAGGCCGTGGACGGGGACGGCCGGGTCGTCGGCTCCCAGTACACCTTCCTCCCCTACACGGGCGGGGACGACGCACCCTCCGTCGACATCGCCTGGGTGTGGCCGCTGATGGCGCCGCCCCGGCGCGCGGACGAGGACACCTTCCTCAACGACGACCTGCACTCGTCGGTCGCCGCCGACGGCCGCCTGGGCCGCCTGCTGGCCGCGGGGGCGCAGGCGCCGGTGTCCTTCGAGGCCGGGGAGGAGGACCTGGTCGAGCTGCTGGGCCTGAACGAGGAGTCGGAGGAGTCCGCGGAGCCCTCGGAGGGCACGGCCACCGCGGAGGAGACCGCGGAGGCCCTCCCCACGGAGGAGGCCACCGAGGAGGGCGCGGAGAACGCCGAGGACGAGGACGAGCCCGCCGAGGAGGCCACCGAGCGCGATGAGGGGGTCCCCGTCACCTGGGCCGTGGACCCCGGCACGCTCGACGACGTCCTGCGCATGGCCTCCTCGGGGCACTCGGTCGTGGAGGACCCCCTCGCGGTGCCCGCCGAGTCCGAGCCCGTGCGGCACCAGGTCGAGACCAGCGAGGCGGCACAGGTGTGGCTGCGCGAGGCCCGCCGCGTGCTGGCCGCCGACCACGTCGTCGCCACCCCCTACGCCCGGGCCGACCTGGCCGCCCTGCTGCGGCACGACATGGGCTCCGACGCCGAGGCGGCCCTGCGGGTCGGCCAGGAGGCCGTCCTGAGGGCGCTGGAGACGGAGGCCGACGGGACCTTCGCCCTGCCCCCGAACGGCCTGATGGACCGGGGCGTCCACGAGTTGCTCGCCTCGCACGGGGCGACCCGCTTCCTGCTGGACGAGAAGGCCCTGTCCGCCGCGTCCTGGCTGTCCACGACCCCCACCGCGCAGGCCCCGCTGCCCGCGCCGGAGGAGGAGACGTCCGAGGAGCCCTTCGCGCTGGTCGCCGACCAGGGCATCACCGACGTGCTGTCCATGCCCACCGGGGAGCCGGGCCAGTCCGAGCTGGCGCTCCAGCGCTTCGCCGCCGAGACCGCGATGATCGCGGGCGAGAACGCCGGGGGCGGCCGGGTGGTCGTCGCCTCGCCGGAGCCCCACTGGAACCCCAGCGCCGAGTTCGCCCAGGGCGTGCTGGCCGCCTCCGAGGACCTGCCGTGGTTGTCCCCCCGGAGCCTGGACGAGGTCGAGCTGCCCGAGGCCGGTGAGCGCGAGCGGACCCGCAGGTCCCTGACCTACCCCGACAGCGCCTACGGGGAGGAGCTGAGCTCCACCTACCTGGGACTGGTCGAGGACGTGAGCCAGGACGTGCGCCTGTTCAACAGCGTCCTGGTCGGCGACAGCGACCCGCTCCGCCCGGCGCTGCTGCGCCTGGAGTCGGTGTACTGGCGGGAGGAGGAGGCCCTGGCGGGCGCCACCCGCGCCATGGTCGACCAGGACGTCCAGGACCGCATGAACGACGTGCGGGTCATCCCCGGCGAGCCGGTCACCCTGGCCAGCCGGACCGGCACCACCGGCGTCCTGGTCGCCAACGACCTGGAGGAGGAGACCGTCTCCGTGAACCTGTCGGTCTTCTCCGAGAACTCCGACCGCCTGAGCGTCGGCGAGTACAACCACTCCTTCGAGCTGGAGCCGGGTACCAGGATCACGGTCTACATCCCGCTGTCGGCCCGGGTCAACGGCCGCACCGTCATCGACGTGGGCCTGCAGAACTCCGAGGGCGAGCCGATCAGCAGCCAGGACGTGGAGATCCCGGTGCACGCCACCGGTCTGAGCACCCAGGCGCTGGCCATCAGCGGTATCGGCGTGCTGATCCTCGCCGCGGCCCTGGCCCCGCGCGCGCTGCGCAAGTGGGCCCGCGGCAAGGCTGCGGCGGCCGCGTCCGAAACCGACGGGACCGCCGAGGCGCCCGAGGCCGCGGATTCCTCCGGGACCGCGGCCGGGGCGGACCCCGACGGCGCGAACGCCGGGGACTCCGCGGGCGTCACACACTCCGGGAGCCCGTCCGGGAACGAGTCCTCCGGGACGGACCGGGACACCGCCCCGGACACGTCCGAGGGCCCCTCCTCCACGGAGGACGCCTCCCCCGACCGGGACACCGCCCCGGACGGGGAGGCGGACGGAGCCGAGGACACCGAGCGGCCGGAGGACCCCTCCGGCCAAGAGAAAGCCGACTCCCCAGCCGCGGCGGGCGGCACGGAGCGGGACCGCGACGGCAAGGGCACGTGACCCAGCGGTTCCGGAGAGGGTGACATGGATCCCTACCGACAGGACGCCATGTCGACACACCCGCACGTCTCCATGTCGGCGCACGCGGTCCGCACCCGCGTGGCCGACCCGCGGACGCCGGACCACGGCGCCGCGGCCGGACATTCCCCAGTCGGACGAAAGGAAGCCTGATCCACGGTGGTCACCGACTCTTCGAACGGCGGCGGGAAGCACCGCCGACGCCCCCAGCCGCAAGCACCGGTCCCGAGCGCGGTCCGTCCCGAGACCGGCCCCGCGCCCACCTTCGAGGAGGGTGACGTGCCGGGTCCGGTCACCGACACCGCCCCCGGGCAGGGGTCCGGAGGGGACTCCGGCGGCGGCTCCGGCCAGGGCGGGGACTCCGGGTCGGGCGGCGGCGGCATGATGCGCTCCAGCGCCATCATGGCCGTGGGCACCCTGGCCTCCCGGATCACCGGCTTCGCCCGCACCATCGTGCTCGGCGCCGCCATCGGCACCCACCTGCTCGGTGACGCCTACCACACGGCGCACACGATCCCCTTCATCCTCAACGACCTGCTCATCGGCGGGCTGATGGCCAGCGTCATCATCCCGTTCCTGGTCAAGCGGCGTAAACGCGACGCGGACGGCGGCAAGGCCACCGAGGACCGGCTGTTCACCACCACGCTGCTGGCGCTGCTGCTGCTCACCGCGGTCGCGATCGCGGCCGCCGAGTTCCTCATCTGGCTCTACGGCTCCCGGTTCACGCCGATCCAGTTCGACGCCTCGGTCTACCTCGCGAGATACCTGCTGGCGCAGATCTTCTTCGTGGGCATGAGCGGTCTGCTGAGCGCCATGCTCAACACCCGCAACCGGTTCGGCGCGGCCGTGTGGGCCCCGGTGCTGAACAACCTCGTCATCATGAGCGTGGCGGCCGTGTTCCTGTGGGTGGCCGGCCCGGGCCGCACCCCCGAGACCGTCACCGACGGCCAGCTGACCCTGCTGGGCGCGGGCACCGCGGGCGGTATGGCCCTCCAGGCGGTCGTGCTGTTCGTGGCCCTGTCCCGCACCGGCTACCGCTGGCGGCCCCGCCTGGACCTGCGCGGCTCCGGGCTCGGCGACGCCGTGCGCACCGCCGGGTGGATGATGCTCTACACCCTGCTCACCCAGGCCGGGCTGTGGATCACCACCAACATCGCCAACGCCGCGAACGTGGCGAGCATCAGGGAGGGCCTGGACGTCGGCGCGGGCATCAGCGCCTACAACCTGGCGTACCAGCTCTTCCAGCTGCCGTACGCGATCATCGCGGTCTCCCTCATCACCGTGCTGCTGCCCCGCATGAGCGCCCACGCCGACGACCACGACTGGGACGCCGTCCGCGCGGACTTCTCCCGCACCCTGCGCGTCTCCGCGTTCGTGCTGGTGCCGACCGCCTTCGCGGTGGCGATGTTCGCCGAGCCGCTGTCCGTCCTGGCCTTCGCGCGCGGCTCCATCTCGGTGGACGACGCGGAGAGCATCGGCCAGATCCTCGCGGTCATGTCGCTGGGCCTGGTGCCCTTCACCGTGTTCCAGCTCATGCTGCGCGTGTTCTTCGCCATGGGCGACACCCGCACCCCCGCGATGCTCGGCCTCGCGAACCTGGCCGTGCACAGCGCCCTGGCGCTGACGTCCTACCTGGTGCTTCCGCCGAACCTGGTGGTCGTGGGCGTGGCCGCGGGCTTCATGGTCTCGTTCCTGTCCGGACTGACCATCGCCGGAATCGTGCTGAGCCGGCGCATCGGGGGGCTTGACGGCAAGCACGTCATTGGCACATTGTTGCGCCTGCACCTGGCCGTCGTCCCGAGCATCGCGGCCGGCCTCGGTGTGCTCTGGGCCTTCGACACCTACGTCGGCCCCGGCCTGGCCACCTACATCGGCGCCCCGGCCGCCGGATGCGTCCTGGGCGCGTTGCTCTTCCTGGGATGCGCCCGGCTGCTGCGCGTCCCGGAGCTGACCGGTGCCGTGGAACTGATCCGCGCCCGGCTGCGTCGTTGATGCCGTGACCCCCTCCCCCGGCTCTGACCCGCCGAGGCCCCCGAAGCCGCCCGAACGAGAGTGAAGGACAGCACGACGGTGTCCAGCGAGCTGCCGCAGCGGACGTCCCCCGGGGACGCCGAGCCGCCCGACGGGAACAGAACCCGTCGGCGGCCCGTCATGGTGATGCCGGAGGACGTGCTCGACACCTACGAGCGCGAGGAGCCGGGCACCGAGCCCGAAACCGGACTGCACACGCTCCGGGACCCGAGCGACATCGGTGACGTGGGTACCGCCGACCGCCTGGAGGACGGCGACGAGATCGGCGGTACCTCCCACACGGCACCGGGCAACCTCGCCCGGTCGAGCGCGATCATGGCGCTGGGCACCATCGTCTCCCGTGTCACGGGGTTCGTCCGCACCATCATCCTGGCGGCGGCGATCGGCACCCAGTTGCTGGGCGACGCCTACCAGACGGCGGGCATGGTCCCGTACATGGTCTACGACCTGCTCATCGGCGGGCTGCTGGCCAGCGTGTTCGTGCCGTTCCTGGTCAAGCGGCGAAAGCTGGACGCCGACGGGGGCGACGGCGTCGAGCAGCGCCTGGTCACCCTGATGCTGCTGGTGCTGTTCGCCCTCACGCTGGTGTCGGTGCTGGTCGCGGAGTGGTTCATCCGCATCTACGCGGGCGGGTTCTCCGGCGCCCAGTACGAGGTCTCAGTCGTCCTGGCCCGGTACCTGGTCACGCAGATCTTCTTCATCGGCGCCAGCGGGCTGGCCAGCGCGATGCTCAACGCGCGCAACAGGTTCGGCGCGCCCATGTGGGCGCCGGTGCTGAACAACGTGGTCATCATCGGCGTCTGCGTGTGGTTCCTGAACCTGGCCGGTCCGGGGCGCACCCCCGAGACGGTCACCGACGGCCAGCTGATGCTGCTGGGGCTGGGCACGGCCCTGGGGCAGGTGGTCCAGGCCGCCGTCCTGGTGTGGGCGCTGGCCGCGGCGGGCTTCCGCTGGCGTCCGCGCCTGGACCTGCGGGGTTCGGGCCTGGGCGAGGCGGCCGGAGCCGCCTCGTGGATGATGCTCTACATCGTCGTCGCGCAGGTGGGGGCACTGGTCTCCACCAACGTGGCCACCCGCGCGGGCGCCCTGGCCGCCGACGCGGGCTTCGACTCCGGCGCGGGCATCGCGGCGTACAAGTTCGCGTCGATGCTCTTCCAGCTCCCGTACGCGGTCATCGCGGTCTCGGTGATCACCGCGCTGCTGCCCAGGATGAGCGAGCACGTGGCCGCGGGCCGCAAGGACCAGGTGCGCAGCGACTTCTCGCGCGGCTTCCGGCTGTCCTCGGTGCTGATCGCGCCGCTCTCGGTCGCGATGATCGTCTTCGCGATCCCGTTCTGCGTGCTGATCTACGCGCAGGGCAGCACGAGCGCCGAGGACGCGGCCGCCATCGGGCGCATCCTCATGGTCTTCTGCGTGATGTTGATCCCGTTCACGCTCTTCCAGCTCCAGATGCGCGTGTTCTACGCTCTGGGCGACACCCGGACCCCGGCCCTGGTGTCGATCCCCTCCGAGATCGCCCACGCGACCACGGCGATCGGCCTGCTGTTCCTCGTGGAACCGCAGCACGTCGTGGTGTGGCTTCCCGTACCGTACGGCCTGTACTACATCGTGGGCTCCGTCATCATGTGGTACATGCTGCACCGGCGGCTCAACGGCCTGGACGGGCGCCGGACCGCGGCCACGCTGCTCCGGCTGCACCTGGCCGCCGTCCCGTCCGCGGTCTTCGGAGTGGCGATGATCCACCTCTTCCGGGACCTGCCGGGCGAGGTCTGGCCGGGCCTGGCGGCGATGGCGGCGGGAGGCGCCGTCGGAGCCGTGCTGTTCGTGGTGACCGCAAAGCTTCTAAAAGTGACAGAAGTCACATCCTTCCTCGATTTGCTCAGAACCCGGTTGCGACGCCGCTGATCACCAGGAATAGCTGAGATCGGGCGGGCCCGCTCCGTTAAGCACCGGAAGGTGGCCGAGTATCCGTTGTCCTCCGAAGATGCTGTTCACGCGTCCTAGCATGGACAGGCATCGCTTTACCGCTACCGCATTGTTCAACCGAACTGCCCGAAGGGAGGCTGGGGACAGCAGGCAGGGCCGACGGACCCCTCGCGCGCACCCCGTAACGCTCCGGTCCGCACACGGCCAGGGAGCGCGGACGCACGCGAAACCACGGCACTGGCACCCGTCACTCCCATCATGAGCACCTTCCTCATCGAACCCGGTGCGAAGCTGGCCAACCGCTACCGCCTGGACCAAGTGGTGAGCGAGACCGGCGGCGCCACACGCTGGAAGGCCACCGACGAGACGCTCGCGCGTCCCGTGGCCGTGTGGACCTTCGCCGAGGGCTTCCCGCGCACGTCCGAGGTCGTGCGCGCCGCCCGGGCCACGAGCCGCATCCCCGACGCCCGCGTCACGCAGGTCTTCGACGCCGACGACTCCTCCCCCGTCCCCTACGTGGTCGAGGAGTGGGTCATCGGCTCCTCCCTGGCCGACCTCCTCGCGCAGGGCCCCATGGAGCCCGAGCGCGCCGCCGGACTGGTCGCCGAGGCCGCCGAGGCGATCGCCGCCGCGCACGCCGGAGGCCTGCACCACCTGTGCCTGACGCCGAGCAAGCTCATGTGGAGCAGCGGCGGCGCGGTCAAGGTGACCGGCATCGGCGTGGACGCCGCCCTGCTGGGCGCAGGCAACCCCGACCCCGCGGCCACCGACGCACAGGGGCTGGGCAACCTGCTCTACGCGGCGCTCACCGGGCACTGGCCCGGCGGCCCGCAGAGCGGCCTGCCCGCCGCACCCGAGGGCCCCGCGGGCCCCTACCCTCCCCACCACATCCGCCAGGGCGTCACCGAGCCCCTGGGCACCATCACCACGCGCGCCGCCCTGCCGCAGCTCGCGGGGCAGCTGGTGCCCGGACCGCCCATCTCCTCGCCGGCCGACTTCTGCGCGGCCATGGCCGAGGTGCCCCGGCTCATCCCCCTGCCCGTCACCCAGGCCGAGTCGGCCCCGCCCGTGCCCGGGACCTCCCGGCGCACCGGCGAGTTCGACAGCACCGGCCCGCGCCGAAGCCCACGGGGTACCCGCGGCGGGGCCGCGGGCGCACGGGACGAGCAGGAGGCCCGCCACGGTTCCGTCGGACGGACGGGCTCCGCCTCGCGGGGCGGCGCCTCCGCCCGGGGCGGCTCCGAGGTGCGTGAACGTCAGGGTCCCTCCCGGATGGAGCAGCGGACCGCGCGCACGCAGCCCTCGCTCCGCAGGATCCTGATCGGCGTGGCGGCCCTGGTGCTGTTCGCCGGTGTGGTCGTCGGCGCCTGGACGGTCGGGACGATGTTCAGCGCGGGCGGAGGCGAGGAGGCCCCGCCCGAGGGCGGCGACCAGGCCTCGGACGGCGGCGGGGAGGTGGAGCTGAGCCCGCTGGAGATCCAGGGGTCACGCGGTCTCAACCCGCACGGCAACACCGACGAGCACTCGGACAAGGCGGGCCGCGCCCACGACGGGGACACCGCCACGGAGTGGAACACCCAGGGCTACAGGGACCCGCTCAGCGCCATCAAGCCCGGCGTCGGACTCCAGCTCGACCTCGGCGCCGTCCACGAGGTCCACGAGGTGGACCTCAACCTCGGCGGCAGCGGCTACGAGTTCCAGATCCTGGCCGGCGAGAGCGACTCGGACAGCGAGACCGGTTACGAGGTCGTCGGGTCGGGCACGGGCGGCTCCCAGCTCGTCACCCTCGACGAACCGGTCGAGGCCCGCTACGTCGTGGTCTGGTTCACCGAGCTGGCCGGGTCCGGCGAGTGGAGGGGCACGGTCTACGAGGCCGAGGTACGGGGCGTCGAGTAGCGGGGTACGTGATCGGGTACTGATGGACGCGCTCCAGGAGCTTCCTGACCGGGAGCTGTTGACGAGGCACGCTCAGGGCGACGACCAGGCCTTCGCGGTCCTGGTCCGTCGGCACCGCGAGCGCCTTTGGGCTGTCGCCGTGCGCATGATGGGCGACCGCGAGGAGGCCTCCGACGCACTCCAGGACGCGTTCCTGTCCGCGTTCCGCGCCGCCGACCGCTTCCGCGGCGAGGCGCAGGTGAGCACGTGGCTGCACCGGATCGTGGTGAACGCCTGCCACGACCGGCTGCGCCGCCGCAAGGTGCGCCCGGCCACCCCGACCGAGGACGAGACCTTGGACGTGATGTCCAACGAGAGGCTCGGCCGCTCGGGAGGGGGGCCGGACCACGCCTCGCAGACCGAGACGCGCCTGGACGTCAACGCCGCGCTGGACCTGCTCCCGCTGGACCAGCGCATGGCGCTGACCCTCGTGGACATGCTCGGCTACCGGGTGGAGGAGGCCGCGCAGATCCTCGACGTGGCGTCGGGGACCGTCAAGAGCAGGTGTGCGCGAGGTCGCGCCAGACTTCTCCCGTCGCTGGCCCATCTGAGGAACCCTCGACAGGCCGGAGACGTCACAACTGGGAGAGGAGGTGCCAACCCATCGTGACGTCCCATCCAGACGTGGAGGCACTCGCCTTCTTCGCCGAGGAGCTCCTGGAGCCCGACGAGGAACGCACCGTCGCAGCCCACATAGACACCTGCGCGACCTGCGCGACGACCCTGGGAGAACTCGCCGGGGTGTCCGAGGCGCTGGCCGCCGCACCGGTTCCCGCCCTGCCCCGGGACGTGGCCGACCTCCTCGACCAGCGCGTCGCGGAGGCGGTGCGCGAGCGCGCGGCGGTGCTGCCCGTCGACGCGGTCGCCGCGGAGGGCGCCGCACCGCCGCCGACCGGGGGCGGCCCGGCGTCCGACGGCGCCACGGTGACCCCCCTCCCGCGCCGGCCCCGGACCGGTCGGAGCCTGAGCAGGGCCCGGCTGATGATGCTGGCCGCCGCCGCGGCGGTCGTCGTGGGGGGCGGCGGCGCGGCCCTGTTCAACGGCGTGCTCACCCCGGGCGGCCGGGACGGCGAGACCGGCGTCGCGGCCCCGCTGGCGGAGAACGGCCAGGAGAACGCCCCGGACACGGCGCAGTCCTACACACCGCAGGTGGTGCGGAGCGAGACCGTCTACACCGAGGCGGCCCTGACCGAGCAGGCCGCCCGGACACTCGACCTGTCCCCCGTGGGCGGGCCCGGCGCCGGGGGCGGAGGCGAACCCGGCGGGGGCGCGGAGACCGGCCCCCTGGCCGTCGAGGCGGCTCCCCCCGGCCTCCAGGAGTGCGTGGTGCTTCTCAGCGATGAGTTCGGCGGGCACTTCACCCTGGTCGACGACGCCCACTACGGCGGCGGGGACTCCCCCGCGTGGGTGCTGTTCTCCCCCCGGGGCGAGCGGTTCGAGGTGTACGTGGTCGATCCGGCCTGCGCCCGGGGCGGCGACCCCGGCCAGAACGTCCTCGCCCAGGAGACCGTCCAGGCCCCCTGACCGCTCCGGGCCCGTGTCCTCGTGACCCCTTGTCCTTTTGGCGCCGTGTCCTTTTGGCGCTGTGTCGACATGTCGCCGGAGCGGGAACGGAGCCCGGTCCGCCGCACGCGGGCGTCCGGTCACCGGCCGGGGCGGACCAGGCCCGTCTCGTAGGCGACCACCACCAGGCCGACCCGGTCGCGGACCGCGAGCTTGGCCAGGAGGCGTCCCACGTGGGTGCGCGCGGTCGCCGGGCTCAGGTGGAGCGCGGCGCCGATCTCCTGGTTCGACATGCCGCGTCCGACCAGGGCGAGCACGTCGCGCTCCCGGTCGGTGAGCACGTCCAGCCGGGAGGCGCTCCCCGGCGCGACCGCGCTGTCGGCGAGGCGCTCGATCACCCTGCGGGTGACCCCCGGCGAGAGCAGCGCGTCCCCCGCCGCCACGGTGCGGACCGCGTCCCGCAGCTGCCGCGGACCGGCGTCCTTGAGCAGGAAGCCGGAGGCGCCCAGCCGCAGCGCGGTGAACACGTTGTCGTCCTCCCCGAACGTGGTGAGCACGACCACCCGGGCCCCGCGGGCCGTCGACGTGTCGACATGCGGATCTGTGGACCTGCCGTCCCCGGACGCGGGGCCGCCGCCGCGGCGCTCCAGCTCGCGGAGCACCGTCAGGCCGTCCATCGCGGGCATCTGGAGGTCGAGCAGGACCACGTCGGGGCGGTGGCGGTCGATGTCCGCGAGCGCCTCGCGGCCGTTCTCGGACTCGGCCACGACCCCGATCCCCTCGTCGCGCTCCAGCAGCGCGCGGACCCCCGCGCGGACGAGGGGCTGGTCGTCCACGAGCAGGACCCGGATCACCGCTCGTCCCCGAGCGGCAGCAGCGCACGCACCCCGAACCCCCCGCGGGGCCGGGGCGCGGCCTCCACCGTTCCGCCGACCAGGCGCACCCGTTCGCGCATCCCCGCCAGCCCGCTGCCCCCGGGGGACGCGGCCGGTACGGCCGTCCCCTCGTCGGTCACCGTCACGTCGAGCATCCCGTCCCTCCTGGAGAAGGCCACCCGCGCCCGTGGGGCGCGCGCGTGGCGCAGCGTGTTCGTCAGCGCCTCCTGGACGACCCGGTAGGCGGTCGCGTCCACCATCCCGGACAGCTCGCCGGGAGCGGGTGCCCCGGCCACCTCCACGTCCACCCCGGCCGCGCGCACCGTGGCCACGAGTTCGTCCAGGTGCGCGAGGGAGGAGACCCGGTCGCCGCCGGGGTCGGCCTCGCGCAGCGCGCGCACGGTGGCGCGCAGCTCGCTCAGGCCCGCCCGCGAGGCCCGCGCCACGTGGTCCAGCTCGGCGCGCGCGACGGGCACGTCCGCCGGGTCGTCGCCCAGGGCCTCCGCGGCCACCGCCGCGTGCAGGGACACCACGGAGAGGTGGTGCCCCACCGCGTCGTGCAGGTCGCGGGCGATACGGGTGCGTTCGAGCGCCAGTCGCTCGGCCGCCTCGGACTCGCGCGCCTGCCTGTCGAGGGCCTCGATCCGCACGCGCTGCCGCTCGGCCCGGCGCCGCTGCCACTGCACGTGGCCCAGGGCCGTGGCCGCGCCCATGACGGCCACCGTGGCGGGCAGCTCGTACCCCAGGAGGTAGGCGGGGTCCTGCCCCTCCCGCAGCCGGGTGAACGTGGAGACCAGGACCAGTGCGGCTGCCGTGCCCGCCGACCACGGGGTGCGGCCCGCCTCCGCGGCCGAGTACAGCGCGGCGGCCACCGGGACGGCCAGGCCGATGACGGGGAGCTGGAGCACGTAGTTGGCGACGACCAGGACCGAGGTGGCCGCCAGGACCGCGATCGGCCAGCGGCGCCGGACGAGCATGAGCGAACCGAGGACCGCGGCCAGCCCGTACCCGAGCGGCAGGTTCCCCGCGTCGCCGACGTCGGAGGCGACCGCGATCGCCACCACGGCGAAGACGGCGGACCCGAAGAGCGCGTCGACCACGACGCCCCGGCGGTCAGTGGGCATGCGGCGATTCTACGGACCCGGCCCCGTGGCGGCGCGGGACCGGCCGCCCCTGCCGCGTCCGGCGCCGACCGTCCTCGCCGCCGTCCTCCGGGTGGCCGCCGTCCCGGCCCTGAACGCCCTGTGGGGGCTCGCGGCGGGCGCGATCACCCTCGGGGTGCGGTTCGCCCCGCACGGCCGCCAGCGGCGCCCCTGGGGGCTTCCGGGCCGCCCTCGGGTCCGCGCGGTCTCCCGGGATCGTCCCTCGCCTCTCCGCAGGTCCCTCGCCCGGGGCCCCCGGCCGCCGCGCGGAAGCCGTCCGGCCGCTGACGGACTCTCCCGGGGAGGGCCCGGGAAGACGTACGGGGCCGCCTCGGGCGCATACCCCACCCCCGTAACCTGGGGCGATGTCCCGAAGGGAATGCCCTGCGCCTACCATCGGTTGTGCTAACCAACTTCCCCTGAGGTCACACGGCGTGGCCAGGGCAGCGACTGTGTGAAGGGCCAACGAGCGTGAGTGACGTCCGCAATGTCATCATCATCGGTTCCGGACCGGCGGGGTACACGGCCGCCGTGTACGCCGCCCGTGCCGAGCTGCGACCCCTGGTGTTCGAGGGTTCCATCACCGCCGGCGGCGCGCTGATGAACACCACCGAGGTCGAGAACT
This sequence comes from Nocardiopsis camelliae, assembly GCF_028993595.1. Taxonomy (GTDB): domain Bacteria; phylum Actinomycetota; class Actinomycetes; order Streptosporangiales; family Streptosporangiaceae; genus Nocardiopsis; species Nocardiopsis dassonvillei. Next base: position 6,805,711 of record NZ_CP118614.1, read on the forward strand.
TCCCCGGTTTCCCCGACGGCGTCATGGGCCCCGACCTCATGGACCACATGCGCAAGCAGGCGGAGCGGTTCGGCGCCGAGCTGGTGCCGGAGGACGTCACCGAGGTCGACCTGAGCAAGCCGGTCAAGGAGGTCGTCGCGGGCGGTGAGACCTTCCTCGCCCACACGGTCATCCTCGCCACCGGCTCCGGCTACCGCGAGCTGGGCGTCCCGGGCGAGAAGGAGCTGTCCGGGCGCGGCACCTCCTGGTGCGCCACCTGCGACGGCTTCTTCTTCCGCGACCAGGACATCGCGGTGGTCGGCGGCGGCGACACCGCCATGGAGGAGGCCCTGTTCCTCACCCGGTTCGCGAGGTCGGTGACCGTCATCCACCGCCGCGACCAGCTGCGCGCCAGCCGCATCATGGCCGAGCGCGCGCACGCCAACGAGAAGATCACCTTCCTCTGGAACTCGGCGGTCACCGAGGTCCTGGGCGAGGAGCGCGTCTCCGGCCTCAAGGTGCTCGACACCCAGACCGGCGAGACCAGCACCCTGGACGTCACCGGCCTGTTCGTCGCGATCGGCCACGACCCGCGCGTGGAGCTGTTCGACAAGCAGATCGAGCTCGACGAGGAGGGCTACGTCAAGGTGGACTTCCCGTCCACGCGGACCAACCTGGAGGGCGTCTTCGCCGCGGGCGACGTCGTCGACCACCAGTACCGGCAGGCGATCACCGCCGCGGGAACCGGCTGCTCCGCCGCCCTGGACGCCGAGCGCTACCTCGCCGCGCGCGGCAACTAGGAACGGTCCTCGCCCGGGGCCCGTCCCCGGGCCCCCGCCACCGACTCCCCCCTCGCCCCCTGCCCCGGATACGCCGAACAAGGAGAACCATGTCCGCTGTCAAGCAGGTCACCGACGCCACCTTCAAGGAGGAGGTCCTCTCCAGCGACAAGCCCGTCCTGGTGGACTTCTGGGCCGACTGGTGCGGCCCGTGCAAGCAGATGGCCCCGGTCCTGGACAAGCTGGCCGAGGAGTACGGCGACAAGATCGAGGTCGTCAAGATCAACACCGACCAGAACCCGGAGACGCCGCGCTCCTACAACGTGCTGTCCCTGCCGACGATGAACCTCTACAAGGACGGCGAGGTCGTCAAGCAGATCATCGGCGCCAAGCCCAAGCGCCTCCTGGAGAAGGAGCTCGCGGAGTTCCTGTGACCCGGAGCCCGCCGCGCCCGCGACTCCTCCGCGAGCCCGCACGGCGAAGGCCCCCGAGATCCCTGCGATCTCGGGGGCCTTCGCCGTACCGGGGCCTCCGGCGGCGGTGTTTCACGTGAAACACCGCCGTTGGTTCGGGCGCCCACGGGGTTCTGGAGGTGGCGGAGGCGGGTTCCCGTGGGGGAACTGCGCCGTAGGCGTCGGTTGAGGGTGGTGGTGGGCGACGGGTGGGCACGAGCGAACCCGCCTCCGCCACCGCTGTACCTGCTTCAACCCGATTCCCGTTCTCCGGGCGCCCGAACACAAGAAGGACTGCGCGCAGCGTCCGTTGAGGGTGGTGGCGGGCGACGGGCGGGCCGAAGCGGAGCGAAGGTCCAAAAAAACACTGCCTAGCCCATCTGGCTGATGATGCGCTCCAGGTCCTCGTGCGTCGCGAACTCCACGACGATCCTGCCCTTGCGCTTGCCCATGTTGACCTTCACCGTGGTGTCCAGCCGGTCGGAGAGGCGGGAGGCCCACTCCTCGACCTGGGGAGGGTTGTCGGTCCGCGTGGGGGCGCGGCGGACCTTCTCCTCCTCGGGCTCCTCCCGCAGGGCCACCATCTCCTCCAGGGAGCGGACCGAGATGCCCTCCTCCACCACCCGGGCGGCGAGGCGGTCCTGGAGGTCGGGGTCCTCGACCTTCAGCAGCGTCCGCGCGTGCCCGGCGCTGAGCACACCCGCGGCCACGCGCGTCTGCACCTTGGGCGGGAGGGTGAGCAGCCGCAGGGTGTTGGTGATGTGCGAACGGGACCGGCCGATCCGCTGGGCCAGTTCCCCGTGGGTGGCGCCGAAGTCGTCCAGCAGCTGCTTGTAGGCGGCCGCCTCCTCCAGGGGGGTGAGCTCCTGCCGGTGCAGGTTCTCCAGGAGCGCGTCGCGCAGCAGCTCGTCGTCGTCGGTGCTGCGGACGATGGCGGGGACGCGGGTGAGACCCGCCTCCTTGCTGGCCCGCATCCGGCGCTCGCCCATGATGAGCTCGTACCGGGGGCCGCCCTCACCCTCCAGCTTGCGCACGACGATGGGCTGGAGCAGGCCGACCTCGCTGATCGAGTCCCGCAGCTCCTCCAGGGCCTGGTCGTCGAAGTACTTCCGCGGCTGCCGGGGGTTGGGGATGATCGAGCTGAGCTCGACCTCCTCCAGGTACGTCCCGTCGGGCAGGGCTTCCACCCGTGGCTCGACGGGCTGGGTCTCCTCCTCGGAGACGGTGACTGGGGCGGGGGCGGGGGCCGCGGGCCCCTGTGGGATGAGCGCCCCCAGTCCCTTGCCCAGTCCGCGCCGCTGCTGGCTCACCGGCACCTCCACACTCCTCTTCCGCTTGTCAGACCTTGGCCCTGTGGGCGATCTCCCGGGCGGCTTCCAGGTAGGCCACCGCACCGGTGGAAGCCGGGTCGTACGTCATCACCGACTGGCCGTAACTGGGCGCCTCGGACACCCGGACGCTCCGGGGGATCAGTGTCTCCAGGACGGTGTCCCCGAAGTGCGAGCGCACCTCGTCGGCCACCTGCTGGGAGAGCCTGGTCCGGCCGTCGTACATCGTCAGCAGGATGGTGCTGACCGCCAGCCCCGGGTTCAGGTGGGACTGGACGAGCTCCACGTTGCGCAGCAGCTGCCCCAGACCCTCCAGGGCGTAGTACTCGCACTGGATCGGGATCATGACCTCGTCGCACGCCACCATCGCGTTGACCGTCAGCAGGCCGAGCGAGGGCGGGCAGTCGATGAGGATGTAGTCCAGGTCCGAGGTGTCGTAGGCGGCGAAGGCCCGCTTGAGCCGGGCCTCGCGCGCGACGAGCGAGACCAGTTCGATCTCGGCGCCCGCCAGGTCGATGGTCGCCGGGGCGCACCAGAGGTTGGGGATGTCCGGGACCGGCTGGGCGAGCTTGCGGATCTCCTCGTCCTCCACCAGGCAGTGGTAGATGGACCGGGTCTGGTTGTCGCGCTCCATGCTGAGGGCGGTGGACGCGTTGCCCTGGGGGTCGAGGTCGACCACGAGGACGCGCTGTCCGTGCATCGCGAGGGCGGCCGCGATGTTGACCGTCGTGGTGGTCTTGCCGACGCCGCCCTTCTGGTTGGCCACACTGATCACCCGGCAGTCCTTGGGCCGGGGCCAGATGTCGTCGGGCCCGCGAACCGCCCTGGCCTCATGGGCCGCACGGGCGAGCGGAGTGTCGGGAACCCCGGACGGTGTTTCACGTGAAACATCGAGCAGGTCTCCGTAGGAGGATGTTTCACGTGAAACACCGGGGTTGTCGGATGGGTTCACGAAGGAGTTCACCTCTTCCGTCCGCGCTTCTTCTTGCCGCCGCGCGCCTTCGGCGCCGGCGGACCACCGGTCACCGTGACGCGAACGACCGTGGTAGCGGGATCGACTTTACCCCGCCCCACCCTGATCACATCGCTAACGCTGGGCCGCAGTTTCGAAACGTCTTTCTCCGCGGCGGCCAGTTCGGCCTCCGCCTGCTCCCCCTTGAGCGCCAGCAGGCTGCCGCCCTCACGCAGAAGGGGCAGGGACCACCCGGCGAGTCGGCTGAGGGGAGCGACCGCGCGGGCGGTGACGAAGTCGGTGTAGACCTCGCCGTGCGCCCCCTCGGCACGGCCGCGCCGCACCTCGACGTTGGGCAACTCCAGAATCTCCACGGCCTCGTTGAGGAAGACCGTCCGGCGCAGCAGCGGCTCCAGCAGCACCATGCGGACGTCGGGGCGCAGCAGACCGAGCACCAGCCCGGGCAGTCCGGCGCCCGAGCCGATGTCCACCACCTCCGCGCCCTCGGGAAGCAGCTCCTCCACGACGGCGCAGTTGATGAGGTGCCGCTCCCACAGGCGGGGGACCTCGCGCGGACCGATCAGTCCCCGGCGCACCCCGTCGTCGGCGAGCAGTTCGGCGTAGCGCCGCGCCGTCGGCAGGGAGGTGCCGAAGACCGCCTCCGCCTCCGCCGGGGGAGCGGGGAGCGCGGCACCGGGCTCCTCAGTGCCCGAGGTCATCGGTCACCACCTGTGAACTCGTCCATCATCACTTCCATGTCGGTTCGCCACGGCGTCCGCACACACGGCGGAGCCGGTGGGCGAGGGGGGACGCGCAGCGGCGCGGAGAAAAGGGGTCCACCCTGAATCCTACGCGCGGGAGGACACCGCGGTTTCACGTGAAACATCCACGGCCCCCGCTTCTGCCTTCCCCCCGCGCGGCCCGGCCACACATAGCGGGAAGTCGACAGAGCCACATGCCGACACGGCGGGGGCACGCCCGGCGGGGGCCGGGCACAAACGGAGGGGGTGGCGATGTTTCACGTGAAACATCGCCACCCCCTCCGGGGCGTCCGCGCCTAGGAGGCGGGCTGCACCACCACGTAGCGGTTGGGCTCCTCGCCCTCCGACTCGCTGTGCAGACCGGCGGCGGCGACCGCGTCGTGCACGACCTTGCGCTCGAACGGGGTCATCGGCTCCAGAGGCTGGGTCTGGCCGGTCTCCTTGGCCTTGTTGGCGGCGTCGGTCCCGACCTGGAAGAGCACCTTGCGGCGGTCCTCGCGGTACCCGCCGATGTCCAGCATCAGGCGGCTGCGCTCACCGGTGGCCCGGTGCACCGCCAGCCGGGTGAGCTCCTGGAGGGCCTCCAGGACCTCGCCCTTCTCCCCGATCAACTCGTCGAGGGTGGCGCCGACGACGGAGACCATCGCGCGGTCGCCCTCGACGTCCATGTCGATGTCACCGTCGAAGTCCGCGATGTCGAGGAGTCCCTCGATGTAGTCCGCGGCGATGTCGCCCTCGTTCTCCAGGGCCTCGACATCGATTCCGGCCTCAGGCGCCTCAGCCACCGCTACGCCACCGCTCTCTTCCTCGCTACTTGCCACAGCGATCCCGTCTCCTCATCCCTCACGCCCTGGCCGCCGTACGCCTCAGGGGCAGTGTCGCCTGCGCACTCGAACGCCTTCTCGGCCGGGAGCCGCAGAACCTAGCGCGGGCCTCCACCGGACCGCTTGGAACGCGACTGCTTCTTCGGCTGCTTGCGATCGATCTTAGGCTGTTCCTTCGGCTCAGGAGCGGATTCCGCCGCCTTCTTTCGGCTGAGCATGCCCTTGGCGGAACCGTTGGCGGAGGCGGCGCTCCCGGCCTTGGCCTGCTCCTGGCCGGGCATCGGCTGCCTGCTGTAGAGGAAGTGCTGCTGCCCCATGGTCCAGACGTTGGAGGTCACCCAGTAGACCAGCACACCCACGGGCATCATGAGACCGAAGAGCCCGAACAAGGGCGCCATGTACATCATGATCTTCTGGGTCTGCATCATGGGGTTGTCTGGCATCTGCGAGACGCTGCGCTTCATGCTCTGGCGCATGGTGAGGAACGTCGTCGTACCCATGATCACGCAGGCGATCGCGATGATGACCTTGGCCATGATCGGGTCGGACGCGCCGAGCGCGAGGAGCTCCTCGGGGGAGCTGTTGAACTGGGCCGCGACGGGCGCCTCGAAGATGAGCGCCGCACGCGCGCTCTCCACCAGCTCCGGGGTGAAGTTGTACTGGGCGTTGCCCTCGGCGACGCTGCGCAGAACGCTGAAGAGCGCGAAGAAGACCGGCATCTGCAGGAGGAGCGGCAGACAACCCATGATCGGGTTGGTGCCGCTCTCCTGGTAGAGCTTCATGGACTCCCGCTGCAAGCGCTCCTTGTCATGCTTGTAGCGCTCGCGGAGCTTCATGATCTTGGGCTGGATGTCCTGCATCTTGCGCTGCGTGTTCATCTGCTTGACGAACAGCGGCACCAGCAGGAGCCGCATGAGCACGGTGAGCAGGACGATCGACAGGCCCCAGGCCCAGCCGCTGTCCGTGTCGAGGCCGATGTAGGTCAGACCCGAGTGGATCTGGACCAAGATCCAGCCGACGATGTTGTAAAGCCAGTCCAGCACCGGCCAACTCCTATGTGATTCGCTTCAGCTACTGGTCCCCGGGAGGGGTTCCGGTGTGGCCGGCTCCGCCCGCAGACTCCTCGGACTCCCCGTTCCGGCGCCCCCTGGGCGGCGGAACCGGATCAAGCCCCCCCGGGTTGAAGGGGTGGCAACGGGCGATACGCCGGGTTCCCAGCCACAACCCGTACAGGGCTCCGTGCACGCGCAGCGCCTCGACGGCGTACGCGCTGCACGAGGGGTAGAAACGGCAGACCGGGGGGAAGAGCGGGCTGATGAAGCGCTGGTAACCCCGGATGGGCAGGATCAACACGCGCGCGAACACCGTCGGTCTGTGCTCGGTCATCGGCCCCACCGCTCTCCGCCCTCGTCCGGGCGTCGGTTCCCTGCTGTCTCACGCACCACGGGATCGGCCGCCGGGGGCCGAGGTCGGCCACGGCCGGACCGGCGGCGCGACGACGTCCCGCGGGGGCGCATCGCCGCGGCGATCGCGCTGTCGAGTTGGGCGGCCAGGTCCTCGTGCCGCGCGGTGGCGGCGGCGGGTCGGGCGCGCACTACAAGCAGGCTACCGTTTGGCAGAACAGCCAACCGAGACCGCATCAGGTGACGCAGTCTGCGCTGTACGCGCTTGCGCACCACCGCTCCCCCGACAGCCTTGCTGACCACGAATCCGACCCGCGGGGGGTCGGCGTCCGCGACGCCGGAGGGCGGGGGGAGGTAGACGGTGCCCAGGCAGTCCCTGGACGCACGCCGTCCCGAGCGCATGACGGAGCCGAACTCGGCGCTGTGGCGCATCCGGTTCCTCGGCGAGAGCATCGGCTTCCTTCGTGCTTCGGTACTTCTCCCACGACAAAGGGACCGGCCGGCGAGAAGGCCGGACGGTCCCGAAGGGCTTGGTGCTGGGCGTGGCCTAGTGGCTCACGGTCAGCGCCGCGCGCCCCTTACGACGGCGCGAGGCGATGATGGCGCGACCGGCGCGCGTACGCATGCGCAGCCGGAAGCCGTGGACCTTCGCGCGACGCCGGTTGTTCGGCTGGTACGTACGCTTGCTCACTACTGGCTCCAGGGGCGTGTCAGGATAAGTACTACGACAGACCCCCAGGATATGCGGGGCCTACGGGTGCATGAGCCGTGGCCGCGCCTCCGTGCGGACACGGGCGCAGGCAGATCATCGGCATAAGCATAAAGAAGATACGACCTGGTCCGGCCGGGGTCAAATCGGGCCTGTGGACGGCGGTTCCGCGCGTCAGACCGGGCCCCCCTCCCCCGCGTCCCCCCGGACTCCGGTCACCGGCCCCGCCCTCCTTCGCGGGCGGTCGGCGCGGAGCCCGCGCCCGCTTGCCTCCCCCGTCCTGTGGACGACTCCTTGTCCACAGGCGTGTGAGACTTCCACACCCCCCGGCGTCTGTGGATAACCTCAGTCTGTGGATAACGTGCCCCTCGCGTCAGCCGACGCTCCCCCGACGCCGGGAGCAGTCTTCTTGCACACCTTCTGATCTGCACATTGTGGATAACTCTGCGCTGTGCGCGGAGATCTGCCATCCTGTGGACAAGCCTGTGGAAAACCTGTGGACAACGTCCTGGGGCTGTGGATACCGGGCTTGTGTCCACAGAGGCGCAGCTCAGGGGGCAGTGAAGTTATCCACAGGCACATAACCACCCAAACAAGCCGATTTCGCACCCTGGCCCGACCCGGCACCGCCGTGGGAGGAGGACAATGGGAAGTCGCTCCCCGTGGCCCCAGGCCCCCGCGAGCGCCCCGTCCGACCGACGCGCCACGGGCTTCGCCCTGGCCACCACGTCCCCTTCCGCCCCCCACTCCGCACCGCACAGACCCGTACCGAAGGGACAAGCACCCATGGCAGGTCGTC